>JBPCOC010000050.1:0-11357 GCA_051000635.1 Sphingomicrobium sp. | reverse complement strand
GGGCGGCAGCTTTTCCGCCGCCCTCACCAGCGCCCGGAACTCGTCACTCCAGTCCGTTTCGGTGCGGGTCCAGGCTGTCGCCGCGCCGCTGCCAGTGGCGACCAGCAGCCGGTATCCGTCATATTTATACTCGAACAGCCAGTCCGATCCCGTCGGCACCTCGTCGACGAGCGTTGCGAGCTGCGGCTGCCGGAACTCGGGCGGCGCCTCGCTCGCCTTCTTCTTTTGCCGCCCACCCTTCCGGCCGCCGCGGTTGGAGCGCCACACGTCCTCGCCGGACGCGATCTCGGCCATGGTCCGGCCGGTGGTGACGCTGGTCACGCAATTGTCGACCAGCGCGTCGCCGCGAGCGTCGTCTGCATATTCGTCGGTGACTTTCTTGAGCATCCAGCTCTCGCGCTTCTCGCCCTTGCGCGGCTTTAATCGAAACATCACCCACTCTCCCTTCATCCGCTCGCCTTCGAGCGTGAAGTGGAGATGCCCTTCCTCGATCGTCTTTCGCGGGTCCTTCCCCGGCTCCGGGATCCAGCGGCCGCGGTCCCACAGCATCACCGTTCCGCCGCCATATTCGGCCTTCGGAATCGTACCCTCGAAGCCGCCATAGTCGAGCGGGTGATCCTCGGTCCGCATCGCGAGGCGCTTGTCGCCCGGATCGATACTCGGCCCCTTGGGAACCGCCCAGCTCTTGAGCACGCCGTCCATCTCCAGCCGGAAGTCCCAGTGGAGGTGCGACGCGTCGTGCTTCTGGACGACGAAGCTGTCGCCCTTGCCCTTGAGCTTGCGCCCTTTGGGCTCCTTCGTCTTCGAGAAGTCGCGCTTCTTGTTGTAGGTGTCGATGTCGAGCTTCGCGGCGGCCTTCGCCATGACTTATTTGCGGCCGCCCGCCGCCGCTTTCTTCTTCGTCCCCGTCGAACTCGGACGAGTCTTCGACCGCGGCGCAGCCTTCGGCTTCGACTTCTTCTTGTCGCCGCCGCCGCCGCTGGTCTCGAGGCTCTTTTTCAGCGCCGCCATCAGGTCGATGACATTGCCTCCGCGAGCCGGCGGCTGATCGGCATCGGGATCCTGGATGATCTTCTGACCCTTCTTACGCTGCTTCTCCTCAATCAGCTCACGAAGGGCATCGACATAGCGGTTGTGGAATTCCGACGCGTCGAACTCCCCGGTCTTCTTGTCGATCAGCATCTTGGCGAGATCGAGCATGTCCTCGTCCGGCTTCTTGTCCTCGATGTCGCGGAAATAGCTGTTCGCCTTGTGAACCTCGTCGGCATAGCGAAGCGTCTCCAGCAAAAGGCCCTTGCCGCAAGGCTTGATCGCGGCGACATATTCCTGCCCGCGCATCGCCAGCTGGCCGATGCCGATCTTCTTTGATTTTCTCAGTGCGTCGCGAAGGACAATGAACGCGTCCTCGGCGAGGTCGTCGGCAGGCACCACGTAATAGGGCTTCTCGTAATACATAGCGTCGATGTCGCCGACGTCGACGAACTGGACCAGATCGAGCGTCTTCTTACTCTCCAGTTTGACCTTCTCGATCTCCTCGGGGTCGAGCAAAACATAATGATCCTTCGAGACCTCATAGCCCTTCATGATCTCGTCGCGGTCGACCGGGCCGATCCCGGGAACGACCTTCTCGTAGCGGATCCTTTTGCCGCTGGGCTCGTGCACCTGATGGAAGGAGATCGATGCGCCGCTCTTGGTCGCCGGATAGAGCTCGACCGGAATCGAAACCAGCGCAAGCCGGATCTGCCCTCTCCAGATTGGTCGCGCGGCCATTGCTCTCGTCTCCTTTGGTTTCGGCGACGATTCAATCAATCCGGCGCAGAGTCGTTCCGTGTCGCTGCCTTGAGCGAACCAACCAGCGCGCCGACGTCGCGCCTCTCGAAGGCTGCGGATACGAGCGCAGAGCCGGCGATGATTCCCGCTGCACCCGCCGCAAGCGCAGCGCGGACGTGCTCCGGCCGTGAGATCCCGAACCCGAAAACCGGTGGCGGCGCGCCGGCATCGCTCAGCCGCCTGATAAGCGCTGCGTCGAACCGGGCTTCGGCATGTGTCCCGGTGATTCCCGGGCGAGTGACGCAGTAAGTGTAACCGCGACATAGCTTGGCAAGACGCTCGACAGTCTGCGGCCGCATGTTCGAGGTCGCGATCAGAACCGGATCGAGGCCGGCATCGCGGACCTCCGGCATCCAGGCTTCAGCTTCGCGTACCGGAAGATCGGCGACCAGCAAGCTGTCAGCGCCTGCGTCGGCAGCGCTTCGCAGGAAGTGTTCGGGGCCGCGAGCGACCACCAGGTTCGCGTAGGTCAGGATTCCGATCGGCACATCGGGATGGCGGTCGCGCAAGCCGGCGATTAGCTCGAAACAATCGACCGTCCGGACTCCCGCCCGGAGCGCACGAGCCGCCGCCGCCTGGATCACCGGGCCGTCGGCTACGGGATCAGAGAAGGGTATCCCGACCTCGACCATGTCGGCGCCGCCCGCGACGAGGGCATCGAGCATCCGGGCGCTAGTCTTGAGGTCGGGGTCGCCGAGCATCAGGAACCCGCCGAGTGCACCCTCTCCTGCTGTCGCCAGGCGCTCGAACATCGTGTCGTAGAGGCTCATGCGCTTGGCCCGAGCAGCTGCTCGGCCTGTGTCCCAGCGTGCCCGGCCCCCAGCAGGGCTTGCGCCTGAGACACATCCTTGTCGCCCCGGCCGGAGAGGCCCACGAGCAGAACGGCTGCGGGATTTTCGGCTGCGAGCTTCAGCGCGTGCGCCAGCGCGTGGGCGGATTCGAACGCGCACAAAATGCCTTCGCCCGAGGCCAGCGCCTGGAATGCGGCGAGCGCTTCTTCGTCGGTCGCTCCGACATAGTCGGCACGCCCGCTTTCTTTCAGGTGCGCGTGCTCCGGGCCGACTGCGGGATAGTCGAGCCCTGCCGACACCGACCAGCTGTCGGCTATTTGGCCGTCCTCGTCCTGGAGCACATAGGTTTCGGCGCCGTGCAGGATTCCGCGCCGGCCGCGCAGCAGAGTCGCGCCGTGCTCACCGCCGTCAAGCCCCTTTCCTGCGGCTTCCACTCCGATGAGCTGCACATCATCGTCCAAAAAATCGGAGAACAGCCCAATTGCGTTCGAACCCCCGCCGACGCAGGCGATTACGCAATCGGGCAACCGCCCTAGCTGCTCGAGCATCTGGGCCCGTGCTTCACGGCCGATTACCCGCTGGAATTCGCGGACCATCAACGGGAAAGGGTGCGGCCCGGCGGCTGTGCCGAGCAAATAATGCGTGTCCTCGAAGCTCCCCGACCAGTCCCGCAACGCTTCGTTGATCGCGTCCTTGAGCCCGCGAGCGCCGCTTTCCACCGTCACCACTTCGGCCCCCATCAGGCGCATTCGGAACACGTTGAGCTGCTGCCGCTCGGCGTCGTTTGCGCCCATGTAGATGCGGGTTTCGAATCCGAGCAGGGAACCGGCAATCGCGGTCGCGACGCCATGTTGTCCCGCGCCGGTCTCCGCGATCAGCCGGCGCTTGCCCATCCGCCTGGCGAGCAATGCCTGAGCGAGCACCTGGTTCGTCTTGTGCGCGCCGCCGTGGAGCAGGTCCTCGCGCTTGAGGTAGATATTTGCCGGCAGGTTGCGGCAGCGGGACAGCGGAGTGGGTCTTCCGGCGTAGTCCGCAAGGAGACGATGGAGCTCGGCGGTGAACTCCGGGTCATCCTGTGCATCGAGGAAAGCGGCCTCGAGCTGCTCGAGCGCCGGAATCAGGATTTCGGCCACGTAGGTGCCGCCGAACCGGCCGAAACGGCCGCTCAGGCGCATGCACGAAACTCGGCACGGGCCTGCGGCCGAAGCGCGTCGAACAGGTCGCGCGTTCTGGCCGGGCATTTGCGGCCCGGCTCCGAGTCCACGGCCGAGCCGACGTCGATCGAATAGGCTCCGAGGGCAGCCGCCTGGTGCGCGTTCGCCGGCCCGATCCCTCCGGCAACGACCGACCGCGCAAGCCCCGGATGGCCGCTCAGCACTCGCCAGTCGAAGCTGCGGCCCGTGCCGCCGCTGCCATTATCAAAGACGAGCCGATCGCCGCCTTCACGATACAGCGGGCCGCGGTCGGCGCTCACCGCCGTCCACAGTTCGCACTTACTATCCAGCTTCCGCCGAAGCGCCGTAATATACTCGCCGTCCTCGCGCCCGTGCAGTTGCACCGAATGAAGGTCGAGGGATGCGGCGATGTCGGCGACCACGTCCGGCGGAGCGTCACGGAACACTCCGACCGGGAGAATCCCTGCCCGACGGGCCTGCACCGCGAGCGGCGCGATTTCCTCGGCCGGCCGACAGCGCGGGCTTTCGGGGACGAACACGAAACCGGCAAAGCTGGCAGCTTGGCCGGCGACAATGTCTTCGGCGCGGTTGAGCCCGCACAATTTGACCCGGCCGAACAACAGCTCGCGGGAAGCTTGCGCTGGGTCCGATGCTCGCATCAGCGAGCTTCCGATCAGGAAAGCGTCGACGGATCCGGCAAGGCGATCGATATCGCCGCGGTTCGAGATTCCGGACTCGGCAACGAGAAGCCGGCCGAGGGCAAATGGCGCCAGCCGTTCAGTCGTCGAAAGGTCGACCGACAGGGCGCGAAAGTCGCGATTGTTGATCCCGATCAGCGGTGCGCCGAGCGCAACCCCGCGCCGCATCTCCCGCTCATCATGGACTTCGACCAGCGAATCCATGCCAAGGCGGCGGGCTTCGGCGATCAGCGTCCGGGCTGTCGGATCGTCGACCAGCGACAGCATCACCAGCACCGCGTCGGCGCCGGCGATCCTGGCTTCGACCACCTGCCGCGGATCGAGAAAGAAGTCCTTCGCGAGGATCGGCCCGTCAAACTCGGGGCGCGCCGCTCTCAAATCCTGCAAGCCGCCCGCGAAAAAGCGAGAGTCGGTGAGGACGCTCAGCGCATCGGCGACTCCCGAATAGCCACGAGCAAGGCTCGCCGGATCGGCGCCGGCGCGGATCGCTCCTGCCGAAGGCGAGGCTTTCTTGATCTCCAGAATGAAGCGGGCGCCGGGCCGGGCGAGCGCCGACTCCAGGCTGCGGCTGGTCGGGATGGCCGTCGCCCTCAGGGCGTCGATCGACACGCCGTCGAACCGGCCCCGGATCTCCGAGCGCTTGGCTGCCGCGATGTCGCCGAGGATCCCTTCAGCCACGGCTGGATTCGACGAAGTGGGCGAGCAGCTGCCGTGCACGTCCGGACGAAATCGCGTCCTGTGCCTGGTCAACTCCCTCGCGCAGGTCGGCTGCGATGCCGGCGGTCAACAGAAGCGCACCGGAGTTGATAGCGACAATCGCGGCTTGTGCGGGCGACGCCCGGCCGGCGAGCGTGTCGGTCAATATGGCCGCGTTGGCTTCGGGCGCGCCGCCCGTGACCTGCTCGAGCGGGTAGCGCTCAACTCCGGCCTGCTCGGGCGTAATCTCAATCGGCTCGAGCCCTCCGTTCGCCAGCTTCACGGCCTGAGTGGCGCCGTGGACCGCGACCTCGTCGAGCCCGGAGCCGTGGACGACAAGCGCCCGCTCGATGCCCAGCGCGCTCAAGGTCTCGGCAATGGGCATCAGCAGCTGCGGGTCGGGAACGCCGAGCAGTTGCACTCGCGGTCGCGCCGGATTGAGGCACGGGCCGAGCAGGTTCATCACAGTCCGGACCTTAAGCGCCCGCCGGACCGGCCCCGCATGCGCGATTCCGGGATGGTAGGCAGGCGCGAGCAGGAAGCAGAAGCCTGTCTGGTCGAGCACCTGGCGAGACAGCTCGGGCGGGCAATCGAGGCGGGCGCCGAGTGCCTCAAGCACATCGGCCGATCCGCATTTCGACGTGAAGGAGCGGTTGCCGTGCTTCACCACCGGCAGGCCGCAGGCGGCTGCGACCAGTCCGGCCGCGGTCGAGACGTTGATCGATCCGGAGAAATCGCCGCCCGTCCCACAGCTGTCGGCGAAGAGATAATGGGGACTTGGAAATGGCCGCGCAGCGGCTCGAAGTGCAAGCGCAGCGCCGGTCAGCTCTTCGGCGGTTTCACCTTTGAAGCGAAGCGCGACGAACGCCGCCGCCATCAGCGGTTCGGGAAGCCGCCCCTCGACGATTTCCGAAAACAAGGCTCGGGCGGCCGAGCGGTCGAGAGTCTCGCGATCCAGCAATCGGGCGATCGACAGCTCGACGGCCGACGGCACCGTCGCAACCGGTACTGCTGGTGTGGGAAGGGCGGAAAGTTCAGCAAGATTGGTCATTGTAATTCACCTGAAAAAAAAAGCCCGCCGGTGGCGGGCGGGCAATCGATGATCGATGTGGTTAGTCGATCAGTCGCGCCATCGCGCCGCAAAGGTGCATCCGCGCCACCAGCGGTGAGCGGACGATGTGGCGGCGATGACGTTCAGGTGAGTCATGAAAAAGCTGGTAAGCCACCGCGGCGGATCGCGCAACCCGCTCAAGCTCTTGCCAATTCGGTTGACGTCACCAGATTGCCGGTGGCATTTGGCCGCTTCGCTGCGTCGAGCGGGTGTAGCTCAATGGTAGAGCAGAAGCCTTCCAAGCTTACGACGAGGGTTCGATTCCCTTCACCCGCTCCAGCCTTTTCAATGCGTTAAGCGCGTCAGGGTCCGCACTGGATACTCAAGAGGTAACACATAGGTAACGAGATCAATGGCGAAGGTGACTGGAAACGCGAGGATCAAACGCGGCCGTCAGAGCTGGGACTTCCTCTACACAATGCTCGGTTTCGCTTTGACAATCGAGACGGGAATCGTCGCGCTCACCCCGCTGAAGTGGCCATTGAACCTGATCTTCTTCCTTGTGGTCGGGGCCGGGACCGTTTGGTTTTTTCTCCGGGGCGGGTGGTTCCACAATAAGCTGCTCGCCTTGAGGGGGCGATACGAAGGGCGGGAGTGATCCTGCCGACGAACAAGGGGCTTTCACTGGAGCAACGCCGGTTGATCGCCGACTGGGCTGCGACAAAGCCTCTCATCGCGAAGATTTATCTTTATGGCTCCCGCGCGAGAGAGACGCACCAGCCTGACAGTGACGTCGACCTCGCGATTGTGACGGTCGGAAAGGATGCAGGTGAGGCTTGGGGGCACTTCGCATTTGAGAAGGCCGGCTGGAAGGAAGAATTGCAGCAGCTGTTGCATGAGGCCGTTCAGCTAGAGACACCCGATTTCAGACTGGATCGCAAAGTCGGCCCTGGCGTTCTCAAAGACGGACAGCTGCTCTACTCCAAGGGATCAAATACGCGCTAATCCCCCGCCGCCAGCACCGTCAGCCGGCCGCCCTTAGCGCCGCTTTTTGGGCTCGTCCTTTTCCAGTGATCGCATCTGTTCAGGAAAGTCGATGAGCTGGACAGGAAACGCTTTGCGCAAGTTCTCACGCAGTCGCTCGCGCCTGTTCGCTGGCGGGCCTAGCGGATCATCTTCATCCACAACGCATCCATTGAAGGTCTAACGTGTGATAGGAGGTGAGGTGCCGAGAATTACGCAGCCGTGACCAATGCTCGAGGCGTCGGAACAGCGTCCCTCAGTGTCGCCGCACCCCTACACCGTGAGCTCCCCGTAGCGCGTTCCCGGGTTCCCGTCCGCACTGGCACTCGGGACCGAACCATCCGCCGTGCGAGCCGATCACCTTGCCGCAGTCGGTGCAGTGTTTCAGGTCCGGTGGAGTTGGGGGCTTCGGCATTGCGGCTGCTCTATGCGAGCTAGTGTCCGTTTTCGACCCATTGCGGACATTAGCTGCTTAGGTCTGATTCCGACCCAAAGGAGAGACTAGCCACCTAGACTGGTGCACTGGCTGGACGCGAGCAAAACCGCTGGCGGCCTAGACCACATTGTGCGACAAAGCTGCCCACTCTGCTGCGGGGGGGCAGTGGACACGCTACAATCGGAAACGGCAGGTCGCGGTCACCTCCTGAGGGTCCTTGGGCTAGGATTCGGCGTAGCGGTGGGACTTGGCGGCATGATCGGCGGGGGGATACTCCGGACACCGGGCAGCGTCGCCGATCAGGTGCCACTTGCCTGGCTTGCGCTGGCCCTTTGGGGCTTAGCTGCAGTTCATGCGCTGCTCGGAGCGAACGTCGTATCCGAAGTCATGACGAGCGTGCCGAAGTCAGGTGGCTTGTTCAATGTGGCTCGTCGAGCCTTCGGCGACTTCGGTGCCTTGATCGTTGGATGGACGGACTGGCTGAGCGGCATTGCAGCCGTTGCAGCACTTGCCATTGCTTGCGCCGAGTTTCTGGCGATCATCTATCCACCGCTTCACGCTTATCTATCTTACACTGGTGTGGCCGTCGCAATGTCGCTCTTCGCGCTGAATTGGCTCGGCGTGCGGGAAGGCAGCTTTGCGCAGATGCTCACAAGTGCAGCAAAGGCCATTTTGCTTCTGCTCCTCATCGGAGCCATTTTTCTGCTACGTCCGGAAGCCTCTACGTCTTCGGCTGCGCCTGCGGTCACCAGCTCACTCACCTTCTTCGGCTTCGTCGTCGCGTATCAATTTATCGTTGGCGCCTACGCCGGCTGGTATAGTCCAGCTTACTTTGCGGAGGAGGATACTAGCCCGAGTAAGAACATCCCGAGGGCATTATTCACGTGCATTATAGCGGTGGGCGCGATCTACCTGCTGATGAACGCAGCTCTCTTCTATGCCCTTCCAGTGGAACGGTTGCGGACGGCAGAATTGCCAGTCTCAGTTGCGATTTCCGACATATTCGGAGATGCCAGCATGCGCATCGTGGCTGCTGTGGCCGTCGTGACCGTCGTCGGCTGCATCAATGCGCAGATCATGGTCTGCACGCGAGTGTTTCATGGCCTCGGAAAGGAAGGTTTTCTGCCCGTAGTGACCAGTCATGTGAACAAGGGCGGGACGCCTGACGTTGCGATGGCGGTGACAGCATTCTTCGCCGTGCTGCTTGCGCTTTCTGGGACCTTTGAAACCGTGTTCCTCATCATCGGAGCGCTTGGAATTTTCATTCTCGCCTTCACCGATTTGGCCTTCTTCAAGCTGCGCATGGCGGAGCCTGAACTTGCGCGCCCATACCGAGCTATAGGATACCCTTGGCTGCCCATGGCAGTGTTGGTGTTGGATTTCGGGCTGCTCGCGGCATTCCTCGCTGCTGACCCAGTGAGCGGGGGCTTTATGGTAGCGGCCATACTGATCTGCGTTCCGGTGAGCTTGTGGACGAGGCGGAGGCATCGCACGTCGCCGCGACCTGACTAAACGGCGTTCCTAGTGTCCGCTTTCCACCCATTGCGGACATTAGCGCTTCTGCTAGCCTCGGCTGCGAGCGGGGGCTCTGATGCATTATCATCTCGGCAAAACTCACTACCATCGGGATGTGGGCTTAGCGCATGTTTAGAACCGTCCGTCACTGGTGGCGGGAAGGGGACGGCAAGACCACCGCCCGTCTGTTTGTGTTCGAGCTGTTTGTCGTTGCTGCCGGCGTGTTGATCGCGCTTGGCGCTGAGCAACAGGTTTCGAACTGGCATTGGCAGAGTGAGGTCCGCGACAGCGACCGGCGGATTAGCGATGAGCTTGGCTACAATCTGGTCAATGCTTACGAGCGCCTTGCAATCAATGATTGCCTCGAGCCGCGGCTGGCTGAACTGCGCGACGAATTAATTAAAGGCGAGCCGATGTGGACCGGTAGCCGGGTGCGTTTCGCAAATGACATTTACAATCCGGTGTTCCCACCCGTTTACAGGACGCCGAACAGGACCTGGCCTAAGGACGCTTGGGAGACCGCGCAAAATGGCGAGACTTTAGGCCACTTCCGACCTGAACGAGTGGCTAAATTCGCGGCGTTATTCAACGAGGTTTCCTCGCTTCAGCGAAGCCAATCAGAGGAGCTGGACCTTGCCGCGTCGCTCGGCGACCTCGCATTCCCAGGTCCGATCAGCGCTGCCGAACGCCGCGCAAATCTTAAACTGGTCGCAAAATTAGATGCGCTGAATGCCCGGATCGTATTTCAAAGCCGTCTGGTGCTAGAAGACGCGGCGGAGGCCGGGCTCTCACCCGACCGGGAGCGATTGAAGGAAAATCTAGATTCACAGCGCCGCTATCGCGGGAATTGCGTCCGCGGGCCCGCCAAGCCGGCGGGCTAGTGCGCTACTTATAGTTCCTAGGGTAAGTCCGGGCCACGGTGGTGCGACGATGATTAGGCGTTGCGGAGACGCCTTCCAATGTCCGTTTTCCACCCATTCCGGACATTGGATCAGACAGCGCTGTTCAAACCATTGCTGAAGATGAGAGCTGACGTCAGGTGAGATCGGCTACCGTGACGTGGCGATTTGTACAGCACCCGTAACAGCGGCCTTTGTAGCGGTGCGCTCTTCCTTCACGCCGACTGCGGCGGATAGCAGCAGCCACTTGATTGGGGCTGAGCGCCACATGATCCGCTACACAAGGATCGCATAATGGCTTTGGCGCACGCCCCCGTAGGAGCGCTAATACCTGTTGATAGAGCGGCATTCGACCGTGATCCCCCGATGGGAGGTCGATACGGTGATTGGAAAGAAAAGGCAACACTCTCAAAGGGCTAGTTGGAAATCCCCACGCTGAAACGCCTAGTTCTCGGGGACGTCAAACAGCCAGTGTAGCGCGGAAGTCAGTACGTCACGCTTTCCACCCATTGAGGACATTTCGCCGCTCCCGTCGGCGGCGCTTGTGCGACCCTCGTCTCGGCCAATGACTCGGCTTAGGAGGCGATCCTCAGCGTTCTGGCCAGCCAAGGCAACCTCAGAACAGCAGGCGATAGCCGGCCATCAATGCCGCGAAGGTGAGCACGGCCGTCGCGGCCATGACCTTCACAATCTTTGGCGGGACTTTCTGCTTCTCTGCCATCACTGCGGTTCGAATGCATGTTACGACTTCGGATGTACCGGAGGCAAGACAATCAACTGCGCCCGCTTCTCGCCGCATCGGCTGCACTTCAGGGCTCGCTTTCCACCATTGTCGACGCGAGGGTCATCCCTGCTTCCGCCATTGAACGCTCCCGACTTATGGTTGCAAAGGGAGCGAAGGAGTTTCGGATCGGCCTCATTGTGGCTGGCGCGGCATTGAGATCCCTCTAAACGCTCCGCATGCCCAGCCTCCTAGAACGACTGCTATCACGCAATGCCGCTGAGCTCCTCGGGCGGGACGCCCTGGTGAGCTGTGTCACGTTTGCAATCGGTCTCGCGCTCATGTGGGTCTTCGTCGAGTTTGCGAAGATTGATGAGACAGTTGCTGCCGCACTTTCCTTCGCAATCGGCAATTCACTGCACTATGCAGTGGCGAGATCGTGGGTCTACCGGGGCACAACCCGGGGGGTGGCGCAAGGATACGGCTATTTCCTGGCGAACGCCGGCGTCGGCCTTGTCATCA
>JBPCOC010000036.1:0-9643 GCA_051000635.1 Sphingomicrobium sp. | reverse complement strand
GCATGTTCTGCCGACTCAAAGACTGCCGACGCCTCGCCACCCGCTACGACAAACTCGCCGCCAACTTCCTCGGCAACATCCACCTCGCCGCCGCCATCATGTGGTGGTTATGAGTCTTGGCCCTAGTGGCGCGGCCGCTTTAGCAACTTTAGCTGCTATACCAGGGGTCTGCTCCAATCTCAGAAGGGGTGTTCCGTGACCTGTTGGGGTATCGAATGGGGTAACAAATCGTCTGATTAGCCAATTCCCCTTAGGAGTTGGATAGCCCTCGGCTCCACCAACCCCTTTCCCGATCCCTTAATATAGCCCTCGGGGCCGGTCAGTTTTCCGGCTCGATCGGGAGCGTCCACAACGCCACTATCAGGGCTGCGATTCCGACCGACGCGAGGATCGTCATCCATCGCAGCCAGGAGTTCCCGAACGGCTTCACATCATGCGCGCTTAGCCGCTCGAGCACCTTGCAGGCGCGGCGTTCGGCAACGATGAAGACCAGGATCGCCAGGACGAAGAACACCGAAGCGATCGCCCGCGGAGCCCACCAGGGCTCCATCCGCACGAACAGAGCGTGAAACCCAAGGCCAAGGGCCGCCGCGGTGATTCCGGTTCGAAACCAGCCGGCGAACGTCCGCTCGTTGGCGAGAACGGTCCGATCCTCGGCGAACTCCGTTCGCTGCTCGGACATTTCGGTCTTGTCGGGTTTTTCCTCGTCGCTCATAGCGTCCTTTCTACGGCCGGATCATCGTCACATCGGCCACCGGCGTGACATTGTAGCTTTCGCGCAGCTTCGCCTTCACCGCCTGCTCAAGTTGCTGCTCTACGCGGTCCTGGTCCTGCCGGCTCGACTGCACATAGCCGGTCACCAGCAGCGTGGTCTGCCCCTCGATGTCGGCGCGAGTAAACTGCGCGTCGAGTTTCACGACCTTGGCGAGGCCGCTTTGATCGATCAGCTGCCGCGCGTCCTGGGCGGCGCGCTGCGCGGTGCTCGAACGCTGCAGGTTAGGCGGACTTGCCATCTGCCATGCAAACAAGGCCGCGATTGCCGCCAGCGTCGCCGCCCCGATCGCGACGGGCCAGCGCTGCCGGCCGCGCTCCAGCCGAGCGCCCTTGGGCGAGACTCCGTAAATTCGAAAAACGATTGCACCGGAGAAATTGATTCCGGCGATCTGGAGCAAAAGCAGGAAACTCGCCGATTCCACCATCGGCCATTCGCCGATCGCCACCGCCATTCCGAAGATCCCCGCCGGCGGCGCGAGCGACGCGGCGATGAGCATTCCGGTGGCGGCGCCACTGACGAGGCTGTTCCGTTCCGACTGGCACAGGTTCAGAGCGCCCGCCGCCCCCGCGGTGAGCGGTAGAAGGACGGCAACGGACGAGATCATGCTCTCGTTGACCATCAATCCGGTCGCGATCTGCTGGTTGAACATCACGCTGAGCAGGAATGCTGTGAGAATGGCGACCAGGAGCGCCGCAGCATATCGTGCAAGCGAACGCCAGAACAGGTGCAGGTCGCCGCGCGCCGTCGCCAGCGCGGCGTTCATCGCCGGTCCCGCGAATGGCGCGATCAGCATTGCCGCCACGAGCAAAAACGTCCGTTCGGTGAACAGCCCGATCCACACCACCACTCCGGCCGCCGCCGCGTAGCCGAGAAACCCGCTCCACGAGCCAACGCTCTGAAGCCCGCTGAGATAGACCTCGATCGGACTTCGCGGCTGCACGTCGACAACCTGCCCGGCAGCCTCTTCGGCGGGCGGGCGAAGCGCGATCACGCCGCGCGGATCGAAGCTGACGTGCGGATCGGGAATGTCGTCCAGACGCGCGAGCACGGTCTCCAACTGCGCGTTGCCGACGCTGAAGGTAATTAGGTCGAGCTTGTTGTCGCCGGCATGCGCTTGTGCGACGGCAACGTCGGCGGCGCCGCATGCCTCGGCGATGTCGGCGACGCGCGCGCCCTGCCCGCGCGGAACCCGGACGGTCAGCTGCCTCACCAGGCTGATCCGTGCGGGTCGTACGTAAGTCGGAAGAATGCAGTCACGCACTGCCAACGCTGTAGTGCGCACTTCTTTCCGGCGGCTACTCGGCCGCCAGCCCGGCGCTTGCGGCCTCGCTCCGCCTTGCCGATTCCGGAATTTCGGCCAGCAGCCATTCGCGGAAGCGCTTGATCTTAGGCACCATCCGCCGCTCGGGCGGGAACACCAGCCAATAAGCCCAGCCGCGAGCCGCGATGAGCTCAGGGAACGGCATCACCAGGCGGTTCTCGGCGAGGTCCCTTTGCCAGAAGAAGGGCGTGAGCAGAGCGAAGCCCTGCCCGGCCATCGCCGCATGGCCTTCGTTCGCCTGGTTGTCGAGCCGCACTCCCCGGCGCCTTGGAGCGCCGTCGATCTCGAGCCCGGCGTCGGCGAACCATTGCACCCACCAATCGTCTTCGGGACTGATCAAATTGAGCTCGAGCAGATCGCTTGGCTCGATTGCGCGGCCGACAGTCTTCTTTGCCTCGGCGGCACAGGCGGGGCTCGCCATCGGAGTGAAAACGGAGCGGACCAGCATATGCTTCTCGGGCCCCTCCCAATGGCCCGTGCCCGCCCTGATTCCGACGTCGGCATCGCCGGACAGCAGGTCGACCACCTCATTCGATGTGGTCATCCGGACGGCTAGGTCGGTGTGCAGCATCTGGAAAGCTCCGAGCCGCCACGCCAGCCACGTGTTCGCGAACGTGTGCGTGGTGGTGACTGTCAGAAGCGACTCGTCTTCCGCCCGGTGGGCTGCAAACGCCGCTTCCATCCCGTCGAACGCCTGGCTCAGCGCCGGCAGGAGCCTGGCGCCCAAAGGAGTCAGGCGCGCCCGGCCGCGCTCGCGCACGAACAAAGGTGCTCCGAGCCGCTCTTCCAGTGCCTTCACCTGATAGGAAACTGCCGCCTGGGTCATTCCGAGCTCGGCTGCGGCGGCCGTGAAATTCTCGTTCCGGCCGGCAGCCTCGAAGGCTCGGATGGCGGTCAGCGGAGGCAGTTTGCGCATGAAACGGCTCCATAAGCCTGCTTTATTGATTCTGTCGAGCGTTTGATTGGCGAAACGAGTACGCGCTCCGTAAATACCACTCACCGCCGGCGGAGCTTCTCCCTCCCCTGAAAAGCCCCCTCCGCCGGCGGAAACGACAGGAGGTATCGGTAAGATGACTTATGGACTCAACACCAAGCTGTTCGTCGAGGACGGCCCCGCTGTCCAGGCGGCCAACGTCGCCGCGGCCCGCCCGAGCGCGCGCTTCCGCGCCTGGCGCAAGCTCGACTCGGAGCGCCGCTTTGCCGCGATCGAGCGGGCGCTGAAGGCACCCGCCAACGACCTGATCGACGGCTACTCGCTGGCACTTTGAAGGAGGTCGCGATGAACGACGAGATTTTCGACCGGATCTACCGGGACGGTCGCGCCGACCTCAACGACGGCATCGATCGAGCAATCCAGACCTTTCGCTCGGGTGTCGCTGCGACCTTCCGAAAATTGCAGGACGTTCAGTTCGCAGCACCCTCGAGCAAGAAATCCCGGGACATCGGATGTGCATGACGAATTGTGAGGAGCGCGGCTTTGCACGCACCGCGCTCCTCGCCTATAGGCCGCGCTCCTCAAGTTCCGCTGGAGCGCAACACCCGACATGGCCCGCCGCCGCCAAATCTATGAGGGTAAGGCCAAGATCCTCTACGAGGGTCCCGAGCCTGGAACTCTGATCCAATATTTCAAAGACGATGCGACCGCGTTCAACGCTCAGAAGCGGGGCACGATCAGCGGCAAGGGCGTTCTCAACAACCGAATCTCCGAGCACATCTTCACAGCGCTTGCAGCGATCGGGGTGCCAACCCACTTCATCCGCCGCCTCAACATGCGCGAGCAGCTCATCCGCCAGGTCGAGATAATCCCGATTGATGTGGGCGTCCGCAACGTCGCCGCAGGGTCGCTATCGAAGCGGCTCGGGAGCGAGGAAGGCACGCAGCTGCCGCGAACGATCATCGAATATTATTACAAGGACGACGCGCTCGGCGATCCGCTCATCTCCGACGAGCACATCGCCTGCTTCGGCTGGGCCAGTCAGGAGGAGATGAACGACATCGCCGACATGGCGATCCGGGTGAACGACTTACTGTCCGGAATGTTCGCCGCAATCGGTATCCGGCTCATCGATTTCAAACTGGAGTTCGGCCGGGTTTGGGATGGCGATTTCGCGCGCATCATCCTCGCCGACGAGATCAGCCCCGACGGCTGCCGGCTTTGGGACACCAAATCCAACGAGAAGCTCGACAAGGATCGCTTCCGGCTCGATCTTGGCAAGGTCGCCGAAGCCTATCAGGAAATCGCCCGACGCCTCGGCCTGATGCCTGAAGGCGAGGAAGAAAACGCGGTCCTCGACTTCGACAAGCACCGCAAGAAGCGCGGGCGGTAAGCCCCACTGATTCGTCTTTGCGAACGTAGCGAAGCAATCCAGCGGCACTGACTGGATTGCTTCGTCGCTGCGCTCCTCGCAATGACGGATGCACATGAGCACCAAACGCGCCCGCGTTGTCACTCTGAACGCCGCTCTTGGGCCGCTCGACTATCGAGTGCCCGACGCCCTGTCTGTCGAACCTGGGTCGGTCGTGATCGCGCCGCTGGGACCGCGCCAGCTAATCGGAGTTGTATGGGAGGCTGACCGGCTGCCTACCGAAGAAGTGGGCGACAACCGGCTCCGGCCGCTGGTCGCCGTGATGGACGTTCCTCCGATCCCGGCGGCGCTCCGCCGCCTCGTGGAATGGACAGCGGATTATTACCTCAGCCCGCTCGCCTCGGTGCTTCGGATGGTGCTTCCGTCATCGGCGGCGCTCGAGGGCCCGCGAGAACTCACCGAATATCTGCCGACCGGCCGCGCTCCCGATCGGCTGACTCCGCAGCGGGAAAAGGCGCTCGAGCGTATCGAGGGCCGGCAGGGAACGATCCGCGAACTCGCCGACCATGCGGAGGTGAGCGACAGCGTCATGCGCGGGCTTGTCAACGCCGGCGCTCTGGAGGCTGTGCAAGTCACTGCCGATCGGCCGCTGCCCTGGCCCGACGCCGATTTCGCGCCACCAGAGCTGACGGACGAGCAGCGGAGCGCGGCGACATCGCTTTCGGCGGCGATCGGCAAGGGCTTCGATCCGGTTCTGCTCGACGGAGTGACCGGATCGGGCAAGACCGAGGTCTATTTCGAGGCGATCGCCGAATGCCTTCGCCAGGGGCGACAGGCACTCGTGCTGCTCCCCGAGATCGCGCTCACCGAGCCGTTCCTCAAGCGGTTCGAGGCGCGGTTCGGCTGCGCTCCCGTCGCCTGGCATTCGGACCTGCGCTCCTCACAGCGGCGGCGAAACTGGCGGGGAATCGCTTCGGGAGAAGCGAGGGTGACGGTCGGCGCCCGCTCGGCCCTGTTCCTGCCCTACCCGAAGCTCGGCCTCATCGTCGTCGACGAGGCGCACGAGCCGAGCTTCAAGCAGGAGGACGGAGTCCAGTACCATGCGCGCGACGTCGCCGTGATGCGCGCCAAGTTCGAGGACGTGCCGGTCGTCCTGTCGTCGGCGACTCCTGCAATCGAGAGTCGGCACATGGTCGAGGTTGGCCGCTATCGCGAAGTGACCCTCGCCCACCGCTTTGCCGGGGCGAGCCTTCCGGAAATCCAGGCGATCGACCTCACCCAGGACCCGCCGCCGCGAGGGCGCTGGCTGGCGCCCAGCCTAGTGGCCGAACTCGAGTCGAACCTCGGTCGCGGCGAGCAGAGCTTGCTGTTCCTCAACCGTCGCGGCTTCGCTCCGCTAACCTTGTGCCGACACTGCGGCCATCGCTTCCAATGCCCCAATTGCACCGCCTGGATGGTCGAGCACCGGCTGATGCACCGGCTGGCCTGCCACCATTGCGGCCACGTGATGCCGCCGCCCCGCGCCTGCCCTGAATGCGGCGAGGAGGAGAGCCTCGTCGCCTGCGGCCCCGGGGTCGAGCGGATCGCCGACGAGGTCGCCGAGCTGTTTCCCGAAGCCCGCACCGCGATCGTCACCTCCGACACCATCTGGTCGCCGGCACGCGCTGCCGAGTTCGTCGCTTCGATGGAGCGGCAGGAGATTGACATCGTCATCGGCACGCAGCTGGTGACCAAGGGCTATCATTTCCCCAATTTGACGCTGGTCGGAGTGGTCGATGCCGACCTCGGGCTGGCCGGCGGGGACTTGCGCGCGGCCGAGCGCAGCTTCCAGCAGATCCAGCAGGTGGCCGGGCGCGCCGGGCGCGGCGACAAGCCGGGCCGGGTGCTCGTCCAGACCCACGAGCCGGACGCCCCGGTGATCGCCGCGCTGGTCTCCGGCGATGCTCCCGGATTCTATGCGGCCGAGACAGAAGCGAGGCGGGAGGCAGCTATGCCGCCGTTCGGGCGGCTCGCGGCAATCATTGTGTCGGCCGAGAGCGCGAGCGGGGCCGAGGACGTCGCCAGGAGGATCGGCAATGCCGCTCCAAGCGTCGAAGGCATGGCCGTGTTCGGCCCCGCCCCTGCCCCTCTCGCGATGCTCCGCGGCCGTCACCGCCAGCGCCTGCTTGTCCACGCCGCCCGGGCGCTCGACGTCCAGGACGTGATCCGCGACTGGCTGCAGGAGGTCGACTGGGGCTCGAAAGTGCGGGTCAGCGTCGACGTCGACCCGTATTCATTCCTCTAGGCAGTTTCCTCTAGAGAAGATCGCCCTTGCGCCCGGCGGACTCCGAATCGAGCAGCCTGCGTTTCCGGTCGAGTCCCCAGGCATAGCCGCCGAGGCTTCCATCGCTCCTAACCACTCGGTGGCAGGGAATGAGCACCGACACGTGGTTCGCGCCATTCGCCGAGCCGGCTGCGCGGACCGCGCCCGGTCGCCCCACCGCCGCCGCGATCTCGGCATAGCTTCGGGTTTCGCCCGGCGGGATCTTGAGAAGTTCCCTCCACACCGCCTCCTGAAACGCCGTTCCAGCGACGTCGATCGGAAGCTCGGGCGCCTGGGCCGGCCGCTCGACGGCGGTCAATGCGCCCTGCACCAGCTTACCCATCGACCCGTCGTCCTCGACCAGCGCTGCGTTCGGGAAGATCCGCCGAAGCGACTTCGGATCCTCGTCGAACGACAGTCGGCAGATGCCCTTGGCGGTCGCGGCAAGCAGCATCGGGCCGAGCGCGCTTTCGACGATCGTCCAGCGGATCGTCTCGCCGCGGCCGCCGTCGCGCCACGCGGACGGCGCCATCCCGAGCCGCTCGCTCGCATCGTCATAGAAGCGGCTTGGTGCCGAATAGCCGGCCTCGTAGATCGCGTCCGTCACCCGGTCGTTCTCCTTCAGATGCTTCTCGACGCGTCTGGCCCGCACGGCGCGGGCATATTGTGCCGGCGACACGCCGAGAGACCGCTTGAACAGCCGCTGGAAATGGTGGGGAGCATAGCCGACCGCCGAGGCGAGCTCGGAAAGCGTCGGCGCCTGCTCCGCCCGCTCGATCAGCTTCGCCGCGCGGGCGACCGCTTGTGCATCGCGCGCCGCCTCGTCGGGGCGGCAGCGCAGGCACGGCCTGAAGCCCGCGGCGCGAGCCTGGCTTCCGTCGGGGTAGAAGCGCACGTTGTCGCGCCTCGGCCGACGCGCCGGGCAGCTCGGCTTGCAATAGATTTCCGTGGTTCTGACCGCGACGACGAAGCGGCCGTCGAACGACCGGTCGCGCCGCTCGAAGGCCCGCCATGCCTCCTGTTCGTTCATCCGTTCCGTTGCCATTCGCGACAAATAGGCGACTTAAGGGATCGGCGCATCCCGCCGTTTGCGATCAAAGCAAAAACCCGGCCCGGCCGCCTTCTTGCATCGCTCCGCACCCGCTGCTACGGGCGCGCCAACCCATCGGGGCGGTGCGGTTTAAGGCCGTACAAACGCCCCATTTTCGCATGGGGGCAATTCCAGTTCTGGAGCTTTGGGCGCGTGGAGACATCCGGCGGCATTCAGGCCAGCTTAGCAGGACGCTATGCGTCCGCTTTGTTCGACCTGGCGCGCGACGAAAAGCAGATCGACGCGGTGAGCGGCAGCCTCGATGGGCTGAACCAGGCGCTCGCCGATTCGCACGAGTTCAGGCAGCTCACCTCTTCGCCGCTGGTCGACCGGGAGGACGCCGGCAAGGTGTTCGCAACGATCGCCGGCGAGCTCAACCTCGACCCGATCACGAGCAATTTCCTCGGAGTGCTGGCAAGGAACGGCCGGAAAGGCCAGCTGCAGCCGGTCATCCGCGCGTTCCGGCGGCTGGCCGCCAAGCATCGGGGCGAGACGACTGCTGAAGTCGTCACCGCGCATCCGCTGAGCGACGACCAGGTTGCGGCGCTTAAGTCGAAGCTCAAGGCCCGCGTCGGCCGCGACGTCGCGATCGACGCGAGCACCGACCCCGAAATTCTCGGAGGACTGATCGTCAGGATCGAAAGCCAGATGATCGACGCCTCATTGAAGACCAAACTCAACAGACTCGCTCTGGCGATGAAAGGCTAAAGATGGACATCCGAGCCGCTGAAATTTCCCGCGTCATCCGCGACCAGATCGCGAATTTCGCAGCCGACGAGGAGGTCGCCGAGGTCGGCACCGTGCTGTCCGTCGGTGACGGGATCGCGCGCATCTACGGGCTCGACAATGTCCAGGCCGGCGAGATGGTCGAGTTCGAAAGCGGCGTCAAAGGCATGGCGCTCAATCTCGAGGCCGACAATGTCGGAGTCGTCGTGTTCGGGCCCGACGAGGAAATCGGCGAAGGCTCGACCGCCAAGCGCACCGGCACGATTGTCGACGTTCCGATCGGCAAGGGCCTTCTCGGCCGGGTCGTCGACGCTCTCGGCAACCCTATCGACGGCAAGGGCCCGATCGAGTTCACCGAGCGCCGCCGGGTCGAAGTTAAGGCGCCGGGCATCATACCACGCAAGTCGGTCCACGAGCCGGTGCAGACCGGCTTGAAGGCGCTCGACGCGCTTGTCCCGATCGGCCGCGGCCAGCGCGAGCTGATCATCGGCGACCGCCAGACCGGCAAGACCGCGGTCGTGCTCGACACCTTCATCAACCAAAAGGGGATCAACGCGAGCGGCGACGAGAGCCAAAAGCTCTACTGCATCTATGTCGCCGTCGGCCAGAAGCGCTCGACGGTCGCGCAGATCGTCAGGGCGCTCGAGGAAAACGGCGCGATGGACTATACCATCGTCGTAGCCGCCACCGCCTCCGAGCCGGCTCCGCTGCAGTTCCTCGCGCCCTACGCCGGCTGCGCTATGGGCGAATATTTCCGCGACAACGGAATGCACGCGGTGATCGTCTATGACGACCTTTCGAAACAGGCCGTCGCTTACCGCCAGATGTCGCTGCTTCTGCGCCGCCCGCCGGGCCGCGAAGCCTATCCGGGCGACGTCTTCTACCTGCACAGCCGCCTGCTGGAGCGCGCCGCCAAGCTGAACGAGGACAACGGCGGCGGCTCGCTTACCGCGCTGCCGGTGATCGAGACCCAGGCCAACGACGTTTCGGCCTACATCCCGACCAACGTCATCTCCATCACCGACGGCCAGATCTTCCTCGAGACCGACCTGTTTTACCAGGGCATCCGCACGGCGGTGAACGTGGGCATCAGCGTGTCCAGCGTCGACTCCTCGGCTCAGAC
>JBPCOC010000021.1:0-20226 GCA_051000635.1 Sphingomicrobium sp. | reverse complement strand
GCTGGCTAGGGTGAGGGCTTGTCTCTCACACCAAAAGCAGAAGGCCCCGCAGCGATGCGGGGCCTTTTTTGCTTGCAGTCCTAGTGTCCGATTTCGACCCAAAGCGGACATTCGCCGACACTGGCTTGCGGGCGATCGCCAGCTCAATTGTTCGCGACCCGACCAGCGTGTGAATAGCGCTGCCGCGAGAATCGCGCTTGGCAGAAATTGTCGGTTCAAAGGCATTGCTGCCAGCAGTTCGTGGTGAGACAGTGCACTTAAGGCGCGCTCGAGCGCTCTTTGAGCAGCCGATGTTCACCGAAGGATATCTCTCATGCCGAAGGGACCGATCCGCAGGCTGATCGTATCGGTCGTCATGGTCGCCGCAGCCCTGCTACCGGCTCAGGCGGAGGATGCTTCCCGGGTAGAGCATTGGAGGAGCGACCTCTCTTATCTCGACCAGGTCATCCGAACGCGTCATCCGATGGCGTTCGCCCGCGTAAGCGAGAATGCCTATGCGGCCCAAGTCCGCAAACTGCACGACGCAATCCCAAACCTGTCCGACACGCAGATTTCTCTGGAAATGATGAGGATCGCCGGCACCTTGCGCGACGGCCACACCCTTCTCGACCCCACGGCGAGCGAACCGTTCGCGACCGGCTGGTATCCGGTACGCTTCTACTGGTTTGCCGACGGACTCTACATCACGTCGATCGCCACGAACCTTGCCGAGGCCGTTGGCAAGCGCGTCACCCACATTGGTGGCAGTCCGGCAGCTGAAGTCGCAGCGGACGCCGCAGCACTGATGGGGGCCGACAATCGGTTCGGCGATCTGAACAACACATTTTTCCTCTCGAGCGCGCGGGTCATGGAGGCGCTAGGCCATGCGAGTCCGTCGCAACCACTGAACGTCCGGATCGCAAAGGGCGAAGAGACGGCGGAAATCGAGATACCGGCCGTCGAGGGACCAGGCGACATCGAGTGGCGCTTTTACGGGGAATTCTTCGCTCCTTTCTGGAACTCCGATGTCATCGAACTGACCACGGCTTTTGGGCAGCTGTCACCGGTGGAGCTGTACAGGGGAACGCATGAGCAGCTGCCGCTGCACCTGCGGCATCGCCGTCCCTACGGCATCACCTATCTTGAATCTGCCGACGCGGTGCATTTCGCGTTCAACAACGTCGTGCGATCCCATCGCGAAGTTCGCTTCGAGCAGGTCCTCGACGAACTTTTCGCGACGCTGGACGCGCACCCGGACGCTTCGCTGATCATCGACCTGCGCTACAATAGTGGCGGAGACGGCTCCATCGTCCGCGGCTTGGTGCACCGAATCCTCCAGCGCGAAAAGCTGAACCGCTACGGCAGGCTTTATGCGATCACCGGAAGGAAAACATTCAGCGCGGCCCTTAACTTTCTCGGAATCCTCGCGGCGAACACCGAGGTGATCGTAGTGGGCGAACCGCCGAGCGCCGAAGTCAACATGTTCGGCGACGCCTTGCCCTACGTCCTGCCGCACAGCGGAATGACACTTCACCTCTCCCAATCCTATTTCCAGTTCACTGAATCGAGCGAGAACCCAGGCAGGGACACTCTCTTTCGAATTGATGTTCCGGTGCTGATGCGGGCGGATGATTATTTTTCCGGCCGCGATCCGGTTCTCGAAAGGATCCTCTCCGGCAATGATCTTCGTCCCCTGGCGGCGCTGGCGTTCGAGCTCTCGCCATCGCAGCTGCGCTCGATCTACCAGAGCCGCATCGCCGCTTACGGACAGCACGAATGGTGGCGCGCCAGCGACCGCAACCGCCTGCATATTGCCGGACTGGATCTATTGGCGGCGGAACGTGTCGATGAGGCCCTTGCGGCTCTTAAAATCAATGCGGAGGTGCATCCGGGATGGTGGCGGGCCTGGGACGACCTGGCGCAAGCCCATCGTCGTGCCGGCAATGAGGAGCGGGCGATGGTCTACTTTCGTCACTCGCTCGAGCTCGAGCCCGGAAACGATCACGCTCGGCAGGCAATCGAAGAACTGGCCGATGCTAAGGAGGGAGCAACCGATTGAGCGCGCATCGGCTAGGGTTTCTTCTTTTCGAAGGATGCCAGGGGTTGGACTTGTTCGGCCCTCTCGATGCTTTCAGTATCGCGGCCGATCACGCCGACGGGCCCTATGAATGGTCGACGATAGCGGTAGCCGATGGCCCGATCCGCACGGAAAGCGGCGTGCAGATTCTAGCGGACTGCCTGGCCAATGAGCGTCCACGTGTGGACACATTGATCGTCCCGGGCGGCCGAGGCGCGCGCGAGTGTGAGCTGGACAAGACGACAGTCGATGATCTGCGATGGATCGCCGGAAGGGCAGAGCGCGTCGTTAGCATATGTACGGGAGCGTTTTTGCTCGCGCGTCTTGGTCTTTCGGAGGGCAAGACAATCCACCACCCACTGGAGGTTCGCGGAGGAGTACCGGCGCAACTTTCCCGCCTCCCGGGTCGAAGCCGAAGCTCTCTTCGTGAATGACGGCAAGATCTGGTGTTCAGCTGGAATCACTTCCGGCATCGACCTGTCGCTCGAGCTCATTAAGAACGATCTCGGCGGCGCCGTCGCAATGGCGGTGGCCCGCGAAATGCTGATCTACATAAAGCGGCAGGGCGACCAGTCTCAGTTTTCTGAGTCACTTCGGATTCAGAGCGGAGCGTCGAAAAACATCGCCAATGCAATCGCGTGGTTCGAGGATCATCTCACCGAGAAAGTTGCCGTTCGAGACCTCGCCCGCGCTGCGGCGCTTAGCGAGCGGCATTTCGCGCGGCATTTTGTTGAGGAGTGCCACACGACACCTGGACGGTATATCGAGCAGCGGCGGCTCGATCGTGCAAAGGCGCTCCTATCGGCATCCTCGGTCAAGATCGGAGCCGTGGCCGAAGCTGTCGGTTTCGCCTCTTCCGATGCATTTTCAAGGGCATTCAACCGGCGCTTCGGCCTGACGCCGTCCGAATATCGCAAGCGCTTCGAAATCAATTAGAACGCTAGCGTCCGCTTTCCACCCAAAGCGGGCACTAGGGACTGCCGAGAAACTTCTGTCCTACAGCCCATGATTTGGCATAGGTGGATTACCTCGTTTTTTGCGGGGCTGGGTCCCCGCCTGCGCGGGGATAACGATGTCGAAGAAGTTCAGCGCGGCGCGCAAGCGAGCGTTCCTCACATACCTTTCCCAAACCGGCAACCAGACCATCTCGGCGGAACGCGCGAGGGTTTCGCGATCCTGGGTCTGCCTGCACCGCTCCACCGATGCCCAGTTCGATTTGGCGTGCCGGGAGGCAATTGCGGAGGCGAAGGAGAGGATAAAGGCCGCTGGAGCTGCGGGAGCCGAGTGCCCCCGGCACTCGTCCTTCCCTCGCTATCACCAGGGCGAGGAGCTGGTGGTCAGCGGCAGCAACGGGCGACGGGTGCAGGTGCGGCGGGCGAAGCTGTCGCAATGGACGGCTCGGGTAGAGGACCGGTTCCTCAGCGTCCTGGCGGCGACCTGCAACGTCAAGGCCGCGTGCCGAGCGGTCGGGCTGTGGCCGCCGTCCGCCTATAGCCACCGCAAGCGCTGGCCGGACTTCGCGCGGCGCTGGGAGCAGGCGATCGCCATCGGCGCGTGCGAGCTCGAATGCCGGCTCCACGAAACGATCCGCCACCATTTCGACCGCGAGCTGCCAGAGCCGCAAGCGCCGCTGCGCGACATCACGGTGATGGACGCGATCCGGCTGCTTCGGATGTACCGGTCCAGGGAGCGGTAGACCGCGAGCCGTTCGTGGGTAGGTGCTGAGTGGGAAAGGCCGTCATGGGAAAGCCGTCACGCGAGTGAATCGCGTGAGGTGACCTTCGGTCGTCTTCGACTCCAGTCCTGTCCGCTAGCGCGGCAGGCTGGCCGGCACTCAAATGGCTCTAAGCGCAGGGTCACGATTGCTGTGCAATCGCTCTCCTGCGCTCGGCATTTCGTGCTTACTCGCCGTCGGCGGACTTCAAATTGGTCGCCTTCATCTTGCCGCGCTGGTCTTCCTCGACGTCGTAGGACACGCGCTGGTTCTCGCGCAGAGTGCTCATTCCCGAACGCTCGACGTCGGAGATGTGGACGAACGCATCCGCTCCTCCGCCCTCGGGCTGGATAAAGCCGAAACCTTTGGACTCGTTGAAGAATTTGACTGTGCCTGTGGGCATTTTAAACATTCCTTCTCGTTTCAATCCGGGTGCCGGACCTTCAGTGCTAAGATCAGCGACAGAGAAGCAAAAAGGAGCCGCAAAGCGCCAGTGCCCGTCTCATTGCGACCGGTAGCATCACCCGCATAGCGCGACTCGCGGGCTTTGTAAGCGTCCATTAGCTTTTTGCCTGTCCTACAACCCCTGATCCGGGATAGCTGTTCCGTCCGCAATGAGGATGATTGCTCCCCGATCCGCTTTGAATTTCCGAGCGCCCTCGCGCGCGTGGGTGCCCGCGCGCACGCGTTGAAGGCTGACGTTTGGGACCTTTCGAGTAGAAAGCAGCCAACAAGAGCAGGCTTTTTGTTACGCGAAATCAAGCGTATGAGTCTTGGTTGGGGACCAGGGGGCTTGGACATGGCGAGATTGTGGTTCGGGCTCGCTGCGGCGCTTCTGATTGCTCCGTTCGCCGCTCCTCCGGCGCTCGCCCAGGGAGCAAGGGCGTCCGCCGAGCTGGAGTTCGCCAGGCAGGCCGACAAATTGAAGCCGGGCGAATGGGTGTGGAAGTCGGAGATCGCGCCGTCGGGCCCGGTGCTCGTCTATGTCGACCTCGGCCGCCAGGTCGCGACCGTCTATCGCAACGGCGTCCGGATCGCCGTCAGCACCATCTCCTCGGGCAAGGAGGGGCATGACACTCCGACCGGCGTGTTCACCATCCTCGAGAAGAACAAGGAGCATTATTCGAGCACCTACGACAATGCGCCGATGCCCTATCAGCAGCGGCTCACCTGGATGGGCGTGGCAATGCACGCCGGCAATTTGCCGGGCTACCCGGCCAGCCACGGCTGCATTCGACTGCCGATGGAATTCGCCAAGAAATTGTTCGACCTCACCGATATGGGCGGCACCGTGGTGATCGCCGGAGGCCATGAGGATCCAGTCAGGCGGCCGGCCGCGGGAGTGCTCGCGCCGGCAATGGCCGGAGTCACTCCGCCGCCGGCAACTCCGCTGACCCCGACGGGGATTTTCACCTGGAACCCCGCCGCAAGCCCAAGCGGGCCTGTGTCGATCATCATCTCGACCCGCGACCAGCAGGTGGTCGTGCTTCGCAACGGAGTCGAGATCGGACGCGCCCACGCCGAGGTCCACCAGGAGACGACCGAGACCCAGGTGATGACGTTCGCCGGCGGCAAGGACCGGCAATGGATCCAGGTCGGGGTCACCGACCTAACCGGAGCGCCGGCCGAGATCATCAGCACCGAGCGGGTCGAGCAGATGCAGCTGCCGGCCGCCTTCGTCGCCGCGATGCGCTCGGTGATCGCTCCTGGAACGACGGTGCTGGTCACCCAGGCGTCGGTCAGCCCGGAATCGACCGGTTTGCAAACGACGGTGATGGACGCCGGCGACGCAATGTAGTCAAGCGGCGAGGACTTCAGGGGGGATGAACATGAGACGAGTGCTACGGGCGATCGCCGCCGTATTGATTGCCGTAACGCCGCTGTCGCAGGCGTCTGCACAGGGCGCGGCGAAGTCGGCTCCGCACGAACTCATCGACCAGCCCGAGAAGCTCAAGCCCGGCCAGTGGGTATGGGCGCCCGAGCTCGCGCCGAAGGGCCCGCTGCTCGTTTATGTCGACCTCACCCGGCAGAGCGCGAGCGTCTATCGCAACGGCGTCCGGATGGCGGTGTCCACCATCTCGTCCGGAAAGCCGGGCCACGAAACTCCGACGGGAGTGTTCACGATCCTCCAGAAGGACAAGGACCACCATTCGAGCACCTATAACAACGCGCCCATGCCCTACACGGAGAGGCTGACCTGGGGAGGAGTGGCGCTTCATGCCGGCGGCCTTCCGGGCTATCCGGAAAGCCACGGCTGCGTTCACCTTCCGCTCGAGTTCGCGAGGCTGTTGTTCGGGATAGAATCGCTTGGCGGAACCGTGATTATCACCGGCGGCCACAATGACCCGGTGAAGCGGCCGGCGGCGGGCCTGCTCGAACCGGCCGTTGCCGGGGCCAACCCGCCGGCTCCGCTGCCTCAGGGGCAGGAGTTCAGCTGGAACCCCGCTGCGCCGAAGGACGGGCCGGTGTCGATCATCGTCTCGGCCGCCGACCAGCAGGTGGTGGTGCTCCGCAACGGAATCGAGCTCGGCCGCTCACGGGCCCAGGTTCCGCAAAGTGCGGGGACGAAGGTGCTGACCTTCGCCGGCGGCAAGGACAATCACTGGATCGAGGTCGGCGCCGGCGGCACTTCCGGGGCGAGCGGCAGCGCCAGCGTCGAGCAGCTGAAAATTCCCCCGGCGTTCGACTCGGCGATGCGCTCGGCGATCGGCCCGGGCACCACTCTGGTGGTCACTCAGGCGTCGCTGACGCCCCAGTCGACAGGGCTTCAGACCACGTTGATGGCGGCCGACGACGGGAAAAAGTGAGGCCTTGAAGGGCTGGTGGAGCTGAGGGGAATCGAACCCCTGACCTCTGCAGTGCGATTGCAGCGCTCTCCCATCTGAGCTACAGCCCCGCCCCGGCCGATACACGAGGCCCGACCGCTTCGGGCCGGGCATCAGCGGCTCACATAGCGACGGCATCGGACCCGCACAAGCGCTCGCCGCAGGCGCAGCCCGCCTCACCGAAAAGTGCCGTTTTACAACGGCTAGCGCCGGAACGACGCCAATCTCCCGTTCGTTTTTCGGGCGTAACGTGGGGCATTCCTGCCCCCGGTCGCGCATTTCAACGGAGGAGAGAGAGATATGGCATACGACCGCTATGACACGCGCCGCGACCAGGAGCGCGGGCGCTATTCGGATCACGACCGCGAGCGCTACCAAGGCAGAGGCAGCGACGAGGATCGAGGTTTCTTCGAACGGGCCGGCGACGAGATCGCATCCTGGTTTGGCGACGATGACGCCGAGCGCCGCCGCGAGGACGGTCCAATGGGCCGCGGCCGGGGCCGCGACAACGATCGCTTCCAATCGCGCAGCTCGGGAGGCGACTGGGACCGCAGCGACCGGGCGATCAGCAGTCGCGACTCTCGCTCGGGCTATGGCGGCGGAAACGACCGCGGCTATCGCAGCAGCGGCTATGGCGGCTCGGACTACGAGCGCCGCGACTTCGAGCGTAGCGGCAGCGGCCAGCCGGAGAGGTCATGGGGCCGAGGCGAGCATCGCCGCAGCGAGTCCGGTACGGGCCGGGATCACGACCCCAATTATCAGTCGTGGCGTGAGCGGCAGCTCGACGAACTCGACCGCGATTATGAGGAATATCGACGCGAGCGTCAGGAGAAGTTCGAGAGCGACTTCGGCAAGTGGCGCCAAAACCGCCAGCAGAAACGCGGCCTGCTCGGCCAGATCCGCGAGCATATGGACGTAACCGGAAGCGACGGCGAGACGATCGGCAAGGTCGATTGCGTGAAAGGCGACAGGATCGTTCTCACCAAGTCGGATTCGGAGGATAACCGCCACCATTCGATCAAGTGCACGACGATCGACACGGTGGAAGGCGACCAGGTCCGGCTCGACATTCCCGCCGAGGAGGCGAAGAGTCGCTGGAAGGACGAGGATGAACGCGGCTTCTTCCGAAGTGAGGAAGAAGACCGGGACGTCAATTTGGAGCGCAGCTTCTCGGGGACCTACCGCTAGGCAAGACGGTCTCGGCGGCTGAATTGCCGCGACGGTTGAGCAAGGGGCCCGGCGGCCAATGTCGCCGGGCCTTTCGCATGTGAACGGTCGCGACTATCGCGTCGGGGCGATGCAAAGGAGACCGAAGTGCCCCAAGCCTGGCATTTGATGAGCCGTCCCGAAGGATTGCCGACCAGCGGCAATTTCGCGCTCAAGGAGATCGACCTTCCGAAGCTCGATGACGGAATGGTTCATGTCCGCAATCGCTGGCTTTCGGTCGATCCCTACATGCGCGGCCGGATGAATGAATCGAAGTCGTACATCCCGCCGTTCCAGCTCGACTCGCCGATGGAGGGCGGGGCCGTCGGCGAAGTGGTCGAATCGAAGGCCGACGATTTCAAGCCGGGCGACCTCGTTCTGCACATGGCCGGCTGGCGCGACGAGGCCGTGCTTCCGGCGAAGGCGCTCACCAAGCTTCCCCAGATCGGTGCCGATCCGCAGGCATTTCTCAGCCACCTCGGGATGCCCGGAGCGACCGCTTACTTCGGGCTTCTCGATGCGGCCGAGGCGAAGGAAAATGATATCGTCTTCGTCTCGGCAGCCGCCGGGGCGGTCGGTTCGGTGGTCGTCCAGATCGCCAAGGCCAGGGGGATGACGGTGATCGGCTCGGCCGGCGGCAAGTCAAAATGCGACTTCGTGCGTGCGCTCGGCGCCGATGCGACGGTCGACTACACTGCGGGTCCCATAATCCGTTCGCTTCGCGAAGCTGCCCCGGACGGCATCGATGTCTATTTCGACAATGTAGGCGGCGACCATCTCGACGCGGCATTCGCCCGTGCCCGCCTCCAGGCGCGCTTCGCACTGTGCGGAATGATTGCCGGCTACAACAGCCGCGAGCCGATGGCCTTCCGCTACATCATCCGGATGATCGCAATGCGGATCACGATGCGAGGATTCCTCTACGGCGACTACGTGTCGCGGCTCGACGAATTCCACCGCGACATGGGCGAGTGGATGGCGAGCGGGAAGATCAAGTCGCATGAGACGGTGTTGGACGGGTTGGAGAAGACTCCCGAAGCGTTCCTCGGACTGTTCGAGGGCGCGAACACCGGCAAGATGCTCGTCAAGGTCTAGCGCCTAGATCGTGCATGCCGCCGGGTCGCCGGCTTCGAGACCCCTTCGGAGCGCCGCCTGGCGCTGCTCCGCAGTACCGTGGGTGAAGCTTTCGGGGACGACCCTGCCCTGAGTCTGCCGCTGCAGCGTGTCGTCGCCGATCGCCTCGGCGGCGCGCATTCCCTCCTCGATGTCGCCAGGCTCGAGGATCGATCCGCGTTCGTCACGGGCATTGGCGGCCCACACGCCGGCATAGCAGTCGGCCTGAAGCTCGACCTGGACCTGGATCTGGTTTCCTTCGGCCCGGCTTGCACGCGCCTGCGCCCGCTGCGCTTCGTCCAGCGTGCCGGACAGATTCTGGATATGATGGCCGACCTCGTGGGCGATCACATAGGCCTGGGCAAAATCGCCCGGTGCACCGAAGCGGCGGCGAAGCTCATCGAAGAATTGCGGGTCGATATAGATGCGTCGGTCGGTCGGGCAGTAGAAAGGGCCCATTGCCGCCTGTGCAGCGCCGCAGCCGGACTGGTCGTAATTGGTGTAGGCGACCATTTCGGCGGGACGATAAGTCTGGCCTGCCTGGCGGAAAAGCTCACCCCACACCTCCTCGGTGGATGCAAGTACGCCGCTCAGAAGCTGCCGGTCCTCGGCGCTGAGCGTCGATTGTTCCGACGGCGACTGTTGCGCGGGCTCCGAGCCGCCCGGCAACAGGCTGCCGCCTCCGCCAAGGCTCTGAAGCGCGCAATAGCCGAGCAGCAGGATTGCCACGCCGATGAGCCCAAATCGGCTCGCCACCAGCGGAAGCAGGCAGCCGAGCATGTTGCCGCCGCGGCCGCCGCCGAAACCCATCCCGCCGCGCCCGGTGCGGTCGATGAAATTGTCGCTGCCGTCGCCGCCTAGCCGCACCATAGCCTTTTTACCTCCCGTGGACGGAAGTCCAATGCGTGAAGGGCCACGGCAGTTGCAAAGCTGCCGCCGCGCGGCGAGTAGCGGCTTCGAAAGGTGCTTGCATGATTCTTGAAGGCAAAGTCGCGCTGGTGACCGGTTCGACCTCGGGAATCGGCCTTGCGATCGCCAGGGCCTTCGCGGCCGAAGGCGCAAGTTTGATGATCAACGGCTTCGGCGATCCAGCGGATATCGAGAGGCTGTCTGAGGAGCTCGGCGCGGTCCATGACGGCGCCGATTTGTCCGATCCTGCGGCGATCGACCGGATGATGACGCGCTGCGCCGACGAGCTCGGAGCTCCGGACGTGCTCGTCAACAACGCCGGTATCCAGCACGTCTCGCCGGTCGAAAGCTTCCCGCCGAAGAAATGGGACGCGGTCATCGCCATCAACCTGTCGGCGGTGTTCCACACGACACGACTGGCGCTCCCGGCGATGCGGGAAAAAGCCTGGGGACGGGTCATCAACACCGCCTCGGCCCACAGCCTCGTCGCAAGCCCCAACAAGTCCGCCTATGTCGCCGCCAAGCATGGCGTCGCCGGCTTCGCAAAGACGGTCGCGCTGGAGGCGGCGCGGGACGGCATCACCGTCAATTGCATCTCGCCCGGATACGTGTGGACTTCCCTGGTCGAAAACCAGATCCCCGATACGATGAAGGCGCGCGGGCTAACTCGAGAGCAGGTGATGAACGACGTGCTGCTGGCAGCGCAGCCGACCAAGCAGTTCGTCACTCCCGAACAGGTTGCGGCGCTCGCCGTCTTCCTGTGCCGCGACGATGCCGCCGCGATCACCGGAGCAAACATCAGCATGGACGGCGGCTGGACAGCCCAATAGTCTCGGGCTCGATGCGTCTCGCGCTTTCCGCTTTGCTTCTCTCGCTCACCGGCTGCTCCGTGATTGAGCCGCCGCGGCAAGTCGTCCAAAGCACGGAGCGCGACTGGCGAGCGGTCGCGACCCCGTCCGACCGCGCGCGCCTTCGCGGCTGGCGCAGCGCCTTCACCTCCGCGCTTGCCGCAGCCAGAGCCGGCGGCCACTCCGACGAGATTGATCGGGAAGGCGCTCTCCTCCGCCCCGACTCCGCGCTCGGCGGCGGATCGATTCGCAATGGCATGTACCGGTGCCGGGTCATCAAGGTCGGGGCCAAGTCGGAAGGCCTGCTCGACTATGTCGCCTACCCCTACTTTAACTGCCGCGTTCAGCAGGAACGGCAGCTCCAGGGCTTCGCGAAGCTGACCGGCTCCCAGCGGCACGTCGGCCTCATCTTCCCGGGCGACGCGATTCGCCAGGTGTTCCTCGGAACCCTGATGCTCGGTGACGAAGACCGGGCGATGCAATATGGAGTCGACCCGGAGCGGGACGTGGCCGCGTTCGTAGAGCGAATCGGGCCCGAGCGATGGCGGATGGTGATGCCGTCGCCGCATTTCGAATCGCAGCTCGACGTGATGGAGCTGGTCCCTGCATCCTGAGGAGTGCGTTGGAAATGAGGATTGCAATTGCCATTGGGATTGTCGCGATGATGCTCTCGAGCACTGCCCCAGCCGCCACTGTCGCCGAAGGCGTCAAGGCCGACATGCCGCAGCTGATGGAGCTGTACAGGGACCTTCATGCGAACCCCGAACTGTCGTTCCAGGAAGTGAGGTCGGCGGCAAAGCTGGCAGCCGAGATGCGCAAGCTTAGCTTCGAGGTGACGGAGAAAGTCGGCAAGACAGGCGTGGTGGCAGTCATGGAGAACGGCCCTGGGCCAGTGCTGATGCTCCGCGCCGACATGGACGCGCTTCCGGTCAGGGAACAGACCGGTCTTCCTTATGCGTCGAAGGCGTCCGGCACGCTTCCCGACGGCACCGAAAGTCCGGTGATGCATGCCTGCGGCCATGACACCCACATGGCGACCTGGATCGGCGCCGCGCGCCGGCTGGCGGCAATGAAGGACCAATGGTCCGGCACGCTCGTCATGATCCTGCAGCTCGCCGAGGAGATCGGCGCAGGTGCGGCAGCGATGCTCGAGGACGGGCTCTACACGCGCTTCCCGAAACCCGATACTGTCATTGCCTTTCACGACGCCGCCGCGCTTCCGGCCGGAGTGATTGGAATCACCCCCGGCTACGCGCTCGCCAACGTCGACAGCGTCGACATCCTCGTTCGCGGAGTCGGCGGCCACGGCGCTTACCCGCACACCACCCGCGATCCCGTAGTGCTTGCATCGCGGATCGTCACCGGCCTGCAGATGCTGGTCAGCCGGGAAAACGATCCGCAGGACCCGGCGGTGGTCACCGTCGGAAGCTTTCACGCCGGCTCCAAGCACAACATCATCTCCGACGAGGCGAAGCTCCAGCTCACGGTCAGGAGCTACGAGACGGAGGTGCGAAAGCGCCTCCTCGACGGTATCCGGCGTGTGGCGCTCGGAGAGGCGATCGCCGCGGGCATGCCGGAGGACCGGATGCCGGTGGTGACGATCCGCGAGCAGGAATATACCCCGGCGACGTTCAACACTCCGGACATTTCGAACCGGGCGCTCGACCTCTTCACGCAGCATTTCGGCCAGGAGCGGGTGCAGCGGACCCCGGCCGTCATGGGCGGCGAGGACTTCAGCCGCTACCACCTTGCCGACAAATCCGTCGAGAGCCTGATATTCTGGGTCGGCGGAGCCCCGATCGGCAAATGGAATGCCGCTGGCGGCGATCCGCAGAAGCTGCCTTCGCTGCACAGCCCGTTCTGGGCGCCCGATGCCGAAGCCGTGATCTCGACGGCGACCCAGGCGATGACCGTCGCCGCGCTGGATATTCTAAAGAAAAGCTAGCGATAGTCATGCTCACCTGTCCCCAAGACAGGCTGCGCGTGACTATTCAGCCACCCACTCGGCCGATTTTTCGACGATCGTGATTTCGCGCAGGAGCGTATCGACGCTCTTCGTGAGCTCCGGAAGCATCGTGATCTGGTGGCGCGCGCCCCGATAGGATTCGACCAGCAAAAGCGCGTCGATCAGGATCGGCACCACCAGGCTTTCCGGATCCTCGAGCTCGGTGAGAGCCTGCAGCTTCTCGAGCGCCTTGCGCCTCGCGCCTTCCGGATCGGACAAGATCGCCGACCGTCCAATCATCCAGCTCATTCGGCACTCTCCATCAAAGGCCACAGATTAGTGGTCCCCGACTTGGCGGGAAGTTCGAGCGATCCCGTTCCAAAGGCAGCTCGGCGCATCCGCTCCTTTCACCTGATCAGGAGCTCGCTGTGTCAAGCCGAGCGATCTGCTGAGGCGTAAGGTCGAGCTCCATCGCCGCGACCAGCTCGGCGAGCTGCGCAATGCTGGTCGCGCTTGCGATCGGGGCAGTGATCGCCGGCTGGACCATCGTCCAGGCCAGCGCCACCGTCGCCAGCGCGGCTTCGGTTTCGGCCGCCACATCGTCGAGCGCGTGGAGCACGCGCGTGCCCTTCCCTTCCAGATAATCCACATTTCGCAGCCCGCGCACGGATTGATCGAGGTCGTCCTTCGATCGGTATTTGCCGGTCAGGAATCCGTTGGCGAGGCTGTAATAGGGAAAGACCGCAAGGCCATGGCGAAGCGCGGAGTCGCGCAGATCGCCTTCGAAGCGCTGGCGTTCGACCAGATTGTACCACGGCTGAAGCGCGGCCGGCGGGGTTAGTCCCAGCCGCCGGGCAGTATCGATCGCTTCCTCGGTCCGCTCGGCAGTGAAGTTGGACAGGCCGATTGCGCGGATCTTGCCCGCCTCGACCAGCCGGTCGAATGCGCCAAGGCTGTCTGCGAGCGGTACGCTCTCGTCGTCCTTGTGCTGATAATAGACGTCGATGCAGTCGGCCCCCAAACGCTCGAGCGAGGAGTCGCACGCGGCGGCGATCTTGTCCGGCGCAAGTCCTTCAAAGAACCCGACCTTCGTAGCGATCACAACCTCGTTGCGCCTGCCGCTCCTTTTCAGCCAGCGGCCGATGAGCAGCTCGCTTTCGCCACCTTTGTGTCCGGGCGCCCAGGCCGAATAGACGTCGGCGGTATCGATCATCGCTCCGCCGGCGTCGAGAAAAGCGTCGAGAACCGCAAAGCTGGTTTCCTCGTCCGCCGTCCAGTCGAAGACGTTGCCGCCAAGCGCGAGCGGCGCGACCTCGATCCCGCTGGTCCCGACCGGCCGCTTCTCAACCACATTCGCCTCCTCTCGCTCATCGTTCCTGAAAAACCCCAGACGGCATGCCGCCAACGCACCATCTCCCAGATGGTGCTGATTTGTCTCATCGTTCATCACTTCTTTGTAAAGTTTAGCGACACCTGCCGCATGTCGATGCATTTGCCACTGTGCGGACCGTGTCGCCGCTAATCTTCTTCTGGAGCCACGCGCTCGCCGCGACCATGTTCGCGTTGCTGCTTATCTGGCGGCTGAGCGCCGGCGCGCGCCAGCCGGGCCATCGGCTGCTGCTCGGCGCATTCGCTCTCACCGCCTGTTGGGCCTGGCTCGGAGCGGTAGCGCCCAACAGCGCGATCGCCAGCTACGCCGAGACTGCCCGAAACCTCGTCTGGGTGGGCCTCCTCTACAGCCTCTACGGGTCGAGCACTGAACGAGGACAGCAGGGCGTGCGGCTTGTCTATGCCGCCGTTTTCGCTGTTCTTGGGCTGCAGCTGGCGGTCACCTCGATCTTGCTCGCAAGCGCGAGCCCGGCAGTCGAGGAGACGGCGACGATCTTGCGGATTACCGCCGCCGCCGGCGCGCTGGTGCTGGTCCACAACCTTTATGGCCAAGCCTCGCCGGCGAGCCGCTCGAACATTCGCTTCGCAATGCTCGCGCTGGCGCTCATCTGGACCTACGATTTGAACCTCTACACCGTCGGCTATCTCGCCCCTTCCGCCGCTGGGGGCCTGGCCGACTGGCGCGGAATCGCGGTGGTGCTGACGGGGCCCCTGTTCGCGCTCGCGGCGCGCAACGAGGACGATTGGCGAATCGGGCTGTCTCGCGCCGCGACCTTCCAGTCGCTCTCGCTGCTGGCAATCTGCGCCTATTTCGCAGTGATGGCGGTTGTCGCCACCGCCTTTCGAGGAACTGGAGTCGAGTGGCTCCGGCCGCTGTCGGCAACCCTTTTGGCGGTCATGGTCGTTGCCGCGATGGTGCTTCTGCCGAGCCCCCGTGCGCGGAGCTGGGCGAAGGTGAAGATCGCCAAGCACCTGTTCGAGCACCGGTACGATTACCGTGCCGAATGGCTTCGATTTACGGAGACGCTCGGCGGCTCACAGGCAGAATCACGCCCGCTCGGAGAGCGTGTGATCAAGGCGTTCGCGGACATTTTCGATGCGCCGGGCGGGCTTCTTCTGGAATATGATTCATTCGGTTCTTTCGTCACCGGTGCGGCGTGGAACTGGAACGGCCGCAATACCCATTTGGTCGACGATCGGAACGCCCAGGCATTGTGGGACCAGATCGGAATCAGTAGGCGAATCCTCGAGCTCGACGGAATCCGGCACGGTTGGGCCGGCCCCGAAGACAGGCCTCCGGTTCCGCAATGGATGCTGGACGAATGCGACGCCTGGCTCGGTGTGCCGCTCATCCACAAGGACAAGGCGATCGGCCTGGTTCTGCTTGCCGCCCCGGAGTTCCGGCGGCCGCTCGACTGGGAAGACTTCGACCTGCTTCGAACGGCGGGCCGACAGGCGGCCAGCTCTCTTGCCGAAGCCCAGGGGCAGCGAGCGCTGTCCAACGCTCAGAGGTTCGAGGAATTCAACCGCCGCTTCGCGCGTTCATCCTCCACGACATCAAGAATCTCGTCAGCCAGCTTTCCTTGCTGACTCGCAACGCCGAGCGACACTCGGAGAATGCCGAATTCCGCGTCGACATGATTGCCACCCTCAAAGGCTCGATCGGCAAGATGAACGACCTACTTGCTCGGCTGTCGCCTCGGGCAGCCGCACGCCCGCACCGGGTCGAGCCGCAGCCGCTTCACGACATCCTCCTCGGAGCGATTGCGGCACTCCGAGCACACCACGAGTTCCGGCTGCTCGGGGATTGCGGCCAATGGGCCCAAGTCGATCCGGCCGCACTCGAACAGGCTTTGGGACACCTGCTTCAAAATGCGATCGAGGCAAGCCCGGCGGACGAACCCGTGACGGTGCGGGTCAGCCTTGCAGGCGATGAAGTGACGATCGCAATCTTTGACAAAGGCGGCGGAATGGATGCGGATTTCGTCCGCAGTCAGCTTTTCCAGCCGTTCGCGTCGACCAAGCCCGCCGGCTTCGGGATCGGCGCATTCGAGGCCCGCGCGCTAATCGCTGCGATGGGCGGCCGAATCGACGTCGAAAGCCGCCCGGGCGATGGAACGCAATTCACCATCCACCTGACGGCAGCCGAGCCGGCGCCGCTGAAGCAACGGAAAATCGCATGACAGCCGAGAACGACCTTCCAGTGCTGCTGATCGTCGAGGATGATGAGGGCCTACAGCGCCAGCTTAAATGGGCGTACGACGGCTACAGGATCGCCGTCGCCAGTGACCGCTCGTCGGCAATCGAGGCGCTTCGACTGCACGAGCCGGCGGTCGTCACCCTCGACCTTGGCCTGCCGCCCGATCCCGACGGAACCGAGGAAGGGTTCTCGACTCTCTCGGAGATGCTGGCGCTAAAGCCCGACACCAAAATCATCGTCGCGGCGGGCCACGGCGCTCGAGAAAGCGCGCTCAAGGCCGTGGCGCTGGGCGCCTATGATTTCTACCGCAAGCCGATCGACATCGACGAGCTCGGCCTCATCGTTGCCAGGGCGTTCCACCTGCACGGGATCGAAGAGGAGAATTGCAGGCTCGAGCAGTCGAGCGGATCGACCGTCCTAGGTTCGATCATCACTTCTGCTCCCGAGATGCTGAAGGTCGCAAGGACGATCGAACGCGTGGCCTCGACGAATGTGTCGGTGATGCTGCTCGGCGCCAGCGGCACGGGCAAAGAGTTGCTCGCCCGTGCGGTCCATCAGCAGAGCGGCCGTGGTTCGGGTCCGTTCATCGCGATCAACCGTGCGGCGATCCCCGAGAACCTGCTGGAGGCGGAGCTGTTCGGCTACGAGCGCGGAGCCTTCACCGGCGCGGTGAAGTCGAATGTCGGCAAGATCGAATTGGCTGAGGGCGGAACGCTGTTCCTCGACGAGGTCGGCGATATCCCACTACCGCTGCAGGTGAAGCTGTTGCGTTTCCTCCAGGAGCGGGTAATCGAGCGGATCGGCGGACGCGAGCCGATCTTAGTCGACACCCGGATCGTGTGCGCGACTCACCAGGATCTGGAAGCGATGATCGCCGACGGGCGCTTCCGCGAGGATCTCTATTACCGCCTCGCCGAGATCGTCGTGAAAATCCCGTCGCTCGAAGAGCGGTCGGGGGATGCGCTCCTTCTCGCGCGCCACTTCGTCAATCGCTTTGCCGGCGAGATGAACCCGAAGGTTCAGGGCCTGTCGCCCGACGCCGTCGCGGCGATCGACAGCTATGGCTGGCCGGGCAATGTCCGGGAGCTCGAAAACCGCATCAAGCGCGCGGTCATCATGGCCGACGGCAAGCTGGTGGGCGCCGCCGATCTCGACCTGTCCGGCAGCGCGGGCGCCGGCGGAGAGCTTATGATCAACCTTCGCGCTGCCCGCGAGATTGCCGACCGCAAGGCCATCCGGCAGGCACTGAGCCGAACCGACAACAATATTTCCGGAGCCGCGAAACTGCTCGGGATCAGCAGGCCGACGCTTTACGACCTGCTCAAGCAGTATCAGCTTGCGACCTAGCGCCTGGGATAGTCGGGCCGCGGCATGTTGGCGGTGGCGCGCTCCATCTGCCGGGCCGCTTCGGAAAGCGCCCTCGTCATTGCCGGAAGCGCCTGGGCGAACGCTTTCATGCCGTGCTCGATCATCGGCTTCGACTGCGCGATCTGCTGCTCAAGGTTGCGATCGAAATGCGGGTCGTCGCGGCGGCCGAGTTCGCGGATGGTGAGGCCCTTTTCGGCGCTTGTCGGCTCGCGCCCTTCGACCGCTGCCTGAACCTCCCCAACGGGCAGTTCGAGGAAAGCCTTCGACAACGCCTGCAGCGTGTTCGCGAGCCTGTCGGCCATCGCCGGATCGGTGAGCTCGCTGGGGATCTGAATCTGCCCGGGCTCAGGAGCTGGCTGAGCCGCGACCGGAGCCGCGAGCAGGGCGAGTGGAACGATAAACAGATAGTGACTCATGACCGACTCCTAGGCCGCCACCTTAGCACGCCAAGAAGCGCAATCAAATCAGCGCATTGAAAGCCATACCAGGGCGGCCGAGCCGACCACGATCCGGTACCAGGCGAACGGTCCGAACCCGTAGCGGGTGACGATCGCCAGGAACGCTTTGATAACGACGAAGGCGACGACGAAGGAGATAATGCTTCCAAGCCCGATCCAGCCCAGCTGGCCGGTCGGGATGTTGTCCCAGTGCCTGAACAGCTGAAACGCTGTCGCGCCAGTGAGCGTCGGGACCGCCAGGAAGAAGCTGAACTCGGCGGCTGTCTTGCGATCGACTCCGAAGCCCATCGCTCCGAGGATCGTCGCGCCTGAGCGGCTGACGCCCGGGATCATCGCCAGGCACTGGACGATCCCGATCATTGCCGATTGCTTGAGGGTCACTGCCGACACTCCGCCGCACTCGACCGGCTTTGCGTAACGTTCGACCAGCAGGATGGCGAAGCCGCCGATGATCAGCGCCCAGGCGACGATGGCTGCATTGGCGAGCATCAGCTCGATGTAGTCGCCGAAAGCGACTCCCAGGATCACCGCCGGAACGAAGGCGAGAAAGATGTTGCGGACGAACCGGAAAGCTTCGGGCGCACCTTCGAACAGCCCGGTGAATACGCCCCAGAAGGTCCGCCAGTAGAGCACGACGACAGCAAGGATTGCGCCGGGCTGGATGGCGATGTTGAACACCGCCCAATCGTCCGCCCGGAAGCCCAGTAGCTCGGTGGCGAGGATCAGGTGCCCGGTGGAGGAGACGGGAAGAAATTCGGTAACGCCCTCGACGATGCCAAGGATGATGACGAGAAGGAGAATAGGCATCAGGTCGTGAGCGGCTCAGGCTGCTTGCTCGACGGCGCGGTCGCCCCAGCGGCCGCCGGCGCGGAAGCGGTCCAGCCACTCCGGCGCAACGGCCTCGAGCGCGGATGGCTCGATCCCGAACGCCTCCAGCCCCTTCGACCGCTTTGCCGGCAAATTGTCGCTCTGAAGCATCTTCCACTGGTCGCGGGTGAGCGGCGCGCCGGGAACGAAACCGAACCAGGACAGGAAGGCCGAGGCGAAGTTGGGAAGGTCGAGGAGCTCCGGATCGCGTCCGGCCGACCGAGCGGAAATCGCATAGATTTCCTCCATCGTCATCACCTGCGGACCGCCGATCTCATAGTGCTTGCCGCCGTGGGTGCGCGGGTCGAGCGCAGCGAGCGCGATCGCCTTGGCGACATCCTTTACGTAGACCGGCTGGAAACGCCGCTCGGCGGCGACCACCGGAAGAACCGGCAGGCGCGCCAGCCCGGCGAGCCTGTTGGTCAGATTGTCCTCGGCCCCGAACACGAGCGATGGGCGGATGATCGTCGCGCCAGGGAAGGCCGCACGGACCGCGAGCTCCCCTTCGCCCTTGGTTCGTCCGTACGCGGACTCGGCGTTGGGATCAGCACCGATAGCGGAGATATGTACAAGCGCTTGTGCGCCAGCCTCGCTTGCCGCCTCGGCGACATGTTTGGCGCCGGTGACATGGATCGCGTGGAACGGGCCTTTCAGCACGCCCACAAGGTTGATCACTGCATAAGATTCCCTGACCGCGGCGCGAACCGCTTGGGCGTTCGTGACGTCGGCGCGGACCAGCCCCCATTGACCGACGGTTGCAAGCGGCTGGACGAAATAGGCGCTGCGCGGGTGCCGGCTTGCGACCCGTACGCGAACGTCGTGCTTGAACAATTGCTCGCAGACGTAACGGCCGATGAAGCCGCCGCCGCCGAAGACGGTGACGATGCGGTTGTCCGGGTTGATCATGCGCTCGCCACTAGCGACAGCCGGGGCGGCTCACAAGCAGCGCGCAAGCGGCTGAGGGTCAGCCGACAGCGACGCGCATTCGGGGCCGTTCCAGTCGTTGACAACAATGCGGGGCGGCTCCACATGGCGCGCCCTACCGGTAATCCTTGATCTCGTGCCCAGGTGGCGGAATTGGTAGACGCACCAGCTTCAGGTGCTGGCGCTCGCAAGGGCGTGGAGGTTCGAGTCCTCTCCTGGGCACCACCCTGACGCGCAGCCAGTCCAGGGGACTGGCGAGCATCAGGATCCGTCTGGAGGATGTCCGGGGGACATCCGAAGCCGGCGATCAGTGCAGCCAGTCCGGTGGACTGGCGAGTATCAGGATCCGACAGAGGGCGGGCTGATCCTCTCCTCTAGATGTTGGCCGTCACGCGAGTGAATCG
>JBPCOC010000044.1:0-105510 GCA_051000635.1 Sphingomicrobium sp. | reverse complement strand
GCTCGCCGGCCGCTACGGGATCATGGTCAATTCCGCCGCTCCCGTCACCGCGGGCGCGGTCGCTCCGGGAACGGCGCGCGTGGTCGTCAGCCGCAATCGCGCCGAAGTGCCTGGTTGTCCCAATTGGAGCGTCGCCTCGCAGCCGAACTTCGGCAACCGCACCATGTCCAACTACGGTTGCGCTTTGAATTCGGCATTCGCGATGCAGGTCGCGAACCCGCAGGATCTGTTCCACGGCCAGGAAGGCCCGGCAGCAGTCGATGCGATCGCCGGCGCCAAGGCCATCCAGATGTACCGCGACTGGCCCCTGACCGGGATCAAGCCGGGCCAGGATCTGCGGCCGCTTACATACTCCAGCACGAAGAAGGACGAACAGTAATGAACGCTCCGTTCCAGGCACGCGCCGGTCTGCGCGACCCGTTCACCGCTTTCGTTTGCGACGACGCCACAGCCGACATGCTGCGGCCGGTCGCGGTCGAGCATGGCTGGAGTCCGGAGAAGGTGAACAAGGGTGGCCTTCGCAATGCCGTCCAGTCACTGTCGGTTTCGGCCAGCCCGAACATCCTTTTCGTCGACCTCAGCGAGTCGGCCGATCCGCTCAGCGACATCAACGGGCTTGCGGAAGTCTGCGAGCCGGGAACGATCGTCATCGCCGCGGGCCAGGTCAACGACGTGCGCCTTTATCGCGACCTGGTCGCGAGCGGCATCCACGATTATTTGCTGAAGCCGTTCACGGTCGACCAGCTTCGCGACAGCTTCGCTCACGCCCAGATGATCCTGTCGGGTCCGCGCGGCGAGGCTCAGGCCGAAAAGCCGCACGTGTTGGCGGCGGTCATCGGCGTTCGCGGCGGAGTTGGCGCGTCGACGATGGCGACCTCGCTGGCGTGGATGCTCGGAGAGCGTTCGCAGCGGACGACTGCGCTGCTCGACCTCGACGTCCACTTCGGCACCGGCGCTCTGGCGCTCGACCTCGAGCCGGGCCGCGGCCTGACCGACGCGATCGAAAATCCGAGCCGCATCGACGGGCTGTTCATCGAACGCGCAATGGTGCGCGCCAACGAGCGGCTGTCGGTCCTGTCGGCGGAAGCGCCGATCCATCAGCCGCTGATGACCGACGGAAGCGCCTTCTTCCATCTGCAGGAAGAGATGCGAAGCGCATTTGAATCGACCGTCATGGACCTTCCGCGGCACATGCTGATTCAGCATCCGAGCCTGGTTCACGACGCCCATGTCGCGGTCGTCGTCGCCGAGCTCACGCTTGCGGCTACCCGCGATGCGATCCGGATCCTGGCCTGGCTGAAGTCCAATGCTCCGCAGACCAAGGTGCTCGTGGTCGCCAATCAGGTCCCCACCGGGGGTGCCCTGGAAATCAGCCGCAAGGATTTCGAGCAGTCGATCGAACGCCCGGTCGACATCGTCTTCCCGCTCGATTCCAAGGTGGCTGCGCAGTCGGCGAAGCTGGGCAAGCCGCTTGCCGAGATCGCGGGCGGCAAAATGACTGTGCCGTTCAACACGCTCGTCAACATGGTCCTTAGCCATGCCAGCGAAGACGGAGCGCCCGATGCTTCGGAAAAGAGCGCCGGCGGGTCGAAGTCGTTGGTCGAAAATCTCAGGTCGATGCTTGCCAAGCCGAAAGCGAAGGCAGCGTGACTCGGCGTTCGGTTCGGGCACAAGCCCGGCCGGACCGGATAAAAAAGGGCGGTAGATGTTTGTCTATCTGATCGTGCTAATTGGCGGCTTCGGCCTGGCTTTGCTGCTTCTCAAGCTAGCGAGCGGCCCGTCAGCGTCTAAGGCCCTGAAGCGGCGAATTGAGCTGGTGAAGGAGCGGCATGCAGAAGGCGTGACCGCCGCTGCCCAGGCGCAAATCCGAAAGCTTCTCGCGGCCCGGGCGAACCGCTTTGAGGGGTTCGCCTCCTCGGTCATCCCGCGCCCTGCAGTGCTTCGCAAGCGGCTCGAGATGACCGGCAAGGAGATCAGCCTCGCCAAATACGGAACGATCTCGGCCAGCCTTGTTGTCGTCGTGATGGCCCTGCTGATGCTGCGCGGTGCGCCGCTCTTCCTCGGCCTGTTCGCCGGCCTGTTCGTCGGCATAGGCCTGCCGCACTTCTTTGTCAGCAAGCTGATCAAGCGCCGAATCGCCAGCTTCAACACCAACTTTCCCGACGCGATCGAGCTGATGGTTCGCGGCCTTCGCTCAGGCCTTCCGATTACCGAGACGCTGGGCGTCGTCGCCGCTGAAGTTGGCGGCCCGGTCGGAATCGAGTTCCGGGCGGTCGCCGACAAGATGAAGATCGGCCGGACGATGGAGGCCGCTCTCCAGGAAACCGCGGAGCGGCTCGGAACGGCCGAGTTCCAGTTCTTCGTCATCACGCTTGCGATCCAGCGCGAAACCGGCGGCAATCTTGCCGAGACTTTGTCGAACCTGGCGGACGTTCTTCGCAAGCGCGCCCAGATGAAGCTCAAGATCCGCGCGATGAGCTCGGAATCGAAAGCGTCGGCCTACATCGTCGGAGCGCTTCCGTTCGTGGTGTTCGTGCTCGTGTGGATGATGAACCCGGCGTACATGGCTGCCTTCTTTACCGACCAGCGGCTGACCGTCGCCGGCATCGGCGGCCTCATCTGGATGAGCATCGGCGGATTCATCATGGCCAAAATGGTCAATTTCGAGATTTAGGGGACGCGAGACCATGAACCCTGCCGGCCCCACCCTTCTCGGCTTCGATGTCATCTGGATCGCGACGATTCTCAGCGCTGTCGCGACGTTCGCGGTGCTGATGGCCATCTACGCGGCGACCACGGTCAAGGACCCGATGGCGCGCCGGGTGCGGGCCCTCAACGAGCGGCGCGAGCAGCTCAAGGCCGGAATCGTCGCGTCGACCAACAAGCGCAAGAGCCTGACCAACAAGAATCAGGCGGTCGACCGGGTCCGGACGATCTTGACCCGGCTCAAGATGCTTCAGGACGACCAGCTGCAGAAGACTCAGCAGCGGCTGATGCAGGCCGGCATCCGCAACAAGGACCTCGCCTTCTTCATCATTTTCGCTCGCTTCGTGATTCCCGTCGTGCTCGGGCTCAGCGCCATCATCCTCATCTACGGCATCAATTACTGGCCCGAATGGGGAGGATTCCACCGCTATTTGACCGTCGCGGGAATCCTGATCGGAAGCTACAAAGCGCCCGACATCTGGCTGAAAAACAAGGTCACGAAACGCAGCCACGCGGTCCGCAAGGGCCTACCGGACGCGCTCGACCTCCTCGTGATCTGCGCGGAAGCGGGCCTCACGGTCGATGCGGCCTTCGGGCGAGTGTCGAAGGAGCTCGGCAGGGCCTATCCCGAGCTCGGCGACGAATTCGGGCTGACAGCGATCGAGCTCGGTTTCCTCAACGAGCGCCGGCAGGCGTTCGAAAACCTCGCCCAGCGGGTCGATTTGGAATCGGTCCGCGGCGTTGTCACGACGATGATTCAGACCGAGAAATACGGCACTCCGCTCGCTTCGGCGCTGCGCGTGCTGTCGGCCGAGTTCCGTAACGAGCGAATGATGCGCGCCGAGGAAAAGGCAGCGCGGCTTCCGGCGATCATGACCATCCCGCTGATCCTCTTCATCCTGCCGACTTTGTTCGTCGTCATCCTCGGCCCGGCGGCCTGCTCGATCAGCGACAATTTCATCAACCGATAGGTTCGGGCGCGGAACGAAAACGGCTGTTTGCGCGCTATAAGCTGCGTAACCCCGAACGAGGACTCGCGACATGATTGCATTTACATCGGACCAGTGGGCGATCCTGGCGCTTGTGTTCGTGCTCGGCCTGCTGGTCGGCGCGTTCCTGCTCGCCGGAACCGGCCGCAAGTGGAAAACCCGCTATCGCGACGAGGCGCGCCAGCGCGAGGAGCTCGAGGAACGCCACCGCGAGCGCGAGCGCGAATGGGACGAGCGCGAGAAGGACTGGCGCGAGCGCGACAGCCTACGCGAAGCCGCCCTCAAGGACCGCGACCGCGACGGCGACGGGGTGCGCGACGACGTCGACCGCCGGCCGACTGACGACCGCAAGGCGTAACATGCGTTCCCCGGCGCGGGCCGGGACCCGGGAGCCGAAGGCGAGCTAGCCGTCGATCTTCGAGAAATCCGCAACCGCGTGAACCGCATCGCGGAAGCGCAGCAACAGGTTTAGGCGCCGCGCGCGCTTGGCCTGGTCCGGGTCGTTGACCGTCACCTGCTCGAAGAAGGCGTCGATCGGGCCGCGAAGGCTGGCCAGCGCAGCCATCGCCGCGGTGAAATCCTCTTTCTCGATCGCCGCCGACGCCTTCGGCTCAGCCTTGTCTAGCGCCTTCATCAGCGCCGCTTCCTCGGGCTCCAAATCGTCACCTCGGACTTGATCCGGAGTCCGCCTTTCTTCTTCCGCCCACTTTTCCTTCTTCAAAATGTTGGCCGCACGCTTGTAACCGGTGAGCAAGTCCGCGCCGTCCTTGGTTTCGACGAACGCCTGCAACGCCTTCACCCGCGCCAACAACCGGACGAGATCGTCCTCGCCCCCCAATGCGAACACCGCGTCGATCAGGTCGTGCCGAACCCCCGCCTCGCGCTGCTGCACCTTCAGCCGGTCGGCGAGAAAGAGCTGCAATCCATGCATGAAAGGCAGAGGACTCTCCACCCAAGTTACCAAACGCTCATCATCCCAAACGTCACCGCCAAAGACGTGTCCGGCAGCTGGAGAGTCCGTATAGTCACGAAAGAAGGTTAGTAGGCTGGTCGCTCGGTACAGCGCCTCTGCCTCCACCTCTCGGGAAAGAAACTCATCGCCCTCGTCGAAACCTAAGAACTCGAAGGCAGGTAAGTGGGCGAGTTGGGCGATCCTGAGTTGTCGCAATTCCAACATTGCGTCGGAGGTCGAGAGACGAAGATCGTTCTCAAAAATCAGCTCCAGCGCCCCCAGAGACGCTCGCCTAAGTGCAAACGGGTCTTTTGAGCCGGTCGGGCGGATACCGGCGCTAAAGAAGGTTCCGATATTATCCAGCTTGTCGGCCAGAGCGACCGCGACGGTCACCGGCGCCGTCGGCACCTCATCACCCTGCCCCACCGGCCTGTAATGGTCGCGGATCGCGTCGGCGACCGTGTCCGGCTCGCCTTGCGCCCGCGCGAGATAGCCGCAGATCACGCCCTGGAGCTCGGGGAGCTCGCCGACCATTCCGGTGAAGAGGTCAGCCTTGGCCAGCCGCGCCGCGCGCGCGACCTGGTCGGCGAGCTTGGCCACTTCTTTTTCGTCATTCTCGCGCAAGCGGGAACCCAGTTTTCCTTTGCTGGGTTGGGCCCCCGCTTGCGCGGGGGTGACGATGCGCTGTTCGACCAGCCACCGCGCCAGCTTCGCCACCCGCTCGACCTTGTCGGCGACAGTCCCCAGCTTCTCATGGAAGATGATTCCGGAAAGCTTCGCCGCTTGGCTCTCGAGCGGCACTTTCAAGTCCTGCTCCCAGAAGAACCGCGCGTCGGCCAGCCGCGCCGCCAGGACCCGCCGGTTCCCCTCGACGATCGACCTGCCTCCGTCCTCGGCATCGATATTGGCGATGCAGACGAAGGCGGGGGCGAGCGCTCCCTTCTTGTCGGTGCAGGCGAAATATTTCTGGTTGGAGCGCATCGTCAGAACGATCACTTCGCGCGGAACGTCGAGATAATCGGGATCGAAGCGGCCGAGCAGCGGCACCGGCCATTCGGTGAGGCCCGCGTTTTCCACCACCAGCCCCTCGTCCTCCACGAGCGCCAGCCCCGCCGCCTTGGCAGCCTTAGCCGCACCGTCGCGGATCAGCTTCTCGCGCTCGTCCTGGTCGACGATGACATGGCAGGCTTTCAGCTTCTCGCAATAATCCTGGGCGCCGCCGATGGTGATCGGTCCGGCATGGTGAAAGCGATGCCCGACCGTGGTCGCTCCGGAAGCGATTCCGTCGATCGCCACCGGCACGATTTCCTCGCCGAGCATCGCCACCACGCCGTGAAGCGACCGCACCCAGCGCAGCGACTCGGTGCTGGCCGAAGCCTCGCCCCAGCGCATCGACTTGGTCCAGGGGAAGGCGCGGACGATCCGCTCGATCATCGGCCCTAGCAGGTCGCGGGTCGGCTGCCCGGCGGTTTCGACGACCGCGAACAGCACTCCGTCGCGCTCCTCGAGCTGCTCGCGCTTAAGGCCCGTCTTGCGCAGGAACCCCTCGAGTGCCTGCGGCGGAGCGGAGGCGCGCGGGCCCTTGATCTCCTCGCTCCGCGCCTGGGTTTCGACAGGAACGCCGCGGGCGATCAGGGCCAGCCTCCGGGGCGTCGAGAAAACGTCGATCGCCTCGCTCGACAGCCCCGCCTGGTCGAGCTCGTCGGCGAACATCCGCGCCAGGTCGTTGCGGGCACCCGCCTGCATCCGCGCCGGAATCTCCTCGGACAACAGCTCAAGCAGGAAGTCGGCGGTCATAAATCCTCCCCAGCATGGGGAGGGGGCAACTTCTCCATCCACGCGGCGCACGCCCCTTTGGCGAGGTCCCGGACCCGGCCGATATAGGCCTGGCGCTCGGCGACCGAGATCACTCCGCGCGCCTGCAGCGTGTTGAAGATGTGGCTCGCCTTGATCGCCTGCTCGTAGGCGGGGATCGGGAGCTTGGCTTCGAGCGCGCGCTCGCACTCGGCGGCGGCCTTTCGGAACTGGTCGAACAATATGTCGGTGTCGGCGATCTCAAAGTTCCAGGCCGACAGCTCGCGCTCGTTCTCCAGGAAGACGTCACCGTAGGTAACTCCGGCGCCGTTGAAATCGAGGTCGAAGACGTTGTCGACGCCCTGGATGTACATCGCCAGTCGCTCCAGCCCGTAGGTGAGCTCGCCCGAAACCGGCTTGCAGTCGAACCCGCCGACCTGCTGGAAGTAAGTGAACTGGGTCACTTCCATCCCGTCGCACCAGACTTCCCAGCCAAGGCCCCAGGCGCCCAATGTCGGGCTCTCCCAATCGTCCTCGACGAAGCGGATGTCGTGCTTGAGGGGGTCGATCCCGATTTCGGTCAGGCTCCCCAGATACATGTCTTGGAGGTCGGGCGGACTTGGCTTCAGGATCACCTGGTACTGGTAATAATGGCCCAGGCGGTTCGGGTTCTCGCCATAGCGGCCGTCGGTCGGACGGCGGCACGGCTGGACAAAGGCGGCTCGCCACGGATCGGGTCCGAGAGCGCGCAGAACGGTCGCGGGATGGAAGGTGCCTGCGCCCATCTCCAAATCGTAGGGCTGCACCAGCACGCAGCCTTGCGCTCCCCAATAGCGGTGCAGGGTCAGTATCAGGTCCTGGAACGTCAACGACACAAATAGCCCCGTCTGCTCGGAATGCCGCGGCTTTGGCGCAAGTGTCGCGCACAGGCAATGCGGGGCATTGCCGAGCACAGCACTCAATGCGGGCAAGTGGACGGTTCGGACCCGCGTTCCTACATCCCGGGTTCAACTTCCTCCGGCCATGGGCAGGCAATGATCAGCAAATTCCTCAAGCGCGCTCTCGCATTCGTCGGTTTTGCAGCGGTTTCCGTCGCGACTCCGCAAATAGCCGAAGCAGCGGCCAAACCGGCGCTTTGGGAGGTCTCCGACCCCGACACCACCATCTATCTGTTCGGGACGATCCACCTGCTCCCGGAAAATTATTCGTGGCAGACGCGCGCGATCGATAGGGCGATCGCCAGGTCCGACACTTTGTACGTCGAGACGCTCATCGATACGAAAAACCCGCAGGCGCTCGCCGCAGAGCTCGCCCGGCTTGGATTCTCACCGGGACTCCCACCGATCACCAACCGGATCCACCCGCAAAAGCGGCCGCTTCTCGAAGCCGCGATCACGAAGAGCGGAATCCCCCGGCACGTTTACGACAGCATGGAAACCTGGGCAGCGGCTTTCACCCTGCTCGGGGTCCAGTTTAAGGAGCTCGGGCTCCATGGCCAGCACGGGGTCGAGCAGATTCTCCGCGAAGCTTTTGCCGGGGCCGGCAAGCCGGTTGGGCAGCTCGAGACCAACGCCGAGCAGCTCGGCTTCTTCGACACTCTTCCGCAAAGCGCGCAGCGGGCGCTGCTCGAAGGCGCGGTCGAGAGCCCGCAGCAGATGAGCAACGAATTCTCCGAAATGCTCCGAAGCTGGGCAAGCGGCGACGTCGACGCGATCGCCGAAACCTTCAATCGCGGGCTGGCGGCATCGCCGGAACTTCGCGAAGCGCTTCTGAGGCGCCGCAATGCCAGCTGGAGCCAGTGGATCGAGCGCCGCCTGGCGGCGCCAGGAACGGTCTTCGTTGCGGTCGGCGCCGGACATCTGGCGGGCAATGACTCCGTGCAGGCATTCCTCCAGAGTCGAGGCCTCCGGATCCGCAGGGTTCAGTAGCCGCCCCATCGCCAAAACGCTGCAGCTCACCGAGAAAAGTTCACGGATACCGCTTTTTGCTAGACATTTGTTAACGGCTCGGTGACCATAGTTTCTGCGGTGTCGGGCGGGGGCCACGAACCACCGGTTGAATGAAGGTGCGGTGATCCGCGCCGACGGCGTTCTGCGCCGTGAACGCGGTCACGAACCTTCAAAAACGGCCGGCAGGCGTCTCGCTCGATTGGGATCGGAGGCGAGCCATGGCCATTTCTCCCTTTTTTCTTGGACCGATGATCGCGGCAACGCCGCTTCAGTCGACGGTGCCGCTGGTGCAGCGGGCGGCGGTTGGCGAACATCCGGCGCTATGGGTCGTGAACGACAGTAACACGATCATCTATCTGTTCGGCACATTCCACGCTCTCGACGGAAAGAAGCTTTGGTTCGATCAGGCGGTGAAGACCGCTTTTTCGGAATCCGACGAACTGATGCTGGAAACCGTCGTTCCCGGGCCGCAGAAGTCGTCCGCGCCGGCAACAGGCAAGGGCAATCCGGCACCCGAAGCGGCGCACGTCGTGTCTAACGGCAACGTCATCAAGCTTGCCCCGTCGGCATCTTTCCTGGCGACGACGAAGCTGGTGATGACCGCCGGCAGATCGAAGGGCATGTCGACCGACCGCGGTGCCGATGCGATCCTTCGCGATGCCGCGGACCAGGCCGGCATTCCGGTCAGGGGCCTCGAGAGCTTCGAGTTCCAGCTCGATATGTTCAGCACCCTTCCGGGCGGGCCGGCGAAAACCCCGCCTCCGACCGATCTCAGGACGCTCCAGGCTCTCGCGGACGTGCTCTTGCACCTCCAGGCCGCCTGGAACCGGGGCGCGGTCGAGGAGACTTTCGCGCCGCTTCTGCTCCAGATGCAGACACAGTCGCCGCAGACCTATCGGACGATGTTCGTTGAGCGCAACGCTCGCTGGGCGAACTGGATTTCCGACCGAATGGAAACACCCGGAACAATTTTCGTTGCCGTCGGCGCCGGCCATCTGGCGGGGCCCGACAGCGTCCAGAACCAGCTTTCAACTCTCGGGGTCAAGTCCGCCCGAATCAACTGACGTTTGCCAACCGCTGCGCCCTCCCCTATAGGCGCTCGCCTTCCCCGGCCATGGTCATCCCTGGAGGCGTGGCGGGGCAATTTAATTTGGAGAACAAGCGAATGAGCGAACAGCTGACGCTGCCCGCTGAAGCGCGCCGACGGGCTGGCAAGGGAGCCTCCCGTGCATTGCGACGCGAAGGACGGGTCCCGGCCGTGATTTACGGCGAGAAGCAAGAGCCGCTGTCGGTGCATGTCGAGGAAAAGCTCCTCGCCAGGATGCTGTCGACCGGCCATTTCACCAATACGCTGGTGATGGTGGAGGTCGACGGAGAGTCGAACCGCACGCTCCCCAAGGACGTGCAGTTCCACCCGGTCACGAGCCGTCCGATCCACGTCGACTTCCTGCGCATCGGCGAACATGCCCAGGTGCACGTCAATGTGCCGGTGAACTTCGTCAATGAGGAAGAATCGCCGGGCCTGAAGCGCGGCGGCGTCCTCAACGTCGTCCGCCACGAGCTCGAGCTCGTTTGCGATGCGTCGCGAATCCCAGACCAGATCACCATCCAGCTCGACGGGCTCGACATCGGCGATGCCATCCACATCTCGCAGGTCAGCCTTCCCGAAGGATCGAAATCGGCCATCGATGACCGCGACTTCACCGTCGCGACCGTCGTTGCACCGTCGGCGATGAAGGCGACCGAAGAGGAAGAGGAAGCTCCGGCCGCCGACGAGGTGCCGACGCTCGAGGAAGGCGAGGAAGCCGAGGGCGAAGGCGAAGGCGAGGGTAAAGGCGAAGGCAAAGGCAAATCCGAAGGCGACGGCAAGTCCGAGGGCAAGGGCGAATCCGAGGGCAAAGGCGGCAAAAAGGAATAGCCACCGCCCCACCGGGAATGAAGGAGCCGCTCGCCCGCAAGGGCGGGCGGTTTCTTTTCGTGGGCCCGGCGCGCTAGGGAACCGCATGCAGATCTGGGCGGGCCTCGGCAATCCCGGGCCGAAATATGCGCTTCAGCGCCACAACGTCGGCTTCATTGCCCTCGACGCGATCGCAGAGGTCCGCGGCGGCTTCGGCCCGTGGCAGAAGAAGTTCCGTAGCCTCGCCGCCGAAGGGAAGATCGGCGGCCACAAGATCCTGCTCGTAAAGCCGCAGACCTACATGAACGACAGCGGCGACGCGGTCCAACAGGCGCTGCGCTTCTACAAGCTCGATCTCGACGCCCTCACCGTCTTCCATGACGAGCTCGACCTCGCTTCGATGAAGGTGAAGGTGAAGGTCGGCGGCGGAACCGCCGGTCACAACGGCCTGCGCTCGATCGACTCCCATCTTGGCCCGGAATTCAGGCGCGTGCGGATCGGCATCGGCCATCCCGGCCCCGGCCTGAAGCACCTCGTTACGCCCTTCGTGCTCGGCAATTATTCGAAAGCCGAGCTCGAGCCCTTGTCGGACCTGCTCTCGGCGGTCGCGTCCGAGGCGCAATGGCTCGCCGAAGGCGAAGACGCGCGGTTCATGAGCGAAATCGCGCTCAGGATGCAGCAAAACGAATGAGCGTTCGGACGCTTTTCCCTACCCTGCTGTACGAAGCGGACATCGGCGCGGAGCTGCTGGGAGAGCTCGCTTATTCGATCCGCTCGCTTGCCGCAGACGATCGTGCCGGGCAGAAGTGGAGCCGGGAGCATCGCTATGCGGGCTACACCAGCTATGCCTCGCTCGACGACCTTCCGAAGCGCGACCCCGCTTTTTCCGCCCTCGCTCGGCTGCTGACCCGGCACGCCGCCAAATTCGCTCAGGCCGCCGCCTTCGACCTTCCCGGCAAGCCGAAGCTCGACAGCTTGTGGGTAAATCTGTTGAAAAGCAGTGGGCACCACAGTGGCCACATCCACCCGCACAGCATCATATCGGGCACGCTCTATGTGGAGGTTCCGCCGGGCTCCGGCGCGATCCGTTTCGAGGACCCGCGGCTCCCGATGATGATGGCCGCGCCGACGCGCAGGCCCGATGCTCCCGGGGAGCTGCGCCCGTTCGCCAATGTCGAGCCCCGGCCCGGACTGCTCCTGATGTGGGAAAGCTGGCTTCGGCACGAAGTGCTGGCCGGCACAGGCCGCGGCGAGCGGCTCAGCGTCTCGTTCAATTTCGCCTGATTGCCGCTTTCGACGGGATTTGAAGCCCGCGCTTCACCGCCGGCCGGGCGACCCACCGCCGAAGCCAGGCGTCGACGTTCTCGAACCCGTCGTAGCCGACTAGGTGCGCGGCTCCGTAAAAGTCGATGAGGTTGCGGACCCAGCCGGCGGTGGCGATGTCGGCGATCGAATAGTCGCCCATGATCCACTCGCGCCCGGCGAGGCGGTCGTCGAGCATCTGCAAAAGCCGCTTCGACTCGTCGGCGTACCGTTGAAGCGGGCGCTTGTCCTCCCACTCCCGGCCGGCGAATTTGTGGAAGAATCCGACCTGGCCGAACATCGGGCCGACATGGCCCATCTGCCACATCACCCACTGGATCGTCTCATACCGGCGCCCGCCCCCGGCAAGCAGCTTCGCGGTCTTGTCGGCAAGATAGATCAGGATCGCGCCGGATTCGGCGAGACCGAGCGGCTGCCCGTCGGGCCCGTCGGGATCGATGATCGCCGGAATCTTGCCGTTTGGGTTGAGCGAAAGGAAGTCTTCGCTCCAGCTCTCGTCGGCGCTGATATCGACGAGGTGCGCCTCGTACGGGACGCCGGTCTCCTCGAGCATGATCGAGACTTTGACTCCGTTGGGAGTGTTCAGGGAATAGAGCTGTAGCCGGTCGGGGTGCTTCGGCGGCCAGCGGCGGGTGATCGGGAATCGGGACAGGCGTGGCATTATCGCCAGCTAGGGACCGGGAAGGCCGGTTTCAAACCGGACGTCAGACGATCCACCTATGCCAGCTTCCGTAGCGGCAGTGGATCGGGCCGCGGCGCAGGCTGAGGACGATCAGCAGCGCGCCGGAGACGAAGCTGGCAATCGTCTGCTCGGTGCCCGCGCCGAACAGGAAGGCCGTGACGAACAGTGCCGCCCCGAGCGGGATCAGCAGGAAGCGAAGCGCCCGGGTGACCTCCGCCGCCGAAAGCGAAACCACGGTCAGCGCCAATGCGCCGATCAGATGGTCGGCATGGGCCATCGGCGGCTCGGCGCCCAGCGATAGCCGGGTGAACGTCAGCCAGATTCCCACCAGTCCGGCGAGCGCCAGGTTCCACGGCAGGTTCACTCCGCCCGACCACATGTCGGTCAGGATTTCGCCGGGGCGGCGGCTGAATTCGTGCGCCGGCTTCTCGTGTGGCCCCTCGTCGGTGTCGCCGAACAGGAAGACTCGAAGCCAGCTCTTGCCCGCGTTCACCCGCCGCCGGACGAACTGCAGCGTCGCCAGCAACTCGTCGATTGAATAAGGGATCTGGATTAGCATCGCCGCGGCGGCGACCAGGGTCAGAGTGCTCCAGGTGCCGATGACGATTGGCTGGATGATGATGAAGGTGATCGACACCACGCCAAGCGGCACGATCATCAGTCCGAACAGCACGACCAGCCACGGCATGGTCCGCCAGCGCGCCTTGCTTCCGACGATTCCGGTGATGATTTCGAGCGCATAGGTGTAGCCGCCGACCGCCGCGTCCGGCACCGGCCAGGCCTCGGAGACGTCGCTGGTGATGATCTCCTCGGTCCCGTTCTGCGGGTCGGCCGGCGAGCCCGCGAAGAACGGCTCCCACACTCCGTCGATCAGGCCGAGCTGATAGGCGGTGAGATAGCGCGACACCTCCAGGCCAAGCACCGCGAGCGCGATGATCGGCAGCCGTTGGGTCCAGGTCGAAGGGTTATAGTCCCAGCCCGGCGGGATATACTGCCCGCTCGTCGCCGCGAGCGGCGACGGCCCGACCTCGGGGCGCGACCCGACTGCAAAGGCCATGATCAGCCCGCCGACGAGCGTGTCCGAAAGGAAGGCCGCGTTGTTGTCCGTCCACAGAACGAACGGCGCGGCCATCACCAAGGCTCCGATACCGGCGGTGATCCACCGGGCCCAGCTGAGTCTCCACGAAAGCGACAGGGTCGCGAACAGGATCGTGCCTGCGCCCAGGAACGCTTCGGTCCAGGCGAGCAGCGGGTCGCCGACGCCGATCATCGGCGGCTGGAGCATCAGCCACAAACCGAGGAAAATGTTGGCGAAATGCGCCCAGCGGAACCGCCGGTGCTGGCGGACGAGAAGGCGCTCGTGCTCGGCCCGGACCCGCTCCGGATCTTCCCCCTCCTTCTCGACCTCGAGGATTGTCGCTGGCGGGGTCAGCCCGTTCTTTTCGTACCAGCCCTTCGGGTCGTTCGTCAGCGCAGCGACGATCTTGGGGAGCATATCCTTGATGTTATGCTTCGGCTCCCAGCCGAGCAGCTTTCGCGCCCTGGAGATGTCGAGCTCGTAATGGTCGTCAGCCATTCGCACCATGAACGGCTTGACGAACGGCTCCTCGCCCTGGTCGAGCGCATCGGGGACGATCGGCTCCGTCTTCTCCATCAGCCAGGCGCCGGCGGCCGCGGCGGGTTTCGGGACCCGAAGCGTCGGCCAGTCCTCTGACCCGTGGATCAGATATCCGATCTCGTCCTGGAGCGCGTCGTAGCCCGGCGCGTCCTCCTCGCCGATCAGGATGACCGTGCCTGACGGGATATCCCGGCGCCGGTCGATCGCCCGCTTGAACGCATCAAGCATGTCGTCGCGGTGGACCATCGACTGGCCCACCCGCGTCGAGCCCGAATAGAAATGGCTCTGGAAATCGCGCTCGTAGATCCGGGCGATCTGGTGAGCGAGCGTCGGCACCGCGGTTTTCTCGTCGTAGAGGCCGGCGAGGTGCAAAAGCACATAGGGGATGTCGCCGGCTTCGGCGCGGATCACCTCCTCGGCTTCGGCCTTCGACTTGGGATAAGCCCATTGGGGCTCGATCGGCTGATCCTCGTCCATGGACTCGCCGGGATCGCAGGGCGCGTGGACCAGCATCGTGCCCGAATAGAGGAACTGCTCGACCTGCAACGGCTGCAGCGCCCGCAGCAGCCTCTTCGTGCCCTCGACATTGATCTGCTCGTAGAGCGGGTTGTCCTCGCCGCTGAAGTCGAAGAAGGCGGCGAGGTGGACAACGCTGGCGATCCTGTCGCCGAAGCGCTTCCGAAACTCGCGCATGCCTTTATCGACCGATTCGTCGTCCGCAAGATCGGCTTCGATCAGCGGGAAGTCGGCCTCTGTCCCGGGCCGGTCGAGGCCGACGACGCGATAATCCTTGGTCAGCACCTCGGCCAGCGAAGTCCCGATGTTCCCCGCAGCGCCGGTGATCAGCACGATCGGCCTGGAGTCCGCGCCTTTCGCCATAGACGGTCAACGGGGCGCGCGGCGCAGGGTTGCGCTTTTACTCGCGGCGGGGCGCGGCTAAGGAGCCGCCATTCGTCATTGCGAGCGCAGCGAAGCAATCCAGCGGCCTTCTGGATTGCTTTGTCGCATTCGCTCCTCGCAATGACGGTCGGATAACGGAGATCGCATGGGCTTTCGCTGCGGCATTGTCGGCCTTCCGAACGTCGGCAAGTCGACCCTCTTCAACGCGCTGACCGAGACCGCAGCCGCGCAGGCGGCCAATTATCCCTTCTGCACGATCGAGCCCAACGTCGGCCGAGTGGCGGTTCCCGACCCCCGGCTCGACCGGATCCGGGAGATCGCCAAGTCGGCTCAGGAGATCGAAACGCAGATCGAGTTCGTCGACATCGCGGGCCTCGTCCGCGGCGCTTCGAAGGGCGAGGGGCTGGGCAACCAGTTCCTCGCCAACATCCGCGAGGTCGACGCGATCGTCCACGTGCTTCGCTGCTTCGAGGGCGGCGACGTCACCCACGTCGAAGGCCGAGTCGATCCGATCGCCGACGCCGAAGTGGTCGAAACCGAGCTCATGCTGGCCGACCTGGAGTCGCTCGAGCGCCGCGTTCCGAACCTCGTCAAGAAGGCCCAGCAGGGCGAAAAGGAGGCGAAGATCGAAGCTTCGGTCCTCGGCCAGGCGCTCGAGCTGCTTCGCGAATCCAGGCCTGCCCGCCTCACCAAGCCCAAGGACGCGGAGGAGGAAAAGGCGCTAAGGCGCGCCCAGCTGCTGACCGCAAAGCCCGTGCTCTACGTCTGCAACGTCGACGAAGCGGATGCGGCGAGCGGCAACGCTCTGTCCGGGCGGGTCGACGAAAAGGCAAAGTCCGAAGGCGCGAAGTCGGTCGTCATCTCGGCCGCGATCGAGGCGGAAATCGCCACCCTGCCGCCCGAAGAGCGCGACGCCTTCCTGGCCGACCTCGGGCTCGAAGAAACCGGCCTCACGCGAATGATCCATGCCGCCTACGAGCTGCTCGGCCTCATCACTTTCTATACCGCCGGCCCAAAGGAAGCGCGCGCCTGGACGGTGGACAAAGGCTCAAGGGCGCCCGAGGCTGCCGGCGAAATTCACACCGATTTCGAGCGCGGCTTCATCCGCGCCGAGACGATCAGCTTCGACGACTACATCCGCTGCGGCGGCGAGGCGGGCGCCAAGGAAGCCGGCAAGATGCGCGCCGAAGGCAAGGACTATGTCGTCCAGGACGGCGACGTGCTTCTGTTCCGCTTCAACGTCTAGAGAGCCGTTGCGCGAGACCGCACGAAAAGCACTTCAGTCCTCGACTAGAACCTCGCGCCGAGCCTCAGGCCGATGGTGCGAGGTCGCCCCGGCGTGATCCGAGTCTGCGTGCAGATGCTGCAAGCGACAAAACGAACGAGGTCGTTGCGCTCGTCGAACAGGTTCGTCGTGAACAGCTCCGCGGTGTAATTGGCCCAAGTGTAGCCGATGAACGTATCGACCAGGGTCGAAGCGCGGATTCGGCCGAGGAAGTCGTTGGGGTTCGCTCCGTCGCCGTCGGTGTCCTGTCGCAGGTCGGTGCTGGCCGAGCTGCGGTGGGTGACGCTCCCCTGGACATGCGCTCTGCCGGTCCACACCGGCCACGCGTAGCGCGCCGTCGCGGCGATCTTGAACTTCGGAGTGATCGGCAGCCTGGTGCCCGATGGAGTGACGACGAAGGTCTGGGAACATTGCTCGTCATCCTGGTCGATTTCGCAGATGTTTCCCTTGGTCTTGGCATTTGTGTAGGCCGCCGCGGCGTTTAGAGTCAGCCCGCCCGCGACATAAGACACGTCGGTTTCGACGCCATCGATCGTGGCGTCGCGTCCGTTCTTTATGACCGTGAGGCTGTTCTCGCCAAGGAAGCTGAACTGGAACTTCTTCCACACCTGGTGGAAGATCGCGCCGTTCCACGTCAGCGGCCCGAACTTCGTCTTCCAGCCGAGCTCGTAATTGGTGAGATAGTCCGGCTCGTAGGGGCCCTCGTTCGGCTGGCGGTTGATTCCGCCGGGCCGGAATCCGCGCGACCACGTCCCGTAAAACATCAAGTTTTCGGCGGGCTCGTAGCGGGCGCTCAGCCGGTGAGTGAAGCCGCTTCCCTTGCTCTCGCGGGGCACGGCGACTCCGTTCACGACATCGCCGACGTTGGTGCATGGAGTCCCTTCGACACCTCCTGGAGCTAGCTCCGCGTCCTCGTCTAGCTGTAGCGGAAGCCCGTTGACGGTGAGGCAGCGCCGAACCCCGGAGCTTCCCCCCACCGCGTTTGGCGGCGGCGGGAAACCCTCGCCTTCACCTTCGCCGAACGCCGGATTCTTGCCGAAGCCGGCAAAGCCGAAGAGCGAGTTCTTGTATCTGAACAGGCGCCCACCCGCGATCAGCGTCAGCTGCGGAGTGATGTCGACTTCGCCTTCACCGAACAGCGCCCAGTCTTGGTCCTCGCGCTCCTGCAGCGTCAGCCAGACCGTCTCGGGCCATCCGTTGACCGACAAGTGGGGCGCAACGCCGTCCACCAGATAGTCCTGATAAATGTCGTTAGTCGACCGCTGGTAGAAAGCGCCGAGAAGACCGCGGACGCGCCACTCCTGCGGAGTCGCAACCCGCAGCTCGTGGCTCATCTTTTTGAAATGCTCTTCGCCGTAAATATACTGGTGCGGGCTGACGGTGTTGCCCGCCGCGTCCTGGAAATAGAAGTAATTCTGAAGGCCGCCCAAGCTCTCATAAGCATTGTCGTAGGCCTCGGTGTAATCGATATAGTCGGTCAGGCCCTCTGTCGGTCGATCGAGGTAGGCGCCTGCATAGGTCAGGTCGAAGTTCGAGATCCTGCCCTCGACCGTCAGCGCCACCTGCGTAAACTTGTCCTTAATATAGTCGTCCTTGAACCGCTGGACGTTGAGGTCGCCCAGCGTAGGATCATAGGCATAGAAGCCGTCGGTGCTCGAATATTGGTGCATGATAGACGGAGTGACGGTCCAGTTCTCGTTGAGATCGACCTTTAGCGCCGCCCGCCCGCCATAGGTTTCCCTGCTGTTGATGTCGTCATCGACTAGATCCGCGTTGTTCACGCTAAAGCCATTGCGGACGCAGCCGACGGTGTCGCCTGTGACCGGATCGACGACCGGATCGCCGCAAAAGGTGCGTGTCCCCGGGACATTGTCGATGAAGCCGGCGTGACGCTGGTAGAATGCGACTGCGCGGACCGCGGCGCGGTCACCCAGCGGAGCGTTGACCATGCCTTCCAGGCCGCCGCCGACCCCGCCGTGGGCGACGGTGATCAGCTCGCCGTCGATTCGGCCATAGAATGCCGTCAGGTCGGGCTTGTTGGTGATTATCCGGATCGTGCCCGCCTGGCTGGACGCCCCATAGAGCGTGCCCTGGGGCCCTGCGAGACTCTCGATTCGCGCGATATCGTAAATGTGGACGTCGAGCGCTCCGCCGATCGTCGTCACCGGCTGCTCGTCGAGATAGACACCGACCGACGGCAAGGATCCCGAATGATTGCCGTCGCCGCCGGTCGCGACTCCGCGCATGTAGATGACGTAGCCGCCCGATTGGGAGGTGTTGAAGCTGACCGACGGCAACTGCTGCGCGAAATCGGCGAAGTCGGCGATGTTGAGCTGGTCGAGCCGCCGAGTTCCGATGGCGATGACGCTCACCGGAACGTCCTGCAAATTCTCCTCGCGCTTCTGCGCCGTGACGATGATCTCGGTGGGATCCTCGGCCAGCCCGTCGCGCTGAACCTGAGTTTGAGGAGGGAGTGACGTGACGTCCGTCGCGTTCGTCGCCGGTGCCGGCGAGCGAGTCGTGTCGACCGGCGGCTCGATCTCCGGAGTCGCATCCTGCTCCTGCGCGGCCGCAGGCGCCACAAGCGCAGTGGAAGCCAAGAGCCCGAACGCGAACGCGCGTAGCCTACGATCGATCATGGTATCCCCCGAACAATGCCAACGCATAGCGACAGAGGATCGGCGACTTGTCAACGACGATCCTTTCGGGGCCGCAACGTCAGCCAATCATCGTTGCTCCCACGCCGCAGGGGCGTTCGGATAGGCGGCAGCAACGTCACCGAGCGCGGCTTCGAGCGGACCGAGATGGGAGGCGTAGGCTTTCCACTCCTCGGTGGCTTCGCGGTAGATCGGACGGCGCACCTGCTCGGAGCTTGGAGTGCGCACCGCCCGCTCGGTTTCGTAGAAGGACAGGCACGCCGGCTCGAATTCCAGCCCGCAATAGTCGAGGAGCGAACGGACCTCGGCCTCGGTGTCGTCCACCATTCGCTCGTAGATCACCCGGTGCACTCGATCGGGCAAATTCTGGTCGATGTGCGCAACGAGCCGCACGTAATCCGAATAATAGCGGCCGAGGTCGGTGAGATCGTAGGTGAAGTCCTGGCCGCGGGCGAAATGCTGGCGGAAGTTGGACAGGCAGCAGCCGAGCGGGTGGCGCCTGGCGTCGATGATCTTGGCGTTCGGAAGAACCAGGTGGACGAACGGCACGTACATCCAGTTGTTAGGCAGCTTGTCGATGAAGAACGGCCGGCCTGACCGCCGCTGTACCGCCGATCGCTTCAGATATTCCTCCCCGGCGGCACGGCGCTGGTCTGGAGCCATTTCGGCCGCCGAGGCGGGATAGCTTCCGGTCTCGCGCGCAACCATCGGCATGTCCGGCAGCTCCGACGTGCCTTCGACGAGGCTGTGCGACGCAAGGATTTGCTCGACGAGAGTCGAGCCGGCCCTCGGCATTCCGACGATGAAGATCGGGTCCGGGGCTGCGCACCCGCCCGCTGCGCTTAGCACGTCGGACGTGAAGAGTTCGATGCTGCGGTCGACGATGCGAGTCACGGTCTCGGGGCGGTACGGGTGGTAGCGGCGCCGAAGCGCATTGCCGGCCGAATAATGCGCGAACGCCTCGTCGAACCGGCCGAGGTCGTGCAGCGCCTTTCCCAGCGCAAAGTCCAGCTGGAAACGATCCTCCTCGCCGAGGTCCGGCTGCTCGAGCGCCGAACGCATGGCGCCGAAATCCTCCTCGTCGAACCGCACCGTCTTCAGGTTCGCGAGGCTCCACCACGCCTCTCCCAATGTCGGCTGAATCGCGACCGCCCGACGATATGCGGCAACGCCTTCGTCGACCCGGCCGACGGTCTTCAGCATATGCCCATAGCTCACCCACACCCTCGGCTGGTTCGGAGCGCGCTCGAGCACCCGCTCGTAGAGCTGGATGGCCTCATCGAAGTCGCCAAGTCGGCCCACGGTCGCGGCCTTAAGGTTGAGGTGGCCGATCGCTCCCGGCTCGGCCCGGAACAGCTCGTCGAGCAGCTCAAGCGCCTCGGCAGGCCGGCCGAGGCGGCCCAGCACGAGCGCCAGGTTTGCGCGAGCCGCCGTAAAGTCGGGCGCGATCTCCAGCGCTCGGCGGAGCAGCGTCTCCGAATCTTTCAGCCGCCCGATCCGAGCCGCGAGCTCCGCCAGCATTCGGATCGCTCGCACATCGAACGGATCCTCTTTCAGGTGCGGCTTGAGAATGCGCTCGGCCACGTCGAGCCGATCTTCGTTCAGCGCCAGCGCGGCCTCGATAAGGCGCGGGTGCAAGCGGCTTGCAGTAGTGGAGTGCGTCGCCACGGGCTCAGCCTAAGGCGCGGTGACGCGGGCGCCAAGCGTCGCCTCGCGGCTATTCGCGGCTGATGAACGATTTTGAAGAAGCCCGGCCCGGCGCCGAGCCCGGTGCGAGCCCCGCGAGGTCACGCGCGAGGAACTGGCTGGCGTTGCGCGATCCTTCTACCGCCGCGCCTCGCGGAATAGTCCCCACGACAGCAATGCTGCGATCAGCAGCCCGGCGATGCTTAGCCATTGCGGCATTACGTGACTGCCGAGCACAATTTGAAAGTTCGTGAACAGCCGCAGCAGGTGGATAACCGCCATGATCAGGAAAAGGATCGCTGCGATCACAGTGAAAGGCTTGTTGCCCATTAGGACCTCCCCAGTTCGAGACAGCCAAGCTAGTCCCGGGCGAGCCGTTGCGCCAGCGCCAGGCAAAGCAGCACCCACAAAAGGCCGAACGCCCAGCCACCGATCACGTCGCTTGGCCAGTGCAGGCCGAGCGGCACCCGGCTTGCGCCGATCAGCAGCGAGGCGGTGACCGCGGCCGCGGCCGCCCAGTCGCGCTGCCGTCCGGGAGGGACAAGGATCAGCGCAACGAGCAAATAGACGATCATCGAATTGGCCGCGTGGCCGCTCGGGAAGGAAAGGCTCTGGACGTCGACGAGGGGCGAGTCGCTCTCGGGCCGGACTCGGCCGAGAAACCATTTTTGAAGCGAGACCGCCAGCCTCCCTGCAAGCGTCGATCCGAGCAGCAGCAGCGCGGGCCCAAACTGACGCCGGTACATCAGCCAGGCCGATCCGAAAAAGCTGGCAGCGACCAGGAGCCCCCAGTCGCCGAAGCGAGTCACCGCAAGGAGGATCCGCAACCACGTATCTTCGCTGACATGGGACGCAAGCAGGACCGAGTGGTCGATTCCCCGGCCACCGAGCACAAGCATGGCAAGCCATATGGCGGCGAGCCCGCCGATCACCGCGGGGGAGGAAGCTCGCCGGATCGCGGCGGCATCAACGGACGAAGGCGCAGGCATGAGCAAGGCTCAACCGCCGACCGGCGTCGGCGTTGCATCGTCCGGACGAAGCCGCGGGTCCGGGAGGCGCTGGCGCCGCGCTCCGGCTCTGCTACTTGAGCGCTCTTAAAGGAGCTCGATGTGATTTACTTTGAGGACCTCGAGATCGGGGCCGAAGCTTATTACGGGTCCTACGAGGTCACTCGCCAGGAAGTGCTCGAGTTCGCTCGCAAATACGACCCTCAGCCGTTTCACTTGTCCGACGAGGAAGCGGCGAAAACGCACTTCGGGCGCCTCTCGGCAAGCGGCTGGCACACGTGCGCGATGACGATGGCGGTGATCGCTCGATATGTGGTGAAGGACGACCAGGCGGGGCTTGGCTCTCCGGGAGTCGACGAGCTTCGCTGGCTGAAGCCTGTCTACCCGGGCGACACGCTGCACGTGCGCGGCAAGATCGTCGATAAGCGTCCGTCCAGAAGCAAGCCAGAGATCGGCTCGTTCTGGACTCAGACGATTGTCACCAACCAGGACGACGTCCCGGTGATGCAATTCACCTCGATTGTTCTGATCCGGCGGCGGCCGGGGAGCGAAGCCCCGGCCTAATCGTCGTCGCCCGAGCTTCGGCGTGCTTCGCGCTCGGCGCGCCGCTCCGCCCGCCGCTCGCTCGCGGTCGAGCGCGTGGTGGCCCTCGTCGGCCGCTGCGCCGGACGCTGGACCTCACTCTCCTCGGTCCGCGTCTGGACACGCGCGCGCAGGTCTGCACGCCGGGCGTCGCGCTGCTGGATCCGGGTCGAGCGCTGTTCCGCCCGCTGGCGGCTGAAGTCGGTCCAGTTGGGCGTGATCGTCGTTGGCGTCGTCGTCGTGCCGGTGACGGCCTGCGCCTTCTCGCGCCGCTCGCTCCAGTAGCGCCTCTGCGCGTCGGTCCAGCGGAAAGGCCGCCGGTAGCTGTCGTAGACGTAATAGCCGGTGCCCGGGTAATAATAGCCGCCGGACCAGCCCCAGTACGGATCGACGCACTGGCCATAACCGCCGCCGTAACCGCCGTAACCGCCGTAGCCGCCGCGGTAGCCGCCGCTGTAGCGACCACCGTAACCGCCATAGCCGCCGTAACCGCCGTAACCGCCGTAACCGCCGTAGCCGCCGTAGGGGTCGCAATAGCCGCCGTAGCCCGAGCCGTAGCTGACTCCGACCGAAAGCCCGCCGAACGGCGACCCGTAGCCGCCGCCATAGCCGTAGGCGCAGCCGCCAAGGGCAGCGGAGCCGAGAATGAGAATTGCAAGACGCGCGCGCATAATTGCCTCCGAAACGCGAGGAAACATCAAATCCGAGTCAATTTGCGCGTTCCTCCATGTCGCTGCGATGAATGACTTTTCCCGCAGCGGGATCGGCGCTGGCCTATTCGGTGACTCCGCTCTTGCGGCTCGCACGACGCCGCTTCGCCTTGTGTTCGGGCTCCAGCGGTCCGGTGACCCGGACCTTGCGCTTGTGGGTCGCCCAGATGTTGCGATAGGCGAGATAGCCCAAGACGGTGGCGAACAGCAGGAAGATGACCACCGCGATCCCCGCTGAATGGCGCCGCTCGAGGTTGGGCTCGGCCGTCCACACCAGGAACGCGGCCACGTCCTTGGCCATCTGGGGAACCGTCGCACGGGTACCGTCGGCGTAGGCAACCTGCCCCTCGCTGATCAGCGGCGGCGCCATCGCAATGTTCAGGTTCGCAAAGTAGGGATTGTAATAGAGGCCCTGCGGAGTCTTCGCGTCCGGGAACTGCCGAAGCAGTTCGGCCGGCTGGTTTTGATAGCCGGTGAGCAGCGAATAGACGTACGGCGCGCCGCCCTTTCGCGCCTTGGTGATCAGGGACAGGTCGGGCGGGAATGCGTTGTTGTTTGCCGCACGGGCGGCGACCTCGTTCGGATAGGGGCTCGGGAAGCGGTCGACCGGTGTCGCCGGTCGGGTCGCCGGCTCGCCGGTCTCCGGATCGATCGACGGCACTTCGATCTGCCACTGGCCTGCGATCGCCTTCACCTCGGCCTCGGAATAGCCGAGGTCCTCGAGGTTGCGGAACGCGACCAGCTCGAGCCCGTGACAGGCGGCGCAAACCTCCTTGTAAACCTGGAAGCCGCGCTGGAGCTGCGTCTCGTCGAACTGGCCCAAGGGGCCGTCGCTGGCGAGGTGGAGCTCCCTTGGATATTTGTGGAACTTCTTGTCGGCAGTCGGCTCCGGCGGGTTCGTCACATAGTCGGAAATGCCGACGAACAGCGAGATCAGAAGCACGCCTGCGAAACCGAGGCCGACCAGGAAACCGATGATTCGAACCATGTCCCTGGTTTCCCCTAGCCGGCGACTGTCGTTGTGCCCGGCCTGACGCCGGCGGGAGAGCTTTCCTGCGCCTCGCCATGAAGCACCGACTCGGTGATCGACCGTGGAAGCGGCAGAGTCCGCTCATATTTCGAAAGGATCGGCAGGAAGACCAGGAAGTGCAGAAAGTAATAAGCGGTGGCGACCTGGCTGATCGCGATCCACGGCTGGACCACCTCTTCCATCCCGGCGATTCCAAGGACCAGCACGTCGACGACCAGCACCCAGAAGAAAGTCCTGAACAGGGGCCTGTACGAGCCCGACCGGACCGGCGACTTGTCGAGCCACGGAAGGAAGAACAAAAGCAGGATCGCAGCGAACATCGCAAGCACGCCCCACAGCTTCGCCGGAAGGATGAAGTCGACCGTGAACGCCCGCAAAATCGCGTAGAACGGCCAGAAATACCATTCAGGGACGATGTGCGCCGGAGTCGCGAGCGGGTCTGCCGGGATGTAATTGTCGGCGTGCCCGAGCGCGTTGGGAGCGAAATAGACCATCATCGCGAAGAGGATCAGGACGAGACCGGCGAACCATCCGTCCTTCGCCGTATAGAAGGGATGGAAGGGCAAGGTGTCCTTCTCGTCCCTCACGTCCACTCCGGTCGGGTTGCTCGATCCGGGGATGTGAAGCGCCCAGATGTGCAGGATCACTACCGCTGCGATGACGAACGGAAGCAGATAGTGAAGCGAGAAGAACCGGGTCAGTGCCGCCTGGTCGGGCGCATGGCCGCCAAGCAGCCAAACTCGTATCGGCTCGCCGACCAGCGGAAAGGCCGAGAAGAAGCCGGTGATCACCTGCGCGCCCCAATAGCTCATCTGGCCCCAGGGCAGCACGTAGCCCATGAAGGCCGTCGCCATCATCAGCAGGTAGATGACGAGCCCCAAAATCCACACCAGCTCGCGCGGCGCCTTGTAGCTTCCGTAATAGATTCCGCGGAAGATGTGGATGTAGGTGATGACGAAGAAGAAGCTTGCGCCGTTGGCGTGGACATAGCGGAGAAGCCAGCCCGCGTTGACGTTGCGCATGATGTACTCGACCGAGTTGAACGCTCCGCCGGTGCTCGGGATGTACCACATCGCAAGCACGATCCCGGTGACGATCTGGATCATCAGGAAGACGCCGGCGAGGACCCCGAAATTCCACCAGTAATTGAGGTTGCGCGGCACCGGATAGCCGCCGCCGACCGCTCCGTAGACGAGGCGCGGAAGCGGCAGCCGCTCGTCGATCCAGCGGCCAAATTCCGATTTGGGTTCGTAGGGCTTTGCCCAGGAAAAGCTCATGTCCTCGCGCTCTCCCTCAGCCGATCCGCACCGTGGTCGGCGACGTGAATTCGTAATCCGGCACGAACAGGTTGGTCGGCGCCGGGCCGGATCGGATCCGGGCCGCGGTGTCGAAGGCCGATCCGTGGCACGGGCAGAAATAGCCGCCGTAAGGGCCCTTGTTCTCGCCCTCGCCGATGCCCAGCGGGACGCATCCAAGGTGGGTGCAAACGCCAAGTGTGATCAGCCAGTTGATGTGCCCCGGCCGGGTCCGCTGGGCGAGCGTCTGCGGATCGCGAAGCTCCGACAGCGGCACCGCCTGGGCTTCCTCGATTTCCTTGGGCGTCAGGTTGCGGACGAACACCGGCTGCTTGCGCCATACCGTCTTGATGCCCTGGCCGGGCTGGATTTTGGAGACGTCGACCTCGGTCGTCGACAGCGCCAGCACGTCGGCCGGAGGCGCCATCTGGACCAGTAGCGGAGCAATCGCAGCGACCGTTCCAACCCCGGCGAAGCTGACTGCAGCAACATTGAGGAAATCGCGGCGGCGAACGCCATCGCCAGCCGTAACCGGAACGTCAGTCATGCTTACCCTATGACTAGTGGCGGCCCGCCATCCGGAGCCCCCGTAAGGCGATTGGCGCGCTGATAGCGACCACATCCCGCACTGCCAAGGGGGCCAATTGGCATTCCCGACAGGCACGCTATGGCATTCCAATGCTCCCCCTCGACGAACAGCAGCAGGCGGCACGCGACTGGTTCGAGAGCCTTCGCGACCGCATCTGCGCAGCGTTCGAAGCGATCGAGCGCGACGCGGGCTCCGATGCCGCCTTCGACTACACGCCCTGGGAGCGCACCGACCCCACCGGAGAACCCGGAGGCGGCGGCGTTCGCGGACAGATGAACGGCGCGGTATTCGAGAAGGTCGGAGTCAATGTCTCGACCGTCGGCGGCCGCTTTAGCGAGGAGTTCGCAAGCACGGTCCTCGGAGCCGACGAGCAGAACCCAAACTTTTTCGCGACGGGAATCAGCCTTGTCGCCCACATGGCCAATCCGCACGTTCCGGCGGTGCACATGAACACCCGCTTCCTGACGACGACGAAACGCTGGTTCGGAGGCGGCGCCGACCTCAACCCGGCGATCCCCTATGACGAAGACACCGACGCGTTCCACGCTCGGCTTCGCGCCGCCTGCGCCGCCCACGACCCGACCTTCTATCCGCGCTTTTCCAAATGGGCGGAGGAGTATTTCTTCTTGCCCCACCGCGGAGTCGCGCGTGGAGCGGGCGGGATATTCTACGACCATCTCGAATGCCGCGAGGCCGGGAAAGGCGCGACCTTCGAGGCCAATTTGGCTTTCACCCGCGATGTCGGCGAGGCGTTCCTCGACATCTTCCCGGCGATCGTCCGGCGGCGGATGGAGACGCCGTTCAGCGACGAGGACGTGGACCGGCTGCTCGAATTTCGCGGCCGCTATGTCGAGTTCAACCTCCTCTACGACCGCGGAACGCTGTTCGGGCTCAAGACCGGCGGCAACATCGACGCGATCCTGATGAGCCTGCCGCCGCTTGCGCGGTGGAAATGATCGCGTGACCTACACGGCGCTAGCCGACGGCGAGCTCGCTGCTGTCGTCACTTATCTCGAAATGCGCGAGCCGCCGGGCGCGCCGGTGCCGCCCTCGCCTCTGTCGCTGCGACGCATCGCCGCGCCCCGACCTGACGAATACCGCACCCTCTACCGCCTCGTTGGAGCGCGATGGCTGTGGTTCTCGCGGCTCATCATGGACGACGACAAGCTGAACGCTGTGATCCAGCACCCGGACGTGGAAGTTTACGCCGTGATCGACGGCGGCCTCGACGCCGGCATGGTCGAGCTCGATTTCCGAACGGCGGGCGAGTGCGAGCTTGCGTTCATCGGGCTGGTTCCGGAGCTTGCCGGCCACGGCCACGGTCGGTGGCTTGTGGCCGAAACGCTCCGTCGGGCCTGGCGCGATGGCGTCGAGCGGGTGCACGTCCACACCTGCAGCCTCGACCATCCGGCGGCGCTTGACGCCTATTGCCGCGCCGGATTTTTACCGATCAAGCGGGCGATCGAGCGCTTTCCCGACCCGCGGCTGGCCGGGATCCTGCCGCTCGACTGCGCCCCTCAGGTGCCCGTCCTGGGAACCGTGACGTCGAGCGAATCGACTCCGGAAAGCTGAAGGTAGATCCGGGCGAGCATCACCGCGAGAAGCAGGGTGATGGCCCCGTTCACCACCGCATCGACGATCGCAACGACGAGTGCCGTTGCCGACATCGGCTCAAGCGGGCCGAACAGCATCACTGCGGTCACCCCGACAGCGGCGCCGATCGCCGCAAGCGCAACTATTGCGCCGATCAGGAACATGAGAATGAAGCCGAACAGCCGCCACCAATGCCCTTCGGTCAATTCCCAGCTGCGGCGCAGGATTGCGATCGGGCCGGCGGCTTCCTCGCTGGCGACCGGAGAGGCCATCAGCATTCTCACCGCAACAAAAATGATGAGAGCGAGGTAAAGAAGGCCAAGCAGGATCGCGAGACCCGACTGGAAAGCGCCCGGCCCCTGCAGCGGGACCCCGGCCACGAAAAGGACTGCTAGGAACGGGAGCCCGGCGATAAGCATCGCTATCACGATCAGGATTCCGGCGAGGAAATAAAACGGCATTCGACGCGCGCCGTGACCGATTGCTTCGGCGACCGAGACCGAGGGGCCAATCGCCAGCCGGATGATCGCGAGCTGGCCGACGATGGCGAGCAGCGCCGCACCGAACAGGACCAGCACCGTCCACAGCGAGCTGTCGTCGCTCGCTCGTCCAGGGTTGAGCACTCCGGTCACCAGGGTCGGAAGAGCAATCAGGGCGGCGGCGACGATTGCCATCAGACGTCCGTCGGCAGCGATTCGGGCCTTCGTCTCGTCCCACGCGCGCGAAATCGAAAATGCAGCCATTCAAGTGCCCCCCTGTTCTCCTGGCCCTCGTTATGCGGCTTGCTCCCGCCTTGCAATCTTGCCGCCAGGCGCCGCCGGGCGCATTTGCTCGTCGATGGATGAGATCGACGGGATCGAGTGGCAGGTCAGCAACGGCCTGGTGCCGTACGAGGAGGCGCTCGCGTTCATGCACGAACGCGCCGCCGCGATCCGCTCCGGAGGGGCGAGCGAATGCGTGTGGCTGCTCGAGCACCCGCCCTTGTTCACTGCCGGAACCAGCGCCGACCCGGCCGAGCTCATCAACCCGCTCGGCTTTCCGGTGTTCGAAGCCGGCCGCGGCGGCCGCTACACCTATCACGGGCCCGGCCAGCGGGTCGGCTATGTGATGCTCGACCTTTTGTCGCGCGGTCGAGACGTCCGCCGGCTGGTCCATTCGCTCGAAAACTGGGTCATTGCGGCGCTTGCCGAGCTTGGAATCGAGGCTCACCGGGCTCCGGGCCGCATCGGAATCTGGGTCGGCGAAGGCCGGGAGGAGGCGAAGATCGCTGCACTTGGAATCCGCATCAAACGCTGGGTCACGCTGCACGGATTTTCGATCAACGTCGCCCCGGACCTGGCGCATTTTAGCGGCATCGTTCCCTGCGGGATCAGCGATTTCGGGGTCACAAGTCTTGAAGCGCAAGGGATAGAAACAGCGATGTCGCGCGTTGATGCAGCGCTGAAACGGTCGTTTCGCCTTTTTCTCAATGATTTGGCTGATCCGAATCAAGTCTCTTGATGGTGACGAGCCGTTCAGATTATGCTGGAGACGATTTGGGAGGCGGGCAACCGCTCCAGATCAAAATAAATAGGGAGTTTTGAATGCGTGCTCTTATCCTGGTCGCTGGTGCGGCCTTGGCGGTTTCTGCCTGTAGTGGCGGCACTGCCGAAGACGAAAATGTGGTGGTCGAGAATCTCACTGCTGAGAATCTCATCATCGAGAATGACATGAACGCAATGGACGCCAACCTCGTCACCGACGACACGTTGTTGATGAACGACGTCAATGCGGTCGACATGAACACGCTCGACGCCAATACCACCGAATAACAAGCAGCTCCTTCGTGGAGCAGTACGAGATCGAGGCTGCCGGGTGCGCCCGGCAGCCTCTTTTTTTGATACCCCCTTGTTTTGACATTTGCGTGACTGTGATGTGGAGAGGCGCAATGCGAAGCCTGATCCCGCCAATGCGAAGCCTGATCCCAATCGCCGCCTTCATCCTCGCCTCCTGTGGCGGAAACCAGACGGCCAACGACGCCGCCGTGGCGGAGGAGAGCAAATCCTCCCAGGTGAGCGCCGTGAACGACGCCACCGCGATCGACGCCGCGACCGGCGAGGCGGCCAATATGGCAGCCGACGTGAACTATACCTTCAACGAAGCCGAGTTGAACGAGGCCGCCGGTAACGAGGCGGGCAACGAGGCCGGGAACGGGGCGGCGGGCAACAGCCAGTAGCGGCTAAGGCAAGCCGATCACCTTGTGGGCCTGGAGGCTGAGCCGCCAGCGCGGCCGCTCCATCGCCAGTCGAACCGCCGCGTCGGCGGCGGCCTTCGGATTGGCGCAGTCCATCGGCTGAACCAGGAAATGCGTAAAGTCCCACTGCTCGAGCTCGGCAGGATCGAGCCCGTCCTGCGGCCACACCAGTTTCAGCTCGTCCCCTGTGCGCTGGACGATGTCGGTCCCGGCTTTGGGGCTGACGCAGATCCAGTCGATTCCCTCGACTGCGGCAAGCGTGCCGTTGGTCTCGACCGCGACCTTAAAGCCGCGGCGGTGAAGCGCTTCGACCAGCTCCGGGTCAAGCTGGAGCATCGGCTCGCCGCCGGTGATCACGACCAGCCGGCCCGCCCTCTCCTCGCCCCACACCCCTTCGACTGCATCGGCAAGCTCCCCGGCGTCGCTGAACTTGCCGCCGCCTTGCCCGTCGGTGCCGACGAAATCGGTGTCGCAGAAGCTGCATTGGGCTTCTGCCCGGTCCTTCTCGCGCCCGGACCACAGGTTGCAGCCGGCAAAGCGTAGGAAAACGGCGCGGCTTCCCGACTGCGCGCCCTCACCCTGGAGCGTCAGGAACAGCTCCTTGACCGCATAGCTCATCGAACCGGCTCCGCGGCGTAGCGGGTCGGGTCGGGCAGGCCGGCCTCGGCGAAGCCCCTGGCCCGAAGCCGGCACGAATCGCACAGTCCGCAATGTTCGGGGCCGCAATGCTCGAGCTCGGGCGTCGGGTCGTAGCAGGACCAGCTCATTCCAGGCTCGAGCTTCAGCCGCGCGGCCTCGCGCACGATGTCGGCCTTGCTGAGTTCAAGCAGCGGCGTGTGGACGATGAAGCGATCGCCCTCGACTCCGGCCTTGGTGCCCAGATTGGCCATCGCCTCGAAAGCGGCGATGAAATCCGGCCGGCAGTCGGGATATCCGGAATAATCGAGCGCATTCACTCCGATGAACAGGTCGCGCGCGCCCGCCGCCTCCGCCCAGCCGAGGCACAGCGAGAGGAAAATTGTGTTTCGCGCGGGTACATAAGTGACGGGAATTGCATTGCCGAGACCGCTCTTCGGGACTGCAATATCGTCGGTGAGAGCCGAGCCCCCGAACTGCCTGAGGTCGAGCGGCAGGACGATGTGCCGTTCAACGCCAAGATGGCGGGCGATGCTCGCGGCTGCCTGAAGCTCGATCCGGTGCCGCTGGTTATAGTCGATTGTCAGCGCGAGCAGCGCAAATCCGCGCTCGCGGGCGATTGCGGCGGTGACCATCGAGTCGAGCCCGCCGGACAGGAGCACCACGGCCTTGCGGGAAGCGTTCGTCATCGCCGCGATCGAAGGTGACTGGCGGGCCAAAAGAAGGGCCGCCCGTCCAGGTGGAGGGGCGGCCCAGGTTTCGGGCAAAGCCCGATTGGGAGGAAAGCGTGCCAAATCCGGCACTCGGCCTTCATAAAACACTCTGGTTAAACGCCCGCTTAATGGCCAGGGCAATTTCCGACGCGCCGCGCCTGCAGCACATATTTGAACGGTGCGCTGGCGGAGATTCCCTGGGTTTCGATCCGCAGCAACCGCCGGGTCAGAACCGTGACATTGCTGTGCCCGAACCCTCCCCCGGGGCAGGTGTAGTGAATCGTCGCCTGCGAGCCGGAGTCACGGACCACCACTCGGGTGCAGCTTGCGTTCCTGTGCTCGAATTGCGCCAGGGTGGCGGGGCTGGCGACGCACTGCCGGACCGGATCCGCTCCGCTTCGGGCGATCTCCCACAGCCCGCCTTCCGCCTGTCGGAGCGCCGACGGTGTGGCGGCGGCGGCAAGCATCGCCAGAAGGCCGGTGGCGCCTGCGCCGATCAGCATGGATCGATAAAGTCCGTTCACGCGCTGCATATTAGCACAAATCCGTTATCGTCATATTACACTTACGAGACGTCCTCGAGAGCGATCGGGAAGCTGTGCGAGCAGAACGCGCAGTCGACCCGGATCATCCCGTCGGGACCGACCATCGCTTCCCGTTCTTCGGGCGGAAAGCGGGCGATTACCGAGCGGACATATTGCGGGTCGCAGCGGCAGCCCCTCACCAGCGCAAGCGGCTCCAGGGTGCGGACCTCCGCTTCATCGTGGAACAGCCGCCACGCGAGGTCGTCGAGCGGCAGCTGAGGGTCCGCAAGCTCCTCGGGCTTCACCGAACCGGCTAGGATTGCGACGTGCGGCCAATCGGGATGGTCAAGCCGCGTGTGCAGCCGGTCGCGCCCCTCTTCGCCCTCCGGCAGATGCTGGAACAGCAGCCCTCCCGCGCTCCAGCCGTCCTCGCGCTTTTCGGCCGCCAGGCGGACGATGCTCGGGATCTGCTCGGACTGGGCGAAGAAGCTTTCGGCCGCTCGGGCCAGACTCTCGCCTTCCAGCGGAACGATGCCCTGGTAGCGCTCGTCGATCACCGGATGGTCGAACGTGATTGCAAGATAGCCCTTGCCGAACAGGGAGAAGAGAGTCGGGTTGGGTCCGGCCTCGGCGAGCCTCGCCGGATCGTGCCGGACATAGCCGCGAAGCTCTCCGCCGAGATAATCGCACACGAGAAGGTCGACGATCCCGTTTTCCGTCTGGGCCTGAAGCGTGATCTGCCCGCCGGGCTCCTTGAGCATCGTGCCCAGCAGCGCCGTCAGGACCAGCGACTCGGCGAGCAGCCGCTCGATCGCCTCAGGATAATTGTGGTTGGCGAGGATTGAATCGAGGACCGGGCCGACGCGCACCAGCCGCCCGCGCGCATTGCGCGTCGGGATTGTAACGCCAAGGGCGACATCGGTGCTCAGCTGTTCTGGCGGCATTGCGGCTAGATAGGTTGCCGGTCCGGCACTCTCAACTCAGGCCGCTTCGGCCGGAAGCTCATAGTCCGCGGCGGCGGCCGACAGGGTGTCGACGAACTCGCGGATGTGGTGCTCCTCGATGTTCAGCGGGGGCAGGATCCGCATCACATTATCGCCCGCAGCGACGGTCAGAAGGCCGCGGCCCCGGAGCCAGTTCACGAACTTGCGGCTGTCGCTCTTCATCTTGATTCCGAGCATCAGGCCGGTCCCCCGGACGCTGTCGAACAGATGGTCGTGGTTCGGGATCATCTGCTCGAGCGCCGAGCGAAGCCGGTCTCCGGTCTTTCGGACCTCGGCGAGGAACTGCTCGTTCGCGACCACGTCGAACACCGCCTGGCCGGCCGCCATCGCCAGCGGATTTCCACCATAGGTCGAGCCGTGGGTTCCGACCACCATGCCCTGCGCGGCATTCTCCGTCGCAAGGCAGGCGCCGAGCGGAAAGCCGCCGGCGATGCCCTTGGCGCTCGCCATGATGTCCGGCTCGATTCCATATTGCTCATAGGCGAACAAAGTCCCGGTGCGCCCGACGCCGCACTGGACCTCGTCGAGAACCAGCATCAGACCGTTGGAATCGGAATATTCGCGCAGCCCCTTCATGAACTCCTTGCTTGCGGGGCGGATTCCGCCCTCCCCCTGCACCGGCTCGACCAGGAAGCCGGCGGTATTGTCGTCCACTGCGGCAAGTGCGGCATCGAGGTTGTCGAACTCGACGACCCTGAAGCCGGGCAGAAGCGGGGCGAAGCCCTCACGAAGCTTCTCCTGGTTGGTGGCGCTGATCGTTGCCATCGTCCGGCCGTGAAACGCGTTGGAGAAGGTGATCAGGTCGTGCCTGTCGGCATTGCCTTTCGCGAAATGATAGCGGCGGGCGGTCTTGATCGCGCATTCGACCGCTTCGGCGCCGGAATTGGTGAAGAACACCGTGTCGGCGAACGTCAGGTCGACGAGCCGCTTGGCGAAGGCCTCTCCCTGAGGCGATCCGTACAGGTTGGACACGTGCATCAGGCTCGCCGCTTGCTCCTGGATCGCCTTGACCAGATGCGGGTGCCCGTGACCGAGCAGATTGACCGCGATGCCGGCTGCGAAATCGAGATATTTCTCGCCGTTCTCGCCGTACAAATAGGCCCCCTCGCCCCTGACCGGGCGCACTTCGCAGCGCGCATAGACGGGCATTAGCGGGGTGATGGCCATCGGCGACAATCCTCGTGGGGCAATAGCGTTTCGGGAACGGCCGCAGGCCGCCGGGCGGGCTATAACCAGAGCCCCGAAAAAGTGAAAGGCGCGCCGGTTCTGCCCGACGCGCCTTCCCTGGCTTCAGATTGGCCGCCGCTTACCAGCGATAGCCGGGGCGGTTGCCATAGTATCGCTGGCCGTAGGCATAGCGGTTGCCGAGGCGGCGCATGTTCGACGCTACCCGCTGGTGAACCCGCTGCTCGAGAACGGCGATCCGCCGGTCGAGCCTCACGCGCTCGCGGACGTTGAGACCGTAGCGCGTGTTGCGCATGATTTGCCGCTGGAGGTTGAGCGCCTGGCGGTCGAGGGTGCGCGCCTGGCCGCGGGTCAGCAGGTTGCGCCGGTCAAGGCCGCGGATCTGCGCCCGCAGGTTCTGCACCCGGGCTTCCATGCTTCGGGCGACCGCAATGCTGTTGTAGCCATAGGGTGCCGCATAAGGCGCCACATGAGGGGCCGCATAGCGGGTCGGCTGCGGGTACCACTGGGCCGTAGCGGGCGATGCAATCGCCAGCGTCGACGCGGCGGCGGCTAGTGGAATCAAGAAGTTACGCATTTTGGCTCTCCTTCGAGGCTGTCTATGCGCTTGTTATCGCACAGGGGCGCTGAGGAGGCGCTGAACACCGCTTTTATCTGCGGTTCACGGTCAAGAACGAAAATGGCGCGCCGAAGCCTCTCCGGCGCGCCCTCTTTCAGGCCGAGACATCGACCTCAATCGTCGTCGTCGTCGCGCTCCCAGCGATCGTCGCGGTCGTCGTCGCGGTCGTCGCGGTCGCGGTTCCCGTAATTGTAATAGCCGGGCACTGCGCCGTACTGGCCGTATCCGGGAGCTCCCCGCCAACCCCTCCGATCCATCGCCTCGCGGTGCACGCGATGCTCGAGGCGAGCGATCCGGGTCTGGATGTCGTGCGCTTCCCATGGGCTGAGTCCGTTGCGGGCGGCGCGGCGGAGCCGGCGCTCGACGGCACGAGACTGCTCCCGCAGTCGCCTGGCCTCGCGGTTGCTGAGGATATTACGCCGGTCCAGAACGACGATCTGCCGCTGGATCGAGTCGATCCGGAACCGCAGATTTTGCAGGTGGCCATGCTGGTAGCCGTAGCCGGGCATGCCGTATCCCGGACCGCCATAATGCTGGGTGCCATAGCCCGACTGCGGCTGTGGCGCCCACTGGGCGGAAGCCGGCGACGCGACGGCGAGAGCCGAAGCGGCGGTGGCGAGGGAGATTAGAACAATACGCATCATGGCTCTCCTTTCGAGCGGTTGATGCGCCTGTTCTGCTACCCGGCCGGTGTTGGGACGCTGAATGCCCTTGTCAGCCGCCGTTCAACCTTCGTTACGCCGTTCAGCTAACGCCGCGGGCGAGTGTCCGCTTTCCCCATTGCGGACATAAGCTCTTTGCGACAATCTCCTGAACAGGAGGGCTGGCTGTGTTCGTCTCGGCCCTCGCCATTTTCGCACTATCGGCAGTGGTCTTCGGGGCGCCGATTCATGTTCTTGATTAACTCCGTCATCTTCCTCGGCTTAATGGAGAGGAATGTTCCGGGCGCCTACTGGAGGTGGACGCCTGTTGAGGTCGTCCTCTCAGCAGTGACATCGATATGTTTTTCCGCGGCGATAATTCTTTGGATTGACGGGTGGTTGCTCGCAGGTCCGTTCATGATCGCGTCGCTAAGTTGGTTGGCCTACATGGCACGGCGAATTTGGGTCATATCTGAAGTTCAAGAAATCTGATCCGATGGTCCGCTTTCCACCCATTGCGGACATTCGCTCGTCCAAATAGCAATGCAATAAGTCTACAACAGAATGTGGGGCTGACCAATGCGCAGGAGCTTGTTTAGGGTCTTTGCGGGGCTAGCCGTGTATGGAGCATTGATGCTGGTCCTCGTGCTAGCGGTGTTTCGTCCGGTAGCCGGGGTGGTGCCGCCGAGCGAGCCGCCAGTACACCCTCTGATCGCCTATGCGATCTATGTGGCGCTCGCGGTGCTCCTCTTCGAGTGGACCGTGCGTCGGATGAGCAGTCCATGGCGAGCCGCCTTTGCCCTGGGAGCGGGTCAATTCATTCTGGTAAACGTCGACATGGTCTTGCGTGGCGATCGTGCTTTCATAACTGCCGCAGCAAGTAGCGTGGTTCTCGTGATAACCTGGGCCAGCCTGGCAGTGGTATACACAGTGGTGGACCGGCGCATCGTACAAGGCGGCACAGAGTAGCGCCTATTTAGCGCGCCGAGTGCGGCGCAATTTGCGGTAAGCATTTTACCTGTTGTTGATCACCTACATGGGTATTGGCGCGAATGTCCGCGTTCCCCCAAAACCGACATTCAGCTCGCTACGCCTTGATCTTCCACCCGCTCTTCAGAAGCGCGTAGCAGGCGCCGCACAGGGCCAGGTTGAGCACGAGAACCCCGACTGCACCGACCACGACCGGCGAATCGCTGACCCCGAGGAAGCCGTAGCGGAAGCCGGAGATCACGTAGAAGAACGGGTTGGCGTGGCTGACGGTCTGGAACACCGGCGACAGCTGCTCGATCGAGTAGAAGGTGCCGGACAGAAGCGCCAGCGGCGTGACCACGAAATTCGTCACCGCCGCCGCATGATCGAACTTTTCCGCCCACAGCGAAGTGATGAGGCCGAGGAACGAGAGCATCAGCGACCCCATCAGACCGAACCACAGCGCCCACAGCGGGTGGCGGATCTCCACCGACACGCCGGGCCAGAGAAGCATCGCCAGCCACACCGCAAAACCGACGAAGAAGGCGCGGGTGACGGACGCCCCGACGAGCCCCGCCATCAGCTCGCCGGTCGACAGCGGCGGCATCAGATAATCGACGATATTGCCCTGAATCTTGCCGACCAGCAGCGAGAAGCTGGCGTTGGCGAAACCGTTCTGGATCATCGCCATGACGATGAGACCGGGCGCGAGGAAATCTGCGAAATTTACGCCCATTATCGTCCGCCCGCCGCGGCCGAGCGCGACGGTGAAGATGACCAGGAACAACAAGGTGGTGATCGCCGGGCCCCAGACGGTCTGCAACTGCACCTTGAAGAACCGGCGCACCTCCTTGATATAGAGGGTCTTGAGCCCTCCCCAGTTGACGCCGCTCAGCACCGGTTCGCCCGGCGGCTGCTGAAGCCATAGCGGAGACAAGGGACTGGCTGGCCGGTCGTTCACGACTGGCCGACTATCGGTTGGCGCCGCGGGCAGCAAGCACGCAGCGCCAGGGGAATTGCGAATTCGGAGTAGGTTTTGATGTCCTGGACTGACGAGCGCATCGAGCGCCTCAAAAAGATGTGGGCCGATGGCGCCACCGCGAGTGAAATTGCCGACAAGCTCGGCGGAGTGAGCCGCAACGCGGTGATCGGCAAGGCCCACCGCCTCGGTCTCCAGGCGCGTCCCTCGCCGGTCAAGCCGGGCGAGGAGAAGGGACGTTCCGCGGCCGCCGCCAAGGCCGCGCCCAAAGCCAGGGGCAAGGCCGCCGCCAAGCCCGCGCCGGCACCCGAGAAACCGGCCGGCCACCCGCACCCGCGTACGCCGCAGACGCCGCGCCCGTCGGGCGACGGCGTCCAATATCGCTCGGTCGGCCCCGGCGGCTTCATTCGCCAGGGGCCCGGCGACCAGCAGGCGCCGATCCCGCCGGCCCCGGCCCGCCGCCTGGTTCCGGCCAAGCCGAGCTCGGAAGTCGCCGAAAAGACCAGCCTTCTCGATCTCAACGACCGCATCTGCAAATGGCCGATCGGCCATCCCGGCGAGCCGGATTTCCATTTCTGCGGCGAGCCTGCCAACCCCGGCTACCCCTATTGCGTCGCCCATTGCGGGGTCGCCTACCAGGCGCAGCTCCCGCGCCGCGACCGCCGCCCGCCCCCGCCGCTCCCGTTCGGCGGGCCGAGGGTAAGGTAAGAGAAAGCCCCGGAAGCGAGTTTCCGGGGCTTTCCTTTCGGCCTGATTCGCCTCGGCGCTTACGCGTACTCGCGCTCGGCCTTTGCGTCGACGGTATGATCCGACGCCGGCTGGTCGCCGTCGCCGATCGCTTGTCGCTCCTTCTGCCCGGAGCTAGAGCCGATCTCGATCTTCCTGGGCTTCATCGCCTCGGGGATCTCGCGCTTTCCGCCGTTGGTCGAACGCCGCTGGCGCTTCCCGCGCGGCCGCCTAGGCTCGGATCCGGAAAAGGGGGACACACATGGCAAGCAGGACCGATCTACTCTTCCTCACCGGCAATGCGCGCCATGCCGATTTGGGGCTGCTCCTGCTTCGCTGGGCGACCGGCGCCTTCCTTATCTATCAGAGCCACGACAATGTCCTGAGCGCCGAGCGGATGGCCGAGTTCGAGGCCTTCCTGACGCAGTTCAATTTCGCCTATCCCGAATGGATGGCGCCGCTGTCGGTCTATGCCCAGTTCGCCGCCGGGATCGCCTTCATCCTCGGCCTCTTGACCCGCTGGTTCGGGCTGATCACCGCGTTCAACTTCATCGTCGCGGTGTGGATGGTCCACTGGACCGACCCGGTTCCCGCAATCTGGCCCGCCGCAATCCTGATCTTTCTTGGCCTCTATTTCGGCCTTCGCGGCTCGGGCCGCTACGGGCTCGACGCTTTGTTCGAAGGCCGCTCCCGCCGCCGCTAGAAAAAGACGCCGCCTTGCGCTTGGCAGGCTGCGAATCCGCGCCCTATAGCTTGACGCTGTGTCCGACCTGTTCTCGTCTCCTCCAAACCCCGGCTCCTCCGATCTCTACGACGCATCGTCGATCGAGGTCCTCGAGGGGCTCGAGCCCGTCCGCCGCCGGCCGGGCATGTACATCGGCGGAACCGACGCCCGGGCGCTCCACCACCTCGCCGCCGAGGTCATCGACAATGCGATGGACGAGGCGGTCGCCGGCCATGCGTCACGGATCGAGGTCACGCTCGAGCCCGAAGCCGGAACAGCCGGGCGCCTCACCGTCACCGACAACGGCCGCGGGATCCCGGTCGAGGAGCACCCGAAGTACCCGGGCAAGTCGGCGCTCGAGGTCATCATGACCACGCTCCACTCGGGCGGCAAGTTCGACGGCAAGGCCTATTCCACCTCCGGGGGCTTGCACGGAGTCGGCGTCAGCGTCGTCAACGCTCTGTCGACCGAGACCATCGTCGAGGTCGCGCGCGAAAAGACGCTCTACCGCCAGACCTTCGCCAAGGGCCATTCGACCTCGAAGCTGCAGGAGATCGGCCCCGCGTCCAACCGCCGCGGCACCACGATCGCCTTCACCCCCGACCCGGAAATCTTCGGCAAGGACGCGCAATTCAGCACCGAGCGGCTCTACAAGCTCGCCCGCTCGAAGGCCTATCTGTTCGCCGGGGTCGAGATCCGCTGGCGCTGCTCGCCCGGCCTCGCCAGCGACACCGTCCCCGAACAGGCCGTGTTCCAGTTCCCCGGCGGCCTCGCCGACCACCTCCGCGAGCAGCTCGGCGAGCGCCCTTGCGTCACCAGCGACCCGTTCACCGGCCGCCAGGACTTCCCGGACTCCCAGGGCAGCGCCGAATGGGCCATCGCCTGGCCGCTCTTTTCCGACGGCTCGCAATCCTATTATTGCAACACCATCCCGACCCCCGACGGCGGCACCCACGAAGCCGGCCTTCGCGCCGCCTTGACCAAGGGCATCCGAGCGTTCGGCGAGCTTATCGGCAACAAGCGCGCCAAAGACGTCACCGCCGACGACGTGTTCGACGGAATCGAGCTGATGCTCTCGGTGTTCATCAAGAACCCCCATTTCCAGAGCCAGACCAAGGACCGGCTGACCTCCCTCGAGGCCGCCCGCTTCGTCGAGGCGGCGGTGCGCGACCATTTCGACCATTTCCTCGCCGACGACATGGACCGCGGCCGCGCGCTCCTCGGCAATATCGTCGAGCGGATGGAAGAGCGCCTCAAGCGCCGCGCCGAGCGCGAGGTTAAGCGCAAGACCGCAACTAGCGCCCGCAAGCTTCGCCTTCCCGGCAAGCTCACCGACTGCGCCAACGACGACGCCAAAGGCACCGAGCTGTTCATCGTCGAGGGCGACAGCGCCGGCGGCTCGGCCAAGCAGGCCCGCGACCGCAAGACCCAGGCGATCCTCCCCATCCGCGGAAAGATCCTCAACGTCGCCTCGGCCACGCCCGAAAAGATCCGCGCCAACAGCGAGATCGCCGACCTCGGCCTGGCGCTAGGCTGCGGCACCCGCGACACCTTCAGCGAGGACGCGCTGCGCTACGAGCGAATCATCATCATGACCGACGCCGACGTCGACGGCGCCCATATCGCCACCTTGCTAATGACCTTCTTCTTCCAGGAAATGCCCGATCTGGTCCGCCTCGGGCACCTGTTCCTGGCCCAGCCCCCGCTCTACCGCTTGAGCTCCGGGGCAAAGACCCTCTACGCCCGCGACGACGCCCACCGGGCCGAGCTCGAGGCGAGCGAGTTCAAGGGCAAAAAGGTGGATGTCAGCCGCTTCAAGGGCCTTGGCGAGATGAACCCCAACCAGCTCAAGGAAACGACGATGAGCCCCGACTCGCGCTCATTGATCAAGATCACCCTGCCCGACGAATATCAGGACCAGCAGGCGGCAAGAGACATCGTCGAGCGCCTGATGGGCCGGGACCCGGCGAAGCGGTTTGAATTTATTCAGTCGCGGGCGTCAGCATTAGACGACGAGGAAATCGACGCCTGACCCGCTCTGATCCGCGCCGGCACAACCGCCGCTCGCAGCCCAAGCGTTTCGATTCCGCACCGATTAAGGGACTGATCTAGGCTAGGGCCCGCCCTGTCGTTTCGGAGGCCAATCCCGAGAACCGCTCCACCTCCTAAAACGTTGTTGGATTACGGGAATGCTCCCGTACAAACTCGCTAACAGGAGATTTCAAAATGGTTGCAGGAACCAACATCAACGAGTTCCGCACTTGGCTCAATGACGCCCCGCCTGAGGACCTTGTGAAGATTACCCCGGCGCTGTTCAGCCGCATCGGGACCCTCGATCAGGCTCAGCAGGACCGCGTTATCAGCGAGGTCAAGAGCGACCCGCAGGCCAAGCGCGTCTTCGAGAAGATGCAGAGCACTGCCTAAGAGCTGAATTTACGGAACTTGAATCGCGCGGGCCGGGAAACTAGCCCGCGCATTTTTTTGAACAACCCGAGGCCGCGGCTACACCGCCTTCCCTGGGGCGCGAAAATGCACTGCGGCAGCCGGCAAGAGACATCGTCGAGGCTGATGGGGCGGGACCCGGCGAAAAGGTTCGAGTTTATTCAACGGGCGAACGACCGTCGCGGTGACTCCAAGGTGCGCCGGTCCACTTCGCTCAGCAGCTGAAGTCTGCGCGATCATCGTGGCTGCAAACAGGGTCAGGATTTCGGTAATCGCCATGGCAAGACGGTGCGGCCGGCCCCGCGCTTTCGCAATGTCGTTTCCGCTGCTGTTCCAAATGAGGACGGCGAGCGCGAGCCGATAAAGAGATTGGCGCTGAGGGGCTGAGGAGCGCTCGAGCCCGCTTCAAGGGCGGACGAGCGGCTCAGAGGTTCGGCAAGCTCTGGAATAAACCAGTATAAGATCATCGAATCACTTACCGCGAACGTGGTAAGAACCCGCGTTTGCAAGTGATTGCCACGTCTGTTTTCGATCGTGGCGGAAGCGCGCTGGAGCGAAGATGGGGACGACCGACAAAGGATTGGAAGCGGCAGTCGAGCAGGTTCGCCGCGCGATGTCGGGCGAGGCCGGAAAGCCGCAGGTCACGAGCTTCTTCCATGAACCGACCTTCACCGCCTCCTACGTCGTGGCCGATCCGGACACCAGGCGCGCGGCTGTCATCGACAGCGTCCTCGACTTCGATCAGCCTTCGGGCCGCACCTCGACCGAGGCCGCCGACCAGATTCTCGCGTTCGTCGAGAAGCACGATTCCACCGTCGACTGGCTGCTCGAGACCCATGCGCATGCCGATCATCTGTCAGCGGCGCCGTACCTGCAGGACAAGCTCGGCGGCAGCCTGGCGATCGGCCGCGACATCACCATTGTCCAGGACGTCTTCGGCAAGGTTTTCAACGAAGGCACCGAGTTTTGCCGCGACGGCTCCCAGTTCGACCGCCTGTTCGGCGACGGCGACAGCTTCGCGATCGGAGACATTCCCGCGATTGCGCTTCATGTGCCGGGCCACACGCCCGCCGACCTCGCCTATGTGATCGGCGACGCCGCCTTCGTCGGCGACACCATGTTCATGCCCGACTATGGCACCGCCAGAGCCGACTTCCCGGGCGGCGACGCTCGCCAGCTCTACCGGTCGATCCGGCGGCTGATGCGTCTGCCCGACGCAACGCGCGTGTTCCTTTGCCACGACTACAAGGCGCTTCCCAACCGCAAGCAGTTCGTCTGGGAAACGACAATCGGGGCCGAGCGCACCGGCAACGTCCATGTCCACGAAGGGGTCAGCGAGGATGATTTCGTCGCCATGCGGACCGCCCGCGACACGACCCTGGAAATGCCGCGGCTGATCCTGCCTTCGGTGCAGGTCAACATGCGCGCCGGCCACCTTCCGGAAGCCGAGGAGAACGGCACGCGTTATTTGAAGGTGCCACTCAACCGGCTCTGAGCCCGCCCACATGTCTCGGTCGCGGAGCGTTGTCCGCTTATTCGGTGGCCGCGCGGACCGGCGCTGGCCGCCCGGCGGCCCGCCCGATCCCCCGATATTCGAGCCCGGCCCGCTCCGCTTCCTCGGGATCGTAGACGTTGCGAAGATCCACCAGCGCCCGGCCCCGCATCCGTTTCGCGAGCTTGTCGAGGTCGAGCCCGCGAAATTCGTCCCATTCGGTGACGATCACGAGCGCGTCGGCGCCGTCGGAAACGGCATAGGCGTCGGTTGCGCATTCGAGGCCCGGAAGCAGTGGTGCCGCATGGCCCATCGCCGCGGGGTCGAACGCGGTCACGGCCGCGCCCTGGTTGATCAGCGACTGGATGAGCGGGATCGAGGGAGCATCGCGCATGTCGTCGGTATTCGGTTTGAACGCCAGGCCGAGGACACCGATGCGCTTGCCGTCGACGTCGCCGCCAAGAGCATTGACTACACGAGCGGCCATGTTCTGCTTGCGCTGGTCGTTGACCTCGACGACCGTTCGAACGATCCGCTGCTCGACCCCGGCTTCCTCGGAGGTCCGAAGGAGCGCCAGCGTGTCCTTGGGAAAGCAGCTTCCGCCGTAGCCCGGTCCCGCGTGGAGGAACTTCGCCCCGATGCGATTGTCGAGCCCGATCCCGCGCGCCACCTCCTGCACGTCGGCGCCGACAGCCTCGCACAGATCGGCGACTTCGTTGATGAAGCTGATCTTGGTCGCGAGGAACGCATTGGCGGCATATTTGGTGAGCTCGGCGGTCCGCCGGCCAGTGAACAGGATCGGCGCCTTGTTGAGGAACAACGGGCGATAGATCTCGCGCAAAACTTCGCGCGCGCGTTCGTCCTCGGCTCCGACGACGATCCGGTCTGGGTGCTTGAAATCGGCGATCGCCGCGCCCTCGCGAAGAAACTCGGGGTTGGACGCGACGGCGGTGCCCGCCGGCGCGCCCTCCTGCGCAAGGATTTCGGCGATCCGGTCGCCGGTGCCGACCGGCACCGTCGATTTGGTGATGACTACCGCCGGACCCTTAAGCGCTCGGGCAAGCTCGCGAACGGCGGCGAAGACATAGGTCAGATCGGCATGGCCGTCGCCGCGTCGCGCCGGGGTCCCCACGGCGATGAACACCGCCTCGGCACCCTGGACGCCTTTGCCGAGGTAGGTGGTGAACGCCAGGCGTCCGTGATCGACATTCGCCTTGACCAGGCCCTCGAGCCCCGGTTCCCAGATCGGCATCCGACCGGCATTGAGGGCGGCGATCTTGTCCGAATCCTTGTCGATGCAGGTCACGTCGTGGCCGAAATCGGCAAAGCAGGCGCCCGAAACGAGCCCGACATAGCCGGTTCCGATCATCGCGATACGCATGACTACTCCTGCCTGTCCCGAGCATGGCCAAGGGGCGCCCGGGATCGCGGGCCTATTAGCCAGCGTGTCTGCCGTTGGCGAGTCGCCCGGCGGGGCCGTTGCTGGAACCGCAGGACGTCCCAACCGGTTGGCTGCAGATGCGAGTAGCGGGACAAGCGTCACGGACCGCGTCGGAGCAGTGGCCGGTGGAAAGTTCGGCCGGGGCCAGTCCGCGCCCCACCCTGGGGTCTCGCCACGCAATCGCGATCTGCGTCGGAATCGTCATTGGAGCCGGAGTGTTCCGGACGCCTTCGGTGGTCGCCGCCAATTCGGGCGACGCGATGATCTTCATGCTCGCCTGGCTCGCCGGCGGGCTGCTCTCGGTCGTCGGCGCCTTATGCTACGCCGAGCTGGCTTCGGCTTATCCCGGCGCGGGCGGTGACTACAGCTATCTGAAGCGCGCGTTCGGCGAGCGGACCGGCTTCATCTACGCCTGGGCACGGCTGTCGGTGATCCAGACCGGCTCGCTCGCTTTGCTCGCGTTCGTGTTCGGAGACTATTTCGCCCAGGTGATCCCGCTCGGGCCGTTCGGGCCGATGATCTACGCGGCAGCGGTGGTGGTGCTTCTCACCGCGGTCAATTGGGCCGGAGTCCGGCAGGGCGCCGGGACCCAGGTCTGGCTGACCGCGCTGGAGGTCGGCGGACTGCTGCTGATCATTGTTGTCGGATTGCTTCTGACGTCGCCCGCCACCGGCGCCGCCGCGACCACGCCGCCGCCGGGCCCGTCCCAGTTCGGGCTGGTGATGGTGTTCGTCCTTCTGACGTTCGGCGGATGGAGCGAAGCGGTTTATGTCACCGCCGAGCTTCGCGATGCTCCGCGCCGGATCGCCAGGGTACTGGTGCTTAGCCTGACGCTCGTCACCTTGCTCTATTTGCTGGTCAACGCAGCCTTCCTTCGAGTGCTCGGAATCGGCGGCGTGGCGGCGAGCGAGGCGGTCGCGACCGACACGGTGCGGGTCGCCTTCGGCGATGCAGGCGCCATCGTCATCAGCGTGGCAGTTGCGATCGCCGCGCTGACGTCGGCCAACGCGACGATCTTCACCGGCGCGCGCACTACCTATGCGCTCGGGCGAAGCGTTCCCCGGCTGCGCTGGCTGGGCAGGTGGGACGGCGGCCGCGAGACTCCCGGCAACGCGCTGATCGTCCAGGGCGCGGTGGCGCTGGTTTTGGTGGTGCTCGGCGGCCTGTCGCGCAACGGCTTCGAGCGGGCGGTCGAGTTCACCGCCCCGGTCTTCTGGCTGTTCATGCTCGGGGTCGGGCTGGCGCTGTTCGTCCTGCGGGCGCGCGAGCCGAACGTCGACCGGCCGTTCCGGGTGCCGCTCTATCCGGTGCTTCCGATCCTCTTCTGCGCGACCAGCGCCTACCTCCTCTATTCGAGCATTGCCTACAGCGGCTGGAGTGCGCTCGCCGGAGTTGCTCTTCTTGGCTTAGGTGCGATGTTGTCGTTCCTGATACGAATATCCCCGGCCACCCCGTCCAAGAAGAAGGAGTCTGCGTGATGAAGTGCTTCAAAACTGCCGCCATGTTGGTGCCGGCGGTCCTCCTGATCGCCTGCACCCAGTCCAGCCCGCAGGCAAACGCGCAGCCACTGGACGACGCGATTGCCGAACTTGCGCAGACCGAAGCGCAGGCAGCGGACGAGACCGGGGCCAAGACTCCCGACGTGGTCTATGTGCCGACCCCCCAGCCGGTGGTCGATGCGATGCTCAAGCTCGCCAAGGTGCAAAAAGGCGATGTCCTGTACGATTTGGGGTCGGGCGACGGGCGAATCCCGGTCACCGCTGCTCGCGAATACGGAGTCCGAGCGGTCGGCATCGACATCGACCCGGACCGGGTCGCGGAAGCCAAGGCCAATGTCGAGAAAGCCGGTGTCGGTGAGCTTGTGACCATCCGCGAGGGCGATTTGTTCGAGGCCGATTTCAGCGACGCTTCGGTGGTCACGCTCTATCTGCTCGACAGGCTCAACGAGAAGCTGAGGCCCAAGCTGCTGGCCGAGCTCAAGCCCGGCAGCCGCATCGTCAGCCATGCGTTCCGGATGGGCGATTGGGAGCCCGAGGCGGAGCAGAATATCGACGGCAGCATGATCTATCTGTGGACCGTGCCCGAGCGGAAGTGACGCAAGAGGCGGCCGAACGGCTCTTAAGCCTCGATTCAGCCGCGCTTTTGCACTAAGGGCGCGTCCCTTCTTCCGATGAAAACCGTCACTCTTCCTCGAGCGCCCCGAGTGGGCCTGGTCTCGCTCGGCTGCCCCAAGGCGCTGGTCGACAGCGAGCGAATCATGACCAAGCTTCGCTCCGACGGCTATGACATGTCCGCCGACTATGCCGGCGCCGACGTCGTGCTGGTCAACACCTGCGGTTTTCTCGATTCAGCCAAGGCCGAGAGCCTGGAAGCGATCGGCGAGGCGATCGCCGAGAACGGCCGGGTCGTGGTCACAGGCTGCATGGGCAAGGACGCCAAGCTGATCCGCGAGCGCTTCCCGCAGGTTCTCGCGGTCACCGGGCCTCAGCAATATGAGGCGGTGGTCGCGGCCGTCCACGACGCCGCTCCGCCGTCTGCCTCACCGTTCGTCGATCTGGTCCCCGAAGCCGGGCTCAAGCTCACCCCCAGGCACTACAGCTATTTGAAGATCTCCGAGGGCTGCAACCACCGCTGCGCCTTCTGCATCATCCCGCAGCTTCGTGGGCCCCTCGTCAGCCGCCGCCCGGACGCGATCCTTCGCGAGGCGGAGAAACTGGTCACGGCGGGCACGAAGGAGCTTCTGGTCATCAGCCAGGACACGTCGGCCTACGGGCTCGATTTCAAGCACGCGGCGTGGAGCTGGCGCGGGCACGAGGTGCGCGCGCACATGACCGACCTGGTGCGCGAGCTCGGCACGCTGGGCGCCTGGGTGCGGCTTCACTACGTCTACCCCTATCCGCACGTCGATCACGTCATCCCGCTGATGGCCGAAGGGCTGGTGCTCCCATATCTCGACATCCCGTTCCAGCATGCCAGCCCGAGCGTTCTCAAGCGCATGAAGCGGCCGGCGAACGAGGCCAAGGTGCTGCAGCGGCTCCGCGAGTGGCGCGAGCTCGTCCCGGAAATCACCATCCGCTCGTCCTTCGTCGTCGGCTTCCCCGGCGAGACTCAGGAGGACTTCGACTATCTGCTGAACTGGCTTGAGGAGGCGCAGCTAGATCGCGTCGGCGCCTTCCGCTTCGAAGCGGTCGAGGGCGCCAGCGCGACGCAAATGCCGGACCAGGTCCCCGAGGAGGTCAAGCAGGAGCGGTTCGAGCAGGTTATGGAGCTGTCGGCACGGATTTCCGCCGAGAAGCTGCGTGCAAAGGTCGGAAAGACCATCGACGTGCTGATCGATGCCGTCGACGTGGGCACGGGCGGAGCGACCGGCCGCTCGAAAGCCGACGCTCCGGAGATCGACGGCGAGGTCCACTTCCGCGATGCCGGCCATGTCGAGCCCGGCGATATCGTCCAGGCGAAGATCGAGGACTCAGACGCGCACGACCTTTACGGCGTGCCGGCCTGACCATTCTTCGGGCTAGCGGATGATCCACAGATAGACCGGCCGGTCCATCAGCCTGATCGTCCGGTCCGGCTCCCAGTCGGCCATGTCGTGCCAGTGGCTGACCACCCGGGTGCCTGGCCGAAGCTCCGCCTGGAGCTTGGGCCGGAGCTTCAGATTGACGTCGGGATAGAGGAACAGCGTCACGACCGTCGCTTCGCTGAGGTCCGTCTCGAACAAATCCTGGTTGAGGAACGTCACCCGGTCGGACACTCCGGCCTTCGCCGCGTTGCTCCTCGCCCGGGCGATCAGCTTGGGATCGATCTCGATTCCGACTGCGCGGGCCCCGTGCTCGCGAGCGGCGGTGATCGGGATCCGTCCGTCTCCCGATCCAAGGTCGTAAACGACGTCGCCGGGCTTCACCTGCGCAAGCTCGAGCATCGCTTGAACGACCGGCTGGGGGCTGGGTTCGTAGCGGACGTCCGGTTCCCGGAGCGGCTGGGAGGCGGATCGCTCGTCCGGTACCGCCGTGGGCGCAGGCGCGACCGAGCAACCGGGCGCCAGCAACGCCAGCAGCGCCGCAGGTGCCAAGAGCCTCATGTGCCGGTCTCCGCGGTTCGTGGCCGCGGTTTGCCGTCGAAAGGCGGCGTTCCCTCGGGCAGCGCCGCCTCAATCACCAGGCTGGAGGAACCGCTTGGCTATGTCCTGTTCCAGTCGAACCGGGCGATTGGTTGCCGCATCCAGGCAGCACCAACAGCTCTTCACCTCGACCAGAACCTCTCCGCCGCGGGTTACGGCGGTGCTGAAGAAGGCGCGGGCGCCCTTGACGTGGTCGGCGACGACCTCGGCAACGACGGTATCGCTCAGGAAGGTCGGCTTGCGGTAGGTGATCTCGTGCTTCAGCGCGACCCACAAATGCTTGGCGACCGCCTCGGCGGGCGCCAGCTTCTCCCAATATTGCACCACCGCGTCCTGCACCCAGCGAAGATAGACCGAATTGTTGACGTGCCCCATGTGGTCGATGTCGGTGGGGGCAATTTCGATGGTGTGGCGGAACATGCTCTTGCTCAATCGATGAAATCCTTCGATGGATCAACGGGCCTGCCAGTGTCGCGTTCCGCGCTTGAGCAGGTGAAGGCTCGTCTCAAAGTGCCGGGGCTTGGGCTAAGGGCGTTCGCGCTCTAGAGCGCTGGCGATGACCGATTTCGCTCCACTCCTCGCTGCCGACCGCGGCCAAAAGGCCCGGCCCATCCACCTCGTCGACAAGGACAGCTTCCCCGGCTGGGTGAAAAGCAGGCCGGCGGAAGACCGGGCGCTTCTCGACGCGCACCGGTTCGACGGCAAGACCGGCTATGCGAGCGTCATCCTTCCGCAGGGAAAGGATTTCGAGATCGTCAGCGCGGTCGCCAACGTCGACGAGCTTTCGCCGTGGTGCCTGGCCAAGCTTCCCGACCTGCTTCCGGAAGGGCTCTACCGCCTGGCCGAGGGCGCTCCGGGCAAGGCCGCGCTCGGCTGGCTCCTTGCCCAGCACCGCTTCGATTCCTACCGGAGCAAGAAGGAAGAGGCCGAGCGCGGCCCGCGCGTGCTGGTGACCGGCGAAGCGGCATCGATCGAGCCAACGGTGCGGCTTGCCGAAGCGACGAGCTTGGTGCGCGACCTCGTCAACACTCCGGCGCTCGGGCTCGGCCCGGCCGAGCTCGAGCAGGCGGTCCGCGACCGGCTGGACGGCTGCAACATGGACGTCCGGGTTATTGCCGGCGACGAGCTTCGAGACGGCTTTCCGCTCATTGCCGCGGTCGGCGCGGCGGCGACGGCCGAGCGGGCGCCGAGGCTGATCGAGGCCGAGTGGGGCAATCCCGACCACCCGCGGATCGCGATCGTCGGCAAGGGCGTGTGCTTCGACACCGGCGGGCTCGACATCAAGGGCTCAAGCGGAATGCGGCTGATGAAGAAGGACATGGGCGGCGCCGCCCACGCGCTGGCGCTGGCGTGGCTGGTCGCAACGGCCCGGCTTCCGGTGCGGCTTCACCTGCTGATCCCGGCGGTCGAGAATGCCGTTTCGGGCGCGGCAGTGCGCCCTGGCGACATCGTCAGGTCGCGAAAGGGGCTCAACGTCGAGATCGACAATACCGACGCCGAAGGGCGGCTGGTCCTTGCCGACGCGCTGGCGAAGGCGGGCGAGAATGGGCCGGAGCTGATCGTCGATTTCGCCACCTTGACCGGTGCCGCGCGCGTTGCGCTCGGCCCCGACCTGCCGGCCTTGTTCGTCAACGACGAGGAGCTGGCCGGTGAGATCGAATCCGAGGCCCGGAAAGTCGACGACCCGCTGTGGCGGCTGCCTTTGTGGGACGCCTATGACGAGATGCTCAAGAGCGACATCGCCGACCTCGCCAACGCATCCGGCTCGCCGATGGCCGGAGCGGTGGTCGCGGCGATGTTCATGAAGCGGTTCGTTCCAGACGACGTCCCTTGGGCGCACCTCGACACCTTCGCCTGGCGCGAGAATGCCAAGCCGGGCCGTCCCAAAGGCGGCGAAGCGCTTGGCCTGAGGGCGTTATTCGCCGCCCTGCAGCACCGCTACAAACGCTCCTGACCGGCTGCCCGTGCGACAATTGGCCGGTTTTGCACCGAATTTTCGGTACTTGCCTGCAACAATTTCTGTTCTTGCCGGTTTAACGGACAAGTGCGTAACGCACAGGAGATGAGCACCGATGGCCGACGAATCGCTGTCAGCCTGGATGCGGGCACTGATTGCTTATGTTCGATCAGGAGAGCCCGACCTAACGAACCGCCAGATGGCGCTCTTGATGCTCGTCTATCTGACTCCGGGCCCGCACACCGTGCGCGGCCTGGCCAAGGTTCTCGGTGTTTCCAAGCCGGTCGTGACTCGCGCCTTGAACACGCTCGGCGCGCTCGGCTATCTGCGCCGCGAACGGGACCAGGACGATCGCCGCAACGTGTTCGTCGTCCGAACCAAGGACGGGGCGGAATTTCTTGAAGAATTCAAGCGCAACCTCCGCGAGGACGACCGGGCCTCCGCGCCGGACCGGCCGATCATCGGCCAGGCAGCCTTCGCCCACCAGCGCTGACGGATTCGCACTTTCGGGGCCGTCCGATCCGCCCGATCCGGCCTATCATGCCTATCGCAAGGACCTCGCCGACGTCGCGCTCGCCGGCCGGGTGATCGCCTCGCATTATGCCGAGCCGCTGCCGCGCGTGATCGGCCGCCCTTCGCCGCTTCGCTCGGCGCCGGCCGCGGACTCGGAAATCCTCTGCCAGCTTGAAACGGGCGACCCGTTCGAGATGCTCGACAACAGCCTCGGCTGGTCGTGGGGTTATGGCGGGCGCGACCGGCGCGTCGGCTATATCGAAAGCGACGCCCTCGCCTGCCCCTAGCGGCTACATCTCGCCGCGCGCGCGGCGGATCGCGTACCAGCGCCGCACATTTTCTCGATGCTCCTCGAAAGTGTCGGCGAAGATATGACCGCCGGTGCCGTCGGCAACGAAGTAGATGGCGTCGGTGGGCGCCGGGTCGAGCACTGCGGCAATGCTTTCTCTGCCCGGGTTGGCAATCGGGCCCGGAGGAAGCCCTGGATTTGCGTAGGTGTTGTACGGGTGATCGGAAAGCAGCTCCGAGCGCCTGATTCGCCGCCCGAGCGGCTTGCCCTTGGTGACCGGGTAGATCACCGTCGGATCGGCATCGAGCTTCATCCCGATGCGCAGGCGGTTGCAATAGACGCCGGCGATCGTTCGCCGCTCTGACCGCTTCGCGGTCTCCTTCTCGACGATCGAGGCGAGGGTCACCGCTGCGCTCTTGCTGGCTATTGGACAGGTCGGCTTGCGCTTCGCCCACAGCGCATCGAGAATCATGGTCATCGCCTTTTGCATGCGCCCGACCACGTCTGCCCGGCTCTCGCCGCGCTGGAAGTGATAGGTGTCGGGAAGAACCGACCCTTCCTCGGGAAGTGGCGCCGGACTGGTAAGATAGGGCACCGCGGCTAGCTTTTCCTGAACCAAGATCGAGGGCATGCCTTCGGGGATCGTGATCAGCCGCTGGACCGGCTGGCCGTGCTGGAGAAGGTCGAGGATTGCCGCCGCGCTTGTGCCTTCGGGGATCTCGAACTCCCCGGCCTGGACCGGATCACTGGATGCGAAAACTCGCGCCATCGCCCGGAATGTCAGCTCGTTGCCAGGGATCGCGCCCATTTCGTCGAGCTGCCGGGCGACCGAGGTGAGGGTCGAGCCTTCCTTGACGATGATCGTGTGCGGCCCAGGCTTCGGGCCGGAGCTCCACCACAACATTGCGATGGCGACCAGCGCGGCAAGGACGAGCGCGCCGCCGGCGAATAACAGAAGCCGCTTCACACGGCCTTCATGATCAGCGAAGCGTTGGTGCCGCCGAAGCCGAAGCTGTTGTTGAGCACCGCCTTCACCCGGCGCTCCTTCGCCTTGTGCGGAACAAGGTCGACGCCCTCGGTGCCATCGCTGGGATTGTCGAGGTTGAGGGTCGGCGGGACGATTTGGTCGCGCATGCTAAGGATGCAGAAGATGCTCTCGACCGCGCCGGCGCCGCCGAGCAAATGGCCGATCGCCGACTTCGTCGAGCTCATCGACAGGCTGCCGATCGCATTGCCGAACAGCCGCCGGACCGCGCCCAGCTCGAGCTCGTCGCCGAGCGGTGTCGAGGTGCCGTGAGCGTTGACATAGTCGATGTCCGACAGCTGCAGCCCAGACTTGTTAAGCGCCATTTCCATCGAACGGTAGGCGCCGGATCCTTCCGGGTGTGGCGCGGTTACGTGGTGCGCGTCCCCCGACAATCCGTAGCCGACCACTTCCGCATAAACTTTCGCCCCGCGCTTCTTCGCATGCTCATATTCCTCGAGCACGACGACCCCCGCGCCCTCGCCCATCACGAAGCCGTCACGGTCCTTGTCGTACGGGCGGCTCGCCTTTTCCGGCCGGTCGTTGAAATTGGTCGACAGCGCCCGCGCCTGGGCAAAGCCGGCAATTCCGATGGGACAGATCGTCGCTTCCGCGCCGCCTGCGAGCATGATGTCGGCGTCGCCGTCCTTGATCATGCGGGCGGCATCGCCAATCGAATGAGCGCCGGTCGAACAGGCAGTCACGACCGCATGGTTAGGACCCATCAGGCCATATTTGATGGAAACCTGGCCGGAAATGAGATTGATCAGCCGCCCGTGGACGAAGTGCGGACTGACCCGGCCGGGCCCTTTTTCGTGGAGCAGCACGCTTTCAGTCTCGATTCCGGGAAGGCCGCCGATTCCGGACCCGATCGAAACCCCGGCTCTCAGCCTGCTCTCTTCGTCAAGCTCGGTGAGGCCTGCATCTTCCATCGCCTGACCGGCTGCATCGATCCCGTAGATGATGAACTGGTCGACCTGCCGCTGGGTCTTGTGGTCGATTCGCTTCGACGGATCGAAACCATATTCGTGGTCGGCAGGCTTGACCTCGCAGGCAATGCGGCACTTCTGGTCGCTTGCGTCGAACCTGGTGATCGGCCCGGCGCCGCTCTTGCCGGCGATGATGTTGCGCCAGCTGGTTTCGACGTCGCCGCCGAGCGGCGTCACCAGGCCCAGACCAGTCACTACGACACGGCGCATAATTGTTTCTCCGTCAATTCAAAAACAAACGGCCTCCCGCTTGGTTCGGGAAGCCGTTCGTGCCGCCAATCTCGGCTTTCAGGGCGGCGGCCAGAGGCCCCCGGTCAGCCCTGATGCTGATTGATATATTCGATCGCGTCCTTGACGGTCGTGATCTTTTCGGCGGCGTCGTCGGGGATCTCGACGTTGAATTCCTCCTCGAACGCCATCACCAGCTCGACGATGTCGAGGCTGTCGGCACCAAGATCGTCGATGAAGCTCGCTTCCTCGGTGACCTTTTCGGGTTCGACACCGAGATGCTCGACGACGATCTTCTTTACCCTGTCGGCAGTCTCGCTCATTGGGGCTTTCCTCCGTATTGCTTTTGCGATGCCCTAGCCGCGCCGATGGACGCTCGCAAGTGGCGCCGCGGCGCGTTACCTGCGTACCCTGCTGCAATGCTTGACCGCTCTTCCCGCTCCCTCACATCCGGCGAAATCGAGCTTGCGCGCTCTATCTTCGGCGATTCCATCGATTATTCGAAGGTCCGCATGGTTCGGAGCAAATGGTGGCTGTTCCAGCCAAAGTCCGTGACCATGGCGCCCTGCGGGAACATCCACTTCCACCCGGGCGGGTCGCAGTGGTCGGAAGACTTCAGCAAGGGACCGCTTCACAGCCAAGGGCTGTACATCCACGAAATGACCCATGTCTGGCAGGCGCAGACCCGCGGCCGCTATTACCTGCCGCTGATGCGCCACCCGTTTTGCCGCTACCGGTACGCAATCGTTCCCGGCCGCCGGTTCGAGCGGTACGGCCTCGAGCAGCAAGCCGAAATCGTCCGCCACGTTTTCCTTGCAGAACGCGGCGTGAAAATCGCTGCTCCTCCACGCTCGATCCTGCCGTTCTGAAAGGCCGCCGCGGGGCTGTGGCCTGCCGGCAACAGCGGTGCCCGGAACGTGCCGCATGACCATTGTTACACTATCGCGACAACGGCTCTTTAGCGTAGTTTTCTGTCGGCTACGCGACGTTGGACACAGGGGAATTAAAATGCGCATTCGGGCCCACCTTCTGATCGGCACCGCACTAGTTGCCCTTTCAGCACCATCCTTCGCCCAAACGGAACAGCCGGTAACGCCGCAGCAAACCGGCCCGACCGAGGCGGAGGCGATTGCCCAGGTCGCCGACGAACCGCTCGCGCAGACCAGCGGCGACGATATCGTCGTTACTGCGACCAAACGCGCTTCGACGGTCCAGGACGTGCCATTCTCGATCAACGCTCAGACCCAGGAAGACATACAGCGCGCGAACGCACAGACTCTCGAGGACATCGCCCGCAACGTCGCCGGCCTGACCGTCCAGAACCTCGGGCCGGGACAGAGCCAGGTATCGGTGCGCGGAGTCTCCGCCGGTCAGATTGCGCGCGATCAGCCGGGCGTGAAGGAACAGGTCGGAATCTATCTCGACGAGACGATCACCTCGCTGTCTCTGTTCACGCCCGACTTCGACCTGTTCGACCTGAACCGCATCGAGACCCTTCGCGGCCCCCAGGGCACGTTGTTCGGATCGGGAAGCGTTGGCGGGACTCTTCGCTACATCACCAACCAGCCGGTGATCGGAGTCACCGAGGGGCTGGTCGAAGCCGACGTCAACATGCTCAAGGGCGGTGATTTCGGTTACGGGCTCAAGGGCGCAATCAACGTTCCACTCGGGTCTACCGCTGCAATTCGGGCTGTCGCTTACGGCACGAAGTTCGGTGGTTTTATTGATTCGATTGGTCCGTTCAGCAAGGATAACGTCAACGACGGTCACCGTTATGGCGGACGTGTTTCCATGCTTTGGGAGCCGGCGGAGAACCTCCGAATTACGCCCCGGGTTGTCTACCAGGAGGTCGAGGCGGGGGGGTTCAACCGCGAAGACCGCTTCATCATTTTCAACAACCAGTTCGTGACCGGCGGCAACACGCTCGACGAACGCGAACAATATTTGCTGTTTCGCGAGAAATTCCACGACAAGACGCTCCTCGCGTGATCTCGTCGCCAGCTATGATTTTGGACCGGTAGAGATCACCTCGGTCTCGAGTTACGTCGACCGCGACATCCTCGTCAGCCGTGACGCCTCGGCGCTGACCGATTCGATCTACGTCAGCTTCGCGCAGGCCACAGCCGGCATCGCACCGGCAGATTCGGCGATCATTGCCAGCCATATCGGCGACCCGTCGAACCTGCGCGATACGACCGAGCTAAAGCAGTTGACCCAGGAAGTTCGCCTCGCCTCGACCGGGTTAGGCCCATTCCAGTGGGTTGTCGGCGGCTTCTATTCAAAGGTCGACCGCCAGTATGAGCAGACGTTGCCGACCCCCGGGTCGGAAGAGGTCGGCGACGCCTTCCTGAACGCCATTTGTGTCGGCGTCCCGCAGGCAGATGCGACGTGCGCCGTGAACGCACCTGACCCAGCCGACCGCGTGCCCTTCACCGCAGCGGACTTGAGGAACGGCTTTGCGGCCAATGCACCATACAACGCATCACTGCCCTACGACATCAAACAATATGCGTTTTTCGGTGAAGGCAGCTACAGATTCGGGCAGTTCAAGCTGACTGCCGGCGCGCGCTATTACAATTTCAGCGAAGAGCGTGACTTCGTCTCCGGCGGTTTCTTCTCGGACGTCAGCACTTTCATCGGTGACAAGACGAAGTCGGACGGCATATCGCCGCGCGTCATCCTGAGCTTCGAGCCGAACGAGAATCTCAGCATCAACCTCCAGGCCGCCAAGGGCTTCCGGCTTGGGGGAATCAACGACCCGCTGAACGTGCCATTATGCACGCCCGAGGATCTCGAGATTTTCGGCGGCAGGGGCGCCTATGACGACGAGACGCTTTGGAACTACGAGGCCGGAGTCAAATTTTCCAGGCGCGGGATCACGTTCAACTCGGCGGTGTTCCACAACGAGATCCGCAACCTTCAGGTGACCCTGACAGCGGGCAGCTGCTCGTCGCGGGTCGTGTTCAACGTTCCCAAGGCGCACAGCACTGGGATTGAGGCAGAATTCGCCGCCAATCCCATGCCTGGACTCGACGTTTCGATCGCCGCCAACCTCCAAAGCGCGAAGTTCGACTCTACCGTACTGACTGGCGATGGCGCAGTGCTCGGAGGAATCGAGAAGGGCAATCGCCTGCCGACTGTACCCAAGTTCCAGATCGCGGGGACTGCCACCTACGGACAGCCGCTCAACGACAGGGCTGACTGGTCGATTACGGGCAGCTTCCAGCATATCGGCAACCGCTATGGCGAACCGGCCGATCAGGTTCCTGGCGCGGGCCTTGTCAGCAATGCGATCTTCTTCGATCCAGTAACCGGCGAATTTGGCACCGGTGTGCATGACATCGGTTCGCTTCGACTGCCGTCCTACACTATCGCTAATCTGTCCGGCAGCATTCGCTGGGCGAGCGGCCTGGAAGTGGTCGCTTACGTTAAAAACGTCTTCGACGAGAATCCTAAGCTGTCTATCGACCGGGAGCGCGGCCTTCGCGCCCGCTTCGGTTATCTGATCGGGCAGCCACGGACGATCGGGCTAACGGTCAGGCAAAAGTTCGGCTTTGCTCCGCCACCTCCACCGCCGCCGCCACCGCCACCGCCTCCTCCTCCGCCGCCTCCGGCCACTCAGACCTGCCCGGACGGCACGGTAATCCTGGCGACCGAAATGTGCCCGGCTCCGCCGCCTCCGCCTCCGCCGCCGCCACCGGCTCCAGAGCGCGGATAATCGGAGCGCGATGAAACAGGGCAGCGGCAAACCGTCGAATAGTCCGCAGCCTCGACTAACGCGCCGCTCGCTCCTCATCGGGGCGGGCGGCGCCGCCTTGTTGAGCGCCGGGAGTTCCGCCTCGGCTCAGGCACGCAACAGGGAGCATGTCGTAGTCGTGGGAGCGGGAGTGTTCGGTTCCTGGACCGCTCACCACCTCCTCAATGCCGGGCACAAGGTCACACTGGTCGACGCCTGGGGGCCCGCGCACGCGCGCGCGTCGTCAGGCGGGGAGTCGCGGCTCACGCGCGCGGCCTATGGCAAGGACGAGGTCTACACGCGAATGGCCTTCGCCAGCCTGCCGCAGTGGAAGAGCCTAAGCGCCGTCGCCGGTCTTCCGATCTTCTTTCCCTGCGGAGTGATTTTCTTCAGCGGCAGGCCGGACGCCTATTTCAGCGATTCGCTGGCCGTCCATCGGCGACTCGGATTGCCGATCGAGCAGCTTGGCAATCGTGAAATGCAGCAGCGCTTCCCGATGATCGATTTCGCGGGCGTCGAGCTTGGCCTGTGGGAGCCCGGCTTCGGGGCGCTGATGGCTCGCCGTGCCGTCCAGACCCTGGTTGATCGTTTCGTCCGAGCGGGCGGCGAATACCGGCGCGGCTCTGCCGCGGCCCCGGTCGGTTCCAATGGCCGGATCGGACAGGTGACTCTGTCGTCGGGCGAGCGGATTGCCGCCGACCGCTTCGTATTCGCGCTCGGCCCGTGGCTCCCCAAGCTGTTTCCCGACCTCCTCGGCCGGCGGATCTACGCAACCCGGCAGGAGGTTTTCTTCTTCGCACCGCCCACAGGCGACCGGCGCTTCCTCCCGTCCGCGATGCCCGGCTGGGCCGATTTTGACGGTGAGAACGTCTTCTACGGCTTTCCCGACCTTGAGAACCGCGGCGTTAAGTTCGCCAATGACAAGCATGGACCGCTAGTCGATCCGGACACTCAGTCGCGCAAGCCGACCAAAGGCGCGCTCGCCGAGATCGTCGCCTTCCGCGACCGCCGGTTCCCGCTGCTTAAGGACGCTCCGCTGACCGAGGCGCGAGTCTGCCAATATGAGAACAGCTCGAACGGCGATTTCCTGATTGATATTCACCCGGGCCTGGCGAACGTGCTGCTGGTCGGTGGCGGCTCGGGCCACGGCTTCAAACATGGCCCGGAAGTGGGCCGCTACGCAGCGGCGCGGCTGTTCGGAAAGATCGACCCGGAACCGCGCTTCAGCCTTGCGACCAAGGGCGAAACGCGGAACCGCGAGGTTCACTAGCCGACCGGCGGAGGTGGCGGCGAGCGCAGCGGCGGGTCGTCGGCGGGGTCGTGGGGCTGCATGCCGGTAACCACCACAAAGGGCCCGAAGCGGCATGCTTGCGGGATCGGCCGATCAAGAAGCCCGAGCCCGGCGGGAAAATTGTCGAACCAGCCGCCACCACCCGTGGTCGGCGAGCCGTGCCTCAGGCGCCCATTGGGAGTCTGTACGTACAAACCCGCTGCGTCGCGCCCCAAGGAGCGACCGGGCGAGCTCACCACAATCGTCATCCGGCCCTCGGGATCCCGCAACCGCACGCAGGGGCCGGCAAGATCGAGGACGCCGTGAACCAGCGCTTGAGGAAACACGCTTGGCCCTCCCTCGTCGGGTGGAAGGTAGCGCAGCAGCACGGGCGTGGTCGGCTCGCCGGCGGCCGCAGATAGCGGTGCTGACTGGGTCTGTTGTTGGGCACAGGCGCAAACGAGCGGCACGAGCGACAGAGCAGCCGCCCGGCGCATCATTCCGGCTTCTTCGCCACCGCGACCATCGCCGGCCTCAGCAGCCGGTCCTTGAGCATATAGCCGGCCTGCATTTCCTCGACGATGGTGCCGGGCTCGGCCTCTTCGGTCGGGATTTCCATCATCGCCTGATGCTTGTGCGGGTCGAGAGCCTGCCCGACCGACTCGATCCGGGTGACCCCGTTGCGCGCGAACGCCGCGTCCAGCTCTCGCGCCGTGGACTCGATCCCGGCGAGGAAGTTGCTCGCCACCTTGTCGTTTCGAAGGTCGTCGCCGACCGCTGCAAGCGCCCGGTCGAGATGGTCCTTGATCGCAAGCATGTCGCGAGCGAAGGTCGCCGACGCATAGGCGGCCGCTTGGCTCTTCTCGGCTTCGAGCCGCCGCCGAACGTTCTGAACCTCGGCGGCTGCGTAGAGCGCCTTGCTGTTGGCCTCGTCAAGCGCCTTCTCGAGCTCGGTCAGCCGGTCGTGCTCGGCAAGCTCCGGGGCCTCCTCGGCGGTTTCCCGGCGGATTTCCTCGGCTTCCTCGTGAAGCTCGTCGTCGTCCTCGACCCTGTCGTTGTCCTCAATCATCCAATCAATCTCGTTAGCGCCTTGGCTGTGAAATCCACCATGGGCACCACCCGCGCATAGTTCAACCGTGTGGGCCCGATCACTCCGACAACGCCGACCACCTCGCCATGGCTCCCCCTGTAGGGCGCTGCGATGACCGAGGAGCCCGACAAGGCGAACATCCGGTTCTCGCTGCCGATGAAGATCCGGCAGCCCGGAGCGTCGCGAGCGCTTTCCAGCAAACGGGCGATTTCCTGACGGTCCTCGAGCTCGTCCAGAAGCCTTCGCACCCTGTCGAGATCGGCCGCCGCACCCTCGTCGATCAGATTGGCCTGGCCGCGAACGATCAACACCGGCCGGCGCGCATGATCCTCGCTCCATGCCGCAAGTCCCGAGGCGATCAGCTCTGCGGCTGCCGTGTCCAGCGCCTCGCGATGCTCGCGGATCTCTGCGCGAAGCCGGGCCTCGGCCTCGCCAAGAGTGAGGCCGGACAACTTCGAGCTGATGAAATTGGCGACCTGCTCCAGCGCCTCTGGGCTGGTACCCGGGTCCAGCGCCACAACCCGGTTCTCCACCGAGCCGTCGGCGCCGACCAGCACCGCGAGCGCGCGGTCCGGCGACAGCGGCATCAGGTTGAGCTGCTTGAGCCGAAGCTCCTGTTTCGGCGCAAGCACGACCCCGGCAGCGTGGCTGAGCCCCGACAGTGCAGCGGATGCGGCGGCAAGCGCGTCCTCGATCGGCTGGTCGCGACCGATCTGCCGCTCGATCTCCGCCCGCTCATGCGGGTCGGGGACGGAGGCCTGCATGATCCCGTCGACAAACAGGCGAAGGCCGATTTCGGTCGGCACCCGCCCCGCGGACGTGTGCGGATGAGTGAGAAGCCCGCGCTCCTCCAGCTCCTGCATCACTCCGCGGATCGACGCCGGGGACAGGCTGACGCTTGCCGCAAGTGCCTTCGACCCCACCGGCGATCCGCGCTCGAGATAAGCCTCGACCACGAGCCCGAAAATCTCGCGCATCCGGTCGCTCAGCTCGCTGATCTCACCGCCCATGCGCCGGCATCTAGGATTGCAGCGCCCACCGGTCTAGGGAGCCACCGCACCATTATCAGGACCAAAGGAGACCTCATGCGCCCTTCCGGACGCGCCCGCGATCAGATGCGCACGATTAGGTTCGAGCCGGGTTTCACCCGCCATGCCGAGGGATCGTGTCTGGTGAGCTTCGGCGATACGCGCGTGCTGGTCACCGCCTCGGTCGAGGAGAAGGTCCCGCCTTTCCTCCGCGGCAAGGGCCAGGGCTGGGTCACCGCCGAATATGGGATGCTCCCGCGCGCGACCCACACGCGGGGCAACCGCGAGGCGGCCAGGGGCAAGCAGTCCGGCCGCACCCAGGAGATCCAGCGGCTGATCGGCCGAAGCCTTCGCGCCGTCGTCGACCTGCCCAAGCTCGGCGAGCGACAGGTCATCGTCGATTGCGACGTGATCCAGGCCGACGGCGGAACCCGTACCGCCGCGATCTCGGGCGGCTGGGTCGCGCTGAGGATCGCCCTCGACAAGCTGCTCGAAGCAAAGAGCGTCGCCGACGACCCGATCCGCACACAGGTCGGTGCTGTCAGCTGCGGAGTGTTCGACGGGACCGCCGTACTCGACCTCGATTATGACGAGGACAGCCAGGCCGGCTCCGACGGAAATTTCGTGCTGACCGGCGACGGAAGCATCGTCGAGGCGCAGCTCACGGCCGAAGGCGAATGTTTCGACGAGGAAATGCTGCTCCGCCTCCTTCGCCTTGCGCGAATCGGCTGCGGCGAGATTTTCGAAGCCCAGCTGAAGGCGGTCGGCCGATGAGGGAGATCGGCGACAGGCTGGTCATCGCGACCCATAATCCGGGCAAGCTTAAGGAGATCGCGGCGCTGATCGAGCCGCTCGGAATCGACTGCGTCGGCGCCGAGGAGCTCAGACTTCCGGAGCCGGAGGAGATCGGCAACACCTTCCTCGACAATGCCGATTTGAAGGCCCGCTCCGCCGCCGATTTGTCGGGCTATCCGGCGCTGGCCGACGACAGCGGCCTGTGCGTCGACGCGCTTCATGGGCTTCCGGGAATCTTCTCGGCGCGCTGGGCCGAGGACGGTGAAGGCAATCGCGACTGGATGCGTGCGATGAAACGCGTGTGGACCGACATCGAGGTCGCAGGCCCGGACGCCAGCCGCGACGCCCATTTCGCCTGCGCGCTTTCACTCGCCTGGCCGAACGACGGAATGGTCGAAAGCTTCGAGGGTCGGGTCGACGGCACGCTCGTGTGGCCCCCGCGCGGCGACAAGGGATTCGGCTACGATCCGATGTTCGTTCCGTCAGGGTGCGACCAAACGTTCGGCGAGATGGACGCGGCGGAAAAGCACAAGATCAGCCACCGAGCCGACGCGTTCCGGAAGCTGGTGCGCGCACTAAAGCGATGAACAAGCCGTTCGTCCCGAGCGCAGTCGAAGGACATGCCTTCGGTCGGCACGAACAGACAGGCGACGGCATCGCCCTCTACATCCACTGGCCCTTTTGCGTCTCTAAATGCCCTTATTGCGACTTCAACAGCCACGTCCGGGCGGAAATCGACCAGGACCAGTGGCGCGAGGCGCTGCTCGCCGATCTCGCGCATGAGGCGCGGCTGCTTCCAGGCCGCACCTTCACCTCGATTTTCTTCGGCGGCGGGACTCCGTCGCTGATGGAGCCGGCGACGGTCGCGGCGCTGATCGAGGCGGCACGCACGCATTGGACTGCCGACGACGACATCGAGATCACTCTCGAAGCCAATCCCAATTCGGTCGAGGCTGCTCGCTTCGACGACCTCGCCCGCGCCGGGATCAACCGCCTGTCGCTGGGCCTTCAGAGCTTCGACGACAAGGCGCTCGCGTTCCTCGGCCGCGCCCACTCGGCGAGCGAGGGACTGGCTGCGCTGGAGGTCGCCCAGAAGCATTTCGAGCGAGTGAGCTTTGATTTAATCTATGCGCTTCCCGGCGACACCGATGTCAGCTGGTCTTCCGCGCTGACCCGCGCGCTGTCGCTCGGGACCACGCATTTGTCGCTTTACCAGCTGACGATCGAGCCCGGCACGCGCTTCGCCGCGCTATATTCGGCCGGAAAGCTCGAGCCGCTCGACAGCGATCGCGCCGCCGCGCTCTACGAGTTGACCGACGCCATGACGTCCGCGGCCAATCTGCCCGCCTATGAGATCAGCAATCATTCCGCGCCCGGCCAGGAGAGCCGCCACAACCTAATTTACTGGCGCTACGGCGATTATGCGGGCGTCGGGCCCGGTGCGCACGGCCGCCGCCTCGGCTCGCGAACGGTCCGGCACAGGAAGCCGGAGAATTTCCTTTCGGCGCTGGCGCGCAACGGCCACGCAATCGCCGAGGAAGCGCCGCTGCAGGTTCGCGAAGCCGCGGACGAGGCGTTGGTGATGGGGCTTCGTCTCGCCGAAGGAATCGACGCCGAAGCCCTCGAGGAGCGGTTCGCAGTCCCTGTCGTGGATTGGGAGCGGGTCGACCGGCTGGCCGCAAGCGGGCACCTTACACGCTCGGGCGCGCGGATCGCAGCGACGCCCGCAGGACGCCTTGTTCTCGACCGAATCCTCGCCGAGGTCGCCGCCTAGCCCTTATTGCGGCTCAACCGAATAGCGGTATTTTTCCTCGTACGGGTACACATAGTCTTCGAGCTGCAACTCGGCATCTTCGGCCGCGGCCTTCCTCGACATTCCGTTCTTGACGTTGAACGAGACCAGCTTCGACTTGAAGCCGCTCTCGACCGTTCCGCAAGTCCTTCTGGCATAGTCCTTGAAGCCGTCGATGCCGATGTTCGCGCCTTTGGCGCTGGCCACCGCATCGCTGAGGCAGGTCCTGTAGGCTGCCCGTGGATCGCTTGATCCGCCCTGAACCACCATCATCGCAGCTGCGAGTTCGATTATCATCATCAGGCTCCTCCCCGGAAGCTGATGAGCGGAGAATGACTCCTTTCGCACCCTCTTGGCAAGCAGCATGTTGGAAGCAGGCGGTTTCTTTCCTGCTTGAGCTGCCTTGCCGCGAGCCCGATCATCGCTGATGATCGCTGGCGATGGCGCCGCAGCTCTCCCCCGGACTCTATGTCGTCGCAACCCCGATCGGCAACCTCGGCGACCTGAGCCCGCGGGCGGCCGAAACGCTCGGCAATTGCGACCTCGTCCTGGTCGAGGACACAAGGGTCACTGCCCGGCTTCTCGCGCATGCGCAGACGAAGACTCGGATGCAGCGTTACGACGACCATTCGACCGACGCCGACCGGGACTCGATCGTCGGCCGGCTTCAAAACGAAGCGATCGCGCTGGTCAGCGATGCCGGAACTCCGCTGATTTCCGATCCCGGCTACAAGCTGGTCCGCGCCGCTCGCGCCGCCGGCCGTCAGGTCCACACCGTTCCGGGCCCCTGCGCTGCGATAGCGGCCCTGACGCTCGCCGGCCTTCCCACCGACCGGTTCCTGTTCGCGGGATTCCTCCCGGCCAAGGCCAAAGCGCGCGCCGAAGCCGTCTCCGAGCTTGCGTCGCTGCGGGCAACTCTCGTCTTCTATGAAAGCGGGCCGCGTCTGGCCGATACGCTCGCCGCCCTCGCTTCCGGGCTCGGCGAGCGCGAAGCGGCGGTCGCTCGCGAGATTACGAAACTCCACGAGGAATGCGTGACCGGCAGCCTCGACGAGCTCGCAGCGCGCTATTCGGACATGCCGCCCAAAGGCGAGATCGTGATCGTCGTCGGGCCTCCTGCCGAATTGCAACCGGCAAGCGACTCCGAGCTCGATTCCGCGCTCGACGAGGCGCTCAAACGGCTCTCGCCGTCGCGCGCCGCCGCGGAGGTCGCCGAGCGGCTATCGGTGCCCAGGAAACGGGCCTATGCGCGGGCGTTGGAACGCTCTCGAAAATGAACCGGCAAAAGGCGGAAAAACGCGGACGCGGAGCGGAGACGATCGCGGCCTGGTGGCTTCGCTTAAGCGGCTGGCGAATCCTCGAGCGACGCGCGCGCGTTCCCGGAGGAGAGGTCGACATCGTCGCCCGCCGCGGCCGAACGCTGGCGTTCGTCGAGGTGAAGGCCCGAGCTACCGACGATGCTGCGGCGTTCGCGCTCGATCATTATCGTCTGCGCCGGGTGGCAATCGCCGCCGAAAGGCTCTCGCCGCGCTACATGCGCGAGGGCGACGATGTGCGCATCGACGCTGTGTTCGTGGTGCCTGGGCGACTTCCGCGCCATCTGCCCAATGTCTGGCAAGGGTGACAGCATTCGTCTCGCCAAGTAGACGCCGTTCGCCCTGAGCGTAGTTGAGGGGCATGTCTCGACTTCGCTCGACACGAACGGGGATTAGATGAGCCTTCGCGTTGCCGTTCAGATGGATCCGCTGGAGCGGATCAATATCGCCGGCGATTCCACCTTCGCGCTCATGCTCAAAGCGCAGGAGCTGGGCCATGTCCTCTACCACTATACCCCCGACAAGCTGAGTTACTCGCAAGGGTGCCTGTCGACGGCGGCGCACCCGGTGACGGTCAAGAACACCGCCGGCGATCATTATCGCTTCGGCGAGCCCGAAACTCTCGATCTCGCCCGCGACGTCGACGTTGTCCTGATGCGCCAGGACCCTCCGTTCGATCTCGGCTACATCACCGCAACGCACCTTCTGGAGCGTATTCAGGGCGAGACCCTGGTCGTGAACGACCCGCGAGAGGTCCGCAACGCACCGGAGAAAGTCTGGGTGCTCGATTTCGCCCGGTTCATGCCGCCCACCCTGATCACCCGCTCGCTGAACCTCGCTCGGAAATTTCTCGCCGAGCATGGCGAGATTGTCGTCAAGCCGCTTCACGGCTTCGCCGGCAAATCGGTGTTTCGGATCGGTAGCGACGGCCGCAACCTCGCGTCCCTGATGGAGCTGTTCAACGGCGCCTATCGCGAGCCGCACGTCGTCCAGAAGTTCCTCCCCGAGATCGCCGAGGGAGACAAGAGGATCGTCCTCGTGGACGGCGAGGTGGCAGGCGCTGTGAACCGGGTCCCCGGCGAAGGCGAAATACGGTCCAACCTCGCGGTCGGCGGCAAGGCAGCGAAGGCGGATCTCACCGCACGCGAAGAGGAAATCTGCGCCGCCCTCGCCTCGGAGTTGAAGGAGCGCGGCCTCGTCTTCGTCGGGATCGACGTGATCGGCGGAAAATGGCTGACCGAGATCAACGTCACCTCGCCGACCGGCATCGTCGCCATCGACGAACTCAACGGTACCGATACACCGACGCTGATCTGGCAGGCGGTCGAGCAGCGCCTCGCCGGCCTCGGCCGGGGCTGATCGCATGAACGACTGGGTTGTTCGCCTGATCGAGCAATCGGGCTATCTTGGCGTCGGCTTCCTGATGTTCCTGGAAACCGTGTTCCCGCCGATCCCGTCGGAAATCATCATGCCGGTCGCGGGCGTAGCGGCCGCGAAAGGCGAGCTCGAGCTGTCGCTCGTGATCCTGTCGGGCACTGCCGGGGCGATGCTCGGCAACATCTTCTGGTATCTTGCGGCCCGCGCGCTCGGGATCGAACGCCTAAAGCCCTATATCGACAGGCACGGAAAGTGGCTGACGGTGAGCTGGCCCGAGGTACAGCGCGCCCACGGCTGGATGCAGCGCCACGGAATCGCCTTCGTGCTGCTGGGCCGGCTCGTTCCGACGGTGCGCTCGCTTGTGTCGATCCCCGCCGGCCTGCTCAAGATGCGCTTCCGCAGCTTCTTCATTGCCTCGACTCTCGGCACCTTTGCCTGGACCGCGCTTCTCGCCGGTGCCGGTTTCCGGCTGCGGTCGGATTTCCAGGAAGTCGACCAGTTCATAACGCCGATCGCCAACGCGGTCCTCGTCCTTGTCCTGCTCCTCTACGTGTGGCGGCTCATCACTCACAAGCCCGAGTAGAGACCGGACCGATACGGATTTAAGCTACTGATTTGCTTTACGGTTTTGCTGCCAAGCAAGCTCCGCCGCGGCGTGCTCCTGCTTTCCCACTGAGGGGCCGCCGCGGCGACTTACGCGCGCGGATGCGCGTTGCGATAGACGTCGAGCAGGTGCGCGGCGTCGACCTTCGTATAGATCTGCGTCGACGACAGGCTCGCATGGCCGAGCAGCTCCTGAAGCGAGCGCAAATCGGCACCGCGGGCGAGAAGATGAGTCGCGAAGCTGTGGCGAAGCGCGTGCGGGGTCAGCGTATGCGGCAGTCCCAGCCGAATCCGGGCAGCGCGGACCGCGCGGCGCACGAGGTCGCCGTTGAGTTGCCCGCCGCGCGCTCCGACGAACAAGGGCGAGTCATCGGCAATTCGATGCGGGCACTGCCGCACATAGTCGGAAATCGCCTCGCGCACTGCGGGAACGACGGGCACGAGCCGGGTCTTCGACCGCTTGCCGGTGACCCGGATAGACTCGCCGACCGGCAGGTCCCGGGCAGTCAGCGACAATGCTTCGGACACGCGCAGCCCCGAGCCGTAGAGAAGCAGGAGGATCGCAAGGTCACGAGCGCCGATCCACGGCTCCGATGCATAAGCGCCGGCATCCTCGGCGAGCGCGATCGCCTCGTCCGGAGCAGCCGGCCTGGGCAGTGTCTGCGGCCGCCGCGGAGCGCGCGTGCGCGGGACTTTTGCAATCTTTCCCTGCTGCTCGGCGGCATAGGTGAGGAAGGCGCGGACGCCCGACAGCTCGCGCGCTGCCGAAGCCGCGCCCAGGCCCGAATTGCGCCGCGCCGCAAGGAACGCCCGCAGATCCGCCGAACCGACGTCGACGAGCGCCGACGGCTCGACCAGCTCGCCTCGATAGGCCCCGAGGAACTCGATCAGGCGGTTGGCGGTGCCGAGATAGGCCCGCACCGTATGCGGAGAGCGCCGGCGGTCGTGCGCGAGATAGCTGCCCCACTGAGCGACCAAAGCCGATGCCGGGTGCGGTAAGTCTCCCATGCGCCGAGCATCCTCTTTCGCGAGTCGCGGCGCAAGCCCGGGCCCGGGCCGCCTATCTCGCCGACTGCGGGAACGGCGGCAGCTTGCCGATATCGGCCGGCTCATGCTGGATGATCACCTTGGCGCCGACATTAACGGCGATCCGGTCGAAGCGGTCGTGACTCGCCAGCGTGTCGGCGCGATTGGTGTTGAACGAGGGAACGCCGCGGTTCTTCACCTGCTCGGTGAAATGATATTGGTCGCCCGACAGCAGGACCGGGCCGCTGGCGAGACGCACCAGCAGCGCCGTGTGCCCAGGCGTATGGCCCGGATGAGCGAGCATCAGGACGCTCCCGTCGCGAAAGATGTCGATGTCGCTTGGAACCGGCACCGCCTTGCCGGGGCCGGTCAGCCAGTGCGCAAGATCTTCGCGCGTGTCGTTGAGCTGCTCGCCGGTCCCTTTTAGGGCCTCCCAGTCCGCCGCGCCGATCACGAGCTTTGAATTGGGGAAGTTCCGCGCCTGGCCGGTATGGTCGCCGTGATAATGGCTGATCCCGACAAGCTCGATCTGCTCGGGAGTCACTCCGATCTGCTTGAGCTGTTCGACGAGCGAGCGCTTGAGCGACATGCTTTGCTCGTCATTGTCGATGGGGTTCTGGATCAACCGCTCCGGCATCCCGGTGTCCCACAGCATGTACCTGCTGCCGTGACGGATCAAATAGCAGCTCCCGACCAGCGGCTTCGCGCCTGCCGGATATTGGAAGGTGTCGGAGAACCATGCTCCGTAGCGCTTCATCAGAAAGTCGCCGCAGTCGAGGCGCCACAGCTCCAGCAACGGTTCCGGCGGCTTCGGCTGCGACTGGCCCGGCGCCGCAACGGCGATCATCGCAGCGGCCAGTCCGGCAACGAGCCTCTTCATTGCTTTTCCGCTTCCTCCTGCGCCTTCTGGTCGGCGACGACCTGCTCTGCGGTCATCCCGTCGAACGTTACGCGAGCGAGCTTGTCCTGGTCACGTGTCGAATGCCGCCGACCGCCGACGGTACGCAGCGCCTGGTCGAAATAAAGGCGATCGGCGTCGGGAATCTCCCGTCGAGCCTCCGCCGCGGTGTGCTCGAACGCTTCGGGCGAAGAGCCGTCGATGATCGTCAGCTCGCGCGAGTCGCACCCCGCCAGCAAGGCCAGCAGGAGCGCGGATGCATATTTCACTCGACGTAGTTCGCGCTCGTCTTCTCGCGCACTTCCTCTTTGGTCACGTCCGGCGCCAGCTCGATCAGCTTGAACGGGCTGTCGTGGTCCGGCCGCTGAAACACGCACAAGTCAGTGATGATCATGTCGACGACATTCTTGCCGGTGAGCGGAAGCGTGCATTCGGGGATGAACTTGGGCTCGCCGTTTTTCGAGACATGCTCCATCACCACGATGATCTTCTTGACCCCCGCGACGAGGTCCATCGCCCCGCCCATGCCCTTGATCATCTTGCCCGGGATCATCCAGTTGGCGATGTCGCCTTTCTCGCTGATCTCCATCGCCCCCAGGACCGCAAGGTCGATATGCCCGCCGCGGATCATCCCAAAGCTCGTCGCGCTGTCGAAATAGCTGGTCCGGTCAAGTTCGCTGACCGTCTGCTTGCCGGCGTTGATCAGGTCCGGATCCACCTCGTCTTCGTAGGGGAACGGCCCGATCCCGAGCATTCCGTTCTCGCTCTGGAGAGTGACTTCTATCCCCTCGGGGATGTTGTTCGCCACCAAAGTCGGGATTCCGATCCCCAGATTGACGTAATAGCCGTCGCGAAGCTCTTTTGCCGCCCGCGCCGCCATTTGATTGCGGTCCCAGGCCATCAGGCGGCCTTCCTTTCACGCACGGTCCGGAACTCGATCTGCTTCTCGTACGGGCCGCCGTCGATCAGCCGGCTCACGTAAATCGACGGCAGGTGGATGCAATCGGGGTCGAGCTCGCCGACCGCGACGATTTCCTCGACCTCGGCAACGCAGACCTTGCCGCAGGTCGCGGCCGGCTGGTTGAAGTTGCGGGCGGTCTTGCGGAACGTCAAATTGCCGCTCTCGTCCGCCTTCCAGCCTTTGATAATGCTGAGGTCGGCGACGATCCCGCGCTCGAGCACATAGATTTCGCCGTCGAACTCCTTCAATTCCTTGCCCTCGGCGACGACCGTGCCGACGCCCGTTTTCGTGTAAAATCCGGGAATTCCCGCCCCGCCGGCGCGCATCCTCTCGGCGAGCGTGCCCTGGGGGCAGAATTCGACCTCCAGCTCGCCGGCGAGGAATTGCCGTTCGAACTCCTTGTTCTCGCCGACGTAGGAGCTGATCATCTTCTTAACCTGCCGGGTCCGAAGCAGCTTTCCGAGCCCCTCATTGTCGATCCCGGCATTGTTGGACGCGATGGTGAGGTCCTTGACCCCGCTGTCGACGATCGCGTCGATCAGCCGCTCGGGAATCCCGCACAGGCCGAATCCGCCGGCCGCGATCGTCATTCCATCGTGAAGCAGCCCGTCGAGCGCGGACTTCGCGTCGGGATAGATTTTCTGTGCCATTCTCTCTCCTCGTCATCGCGAGGAGCGTAGCGACGCGGCGATCCAGGACTGGATTGCTTCACTACGCTCGCAATGACGCCGCTTAGCTCCTCAGCTTCGACAGCACGCTCTGGAGCTGCATGGCGTTGGACATATCGCCTTCGATCTTGAGCTTGCCGGTCATGAACGCCGTCATCCCGTCGAGCTCGCCGGCAGCCATTTTCTGCCAGTCTTCCCAGCTCACCTTGATGGTGGTGTCGGCCGCACCGTCCTCTTCCGTAACCTGCTCGGCCTGACCGTCGAGCATGACCATGCCCTCGTCGCCGAAATCGAGCTTCACCCTTTTCCCAGGCACCCACGCCTGGTTCTCCTGCATTTTTCCGACCAGTTCCTGCTTCGTCATTCGCGTCTCTCCTTCGCGTCTGCGCCTAGCGAGCCGTTGCGGGCGCTTCAAGGCAGGCGTAGAGCGCGCCGCATGGGATACGAAGCAGACCTCAAGCTCTTCATCAACGGAAGCTGGCGAACCGGCGAAGGCCGCGACAGCTTCCCGGTCGTCAACCCCGTCACCGGCGAGGGCATTGCCGAGCTTCCGCTCGCGACCGAAGCCGACCTCGACGAGGCGCTGGAGACCGCCAAGCGCACCTACCCCGAATGGCGAGCGACCGAGGTCGATAAGCGCAGCAAGATTCTCCACAAGGCGGCGAAGCTGCTGAAGGAGCGCGCCGACGACATCGCCCGAACCATGACCCAGGAGCAGGGCAAACCGATCGCCGAATCCAAGGGGGAGGTGTTCGGGGCGGCCTCGCTGTTCGACTGGTATGCCGAGGAGATCAAGCGCGACTACGGCCGAGTCCTCGTCCGCCCGCCGGGCCAGCTGTCGCGGGTGATGCGCGAGCCGGTCGGGCCGGTCGCGACCTTCACCCCGTGGAATTTCCCGATTTATCTTCTCGCCAAGAAAGTGTCGGCCGCGCTCGCCGCCGGCTGCTCGGTCATTTCCAAGCCGCCCGAGGAAACCCCCGGCAATACGCTGGCGATCGCCAGGGCGCTCGACGATGCGGGCCTTCCCAAAGGCGTGTTCCAGTTGGTCCACGGCGTCCCCGACATGGTCAGCCGGCACCTGATCGGCTCCGAGATCATCCGCAAGATCAGCTTCACCGGCTCGATTCCGGTCGGCAAGCATCTGATGAAGCTGGCCGCCGACAATGTGACTCGAGTGACGCTCGAGCTAGGCGGCCATGCTCCGGTTCTGATTTTCGACGATTGCGACCTCGAAAAGACTCTCGACATGGTCGTCCCGCAGAAATTCCGGAACGCCGGCCAGGTGTGCGTGTCGCCGACGCGCTTTTACGTCCAGGAAGGCATCTACGAAGCCTTCATCAAGGGCTTTGCCGAGCGCACCGAAAAGGTGAAGGTCGGCGACGGGCTCGAGACCGACACGCGAATGGGCCCGCTCGCAAACAAGCGCCGTCCCGAAGCGGTCGGAGCGCTGGTCGAGGATGCGAAAGCGAAAGGCGCGCGGGTCGTCACCGGCGGCGGGCCCGGCGACAGCGGCTTCTTCTTCCAGCCGACGCTTCTCGCCGACGTTCCACTGGAAGCGAATATCATGAACGACGAGCCGTTCGGCCCGGTCGCCGTGTCGCGCCCGTTCAAGGACCTGGACGAGGCGATCGAACAGGCCAACCGCCTCCCCTACGGCCTCGCAGCCTTCGCCTTCACCGAGAACGGACGCCGGGCCAACATCCTCGGCGACTCGATCGAGGCGGGGATGGTCGGAATCAACACCTTCGCCATCTCCATCGCCGACGCGCCGTTCGGCGGGGTGAAGCACAGCGGCTTCGGCTCGGAAGGCGGCAAAGAGGGCCTGGAGACGTATCAGGTGGTCAAGGCGATCCACCAGGCCTGACCGCAAGGCCCTCGTGGTTTCCAGATCAAGATCGTTCTGCCGCCGAAACCGGACTTGTGAACGAGCGTTACCCAAGCACGCGTGACCGACACTCGTCGGCATTCGGCATTAAAGGGGAAACGCAGTGGCAGACACAGTTGAGCACCGGCGACCGCTCGATCCGATCCATCCGGTCCATGCGGTGCTCGTCTCTTCCGCATTGACTTTGTTCCTCGGCGCCCTGCTGAGCGACTGGGCCTACAGCACCAGTTACCAGGTGCAGTGGACCAACTTCGCCTCCTGGCTAATCGCCGCCGCGCTGCTCTTCGTCGGCTTCGCTCTGCTGTGGGCGATCATCGACAGTCTTCGGGCCGACACCGGGGAAAAGCGGCATAAATGGATCCACGTCGGATTGCTCGTCGCCACCTTCGTCATCGGGCTGATCAATGCCCTGGTGCACTCGAGAGACGCCTGGGCAGCGATGCCGGCCGGCCTGATCCTGTCGATCATCTGCGTCCTGCTCGCTCTCGCCGCCGTTTGGACGGCCTTTTCAAGCCATCGAATCGGAGCCTCACGATGACCTTGCGCAAGACCGCCGCATTGCTCGCGGCCGCCGCCCTTCTCGCCGCCTGCGGAAGCGATCGCGACGTCGATCAATACGGGCCCAATCCCGAGCTTCCCGACGCCGAGCGCGGGCTCCTGCCAGGCATGAATGTCGCTGACCCTGCAGGCTGGGGCGACCGTCGGCCCACGGTTCCGGACGGCTACACGATCACGCCTATCGCGACCGGCCTCAAGAGCGCACGCCAGACTTTGGTCCTGCCCAATGGCGATATCCTCGTCGCCGAAGGCAAGGGCGGCGGGGACGCGCCCAAATTGAGGCCGAAGGACTTCATCGCCGGCTACTTCATGGAGCAGGGCGCGAGCCCGGTGGAGAGCGGTGACCGGTTGACCCTGTTGCGCGATGCCGACGGCGACGGCACCTATGAAGGGCGCTCCGTGTTCGCCGAAAACCTCAATGCGCCCTACGGACTGGCGCTAATCGGCAATCGACTGTTCGTCGCCAATCAGGATGAACTGGTCGCTTTCGACTATAGCCCCGGCCAGATCCGGGCCAGCGGCCCACCGGTCAGTGTCACGCCGCTTCCCGCCGCCATCAACCATCACTGGACCAAGGCGATGACCGCCGGTCCCGACGGGCGTTTCCTCTACGTCGGCATCGGCTCCAACAGTAATATCGGCGAGCGTGGAATGGCGGTCGAGGAAGACCGGGCGATGGTGTGGCAGATCGATGCGCAAACGGGTGCCTCAAAGCCGTTCGCAACCGGACTTCGAAATCCGACCGCGCTCGCGGTCCAGCCGGGACTCGGCCAGCTGTGGACGGTCGTCAACGAGCGCGACGAGCTGGGCCCGAACCTGGTGCCCGATTATCTGACGTCGGTCCGACAGGGGGCCTTCTATGGCTGGCCCTATGCCTATTGGGGGCCGAATGCCGACCGGCGAGTGCGCCCGTTCAAGCCGGAGAAGGTCAAAGAGACGGTCCGACCCGATTATGCGCTTGGGTCGCACAGCGCTCCGCTCGGCCTCGCCTTCTCCAACGGCTCGATGGGCGCACGCTTCGCAAACGGCGCGTTCGTCGGAATGCACGGAAGCTGGAACCGGGATGTGCCGGCCGGATACAAGGTCGTGTTCGTGCCGTTCCGCGGCGGCCGGCCGGCGGGGCAGCCGATCGACTTCGTGACCGGCTTCCAGGCCGACGGCAAGACGATGGGCCGGCCGGTCGGGGTCACCCTCGACCCGCGCGGCGGGCTGATCATCGCCGACGATTTGTCGAACACGATCTGGAGAGTTGTGCCCAATCGGGCCCAGCAATCCTCGGCGCAGGCACCCGCCGGCGGCTGATCTGTGCGCTCGTCCGGCCCGGATATTTCGGACCGACTTGCTACCGGTACGCCCCCTCGCGCAGGTTGATTCCATGCTCCGTCCACGCTTTCAGCGCGGCGAGCATCTGCGACCAGCCCATGCAATTGCCGTAGCTCGCCTGAAGCCCGCTTTCGGTCTCGCGCCAGCCGCGCTCCTCGATCTCGACGATGGTGCGACCATCGTCGGTAGGGCGGAAACTCATCATCACGGTCGTCTGGTATCCGGCCGGCTTGATATCGATTCCGTCGGCTGAAACCTGCTCGCCTTCGGCCGCCTCCCAGCGAAAGACGATCCGCTCGTCGGGCACCACTTCGTCGACCTCGACCGGGAACTCGCCGGGAAAATCGGCGAAATCCCACTTCACCGTCTTGCCCGCCTCCAGTCTGCCGCTGGCGCCGCCGGTGGTGAAATAAGACGACAGCTCCTTGGGATCGGCGACGGCCTCGAACACCTCGTGCACCGGCCGACCGACGATCATCCGCACGTTGAACTTCAGGTCCATTGCGACTCGCCTCCTTGCGTTCCGCCGCCTTATGTTATACTTTTATAACATGTCAATCCAGCTTTCCCCGTCGCAGCAGCAGGACCGCGTGTTTCGAGCGCTCGCCAACGCCCACCGCCGCGCGATCCTCGACACCCTTCGCGACCAGCCGTTGACCACCGGCGCCTTGTGCGAGCTGTTCGGCGATCTCGACCGCTGCACCATCATGCAGCATCTCAAAGTCCTCGAGTCCGCCGACCTCGTTCAGGTCGAGCGGCGCGGGCGCGAGCGCTGGAACCACCTCAACCCGCTGCCGATCCATGACATTCACGAACGATGGATCGGGCCGCACGCCGCCTATGCGGTGCGGATCCTGTCGAAGATGAAGCGCGGCCTGGAGAAGGCGGACTAGCCTCTCCCCTTCGCGGCTCTCAGCGGCTACACGCCGCGCCCATGACCAAGCGCACCGGCGGCAGAACGGGGGGACGGCTCCTCGTCGACCAGCTCCGAATCCAGGGCTGCGACCGCATCTTCACCGTTCCGGGCGAGAGTTTCCTCGCCGTCCTCGACGCGCTTCACGACACGCCCGAGATTGATGTCATTGTCTGCCGCCAGGAAGGCGGGGTCGCCTACATGGCCGACGCCGACGGAAAGATGACGGGGCGCCCGGGGATCGCCTTCGTCACCCGTGGCCCCGGCGCGACCAACGCCAGTGGCGGGGTCCACGTCGCCTTCCAGGATTCAACCCCGATGATCCTGTTTATCGGCGACGTCGCCCGGCCCGACCGCGGCCGCGAGGGTTTCCAGGAGATCGACTTCCCCGCCTTCTTCGCGCCGATCGCCAAATGGGCGGCGCGGATCGACGATGCCCGACGCATTCCGGAATATGTCGCCCGAGCCTGGCGTATCGCTACCGCCGGAAGGCCGGGACCCGTCGTTCTCGCGCTTCCCGAGGACATGCTCCGCGACGAGGTCGACGTGCCGGACCGGCCGCCGGTCGCGCCGGTCGCCCAAACTCCCGATCCCGGAGCCATCCAGGCGCTGTTCGAGCTTCTCAAGGAAGCCGCGGCCCCTGTCGCGATCGTCGGCGGCGCCGACTGGAGCCCGCGCGCCGCGCACCATTTCGCCAATTTCGCCTACCGCCACGGGATCCCCACCGCCGCCGCCTTCCGCCGCCAGGATTCGATCGACAACACATGCGGAGTCTATGCCGGCCAGCTGGGCTACGGCCCGAACCCGAAGCTCCAGCAGCGCATACGCGATTCCGATCTGATCATCGCCGTAGGAGCCCGCCTCGGCGAGGCGACCACCGACGGCTACACTCTGATCACGCCCGATCATCCCGGCCAGACGCTCGTTCACGTGCATCCCGATCCCAACGAATTGGGACGCGTCTACCGGGTCGACCTGCCGATCTGCTCCGACATGGGCGAGTTTGCTGAGACGGTCGACGAATGGAGCGATCCCGACCTGATTCGCTTCGGCTGCGGCGACGGGGCGCACAGCGAATGGCTCGACTGGTCGGAGCCACGCCCACGCGACAAAGTCCAACTCGACCTCGGCCCGTGCGTCGCGGCGATGCGCGAGAAGCTCCCTCAGAACACGATAATCTGCAACGGCGCCGGCAATTTCTCCGGCTGGTGGCACCGTTACTGGCGCTACTCGGTCATGCCTACGCAGCTCGCTCCGACCAGCGGCACGATGGGTTACGGAATCCCGGCCGCGGTCGCCGCCGCGCTTCGCTTCGCTGACCGCCCGGTCGTCGCGGTCGCCGGGGACGGCGATTTCCTGATGAACGGACAGGAGCTCGCGACCGCCGCCCAGCATTGCTGCGACCTCGTCGTGATCGTCGTCGACAATGGCTCTTACGGAACGATCCGGATGCACCAGGAGCGCGAGCATCCGGAGCGTATCTCTGCGACCGAGCTGACAAACCCCGATTTCGCTGCGCTTGCGCGCGCCTATGGCGGCTGGGGCGAGACGGTCGAAAGGACCGAGGATTTCGCGGCGGCGCTCGACAAGGCGCTGAAGAAGAAAGGAATCCGCCTCATCCACTGCAGGACCGACGTCGAGCAGATCAGCAACTCAACGACGATCAGCAAGATTCGCGAGGGCGCGAAGAAATCCTAGGTTAAGTCAGGTGACGCAACAGGCGGATCGTTGCCGGCCGCTGATCAGTTCTGCGATGCGTCGAACAGGCCCTGGTTCAGGTGGAAGGCAGCGCCCGGCCGCTGCGGCCCGGGCTTCGGCTTGGCCTCGCTAAGCTGGTCTTCGAGGGCTTCCGGCACGCCGCGACGGGCAAGACGGTTGAGAAGGTCGTTCCAGTCCTCGTTTGAGACGACCCTCTGATGCTGCACGTTTTCCTCCAGACTCTACGAAAGAGTCTACAGGTCAAAGATGCCGATGTTCCGGCCAACCCCATCCGAAACGACTGTAATGATTTGAGATTTAAGCGAGAATCATGGCAAGCGCTGCGATCAGGAGCACTGCCGCGACAGAGCGCTCCGCGCGCCATCTGGGCGGCGCGAACTTCTCGCCCAGAACGACGATTCCGAGCAGTGCGACCCAAGCGAGGTTCATCACTCCGCCGACGAACAAAAGCAGCATCAGCGCCCAGCAGCAGCCGAGGCAGTACAGGCCATGTCTGAGCCCGAGCCGGAATGCTCCGGTAGCGCCCGGTTTCCAGTTGCGCATGATGAACAGCAACGGCGACTGGCATTTGTCGAGGCACAGCCTTTTGGCCGCGGTCAGTTCGTAGGCTGCGGCTCCGATCAACAGTACCGCGGCAAGCGTCCGGTCGCCGATTGTCAGCGCCATGTCGGACAGGATTCCGGACCGGACGAGCAACGCCTGGGCGAGCGCGGCTGAGGCCGAAAAGCCGGTCCACACGAGCAGATAGGCGAGCGCGAACAGCAAAGTATGGAGTGTTCGCGCGCGGCGCGTGTCGGCCTTGTCGATGCGCGCATGAAGCAGGATCATCGGCGCTGCGGACGGAACCATCATCGCCACCATCATGATCGCCCACATTGTGAAAGCGGGCACCAGATAGGCGGCGGACAGCGGCTGCGGCGCCATGCCCGTTCCTGCCATGTCCGATGCGCCGCCCATCGGCGAGCTCAGCAGCCATAGCCACGCTAGGACCGCCGCGGCGGCGAGAGCCGCTCCGACTACCAGGCTTTCGCGGGAAAAAAGGCTTCTGAGCGGCGCGGAAAGAGCCGCTTCGTCGCCGGTTTTAATGGACGACACCGCTTTCGGTCATGTGCAGCCTTGCGAACTGCGCGTGGCTGTCCGCCAGCTCGATCTCGATGGGCCCCTCGGTCGTTGCCCAGCCGCGGCCGACCTCGCAGACGTCATATTCGAAACCTTCGGGAAGGTTGATCCGGGCGCGATGGACTTCACCGCTGACCGGGTTCTTGATCGGCTCGCCGCGCGCTTCGATCACGCCCGGGACATTCAGCCTGGCCGTGCGCCCGTCGACGTCGAGCTCGAATTCGATCGGCGCGAACACCGGATCGTGGACCTTCTCGTAGGTAGTTGAAAAGACCTGCAGGAAGGTTGCCCCCGGAACCGTGTCTAGTCCGCTCATGATCCGCAGCAGCGCATCGCGCTGCTGCTCGTTCGCGCGTTCGTCGACGATCGGAACGACCTGGCCGCGGCCCTCATGAATTGCTCCTGGCCAGGACAGCACGCAAGCGATCCGAAGCCCGCTGAGGTCGGTGTCCCCGTGATGACCTTCCTCGATGTCGATCGCGGCGACCGCGCAGCAATTGCCGTGGGTCGGAAGCGCGTTGAACTGACACGGGCAGCCGTAGGCGCAATTGCAGTGGACGAACTCGCGCCCCTTGATAGTCCAGCTCGTCTCCGTCACGGCTTCCTCCTGTTCTCAGAGTCGGTTCTCATAGCAGATCGCGCACTGGCTCCGAAGCCTCCCGCCGCAACACTCCGACCGTTCCGCGGCACTATTTCGGTTCCCAAACGTCTTTTCGCAGTGAAACTGCCGTTTCTTCGACTGTGGCGAAGCTTCAGCGCCAGCTATTGGTTCGTGCCGTCGCTGATGGCGGCTTTCGCGATCGTCCTGGGCGCTGTGATGGTCTGGCTCGACTCCGGTCCGGCAGCCAATTTGCTCGACGCGCTCGGCTGGTACCAGCAGTCGAAGCCCGAAGGCGCGCGCGAAGTGCTCTCGGCGATCGCCGCGTCGATGATCACCGTCGCCGGCGTCGTCTTCTCGATCACCATCGTCGCAATCTCGTTCGCGGCCAATCAGTACGGCCCGCGGATCCTCACGAATTTCATGAGCGACCGCGGCAATCAGATCACGCTCGGCACCTTCATCGGCACGTTCGTCTATTCGATCGTCGTTCTCCGGACGATCTACAGCGGCGACAGCGAGTTCGTCCCTCAACTCGCGGTAATGGTCGCAATGCTTCTCGCGCTCTGCTCGATCTCGGTGCTGATCTATTTCATTCACCACGTCCCCGAGAGCATTCACATCAACACCATCACCGCTGAGATCGGGCGCCATTTGATCCAATCGATCGAAAAGCACTTTCCCGCCTGCCTGGGCGATCCGCCCGAGCAGTCCGACGATCAGAAGGCCAGGTTCGAAAAGACCGCCGAAGCGGCATTCGGCAGCGGTGGCGACTTCACGAAAATCGAAATCGATGCGAACGGTTATCTGCAGGCGCTTGACCACGACGAGCTGCTTTCCCTGGCTTGCGAACATGGCCTATTGATCAGCGTCGAGCGCTCGCCGGGGCACTTTCTCTATCGTGGCAGGACCGTTGCGCTCGCCTCGCCGGCAGACCGGGTTACTGAGGAGTTAGCCGACGATATCCGGTCGAATTGGACTCTTGGCTCGAAACGCACCGCAACCCAGGATTTGCTGTTCCTTGTCGACGAGCTCGTCGAAATTGCAGCGCGGGCGCTGTCGGCCGGGGTCAACGACCCTTATACCGCAAAAACCTGCATGGACTGGCTGACGGCGGCCGCCGCCGAGCTTGCGCGCCGCCAGCCGCCGTCACCCTATCGCCTGGACGAGGATGGCGATCTGCGGGTGATCGCGCCCACCGGTTCGCTGCGAATCCATTTGGAACGCGGATTCGGCCGCCTGAGGCCCTATGCCTCGAGCGACGCCAACGCAGCGATCCATTTCGTGTCCCGACTGCGCTCGCTCGCGGGCGTGGTGCAATCCGCCGACCAGGCGCAAGCCGTCGTCACTCAGGTCGAACAGCTGTTCGAGCTGGCGAGCGGCGAGCTCGACGGCCCGTCGATTGACGCTCTGGAGAATGCGGTCGCCTCGGCAAAGGCCGAGCTCGCCGAAGCGCTTTCGCGCTTCTACACCGCCTCCACCGTTCGGGCCGAAGCTCGGGAAGCTCGCGGGTCTGAGTCTCAGCCATCGGCATAGCCCTCGTCGCCGATCAGCGGAACGAACCGCACACCGCCGAGGTCTTCGGTGATCAGCTTTCCAGCCGGCCCCTTGGTGACTTTGACGAGCTTCTGGATCGAGCTCGGCTCGCCGACCGGCATCACGATCCGGCCGCCGTCGGCAAGCTGCTCTATCCACGGCTTTGGAACATGACTCCCGCTCGCGGCGGCGAGGATCGCGTCGAACGGCGCTTCGTCCGGCCAGCCGCGAGTGCCGTCGCCCTCGACGATCTCGACATTGTCATAGCCGAGCCGCTGCATCCGCTCCTGGGCGACCCGTATCAGCTCGCCCTTGCGCTCGATCGCGATCACCTTGGTCGCGATCCGGCTCATCACCGCCGCCGCGTAGCCCGAGCCGGCGCCGACCTCGAGCACCTTGTCGCCCGCCTTGATCTCGGCCGCCTCCATCATCAGGGCGACGATGTAGGGCTGCGAAATCGTCTGGCCCGCCTCGATCGGAAGCGGATGATCGCCGTAGGCGAGGTCCGCATATTCCTGCCTAATGAACGCCTCGCGCGGAACCGCCCGGAACGCCTCGAGGATCTTCGGGTCGCGGATTCCGCGGCTTTCGATCTGCCGCTCGACCATCGCTTCGCGCTCGGCGGCGAAGTTCTGCATGGTGTCGACCATATACCAACTCCCGTCTGGAAAACCCGTGAGGGAAACGGGACGTTCCGGCGCTCGAGCGTCTAAATCAATCCGCCGAGCGGGCTGCTGGGATCGGCGTAGCGGCGCTTGCCCATTCGCCCGGCAAGGTAAGCGAGCCGGCCGGCCTCGACCGCCGACTTCATCGCCCGGGCCATCATCACCGGGTCCTTGGCCTCGGCGATCGCGGTGTTCATCAGCACTCCGTCGCAGCCCAGCTCCATCGCCACCGCCGCATCGCTCGCGGTTCCCACTCCGGCGTCGACCAGCACAGGCACGTTCGCGCCCTCGACGATCAGGCGGATGGTGACCAAATTCTGGATCCCGAGGCCCGAGCCTATCGGCGCACCCAAAGGCATGATTGCGACCGCGCCTGCTTCCTCAAGCTGCCTGGCTGCGATCGGATCGTCGACGCAATAGACCATCGGCTCGAAACCTTCCTTCACCAGCACTTCGGTGGCGCGAAGCGTCTCTCGCATGTCGGGATAGAGCGTCTTCGCCTCTCCGAGCACTTCGAGCTTCACGAGCGTCCACCCGCCCGCCTCGCGAGCCAGCCGAAGCGTCCGGATCGCTTCGTCAGCAGTGAAGCAGCCGGCGGTGTTGGGAAGATAGGTGACAATCTTGGGGTCGATAGAGTCCGTCAACATCGGCTGGCCCGGATCGGCGATGTTGACCCGCCGCACCGCGACCGTGACGATCTCGGCGCCCGACGCTTCGACCGCGGCGGCATTCTCCTCGAAGCTCTTGTACTTTCCGGTGCCGACGATGAGGCGCGAGGTAAACGTCCGGCCGGCGACGGTCCAGCTATCGGCGGCGATGGATTGCGGGGCGTTCACTTCAACCCCCTCCGACGAAATGCACGATCTCGAACGCATCGCCGTCGAGCACCTGCACCTCGCCCAGGGTCGAGCGCGGGACGACCTCGAGGTTGCGCTCGACCGCGACGCGGCGCGGGTCGAGCCCAAGCTCGCGGAGCATGTCGGCGATGCTGCTCGCAGCGGAAATCGAGCGCTGCTCGCCGTTCACCTGAACCGTAATCCTGTCTTTCTGAGCTGTTTCAGCCATTTACTTCAACGCGCTTTGTGGATTGCTCTCTCGCTCATATAGGGGCGGACCATGCCCACGCCACCCGTGATCTTCGCCCTCAACGGCCCAAACCTCAACCTGCTCGGTTCGCGCGAGCCGCGAATCTACGGCACTCAGTCGCTCGACGACATCAAATCGGCGATGGAAGAGCGGGCGAAGCCGTTGGGCGTCACAGTCGACTTCCGCCAGTCGAACCACGAGGGCGAGTTGGTCGACTGGCTGCAGGAGGCGATGGCAAAAGCCTCGGCCGTGATCCTCAACGCCGGCGGCTACAGCCACACGTCGATCGCCATCCGCGATGCGGTGGCGGCGCTCCAGATTCCGGTGATCGAAGTGCACCTGTCGAACGTTTACGCACGGGAGCATTTTCGTCGGCAGAGCTTCGTCGCCCAGGTCGCGCGCGGGTCGATCGTCGGCCTCGGACCCCTCGGCTACGTCCTCGCACTGGACGCGGCCGCCCAGCTCTGCAAGGGCGCTGCGGCCAACGCGACGCGCCGGATTCAATAGGGGATTTGCATATGGCCGGACCTGCGAAGCCTGTCCCGAGCCGGGCCGAGGGAAGCAGCGGCGCAATGAATGAGGCGATGCGGGTCGACACAGCACTAGTCCGCGAGCTCGCCGACCTCCTCACGGAAAGCAATTTGACCGAGATCGAAGTCGAGGACGGCGGCAGGAAGATCAGGGTGCGTCGGGACCTCATGCCTGCAGCGGCGCCGGCAACCGCTCCGCAGCCTTCGGCAATGCCGCAGCCGATGACCGCTCCGCCGAGGCACGGCGAAACCGCCGTTGGCGATGTCGACGGCGAATCGGTCCGCTCGCCGATGGTCGGGACCGCTTACCTGCGCCCGGAACCCGACGCGGAACCGTTTGTCAGCGTCGGCGACACGGTCAAGGTAGGCGACACTCTCGTGATCGTCGAGGCGATGAAGGTCATGAACCCGATCACCGCTCCTCGCGGCGGAGTCATCAAGCAGTTGCTCGTGGAGAACGGACAGCCGGTGGAGTTCGATCAGCCGCTGCTCCTGCTCGCCTAGCCGATGGCAATTCAAAAGCTGCTGATCGCCAACCGCGGCGAAATCGCGCTTCGAATCCACCGCGCCTGTCACGAGATGGGCATCAAGACGGTCGCGGTTCACTCGACTGCCGATGGCGATGCGATGCATGTTCGCCTCGCCGACGAGACGGTGTGCATCGGGCCGCCGCCGGCGACCGACTCCTACCTCAACATCCCCAACATCATCTCGGCTGCCGAAATCGTCGACGCCGACGCGATCCACCCCGGCTACGGTTTCCTTTCGGAAAACGCGACGTTCGCCGAAATCGTCGAGAGCCACGGAATTACCTGGGTCGGACCCAAGCCCGAGCATATCCGGATCATGGGCGACAAGATCGAGGCGAAGCGAACCGCAGCGAAGCTCGGGCTTCCACTCGTGCCCGGCTCGGACGGCGCTCTCGAAACCCTCGAAGAGGCGAAGAGGCTTGCCGACGAGATCGGCTATCCGGTGCTGATCAAGGCCGCTTCGGGCGGCGGCGGCCGCGGAATGAAGGTCGTTCCGTCCGAAGACCAGCTCGAGAGCCTGATGAGCCAGGCCGCTTCGGAAGCGCGCTCGGCGTTCGGTGACGACACCGTTTATATGGAAAAATATCTCGCCGACCCGCGCCACATCGAGTTCCAGGTGTTCGGCGACGGCGAGGGCAATGCGATCCACCTTGGCGAGCGCGATTGCTCGCTCCAGCGCCGCCACCAGAAGGTGCTCGAGGAAGCGCCCTCCCCCGCGATCAGCGCCAAGCAGCGTAACCGGATGGGTGAGGTGGTTCGCAAGGCGATGGCCGGCATGAGCTATCGCGGCGCCGGCACGATCGAGTTCCTGTTCGAGAACGGAGAATTCTACTTCATCGAGATGAACACGCGGCTCCAGGTCGAGCATCCGGTCACCGAGATGATCAGCGGCATCGACCTGGTGCGCGAGCAAATCCGTGTCGCTCAAGGCGACGGAATGACGTGCCGCCAGGACCAGATCCACCTCCACGGCCATGCGATCGAATGCCGGATCAATGCCGAGGATCCGCAGACCTTCATGCCCTCGCCGGGCCTGGTGAAGAATTATGTCGCGCCGGGCGGAATGCACGTGCGCGTCGATAGCGGCCTCTACACCGGCTACCGGGTCCCGCCTTTCTACGACAGCATGATCGCCAAGCTGATCGTCTACGGAACGACTCGCGAGCGCTGCATCATGCGCCTCAAGCGAGCGCTCGAGGAGTTCGTCGTCGAAGGAATGAAGACGACGGTCCCGCTCCACCAGCGGATCGTCCGCGAGCCGGAATTCCTCTCCGGCGACTATACGATCAAGTGGCTCGAGGCCTGGCTAGAGAAGAACCCCGAGTAGCCGCGGGAGTGACTGCCGCGGCTCTAAAATTGCAGTCTTTGGATGAGCTGCCGGTTGACGTCGATCCGGCCGAGATCGATTCGGCGATGCGGCCATTCCTCGTCTCCGCCAATGGCGGCCTGCGCTGGACTATGGAGGTGGCGCGCCGCCGGGCAGCGACTGTCGTTCGAATGGTCACGGGCCGGGAAGCGGCACGCGACCGAAGTGCGATCGAAAGCGAATATCGCGACGCTTGGGGCGCGGGCTATCGGCGCTATCGCCTGGACCGCACCGACCTTAAGGCCAAGCCCTGGGGCTGGCGGGGACGGCGGCTTCTCCTCGATCCCGCCGCGGCGGCGCGACTTCGGACAATTCTCTTCGCCGCCGTGCTTGACGAGCTGAAGCCGCGACGGGTGTTGGAGGTCGGAAGCGGCAACGGCATCAACCTGCTCAGCCTCGCCAGCGCCTTTCCCGAAGTCCACTTCACCGGCCTCGAGCTGACGGAGGAAGGCGTCGAGCAGACGCGGCGCGCTCAATCGGACGCCGGCATTGTCGACATGATCCAATCCTACAGCCCGCTCGAGACCCGCGACCGCTCGGCGATCGGCCGGATCGACTTCGTCCAGGGCGACGCGTCGGCAATGCCGTTCGACAATTCCAGCTTCGACCTGGTGATGACGGTGCTCGCCGTCGAGCAGATGGAGCGCATCCGCGACGAGGCGCTTGCCGAGATTGCGCGAGTTTCGGGCCGCCACGTGCTGATGCTCGAGCCGTTCAGGGACATGAACGCGGGCGGGTTCAAGCGCCTGTACGTGCACAGTCGCGGCTATTTCCGGGGCTCGATCGAGGAGCTTGGAGGCTTCGGCCTCACGCCACTTTGGGCGGCCGCAGATTATCCGCAGGAAGCGTTCCTCGGAACCGCGCTGGTGCTCGCCGAAAAGCCGTCGTCAGGATAGCAATTTGGAGAGCGCCAGCTCGACATCCTCTAGCTTGTAGGGTTTCGGCAGCTGCGGACGATCTTGCCACTCCTTGGGGATCGTCCAGTCCGCGTAACCGCTCGTCAGCACGAACGGGATTCCTCGGCTCGCCAGAATTTCGCAGATTGGAAAAGACTTGTCCCCGCGGATCCTGATATCGACGATCGCCGCGTCGATTTCTTCCTCCTGGGCGAGGACCCGTGCGTCAGCCATGGTGGGAGCCGGGCCGACAACGATGCACCCAAACTCTTCGAGCAGATCTTCGGTGAAGGGCGCGACCACGGGCGAATCCTCGACCACGAGGATTCGCCGTCCGCTAAGCTGATCCGACATGCTTTTGCATCTTCGGCCTGCCGCGCCTGTCCGGGCCTGATCGAGCAATCAATTCAGCTCGCCTCAGCGCATCGAGCCGCGTCGAATGAGATTGACGATCGCGAGCAACACGATTGCGCCCAATAGCGACACAAGTATCGACGTGAGGTTCACATCTTCGTTGATCGAGCCGCCGGTGACCAACAGCCCCGCAATGAAGGCTCCGACAATGCCGACGACGATATTCAGCAATATCCCCTGCTGAGCGTCCGTGCGCATGATCATGCTGGCAACCCAGCCGATCAACCCGCCGATTATCAGCCAGCCTATGATACTCAGCATTCCTTCTCTCCTCGTCGCGTTGTTGTCGCCATTTCTACATCAACGGCTCTTAGACGTAAGGTTCTCAGCAACCAAGCGCGGCCTAGGTCTTTCGGCCGCTGCTCTTCCGCTCGGCTTCGGCCGCTTTGCCTGTGCCACCGAGCGCCTTGTCGCTGCCGACCCGCCGTTCAAGCACCTGGTTGAGCTCGGCGCCCAGCAGCAGGATGTAGGCCGACAGGTACAGCCACGTCAGGAAAATGATCACCGCTCCGAGCGCCCCGTAGGTGGCGTTATAGCTTCCGAAATTGCGCACGAAGAACGCGAAGGCGAAGGTCGCCGCCACCCACACAATCGTCGCCAGAACCGAACCGGGGGTGAGCCAGCGCCACTCGGTCTCCGGACGGTTGGGCGCGTAGCGGTAGATGAGTGCGATCACCAGGCTGACGAAGACAGCTGCGCCAAGCCAGAAGCCGGTCTGAAGCACGGTGTGGACCAGTCCGCCGAGATCCGGAAGCAGGTCCTCGAGCAGGCCGAGCATGGATATCCCGACGCTGGCAAGGAAGAACACCAGCACCAGTCCGAAGGTGATCGCCAGCGCCATTCCGGTCTGGCCCAGGAAAGACCGGCTCTCGTCGACGTCGAAAACAAGGTTGAGCGCGGTGATGATCCCACTAGCGCCTTTCATCGCGCCGTAAACGGAAACCGCCAGCGCAATCAGGAGCCCGAAGCCGGTGGTCGTGCCGGCGGTCTCGACCATGTTCCTCAGCTGGTTGCCGATGAGTTCGGCAGCGTCCTGCGGCATGATGTCGGCAAGCGCGGCGATGTGCCGCGCCACCTGCTCGGGCGCGGCGATCAGGCCGTAGCTCAGGACAGTCGCGGTAAGCAGCGGGACGAAGGCCAGAAACGCGTTGAAGGCGATTCCGGAGGCTATCAACCCGAGATTGTCTTCGCCTGCCTCGGTCCAGGTTCGCTTGAGAATGGTCCACCAGCCCGATGCCGAGACATCGGTGGGGCCTGTCGCCTGCGGATCGTGCGCGGCTTTGTCGTTATGATCCATGGGACCGTTCCCTGCCTTCACGATTGTCAAACTATGAAGTGAGGCGAGGTTCCCCGGTTCGTTGGCTCGGCTATTCCGACCGGTTTGTCGTGTTGCCGTCGCCTCGATCGTTGTCGGGCACGTTCACATTGACGTCGGGCAAATCAATCGCCGGAAGCTGCGTTTCCGGAACGGCGACATTGATGTTGACATCGCTCTCGCCTGAATCGCGCCCAAGGTCTCCGGCGAACAGGAAGAAAAGAAGCACCGCGAGCAGAATCAGCACCACAACGGCAAGGAGCCCACCGCCGCCCCCGCCGCCGCCGCCGCCGGTATGGATGATTGTCGTGCGCTCGGTGTCCCGCACCCTGTCCGGATCCCTGTCTTCCATCGCGTACTCCGCTCGTATCGGTGAACCGCAAACGTAGCCTGTACCCGGGGGTTCCCCTTCTTGAGCGCGCCGGCCTGGTCTTCGTTGAGCGCCCGAAACGCCCGCAACCCCCACTCGTCTGAACCCGTTGGTCTTGTGAAGCACGATTAGCGAAGGAGGAGAGCTCCCATGAGCGACAGAAGAACAGGCGACTCCAACAAGGGCGGCGCAATTGCAGGCGAAGGCAGAGTCGGCGAGGAGACGGTCCGTCGTCCCTCAGGCAGGGAGACCGGCCGCGAAACCGCGACTGCAACCGACAAGACCGCATTCAACTTCGACAAGCAGACCGGTGACGAAAGCATCCCCGAGCTTCTCCGCCGTCTTGCCGACCAGGGAAGCCATCTCGCGCAGCAGCAGGCAAAGCTGGTCGAGGCGGAAGTCCGCTCGTCGGTTGACGATCTCAAGCAATCCGCCGGAGCGATGGCCGGAGCGGCGGTTCTAGGAATCGCAGGTCTTGGAGTCCTGCTGATGGGCCTCGCGTTCCTGCTCGGCGAGGTCATGGAGCTGTGGCTCGCAACCCTGATCGTCGCAGCGGCAACGCTAGCGGGCGCCTATGCGATGTTCGTGGCCGGCCGCGACAAGCTTCAGTCGAGCTCGCTCAGTGTTGAGCGCAGTCGGCGGACTATCGAGCGCGCACCGGGCGCAGTTTCCGGTAACACCAAAGAGGAACCCAGCAATGAACGATAACAGCTCAGCCAATCGGCCCGACGAAATTGAACGCGAAGTCCGGCGAACCCAGGACCAGATCGGCGACACCGTCGACAAGCTGGAAGAGAAACTGAACCCCCGCGACATCTCGCGCTCCGTAATTGGCGACGACGGGACTGATCTCGCCGAGGAAGCGCTGGAGGTGACGAGGACCAACCCGATTCCGGTCGCGTTGATTGTCGTCGGTGTGATCTGGCTCCTTGCCAGCTCCAGCTCCCCGGCGATCAGGCGGGTTACCGACCGGATCACCGGCAAGAGCGGCACCGATTCCAGGGGACTTCGCCCGCGTTCGGCCGAGCCGGCCCCGATCGGACCGCCACCGGAAACGGGTCAGGCCTTCGACCGGCGGCGATCCGAAACTGCAGGCAGCTAGACTTTCAGTGCGACGTCGTTCGAAGCAGCACGGCGAAGCCGTCGTGATCTGCAGTGCCGATTTCCGGCTCGCCGACGATTGCATTGCCGAGGTTGACGACCCCGGACAGCTTGAATTCGCTTTTCCCGCTGAGCTGGCGGGAGAAGTCGTCGCGCGCCTGGATGAATGAGTCGAATGCGTGGCGCAGCGGCTCGACGCGCACCCTCTCGCGGCTGAACGCGCCGGTGAATATGTAGCTGTTTGCGAACTGATAGGGTCCGAACATCCGCCCGTGGTTGTTGGTCAGTTCGAACAGATCGTTGGAAAATGCGCTGTCCCGGTTGCTTGGAATCTGGCCGATCAGTCTGTCCCCGATCATCGCGCGATACCCCGCCGAATGGCCGAACCGCACTGGATAGCCCGCCGCGGAGGCAGCGGCTTCGATCCGCCTCACCGCTTCCTCCGGGCTGGCGGAAATGCAATCGATAATGATCACGTTGATCGGCTCTCGAAGCGCCTTTCCGTCGACAATCTGGCCGAGCCAGTGCGCGATTTGTCCATCCGGGCCGATCATCCATTTGCCGATCGCCGGCAGGTCAGCCGGCCTGGCGACGTCCATTGGCTGAACCGGCCCGCTCGGCCCGCCCGCCGACACCGGTGAGACGAGAAGTCCAGCTGCGAGAACGGCCGCAAACAGGCACCTGAACGGTCGCATCATCTTCGGATCAATCCATGCAAGCGTTTCACCGATGAGCAGGGCTCACAGGGACGAGCCTACCGCACAGCCGATGGCGAAACGAACGAAATCGCCGCTGCATCGGCCCACTTTGGCCGACGTTCGCGTATTTGCCGAACCCATGATGACGACTTTTCCCTGTCCGGCGCGTTTGCCGGCACGTAACGAAGACAGCAATGGCCTATCGATCGGAAGATAGACGCGATCGCTGGAAGGCGGTCGCCGGAGTCGTTCTGGTCCATGTCGTCCTGGGCGCCGCGATCCTGACCGGGCTCAACGTGAACATCGTCGGTGAAGCGGTCGACCGGCTGGAGACGTTCGACGTCTCGCTTCCCGAGGCGCCGCCACCCCCGCCGCCTCCGCCACCCGAGCAGGCGCAGGAGGAGCAGGGCACTCCGCCGGCGCCGAAGGCCTCGCCGGTCGTCGCTCCCGAGCCCGAAGTGCAGCTGCCGGTCCAGAACCCCATCGCCGCGGCTCCGGAACCGGGAACCGGAAGCTCCTTGTCGGCCGGCCAGGGCGGGGCCGGCACCGGCACCGGCGCTGGCGGAACGGGCACTGGCGCCGGCCGGGGAGACGGAACCGGCACTTCGGGCACGCCTGCCCGGCTTGTCAGGAACCTCACCAATTCCGACTATCGCAGCCTCACTGGAAACGGGCTTCGTCGGGGATCGGCAGCGCTCGCGCTTCACGTCGATACGCAGGGGCGCGTGGACGGATGCCGGGTGATCCGCTCCAGCGGTGATTCCATGGTGGATGTGGGCATATGCGCATTGGTTTCTCGGCGGCTGCGCTTTGCCCCGGCGCGCAACGCTCGAGGCCAGCCGGTGCCCTATTTGACGAACTATATGGCGAGATGGAACCGCCGCTGATTACCGAGCTGCGATCCTCTCGCCCGAGCCCATCTGCGCGATGCGCTTCGCGTCCCAGCCGTAGACGTCATCGAAGTAGGTGATCGTCGAACCGCTCGGAACGGCGGTGAGATAGGTCACGTAGATCGGGACCGGGCTATCGAGCGGGACTTCGATCTCCGGAGTTTTCGACGTCGCCTTCAGGGTTCGGCCGAACAGCCATTCGCCGAACCGGTTCGCATCTTCCAGCCGGATGCACCCGCCGCTGAACAGCCTTGTGTCCTCGGTCAGAAGCTGTTTGTCCGGAGTGTCGTGGAGATAGACGCCATAGTTGTTGGGGAAGGCGAATTTGACCTTGCCGAGCGCGTTCGCTGGGCCCGGAAGCTGACGCACTCGAACCTGGATCCGGCCGTCGGCCACTGCCTCCCAGTCGATCGTGCCCGGGTCGACGAGCTTCGCTTTCTCGCCCCAGTCGGACAGCAGTTGATAGCCTTGCCTATCAAGATAGGAGAGCCCCTGCTTGAGAACGTTCGGTGCGATCCGCTCGGCTGCGAGGTCGGCCGGAACATTCCAATAGGGATTGAGGTTGGCGTGGTCGAGGAACGACGCGACCATCGGCGTCCTGTCCTTGTCCCTCTCCTTGCCGACGACAACCCGCATCGAATCGACCTCCCGGCCGCTCTCGTACATGTGCAGCCGCTGGGCCGCGGCGTTGACGATCACGTAGCGCGGCATGGGGGCGGGAAGCACTCGCGCGCGCTCAATGTTGATTGAAAGCAGGTCGCGCTGGCGCTCGGTGCTGTAATTGCCGGCGACCAGCGCCCGCCGCAGCGGCGCATAGGCTGGGTTCATCCAGCCCATGTCGCTGACGAACTTGCCCAGTGAGGGCGCCGAGGCGGCCATCGTGAGGAGCATTTTCGGTGAGGGAGTTGTGGGGCGAAGCCTCGGGTCGACGAATGTCATGCCCGCCGCCGGCGCGTTTTTCAGGTCGCTCGCATATCCGACGAATGCCCTGCTGAGCATCTCGTCGGCCCTGCGGATGTCGCGCTCCTTGCCTTTCGACGCCCGACTCATCGCTTTCGTGAGCGCCTTCGCCTTGTACTTGCGTTCATCGAGGCCGTCGGCGCTGGCGGTGCCGATAAGGGCAATCAGCTGCTGAGCGGCGATGCTCGGCTGGCCCGCCTGGAACCACAACGGCTGGCCTTGGCGAGAATCATAGAAGTCGTCGATCCCCTGCCCGCTCGCCACCTGGGCCGTCCTGGCCTCGGCATAAGCAGGGAAAGAAAGCGGCGCCGCTGCAAGAGCTGCAACGGCGCCGACGATCATTGATAGGTGGCGCACCGGCTTGAGCCCAATGCGCACAATACGCGAACCTGTCACTTCTACTCCGTTATCCGCGTTCGCCGCTCATGACCGGAGTCGGCTGGGGAGCCATCGTGCCCGCAGGCGGAGCACCCTGATAATATTGACCGTTGTAGATGTAGCCATCGACCCGGCCGTCGTTGTTGCTATCGGACCAGACCGCGCCGGCGAGACCGCCGACCGCAGCGCCGATCACCGCGCCCTCAAGGATGCCGAGACCAGGAATGACCGCGCCGGCAACGCCGCCGAGAACCGCGCCGCCAGCGGCGCCGGTCGCAATGCGGCCGAGTGTCGGATCATAACCGGCAGGAGTGCCGGCATAATATTGGCCGTTGTAGACATAGCCGTCGACATAGCCGTCGTTGTTCTGGTCGGCCCAGATTGCGCCCGACAGACCGCCGATCGCCGCACCGGCGAGCGCGCCTTCGACAACGCTCACGCCTGGAACGACCGCGCCAACTGCCGCGCCGCCGAGACCGCCGACCGTCGCGCCTTGCGCAACGCGCGGATTGTTGGCGCAGCCGGCAAGTGCCGTGGTGCCGGCCAACATGATGACCAAAATAGACTTACGCATCGTTTTTCTCCCGTGTGTAATAGATAAACTGGACCATGCCCCGGGACCCAGTCTCCCCGGCGACGGTGCACATGTCACAGGTCCGAAAACGACGGCCGAGGCGTATCGTTCCGGTATCGCGACAATGTTCGACCGCATCTTCGGTTGCAGGACGGACTCGATATGATACTTTTTCGCCATGATGGACCGTTCCGCTAAAGCAACAATTTTTCACAACCCGCTGTGCGGCACTTCGCGCAAGACGCTCGACATTCTTCGCGAATCCGGGCTCGATGTGCGGATTCGCCAATATCTCAAGGATCCGCCGACCCGGGACGAGCTCGAGGCGCTGTACGATCGCGCCGGGATCAGCGCGCGCGAAGGGCTTCGGGCGAAGGAGCCGCTCGCGGCCGAGCTCGGGCTCACCGATCCCGGTGTCGACGATGACTCCATTCTGGACGCGATGATCGAGCACCCGATCCTCATCAACCGGCCCCTGGTCGAGACCGAAAAGGGCGTTCGCCTGTGCCGTCCCCAGGACAAGGTGCGCGAAATCTTGTGATTTCCCATTCCCGCGGAGGCGGGAATCACCATAAGCGGAAAGAACGACCATGCTCGATCCGCGCCTACTGCTCCAAAGCTATGCGATGGGCATCTTCCCGATGTCCGAAAGCCGCGATTCGGACGAATTGTTCTGGGTCGAGCCGCGCAACCGGGCGATCATCCCGGTCGGCGGCTTCCATCTCTCACGCTCGCTCAAACGGACGCTTCGCTCGGGCAGGTTCTCGGTCACGCTCGACAGGAATTTCGACGCAGTGATCGCCGCCTGCGCCGACCGCGACGAGACCTGGATCAATGCCGACATCGAACGGGCGATGCTTGCGCTTCACCGGCTCGGCCATGCCCATTCGGTCGAGGTGTGGCACGGACCGAAGGCCTCGGGCGAGCTGGTCGGGGGAGTCTATGGAGTGAAGCTCGGCCGAGCCTTTTTCGGCGAGAGCATGTTCAGCCAGACGACCGACGCTTCCAAGGTCGCGCTCGCTTGGCTCGTCGCCCGGCTGAAGGCCGGCGGCTATGCCTTTCTCGACTGCCAGTTCATGACCGAGCACCTCGCCTCGCTCGGAGCTATCGACGTCCCCCGGGACCGCTATGTGGAGTTGCTGACCGCGGCGCTTGGCGGCGAGGGCTCCGTTTCCGGTTCGGGCGCGGGCGAAGGCTCGGCTGCCGGCGGCGCCTTGGCCTGCGGCGACCTCTGGGCGCTCGATCGGTTGCTCGCAGCGGCCGGGGCCGAAGATTCCGCCGAACCGTCGGGAAAGCTCATCGCGCAGCTCTTGGGCCAGACATCGTAGACCGGGTGCTCGACGACGTTGAGCGACGGCGCTTCGCTGTAGAGCCATCCGGAGAACACACGACGCCACTGATCGTCGCTGCCCTGAACGTCGAGCTGGATGAAGGCCCCGGTGAGCTTCTCGCTCTCCCACGGAGCGGTCGTTTCGCAGGCGCGAAGGCGAACGATCGCGTCCTTCGCCCTCACCGCCTGCCCCGGCCTCATCCTCAGGTTGCGGACGATCCCGTTGCGCTTGTTGAGAAGGCCGATAACCGCGACCCGCTCAGCCATCGGGGTGACCCCTGGCTCGGTTCCGGTGAGCACCCTCTCGTCGCCGGGCTGCTCCGCCTGCTCCTGCTGCGCCGGATCGTCGCGTCCGCAGCCCGCCAGCATGAGCGCGGCTGCAATCACCGCCGGCACCCGTCGCACCGGCTCTATTCCGGAATCCAGGGCTGGTAGTCGCCGGTCGAGGCCGGACGGACCATGCCGCTTCCAAGCGCTCCGTCCGGACGGAACGCCGCCATCGTCCCGGTCACGTTCTTGAGCGGCGGCCTTTCGAAATCGCGTTTCGGCGGCAGCGCCTTGTCGGGAACCTCGTCGATCGACCTCTTGAGCCACAGGTTCCAGCCCGGCGGGACGTTGCTGCCGTCAGTGTCGCCGGAATAGATGACCCAGCGGCGGCGCGGGCTGTTCTTGGATTCGTAATAGATATTGCCGCGCTCGTCGCGGCCGACCTCGTTCCCGAAGCGCCACGTGAACAGGCGCGTTCCCCAGGTATCGCCGTTCCACCAGGTGAAGGTTCTCGACCAGAATCCCATGGGCGCGCATTGGCCTTTTCGGTGGAAACACGCAAGCGCGGCGCTCGCCCTTCGCTATGAACGCGCTACCGCGGCCATTCCACTCGGTCGCCCGGCCGGATCCCCAGCTCGGCCGCTCGGCCGCCGGCGATCTCGAGCACTGCTGCAACCGGCTCTCCGGACCGGACCCGCGCTTCGGACAGAGGCGTTGCGGTCGAGATTCGGGCGATCGTCCCCTCGGCCCGGATGAAGATCAGGTCGAGCGGGATCAAGGTGTTCTTCATCCAGAAGCCGACCTCCAGCGGGGGCTCGTAGGGGAAGATCATGCCCCTGTCCGGCGCAACCGAGGTGCGGAACATCATCCCGTGCTGCTGCTGCTCGGGAGTCTGGGCAATCTCCACGGTGAAGCGATGGATGCCGGTTGCAGAGGTAATGGTCAGCGGCACCTGCTCGAGCCCCGATTGGGGCTGGCCGCCCACTTCTGCATGGCCGCCCGATTCTGCCTGGCCAACGGCGGGTTCGCTCGGAGCGGCCTGCGGGCTGCAAGCCATGAGCATCGCCGCAAGAGCAAGCGCGATTCTTTTCACGAATCCTGGCGGAGCTCGACCGCGGTCAGGCCCTTGCGGCCCTCGGCAACGCGCGCCTCGACGAGCTGGCCCTGCTGGAGGTCGACGATCCCGGAGTTCCGCACGGTTTCCATATGGACGAAGATGTCCTCGCCGTCGATTCCCGGCCGGTTGAGAAAGCCGTATCCTTTGGCCCGGTTGAACCATTTCACCTCGACCGGCTCGAAGTCGCCGGCGGCCTCCGCAAGGACGTTCCGGTCGGCCTTGTCGACGGTCCGGGCCATCGGCGGCCGTTGCGGTGAAACTGATGTGCTTGCGTCAATCGACAGGATTTTTTTCGCCTGCAGCCCGCGCTCGAGCCGCGTGGGGATGCACTCGACCATCGCGCCTTCCGGCAGGCTTCGCCGCCCGTGCTCCTTGAGGACGCTGAAGTGGACGAGAATGTCGCCATCCAGTTCGTCACTGACGAGAAAGCCGAAGCCGCGAGTCGCGTCGAACCATTTGACTCGCGTGGAAACCGGAAGGAGGTCCTCCTCGGCTTCGGGTTCTGCGGCCGGACTATGGACCGGTTCGGGTGCGCGTTGCGTCACGGCGGCGCCTTTAACATGCGTTACAGGGTCGGAAAACCACAGTGTCGGCAAACCGACTCAGGTCCCCTTACGCCTTTTCGGACAGTGATTCGACATCGACCTCGCTTCCGGGCTCCAGCGACAGGATCGATCTTGAAAGTGCGAACGGGTGACCAGCCCGGATCATCGCTGCGAGCGCGCGTTCCCTCTCGGAGCGGTCGCCGCAGCCGCCGCCGAACGGTCCCAGCCGCCGCCGGCGCGCGAAACGAAGCGCCGCTTCGACGGACTCGGCCTCGGCGAGTTCGCGCGCAGCCTGGGAATCCTCCTCCTCTACACCGGCGGCACGAAGCGCCTGGTGAACCCGCCTGACCCCGTAGCCGCGCCCCGTCAGCGCCCGCGACTTAGAGAGCGCAAAAGCGGCATCGTCGACATAGCCCAGGCTCGCGAGCCGCTCGACCACGGCCGCGACGTCCGCCGCTCCCTCGCCGGCCCAGCCGCGCTCGCGAAGCTTGCGAGCGAGATAGGACGCAAGCTTCGATCTCGTCGTCGCGAAGCGGCCGACATAAGCGAGCGCAAGCTCGTTCAACGCTTCGCCGGTCAGCGGCGGGCGCGCTTTTCTGCCTTTCCGGCGAGCCATCACGCCCTTTTTGTGCCACACTCCCCAACCATCACAAAGGGCCGGCAAAAGCTTCATTTGCCGAAGGGGCGAAACAATTCGGGGTGGATGGGTGCTCGATTCAATAGCGACCAACAATGCCGATTTGGCTCCGCCGGGCGCGACTCCGACCACCGACGACGTTGCGCGAAGAATCGCCGATTTCGACACTCTCGCCGAGGCGCTCGACTATGCGGCGATGGGCCGAAGGGGGATGAACTTCCACGACGCTCGCGGGACCCTCGTGCGCGCCTATCCCTATTGCGAGCTTCGGGACGATTCCCTTGCCAATGCGCGCCGCTTCATTGCGATCGGAATCAAGCCCGGCGACCGGATTGCGCTGATCGCCGAAACCGGGCCGCAATTCGCCGCCGCCTTCTTCGGCGCGGTGTATGCCGGCGCCTGGCCGGTGCCCCTGCCGCTTCCGCTCAGCTTCGGCGGCCGCGAATCCTATCTCGAGCAGCTCAAGGTGATGCTGCAAAGCAGCGACCCGAAGCTTTTCCTCTACCCCCCTGAAATCGCCGACTTTACCGCCGGCGCAGCAAGCGTGCTTCGAATTGACGCTCGCGACTGGGACACTCTGGTCGAAATCGACGCCGATGCTGTAGAGCTTCCGGCCGCCGACGCCGACGAGATCGCCTATCTCCAATATTCGAGCGGCTCGACCCGATTCCCGCACGGAGTCGCAGTCACCCACCGGGCGCTGCTCGAGAACCTTCGCGCCCACGGCCTCGGCCTGGAGGTGCAGGAGACCGACCGCTGCATTTCGTGGCTGCCCTGGTATCACGACATGGGGCTGGTCGGCTGCATGCTGTCGCCGATGGCCAACCAGCTGTCGGTCGATTATCTGAAAACCGAAGATTTCGCCCGCCGGCCGCTCGGCTGGCTCGACCTCATCACCCGCAATCCTGGAACGACGCTCAGCTACTCGCCGACCTTCGGCTACGACATCTGCTCGCGGCGGATGAGCTCGCAAACTCGCGCAGAGGACCGTTTCGACCTGTCGCGATGGCGGATTGCCGGCAACGGCGCCGACATGATCCGGCCCGACGTCATGCAGGCGTTCCTCGACGCCTTCGCTAAAGCCGGCTTCGACGCGACCGCCTTTTGCCCCAGCTACGGCCTTGCGGAAGCCACCCTGGCGGTGTCGCTCATGCCGCCGAGTGAAGGAATCCGGCTGGAGCTGGTCGAGGAAACCGAGCTTTCCGGCGGCGAGTGCGGCGGCGGGGAACGCCCGCGCCGCTACCGCGCAGTGGTCAATTGCGGAAAGCCGGTCCAGGGGATGGAGATCGAAATCCGGGGGCCTGACGGCGACGTTCTTCCCGACCGCGGAATCGGCTGCATTTTCGTTCGCGGGAGCTCGGTGATGGTCGGCTATTTTCGCGACGAGGAATCGACAGCAGCCTGCCTCTCGAAGGACGGTTGGCTCGACACCGGCGACATGGGCTATTTGTCCAGCGGCTACGTCTTCATCGTCGGCCGGGCCAAGGACATGATCATCATCAACGGCCGCAATTACTGGCCGCAGGACATCGAATGGGCGGTCGAGCAGCTGCCCGGTTTCAAGTCCGGCGATATCGCCGCCTTCGCGATTACCGGCCAGTCCGGCGAAGAGACTCCCGCAGTGCTGGTTCATTGCCGGATCTCTGACCCTGAGGAGCGCGGGCGTTTGCGCGATGATATCCGCGAACGGGTGCATGCCATCACCGGAATTGCCCCGGTGGTCGAGCTGGTGCCGCCGCGCACCCTGCCTCGGACAAGCTCGGGCAAGCTGTCGCGAACCAAGGCGCGCTCGCTCTATTTGTCGGGCGAGATCCAGCCATACGATATTGCGGCCTGATTCCGCTTCGCTTCCGGCCATGCTAAGCGGCTGAAGATGGCGGAGCGGGAATGGCGACAATCGAGGCTGACTCTCAAGCGCGCTTCGGGCCGTCCGACGTGGTTCGCGGTCGGCTGGCGAATCGTCGCGGTCGTTGGTTTGATCGGCTTCATCACTCTGTTCCACTGGTTCGAGCGCGATGGCCTGGTCGACGAGCTCGACGGCCACATCAGCTTTCTCGACGCGCTCTATTTCACGATGATCAGCGCCACCACGACCGGCTATGGAGACATCGTTCCGGTCAGCGACGGGGCCCGCCTGTTCGACGCGCTCGTCGTCACTCCGGCCCGCATCTTCCTGCTGCTGATTTTCATCGGATCGGCCTATCTGTTCGTCGCCCGTCATTCCTGGGAGAAATTTGTGATGAAGCGCATTCAGCGCGGCCTACAGGACCATGTCGTCGTCGCCGGCTTCGGCACCAAGAACCGCCGTGCGGTCGAGGAGCTGCTCAGTCTCGGCACCGACCCGAAATCCATCGTTGTCATCGACCGGGACCCGGAGCGGCTCGACGTCGCCGAAAGCTGCGGGGCCACCGTACTGAAAGGGGACGCGACACGCGACGAGACGCTGCGCGCCGTCCATCTCGAGCGGGCTCGGCTACTGCTCGTCTCCGCCGGCCGTGACGACACGTCGATCCTCATCTGCCTCACCGCCCGTCACCTCGCTCCCGACCTTCGGATCAGCGTCGCGATCAACGAGCAGGACAATGAGGCGCCCGCCCGCCGGGCTGGGGCTGACGTGGTCGTCAACCCGCTCGACTTCGCCGGCCTACTTCTGGCGACCTCGCACACCGGCCAGCACATCGCCGGTTATCTCGCCGACCTCGCTTCGGGCGAAGGCAAGGTGCAGATGATCGAGCGGCCGGTCGCCGAGCACGAGATCGGCCGCGGACTGAAGGACATCGAGGGCGCGGTTGCGCTCCGGCTCATCCGCGAGGGCAAGCCCTATGGCTTCTGGCGCCCGCAGGCGGCGGAGCTGCGGCCGGGCGACATAGTTATGGAAATCAGGCCGACCGTCTGAGCGCGGAACCGCATTCCGGCAGATTCGCTGGACGCCTGTGAACAACGTTGCCCCCGATATCGGCGAAAGCACTGTCGCCCTTGGCATCCAGCTCGCCACGTCGGCGGCCCTGGTCCTGGTGATGGTGATGATCCACGCGATCGGGCTCCTTGCGATCTCGCGGGTCCTCCACCTGCGCGGCGACGAGCTAAAGGAGAAGAGCCTCAACGCGCGCTCGGTCGGGCTCCTGGGCACGATGGGCCTGATGCTGTTCGCCCTCCATATTTTCGAAATCTTCCTGTTCGCCTTGTTCTACCTCTCGGTCGAGGGAATGCAGACGCTCGAGGAAGCCCTGTTCTACTCGGCGTCATCCTATGCGACCCTCGGCTGGACCGCCGAATATTTCCCGCCCGAGTGGCGGCTGATCGGAGCGTTCGAGGCGCTGGTGGGATTTCTGCTGATCGGCTGGTCCACCGCCTTCATGGTGGGGACGATGAACCGGTTGCGGGGCTGATGGCAGGAGTGGAGGGGCGAGGAGCGCAGCATGTGCGGGGCACATGCGAGCACCGGAGCGAACCCGCTCTTGCGAACGGTGGGTGCCGCGTCTACCTCGCACGTCGCCCGTAGGAGTGTAGCTCAGTTGGTAGAGCATCGGTCTCCAAAACCGAGGGCCGGGGGTTCGAGTCCCTCCACTCCTGCCATCCCTTCAACCCTCGACTTGAACCCTTGGCGCACCCGCGCTAAATGATGCCCAAGCTCCGCCGGCCGCTGCAAAGCGCCCGCGGAGCCTTTTTTCTACCCCAAAGAGGCATCCAGGCAGTGGCGAAAACCTCCCCAGGCGAATTCATCCGGCAGGTCCGCGCCGAAACCGCGAAGGTCGTGTGGCCGACCCGCAAGGAAACCACCCGAACCGTCATCATGGTGCTGATCATGACCACTTTGCTCGGCCTCTTCTTCTTCGCAATCGACGCTCTGTTCAGCTCGATCGTCCAGTTCCTGCTCGGCCTGATCGGCTAGGCGCAGCCCTCACCCCAGCCCTTTCCCGCGGGCGGGAGAGGGGGATTAGAAGGTAGTTCAATGTCCCGCTGGTACATCATCCACGCTTATTCGGGCTTCGAGAACAAGGTGAAGGAGCATATCCTCTCCGACGCTTCCCGGATGGGCCTCGACGCCCAGGTCGAGTCGGTCGAGGTCCCGACCGAGAAGGTGACCGAGATCCGCCGCGGCAAGAAAATCCAGTCGGAGCGCAAATTCTTCCCCGGCTACGTGCTCGCCAAGCTCCACATGAGCGACGACGTCTACCATTTGGTCAAGAACACCCCGAAGGTGACCGGCTTCCTGGGCCCCAACGGCAAGCCGCAGGCGATCAGCGAGGCCGAGGCGGCGCGAATCCTGTCGACCAAGGAAGAAATGGCCGCCGCCGCGCCGAGCAAGAAGATCCAGGTCGATTACGACATCGGCGACAGCGTCAAGGTACTGGACGGGCCGTTCGCAAGCTTCAACGGAACCGTCGAGGAGCTCGATTTCGACCGCAGCCGGGTCAAGGTCTCGGTGAGCATCTTCGGACGCGCAACGCCGGTCGAGCTCGAGTTCGAGCAGGTTGAACGGGTCAAATGACGCCGAGCGCAAGGCAGCGATTGCGCAGCAATCGTCGACTTGCGCGTAGAGCCGTCATGACCCCGGCCGGCGGGGCGCGAGCCTAAAGCGAGCGAACCCGTCCGACGCGGTCACGCGATTCACTCGCGTGACCAGACCCTCCCGAAACTTCCCTCCCGCAGGGTCGTTGCCTTCCCGACTCGCTGCGGCCGTCGAGAGCCCCGGCGCTCCGGCAGCTCGAGCCAGGACAAGGAGGACAAGCCATGCTGAGCAAGACACTTCTCGCCGCGATCGGGGCAGGCGCTTTTGCCGTCTCCGCGTGCGGGGTCACCGGCCCCGCCCATACCGAGCCGCCGCCGCCGCAGGTCGACGCCATCGTCGAAATGCAGGGGGTCGCCTTCACTCCGGCGACGATCAGGATCAGGGCCGGCGGCACGGTCCAGTGGCGCAACACCTCGCTGGTCGACCACACGGTCACCGCCGACAAGGGCCTGGCCGCCAACCCCGCCAACGTCATCCTTCCGGCAGGCGCGCAAAGCTTCAACTCGGGCGAGATCGATCCGGGCCAGGTCTGGACCCACACGTTCACTGTTCCGGGCACCTACCGCTACGTCTGCCTGCCCCACGAGCGGCAGGGGATGATCGGGACGGTGATTGTTGAGTAGGAGCCGCCGAGCATAAAGGAGCGATTGCGAAGCAATCGGGAGTTTATGTCGAAGAGACGGCGACTACCGGCTGGCCTGCGGATTGAGCGGCTGCAACCGAGCTAATCCGACAGGACCAACGAGCAGCCGCACGCCGGCATGCCCCCAGCATGCCGGAACGGCTGCTGGATTTACTCCCGTGACGGACTTCCTCCCCTCTTCTGCTACCCTCCCCTTCCAGCGAAGGAGCGATGCACATGGCCAGCGGCGAGAAGTTCGAACGTCACCGCCAGCCGTGGCGCCAGGACGAGATCCAGAAGCTCCACTTCCTCGCCGGCAAGGGCATGTCGGTCCGAGCCATCGCCAAGGCGCTGACACGGAGCGAGGAATCGGTGCGGGATAGGGCGAGGGCGGACAAGCTGAAGATTGTGAAGTTGCGGTAGGGCTGCTTCGGCGCCCTTCCCTTTTCCTGCCCTGCCCGCCAAGGTGGCGATGCTCGGGAACTTGGGGGTGCAATGCCGACCGGCGGTCTGCTGTTCAGCGACTATTTCCTGAAGTCAGGCGTCGAAGATCTGCCGGAGTGGGCGGATCAGGCAGCAGGTGATCTCGCTGCCGCGCGAGAGACCATCGAACAAATCATATCGTCTGCGGCTGATGCGGCCTCCATGAACGAAAGCGAGACTGAACGGCTGGTCGTCGAGCCGCTGCTCGATCTGCTGGGGTGGTCCAGTCGACTAACGCAGCAGAATCTGTCGCCTTTCGGGCGCAGCGATGTGCCCGATTTTTTGCTGTTCGCCGACACTCGATCAATGGAGCAAGCGCGCCTCGAACCAGCGCAGAATCGGCGCTATCGGTACGGGCGCAGCTTTCTCGAGGCAAAGCCTTGGCAGGTCGCACTCGATCGCGCGTCGGGCGGTTCAGCCCCCTCAACGCAGATGCTGCGCTATCTCAGCCTAGCCGAAGCGCAGTCAGACCAGCGAATTCGCTTCGGCCTTCTTACGAACGGTCGGCTATGGCGCCTCTATGATCAGAAGGCTCGCTCGCGGGCAGAGGAGTTTCTGGAAATAGACCTTCTGCTGGTCGCTCGGCCCATCTGGCGACAAGTGCCGATGAAGCAGATCGTGCTCTCCGCCTGTTCCTCCTGTTCTTCTCAGTCTCTGCCTTCCGACCTGATCAGAACGGAAAGACGCTCCACGAGCGCGCCCTTGGCGAAAGCCGGCGATACGAAGAGCGAGTCACAAGAGCGCTCGGTGACACCGTTTTCGGCCGGACCTTCCGGGACCTAGCCGACGCACTTCGCCGAAATGATCCGGAGTCGCGCGACGATGCCACCTATCTGGCGGAGCTTCGCGAAGCGGCGCTAATCTATCTTTATCGGCTGCTTTTCACGCTCTTCGCCGAGGATCGCAAGCTGCTGCCGACATGGAATCGGCGCGACGGCCTGACCTAGATGCGCAGTGAAATCGCGCTTCACGCGGACGGGCCTCGCTTTCTCCGATCAGCGAGCAAATTACGACGGCGACCTTCGCGATCTTTGGAATCAGATCGACCGCGGCGACGACTCAATTGGCCTACCTCCCTACAATGGCGGACTCTTTCGAGAGGGGCGGCCGATCCTGGACCGGTCGTGCATCCCTGATGCTGAATTCGCGCCAATCCTCGACGGACTGTCTCGAACGGAGCTCGCCCTCGCCCGCAAGCACATCAACTACCGCGACCTGTCCGTGCAGCACCTTGGCTCCGTATACGAACGGCTGCTCGAACATGAACTGGCCTTCGAGGAAGGGCAGCTCATCCAGCGTCCTAATCCGTTCGCAAGAAAGACCAGCGGCTCCTATTACACGCCGGAAGACCTCGTCCTCCTGATCATCAGCCGCACGATCGGACCACTGGTCGAAGAACGGCTGACCGACTTCCATGACCTGCCGCAAGATGCGGACGGAGAGACACTGGCGACGCACGACCCTGCCAGCCGAATGCTCGACCTTACCGTCTGCGATCCGGCGATGGGTTCGGGTCACTTCCTCGTCAGCCTCGTCGACTGGCTGGCGGACAAGGTCTTGCAGGCGATGGCAGATGCGGAATCCAGCCGCGACGGCTACTCCTCTCCCCTCGGCGCACGCCTCGAAGCCATTGCCGCTCACATCCAGGAAGAGGGGGACAGGCACGGGTGGACGCTGCCGATTGGCGGTCTGGAGCCGCGCCACTTGGTGCGCCGGATCATCCTCAAACGCGTCATTCACGGCGTTGACAAGAACCCGATGGCGGTCGAGCTGGCGAAGCTTTCGCTCTGGCTCCACACCTTTACCGTCGGCGCTCCTTTGTCCTTCCTCGACCACCATTTGAGGACGGGCGACAGTCTCTTCGGCGAGTGGGTTCGCAACGCCCAGGACTTCCTGCATCAGCGTCGGGCCATGATGACCGGCGCCCTGATCACGGCTGCTCGGCAATCCGTGTCCCTGATGTCTGGCATTGAACGGATGAGCGACGCCGACATTCAGGAGGTCCACGCATCGGCTGAAAACTTCGAAGCCGTGGAACAGGCCACCGGACCGCTCAATGCAATGCTGTCGCTTGTTCATGCCTGGCGATGGTACGGCTCGCGGGATCGGCAGGAGGGAGCGACCTTCAATCGGCTCGTGGATGGTAGCGAGGGCGATCCTGACCGCATTGCCCTCGGGCTCGCAGAGCCACACACTGAAGATGCAAGAGTCTTGGTGCGCCGACTGCGTTCAATTGCCGAACAAGAGCACTTCCTGCACTGGCAAGTCGCCTTTTCCCAACCGCTGGGACGACTGGACTTCGGCCGAACCGATCGGGGGCTTCGATGCGGTAATCGGAAATCCGCCGTGGGACCGGATCAAACTGCAGCAGGTCGAATGGTTTGCAGCGCGAGTGCCGGAGATTGCATCTCAGTCACGTGCCGCCGATCGCAAGCGCGCCGTTGCGCGCGTAGTTGCGGAAGGCGGAGAAATGGCGGATTCCTATTCGCTCGCTTCGTGGAAGGCAGAAGCCGCTGCGCGCGTCGCCCGCGCCTCCTACTCGTTGCTGGGCGGTGGCGACGCCAATCTTTACTCGCTTTTTGTCGAGCGCGCCTCTCAACTCATCAGGCCCGACGGCATGGTTGGGCTTTTGACGCCAAGCGGAATCGTCGGCGATCTCGGCGCGGCAAAATTCTTTCGTTCCGTCAGCACGACAGGGCGTCTTGCCGGTGTCTACGATTTCGAAAACCGAACCCGGGGTGGGAGTAATCTTTGGTTTCCTGACGTCGACAGCCGATTTAAGTTCTGTGCGGTAATCTTCAGTGTCCCAAGCCGCCGCTTTGAAGAAGCCAGGCTCGGCTTCTTCCTCCCGACGGCCGACCGTCGAGCTGTTGATAATCACACTTTTGCTTTGACCGCCGACGATTTCGCCCGCGCCAATCCCAACACTGGCACCGCGCCTATCTTCCGGTCGCCCCGCGACGCCGAACTGACTCTCGGCATTTACCGCCGCCTCCCGGTTCTGGTCGATCGGCGCTCTGATCCGCCGAAGATGCCATGGTCGGTGCGCTATGCAACCATGTTTCACATGACGAACGATAGCCATCTCTTCCGCACCCGCGCAGAGCTGCAGGAAGATGGCTTTTTCCCGATTACCGACAACCGCTGGCGCGGACAGGTAGATGGCGAGCCGACCGAGTTCGTGCCCCTCTATGTCGGTCGCATGTTCTGGCACTTCGACCATCGGGCCTCTCACGTCGCTGCGACCGATGCCCTGCACAATCCATTCGCAAGCGAGGAAATCAGGTCCGTCGAGAAATCCAATCCGGACTTTTTCGCCCAGCCGCAGTTTTGGGTCGATTGGAACGAGGTGAGCCCGAAGCGTCAATGGACGCTGGCATTCCGAGATATCGCTCGTCCAACTGATGCTCGAACGATAATTGCAACGATACTGCCGGGCGCGGCCTACGCGAACACTGCTCCTCTGGTCTTGTCTGATGATGCCGACTCAACCGGCCGACTGACTGCAAATCTCAACAGCTTCGCGCTCGATTACGTGGCGCGCTCCAAGCTCCAGGGCACACATGCCAACTGGTATATTGTCGAGCAACTTCCAGTCATCCCACCAGAAGCCTATGCGGCTCGCTTTGGTCCGAAAACGGCCGAAGAAATCGTCCGCGACGATGTCGTCGCGCTGACCTATACGGCCACCGATATGGAGCACTTTGCCCGTGATCTAGATTACGAAGGTTCGCCGTTCCGATGGGACGAGGAGGATCGCCGCAATCGCCGAGCCAGGCTCGATGCTCTCTATTTCAATCTTTACGGCATCGGTCGGGAGGATGCCGATTACATCCTTTCGACCTTTCCCATTGTCGAGCGGCAGGACCGCGCCGCACACGGTCGGTATCTCACCCGTGACCTAATCCTCGCCTGGATGAATGCCCTGGAGGCTGGCGAACCCGACGCTGAGATCGTCCTGCCGCCGGCCTAACTTTCTCCAGCCCCACCCCCGCTCCTGCTTCCAAACACAAGTCGATTTTTCCCTGTCCTACAGCCCCCTTTTTGTGATTTAGACTCGCGGATGAGCGTCGAGAGCACCCCAGCGATCCTGATCTGTCGCCGGATTCAGGACTCCGCAAAAACGCGAAACCTGGTCAACTTAGTCAACTTCCCCTTAGGAGAAATCCTACACGATAGGATTTCCAGCCCCTTTCCTTTGTCTCCCGGCCGCACTATGTGCCCCGCCTTCCGGACAATCGGAAACCCTGCGGGAGATCGCGTTCGCGCGTTCGCTTGGACCGCTAAACTTCAGCGGGCTCACGCCCACTAGAGAGTGAGACAATGGCAAAGAAAATTACCGGCTATATCAAGCTGCAGGTGCCCGCCGGCATCGCCAATCCGTCGCCGCCGATCGGCCCGGCGCTCGGCCAGCGCGGCGTCAACATCATGGAATTCTGCAAGCAGTTCAACGCTGCGACGCAGGAAATGGAAAAGGCGATGCCGATCCCGACCGTGATCACCGTCTATGCCGACCGCAGCTTCTCGTTCACCACCAAGACCCCGCCGGCGAGCTTCCTGCTCAAGAAAGCGGCCAAGCTGAAGTCGGGCTCGAAGGAGCCAGGCAAGATCAGCGCGGGGACGATCAAGCGCTCGCAGCTGGCCGAAATCGCCGAAGCGAAGATGAAGGATCTCAACGCCAACGACATCACCGCGGCGACCAGGATCATCGAAGGCTCCGCTCGCGCGATGGGCCTCCAGGTTGTGGAGGGTTAAGACCATGGCGATCACCAAGAAAATCAAGGCCCAGGCCGACAAGGTCGAGCCGATGAAGCTCTACGCCGCCGACGACGCGATCGCGCTGGTCAAGAGCCTGGCCACCGCCAAGTTCGACGAGACCGTCGAAATCGCCATCTCGCTCGGCGTCGATCCGCGCCACGCCGACCAGATGGTGCGCGGCGTCGTCAACCTGCCCAAGGGCACCGGCAAGGACGTCCGTGTCGCGGTGTTCGCGCGTGGCGCCAAGGCCGATGAAGCCACCGCGGCCGGCGCCGAAGTGGTCGGGGCCGAGGATCTGATGGAATCGATCCAGGGTGGCAAGATCGACTTCGACCGGGTCATCGCGACCCCCGACATGATGGGTCTGGTCGGGCGCCTCGGCAAGGTGCTCGGGCCCAAGGGCCTGATGCCCAACCCGAAGCTCGGCACGGTGACGATGAACGTCACGCAGGCCGTGACCGACGCCAAGTCGGGCCAGGGCGAACTCCGCGTCGAGAAAGCCGGCATCATCCACGCCGGGATCGGCAAGGCGAGCTTCCCGCAGGAAGATCTCAAGGCCAAT
>JBPCOC010000061.1:0-96148 GCA_051000635.1 Sphingomicrobium sp. | reverse complement strand
CCGGGGAAGATCTCGCGGCGGTTCCGAAGACAAGCGTCTCCGAGCCCGAGAAGCTGGGATCGCGGCTGCGCTCTTGATCCTCCCTGCGAGCGAACCTCGGGGGGAGGTGGCGCGCGTCAGCGCGACGGAGGGGCCCCTCCACCACTCCGCTGCGCGGAGAGGTCCCCCTCCCCGCCGCCAAAGCGGCAGGGAGGACTAAGCGCGTTGATCGCGGCGTGGACCCTCGCCTCGATTTCGTCCCGCTTCAATCCTGGCGGGATCGTCTCGCCGATCCTGAAGTGGATAGTGCCGCTGCGCTTCAGAAGCCCCCTGGGCCACAGCCTGCCGCTATCCACAGCCACCGGCACAACCGGCAGTCCGAGCGCTCGGTAGAGGCCTGCAAAGCCGGGCCGAAGCGGCGGCTTTTCGCCCGGTTTGACTCGTGTCCCTTCGGGATAGATCAGGATCGCGCGGCCTTTCGCCACGGCGTCGCGGCCGTGCGCCAGCATTTCGCGCAGCGCCTTTGGCCCTGCCTCCCTCTCGACCGGGATGACGCCATAGCGCCGGGTCAGCCAGCCGAAGAACGGGATTTGTGACAGCTCGCGCTTGAGCACGATTACGGGCGTCTCTCCGATCCGCACCATTTCGAGAGTCTCGTACATCGACTCGTGCTTGACCGCGATCAGCACTGCTCCGGGCGGCATTTTGCCCTGCACCTCCGTCCGGATGCCCAGGACCACGCGTGCGAGCTCATGGCTGAATGTGGTCCAGCTTCGCACCAGCGCCCGGGTCGCGTCGTTTCCGAACAGGGTCGCGACGATGCCGGAGAAAACGAACACCGCCGTCGCCGGATAGAAGATCAGTGCGTAGAGGAGGGAGCGCAGCAGCTGCACGGATCTCAGATCTCGAACAGGATCGCGATCCGCCGAAGCAGATATTTGTTGTACTCTCCGAACAGGGTCATGAACCGCGGCTGCGTCCTGACCGCGTCGGTCACAAGTTCGTACTCCTCGCCAAGGACCCGTCTGAACTCGTAACGCGCTCGGCGCATGTGCCAGTCGCTGGTGATTAGCCGAAGCGAGGTGTAGCCGCGCCGGTCGAGCCACCTCTTGGCTTCTTCGGCATTCGATCGGGTGTCGACCGATTCGCTGCCGAGATCGACGCAGCAATTGACCAGCTTCGCTTTGCCGTCGAGGCGCTCGATGATGTCCGGCTTGGTGACCGACGGATCCGCGCCGGCGATCAGCAATCGCCTGGCGGCGCCGTCGGACAGGATTTTGACCCCGTGCTCGATCCGCCCGCTCCCGCCGGTAAGCACGACTGCGGCATCGGTTCGCTGATCCCCGGCCGCGGACCCCAGGGTCACGGAAAACAGCAGGAACCCGAGCAGGTACGCAAGCAGCAGAAGCGAGAAGAAGCGAACGATCATGGAGTTGCGCGCAATGCCCTGAGCAATGTCCAGCGCGCAACCAGAACCGCAAGCGCGACGGCAAAGACCGGAACCAGCGCGAGCAGAATCAGGTCGAGCAGCCGCAACGGCGGCGTTGACGCCAGCTCGCCGGCTATTGCCGCTGCGCCGCCGCCGATCATCAGCAGGACTGCGGCGGCTGCGCCGGCGCCGGCGCGCGCGCCGGCGATCGCATCGAGGGCGATCTTGCGCTCGAACAGCCGCACCAGCTGCGAGTCCCTGGCGCCGATCCCGTGCATGATGTCGATCGTCGAGCGGTGCGTGTCGAGCGCCCCGCGGGCAGCGAGCACGATCGCCGCGGCGGTCGCTGCGGCCATCAGCGCCACCAGCGACAGCGCCACCCACTGAAGCGCCCGGATCGATGCGAGCAGCGGCCTCAGCTCCGCAGCTTGCGCGATCAGCCGGGCCTGCGGGACCTGCTCGCGGACCTTTGCTCCGAGAGCCGACGGGTCGGCGCCCGGCGCCAGCTCGAGCGTTATCAGTGCCGGCACCGGCAAGTCGCGGCTGGACGCGGCTTGCCCAAGCCAGCGCTCGAGAGTCCGGCGCATCTCGGCTTCGGGAACCGGAGTCGCGCTCCTGACTTGCGGAACCGACCGCACTGCCTCGACCGCGCGCGGGAGATCGTCCGTCGCCTGTGCCGGAATCTCGACGACATAGCGGTTCTCGACTCCGCTCGCGACCATCCCGGCGGCGTTGGCCAGCGCAAGCCCGGCGGACGCGACGATGATCATCGCGAAGGTCATGATCGCCATCACCGCGACGGTCGGGCCGTGGAGCTTCCCGGCGGGAAGCAGCCGCGCCTCCGGGGCGGAGGTCCAGATCCTCTCGAGGATCACGGCCGCTCCTCCCACGGCGCCGCGGCCGGCGGATTCCTGAGCGATCCGGTGGGGTCGACGAGCGCTCCGCCGTCGAGCCGAAGCAATTGGGCGCGCGGATTGGAGGCGATCAGCCCGAGGTCGTGAGTGGCGACCACGACCGTCGTCCCGAGCTCGTTCAGCGCCGCGAACAGGTGAAGCAGCCTTTTGGCCATGTCGGCATCGACGTTGCCGGTCGGCTCGTCGCCGACGAGAAGGTCGGGCTGGGTGATCACCGCCCGGGCGATCGCGACCCGCTGCTGCTCGCCCCCCGACAGCGTTGCCGGCCGCGCGCCGGTGCGGTCGCCGAGCCCGACCCAGTCGAGCATCTCTCGAACCGCCGAGCGGATATCCTCCTCGTCGCGGCCGGCGATCCTCAGCGGCAAGGCGACATTGTCAAAGGCGGACAGGTGCCGGATGAGCCGGAAGTCCTGGAACACGACCCCGATCCGGCGGCGGAAGTCGGGAAGCGCGTCGCGCGGAGCGTCGCTCAGATCCTCCCCGAACAGCCGGATCCGCCCGCGAGTCGGCCGCTGCGCCAGGTACAGAAGCTTCAACAGCGACGTCTTGCCCGCTCCCGACGCCCCGGCGAGAAAATAGAAGCCGCCCTCGCGCAGGCTGAAGTCGAGGTCGCGGAGCACTTCGGCTCCGGTGCCGTAGCGCAAGCCCACGCTTTCGAATTGGACGATCGCCGCCAGCCTTCCCTCCCGCCTCGCCGCCGCTTTTCGCATGGGGGCGCCGCCTTGCCAACGCCTGCGCATTCCTGTTTACCCGAATGCGCTTTGGCGGGAGACGCACGGCCCATGATCCTGACCTGCCCTTCGTGCGGGACTCAATATGCGGTGAAAGACGGCGCGATCCCGGAAGGGGGCCGAAAGGTCCGCTGCGCCACCTGCGGCCACAGCTGGCATCACGAGCCCCAGGCCGAGACGCCGGCCGGCGATGAGGAGGCGGTGCCGGAGCCTTCGCCGGCACCCGGCGACCCGGCCGCCCCGACTTCGCATTCGGACCGTGAGCCCGACGAGCCGGAACCGGTCGGCTTCGAGCCCGCCCGGCCGGACCCGCCCGGAGAGGAGCTGGTCGAGCCGCCGACGGCGGTGCCCGTCCCGCCGCCCGACGGCGAAGCCTGGCCCGAGGCCCGCAGAAACGAGCAGCAGTGGGATTTGTCCAAAGAGCTTCCGGATGCCGAGGAAATCGATGCCGTCGAGTCCGAAACCCGCTCGGACCGCCAGCGCAACTGGCTGATGGCCATCCTTATCGCGATCGCTTTCGTGACGGTCATCGCGCTCGCCTTGTGGCTGCTGGCGCCGGATTCGCTTCGGCAGCAGGTCGGATTTGGGGCCGCGGCGTCGTCCCCGCTTCAGATCGCGCCGGGCACTCCCGAGCGGCAAAGGCTTGAAAGCGGCAATGAGCTCGTCGTCGTCAGCGGACGGGTGATCAATCCGAGCTCGAGCGCTCAGCAGGTGCCGGCGATCGAGGCGCAGCTTCGCGACAGCTCCGGCCGGCTCGTCCACAGCTGGACGATCGCGCCGCCGGCGCGAAGGCTTCCTCCGGGCGGAAGCGCGACCTTCAACAGCGCCGAGATGGGAGTGCCGGCAAGCGGGCTCGATTCGACTGTTACGCTGACCCTGAAGAGTTGATCCGAAACCCCGGCATTGCGCCCTTGGAATCGCTTTGATAGAGGCGCGGGCCTTGCCAGTAGCGGCGGCACTTTTGGTCGTCCATTCTCATGCACGTGCGGTCGTGGCGGAACTGGTAGACGCGCAGCGTTGAGGTCGCTGTGGCCGAAAGGCCGTGGAAGTTCGAGTCTTCTCGACCGCACCATCCACTTCAGGCCGGCGCTTGGCACCTCGCAAGCATTGCCTAAAGCGGAGTTCATGCCCACGTAACCCGGGCCGGGCCAGGGAGGGGCGAGATGAAGGACAAGATCCAGCGCAGCGACGAAGAGTGGCGGGCGGCGCTTTCGCCCGAGCAATATCGGATCCTTCGCCAGGCGGGCACCGAGCCGCCGTTCACCGGCGAGCTTCTGGACGTCAAGGACAAGGGGGAGTTTCGCTGCGCTGCGTGCGGCGAGCCAGTGTTCGACAGCGCGTCGAAATTCGACAGCGGCAGCGGCTGGCCGAGCTTCACCCGGCCGATCGGCGAGGATCGTGTCGAAGAGACCCTCGACAAATCCCACGGGATGGTTCGCAGGGAAGTTCACTGTGCCCGCTGCGAAAGCCACCTCGGCCATATTTTTCCCGACGGACCGGGGCCGGAGGGGTTGCGCTACTGCATCAATTCGGCATCCCTTTGCTTCGATAAGGGCGAGGACGAGGACGGGGAAGGGGACGACGCAGCATGATGGTCTTGCCCGACCTCGACTGCGTTTCTATCGCCTGAACCCCAGATGGCCCGATCCAGCAACGGCACCTCCGGGCGCCCCATCATCACGGCACTGAAGGTTCTTCTGTATGCCGCGCTGCTCGGACTGATCGCGCTGGCTGTCGCGGTAGCGGTCGCGGTCACGTCGCTTCCAAGCTATTCGCAGCTCACGCAGCGCTCGGACCTCGGACAGATGATCCGGGTGCATGCGTCGAACGGCTCGGTGCTCCTCTCGCTCGGACCAAGCTTCGGCGAGTGGCTGAGCTATGACGAAATCCCGCCGCCGATGCGCTCGGCGATGATCGCCATCGAAGACAGGAGGTTCAGGTCGCATCCCGGAATTGACCCGATTGGGATTGCCCGGTCCCTCGCCGTTCGGGTCGATTCCGGTCGCTGGAGCCAGGGCGGTTCGACCATCACCCAGCAGCTGTCGCGCAACATCTTCCTGACCAACAGCCGAACGTTCGGCCGGAAGATCAAGGAGGGGGTCCTGGCACTGGCGCTGGAACGCAAGTTCACCAAGGACCAAATCCTCGAGCTTTACCTCAACCGGGTCTATTTCGGCGGCGGCGCCTACGGGATCGACGCGGCCTCGAGGCGCTTCTTCGGCCACAGCGCCGACCATCTCACCCTGGGCGAGGCGTCGATCATCGCCGGGCTCGTCAAGGCACCGTCGAACTATTCGCCGACGGCCGATGTCGAGGCAGCGCGCGGCCGCTCCGAAGTCGTCCTCCAAGCGATGGTCGACAATGGTTTCATCTCGCCGGACCAGGCGGCGAGCGTCGACGCAGCGCGGATTCGAATCCAGTCGAACACCAAGCAGGACAGCGTCCGCTATTTCACCGACTGGGCGCTCCCGCAGCTCGATACCCTGATCGACCAGACCTCCGAGCCGATCGACGTCTACACGACCCTGGACCCGACGATGCAGAAGGCCGCGCAGGGGTCAATTGTCGCCAACGCGCCCAGCGGAGCTCAGGGCGCCCTCGTCGAGATCGATCGCGACGGGGCCGTCCGTGCGATGGTCGGCGGCAAAAGCTATCCCGCATCCATCTACAACCGGGCGACCCAGGCGGAGCGGCAGCCCGGCTCGGCGTTCAAGCTGTTCGTCTATCTCGCGGCGCTGGAATCGGGGATGAAGCCAACCGACACGATGGTCGACAAACCGGTCAACATCAACGGATGGCGGCCGCGCAACTCGACCCGCAGCTTCTCGGGACCTGTGACCCTTCGCGAAGCTTTCTCGCGCTCGATCAACACGATCAGCGCGCAGATCGGCGAGCAGCTCGGCTTCTCGACGATTGCCGACATGGCGCGGCGGTTCGGAATCACGACCTCTATCTCCACCTTCCCGTCGATGGTTCTGGGAACGAGCGACGTAAGGCTGATCGATATGACTCAGGCATTTGCGTCGGTGGGAAATCGCGGAGTTGCGGTCACGCCCTATGCGATCACTCGAGTGGTGACCGTGAACGGGCGCGAGCTTTACAGCCGCGACCCGCAGGAGCAGCGCGTTCTCGTCGCCTCCTGGGTCGCCGCCGAAATGACCGACCTGCTGCAATCGGCAGTGCTTACCGGCACCGGGAGAGCGGCGCAGATCGGCCGCCCGGTCGCCGGAAAGACCGGCACCACACAATCCAATCGCGACGGCTGGTTCATCGGCTTTTCAAGCGGGCTGACGACCGGCGTCTGGATGGGGCGCGACGACGCCCGCCCGGTCGGCGGCCTTCAGGGCGGGACTGCGCCGGCGCGCGCGTTCCGCGACTTCATGAGAGTCGCGGTCGCGAATCGGCCGGTCGAACAGTTCGAAACCCAGGTGCCGATGCCGGACTGGAAACTCGAGCCGGAGGAGGAATGGTTCGGCGAAGGCTATGACGAGCCGTGGATGAGGCCGCTCGTCGACGAGCACGGCAACCCGATCGCGCCGCCGCCCGGCCACATGCCCGGCCAGGAAGATCCCCAGCCGGCGCCGCAGCCCGACACAGGGCTCAGCCAACAATGGTTGGACGATGTCCTCGGCACCGGCCGCGAGCGGCAACAGCAGCAGCAGCAGCAGCAGCGGCCGCCGCGCCAGCAGCCGCCCCGGTCACCGCAGCCGCAGCCACAGCCGCAGCCGCGCTCACCGGCTCAGCCCGATCCTGCGCAGCCGGGGTCCGCAAGCCTGCAGTAGCGCCTGCGCCGCCGCCGTGTCGCCGCCGAACAGCTCGCGCTCGAGCTCCTTGAATTTCGGCCCGTGGTCGAGCTGTTTCAGATGCGCCACCTCGTGCGCCACGACGAATCTTCGAGCCGTCGGCTGCGCGAGGATCAACCGCCAGCTGTAGCGGATTCGCCCGCTGCTGCTGCAACTGCCCCAGCGGGTGCGCGCGTCGCCAACCGATACCGAAACCGCATGAAGCCCGACCGCTTTTGCAATGTCCGCCGTTTCCTTCGACAGCGTCTCCAGCGCGAGGCGCTTGAGGAAGAGCTCGATGCGCCGGGCAAAGCCGGCCTGCGGTCCGCCGCAGATCAGCCGACCGCCAACAATCCGGGGGGCTCGCGGCGAATTCTCCGACCAGACCAACTCGACATCTATTCCTTCGACCGGAACGACTGCTCCGGGAACGAACGGCTCCGGAGGGAGCGCGCGTGCAAGCTGCTCGTCGACCCAGAGTCTCTGCGTTGCCGCCCAGGCGAGCGCGGCCGCCGGCCGGACGCCACGGGGATGGGTGACCTTGAGCAGTCGATCGCGTTCGTCGAAGCGCAGCCGCATTCGCCGGGCACGTCGGATCGCGCACAAAAGCACCGGAAGCGGCAGGTCTGGATGGCTTGCCAGCTGCCTAGAGCGCACGCTCGACCATGTGGAATTGGAGCTCGCCGGCATCGTCTTCGCTGATCGTCCAGCCGCGTGTGGAGTGGCCCTGTGAATGCACGGTCTCACGGTTCCCGGAAATCAGATAGTGCCAGCCGGGAAGCGGATCGCCGGCGGCCCGGAGGCGGTAGGCGCAGCTTTCGGGAAGCCACTCGAGCCTGTCGAGGCTGCGCCGGTCAAGCGTTACGCAATCGGCAACGCGCTTCCTTCGGTCCTTGTAATCGGTGCAGCGGCCGTTGCCGCGGTCGAGCAGCCGGCAGGCCACGTTCGTGGGATGAAACTCCCCAGTCTCCTCATCCTCAAGCTTGTGGAGGCAGCAGCGCCCGCAACCGTCGCACAAGGCCTCCCATTGGCCGCGGTCGAGCTCGGCCAAAGGCTTTTCCCAGAAAGGTTTACCGGCGTTCATGGCAAAGCCAGCCATGCTCTGCTAACCGGCGGCGATCAAGCCAGCTGCGGGGGATTTTCGATGATTGCGCTAAAGCGCCTTTTGCTTGCGATTTCGGCAACTGCGGTGGCGGTTCCGGTGTCCGCGCAGATCGGCGCCTATGATGGCGAGAAGTTCGTCAAGGCGGTCCGCGAAGGCAATGCCACCGAGGCGCTGAAACTCCTCGGCGAGACGCCGACGCTGGTCAACGTCCGCGACCTTAGCGGCCGCACCGCCTTGATCGAGGCGATCGAGAACCGCGACACCCAATGGGTAGGGTACCTGCTTCAGAAGGAAGCGGATCCCAACCTTGCGTTGCGTGACGGCGAAACACCGTTGATTGCCGCCGCCAAGGTCGGCCTGGTGGACGTAACCAGATGGCTGATCGAGAGGGGAGCGAGGGTCGACGACACCAATCGCATGGGAGAGACCGCGCTGATCGTTGCGGTTCAGCGCCGTCAGGTCCCGGTCGCCCGCTTCCTGGTCGACGCCGGCGCCGATCCGGACAAGACCGATTCGGCGGCCGGCTATTCGGCCCGCGATTACGCGAAACGCGACACCCGCACGCCCGAGCTGCTTCGGATCATCGAGTCGAAAAAGCCGGCGTCCTAGGCCCCGCCGCCGAGCGTCGGATCGAGCTGCTCCGAAAGACGCCGCGCCGCCCTGCGGGCGAAGCGCAATAGCTCGGCCTTCCGGCGCCCGGGCGCCAGCGGCCGATGAGCGGCGTCGCGGATGAGAGCGGCGTCGTAGCGGTCGGCGACGATCAGGCCCGCCTCCTTCGGCAAATAGCGCTCACCCTCGAGGATCGCCGAGAGCTCCGGCGGCACCGCCCAGTAGAAGCGGTCGCAATAGTCAAGATAGTCGGTCCACTTGCCGTCGCCGAGAAGATCCGATCTGGCGACCTTGATCTCGACGATCGTCAGAATCCCCTTCGAATCGACCGCCATCATGTCGGCTCGGCGGCCGTTGGGGAGGGGCACCTCGCAAATCCCGTACAAATCTTGCCTGCAGAACAGGCGCGCCACCCCGCGAGCGACATCGGCTGCGAGCGGCGGCCCATCGACAAAGCACAAAGATTGAGCAGCGGCCTCCATCGAGGCGACGCTAGAACAAAAGGCGAATGCGTGAAAGCCGGCGAATCAGCGATAGAAGATGTGGTTGCCGATCGTCGCGACGCGCTTCAGGCGCCAGCCCGGGCTGACCCGCTTGGCATGGAAAAACAGCGCCTTGCCGACAGCCGAATCCTTCAGATCCTGATTGACGATCTTCGCGATCGCAACGGCAGTCTTCCACTGTCCGCCTTGTTTGTTGATGCTCGGCCAGGACTTGCCGCGGACAAAGGAAAACTGACCGCGCTGGAACAGCACTCCGCAATAGGTGTCGGAAAAACGCCCGCTCGAAGCGCGGTTTGCGATCACCTCGCCGACCGCGAGCTGCCCCGCCAGCGGTTCGCCCTTCGATTCGAAGTAGATTCCGGCTGCGAGACATTCCATCTGCCGCCCGCCCGGATCGGTGCCGCGCAGCTGCGCGACCAGGGTCGACAGATCTGCCTTCGAATCGATTGCCTCTGCCGCTTCGTCTACCCTGGCCTCCGGCTCCGGTTCTGCGGGAGCAGTCAGCTGGTCGGACCTGCGGAGCAATTCCTCAGCGAGATCGGAAGGGCTGAGGACGCTTGCGAGCGGCATCAGCGGTCTGGCGGTCGGGCCGACCTGGGCCGGTGCGACCGAACTGGCGCTCATCGCAGCACAGATCAGCAGCACCGAGCGATATGAAACCAACATATTGTCCGTAACATGTGCGGTGAACCGCCCAATCGGGCGAGGCTGCTACGCGCGGACCTGCCGCTTTTTGCCCCGGGGTGGTTCCCCGTCTCGCGTGGTGCGCCCACCGGTATCTGGTGGAAAAGCACCCCCCGCTCTTCACTTGGATCGTGCCCTTCCCCTGCCGCTTCAGCCGGGTCAACCTTCAAAGGTCGTTTCAGCGATGAATCGTTCCGGCTGCGCGATATCCAGTTCAATCAGCCACAAATCTTCGTCGAATCGCACGCGCTTTTCGAGGAATTCCGCCAGTTTTTCGTCCGATTCCGCTTCAGCCGGCCCGCCGGCAATCCATCGGTAACGGCCATCGGGGGAAAGCATCCTCTCAAGGCAGGCGACGTGGCGGCCACGGCTTCGAACGACGAGCAGCAACGCGCCGCGTTCCGGGTCGCCCTTGCGAAGCACTGCTCCGAAGCCGCCGTCTGCTTCTGCCCGGCGGATCAGGCTCGATGCTTCGACCGAAGCTTTAAGCCGGGCGTCGGCCATGCACCCTCAGGCAGCGTCGCGTTCGTCGGCTCCCATCAGCACCGCGGCCAGCGCATCGCGGCTGCGCGCGCCACGCATCTGTTCGAGCGTTGGCGCATGGCGCACGACTCGGCTGATCGCGGCCAGAGCTTTGAGATGTTCCGCGCCGGCATCGGGCGGGGAGAGCAGCAAGAACACCAGATCGACCGCAACGCCGTCGATCGCCTTGTAGCGGACCGGATCCGAAAGGCGGACGAACAGACAATAGATTTGCGACAGGCCCTCGACCTTCCCGTGGGGAATGGCGACTCCTTGGCCAAAGCCGGTGGCGCCGAGTTTCTCGCGCTCCCTGACCGTCGCCAAAATCCTGGAAGGCGCGATTTCCAGGCGATTGCCGGCAAGGTTCGCAAGCTGTTGAAGAAGAGCGCGCTTGTTGCCCGCGGACAGCGCGGGCTTGATCGCCTCGAAATCCAGAAACTCGGTCAGGTGCATCAGCTAACTTCTACAGACGTCCGCTCGTGCGGACGATGGAATGAGCGAGCGTTCAGCTCTCGTTCGGCTCGACCCAGCCGATGTTCCCGTCCTCGCGGCGGTACACCATGTTGAGCTCGCCTGTGTTGGTGTTTCGGAACATCAAAGCGGTCGTGTTGCGCAGGTCCATCATCATCACCGCATCGGCTACGTTCGCCCGCGGGATGTCGACCCTGGTTTCGGCGACGATGGTCGGGTTCGCGGCCGGCTCGGCCTCTTCCGGCGCGGCGAAGACCCGATAGGCGGCGTTTGCCTCGATCCGCGGCGCGACGTCGTGATCGGCTTTATGCTCCTTCAGCCGCTTCGTGTAGCGGCGGAGCTGTTTCTCGATCTTGTCGGCCGCAGCCTGGAACGCGACTTGCGGCGTTGGCGCCCGGTGCGCAGCCTTCAGAACGACTCCCTGGGCGACCGGAGCCACGATGTCGCAGGTGAAATCGTTGTTCGGACCCTTGCCGAAGGTCACGTCGGCACCCACTGCACGGGAATGGTATTTCTCGGTGATTTCCTCGATCCGCTGGATCGCATGCTCCTTGACCGAGTCGCCGGTTTCGACCTGATGGTCCGCGACACGAACGTCCACTGGCGAGGCTCCTTTGTTGGCTTGGCCCGCCGCTTAGGGCTGCGCTTGCGGCCGCGTCAACTCGCGCCGGCGAACCGCGACCACAGCGGGTTGACCAGCCTGGCGACAAACGCGCGGTGGCGCTCGAGCTCCTCGAGCTCCGGCTGGTGCGGCCGCGCAACCCGCGGCTCGCGGATCGAGACCGCGTTTGAAACGGCGGCAACCTCGGAGTCCTCGATGTCCTCGACGAGGCCAAGGCCGATCTGCCGGCCCCCGGTCAACTCAATATACACGTGCGCGAGCAGCTGCGCATCGAGAAGTGCGCCGTGCTTGACACGGTGGCTGCGATCGACCCCGAAGCGCGTGCACAGCGCATCGAGACTGTGCTTGGCGCCGGGGTGACGGCTGCGCGCCATGGCGAGCGTGCAAATCATCCGGCTGGTGCACAAAACGGGCCGGCTACACAGACCGAGCTCGTGGTTCAGAAAGCCGAAGTCGAAGCTGGCATTGTGCGCGACGAGCGGCGAATCTTCGAGGAAATCGATCAATTCCTCGACCCGCTCGGTGAACTGCGGCTTGTCGGACAGAAAAACGTCGGTGAGCCCGTGCACCGCCTCGGCCCCAGACGGCATCGGCCGCCCGGGATTGAAGTAAGCGTGGAAATGGCGCCCGGTCTCGGCCCGATTGAACATCTCGACGCAGCCGATCTCGACGATCCGGTCGCCGCCGGCGGGATCGAGGCCGGTGGTCTCAGTATCGAAGACGATTTCCCGCACGCGCTGATTTAACCACTTTGACCAAGGCCGAGGCAAGCGAGAATGGCCCGGACCTGGCTTTTGGTTGTGGATAGGTCGGACCCGGTGTCGATCACGAAGTCGGCCATTTCGCGCTTCTTTTCGTCGGGCATTTGCCGCGCTAGTAGCGCTTCGAACTTCTCTTCGGTCATTCCGGGGCGTGCGAGCACGCGCTCCCGCTGAACCTCGGCCGGAGCCGAGACAACGATCACTTTGTCGAACGCCTCATGGCCGCCGGTTTCGAACAGAAGCGGGATTTCGAACAGAAGCGCCCGCTTGCCCTGGTTGTCGAGAAGGAACCTGGCTCGGGCCCGATGCACCGCCGGATGAACCAGCGCTTCGAGGCGGGCCAGATGCTCGGGATTCGAAAGCACCCGCTGCGAAAGCTTGTCGCGATCGACACCTCCTGGACCCGTGGTTCCGGGGAAGTGCCGCTCGATCGTCTCGACCAGCTCGCCGCCGGGCCCTTGCAGCCCGCGCACGACTGCATCGGCGTCGAAGACGGGTATGCCGGCATCCTCGAACATCTGCGCAGCCGTCGACTTGCCCATTCCGATCGAGCCGGTGAGCGCCAGACGGATCACGACGAGATCACTTCGCGCTCTCGAAGCGCAGCGAGAAGCGGCAGCAGCGGCATTCCAAGAATGGTGAAATAGCTGCCGTCGATCGAATCGAACAATTGCACGCCGCGTCCTTCAAGCCGGAAAACACCGACGCAATAGCCGACTTGAGGCCATTCTGCGTCCAGATAGTTGGCGATGAACTTGTCGGACAAAGGCCGGACCTGCAGAATCGCTGAATCGCAGCAGCTCCAGTCGATCGCTCCCGCCCGCGCAAGCGCAACCGCGCTCGTCAAACGCATCCTGTTGCCGGAAAAGAAGCGGAGGTGCTCGCCGGCTTCATCGAGTCCGGCCGGCTTGTCGAAAATGCGGTTTCTCACCGACACCACCGAATCGCTTCCGATCACCCAGTCGTCAGGGCGGCGGCGGCTGACCGCCAGCGCTTTTGCCTGTGCAAGCGCTCGCGTCAGTTTCCCTGGATCCTCGTGCCGATCTTTTTCGATTGCTTCGTCGACATCGGGATTCACCGCCGAAAAGCGGATTCCCGACTGGTCGAGCATGGCGCTGCGGATCGCGCTGGATGAAGCGAGGACGAGAGCCATGGGCAAGCGGTGTCTTGGCAACCTTGTGGAAAAGCCGGCTTGTGGCTGTAGCGCGGCAATGGGGATGAGCTCAACGTGGACCTTATTCTCAGCCGCGCGGTCTCTGTGCCCGATTCCATTCACAAGCGGTCGGTTCGGTCCCCAGCCTGTGAATCGCGGGCAAGCATTGCGCCCGGCCTCGCGGATTTCCGGCTGACTCTTGCAGGCGCTGCTGTTGGCAATTTCGGAACCGGCGCCTAAATCCCGCGTCGCGCCGACCAACAACTATATCAATTTCTCTATTAAGATTCTAATAAGAAAGGAGAGTGGGTGCCCCCTTCGCCGAGCGAACCGATGCCGGCGGACGGCGCAACCAAGCCCTTGCTCGCCGTACTTGGGGGAGAACGGCTGGAACCTCCCCCCTTGTGGCTGATGCGGCAGGCCGGTCGCTACCTCCCCGAATACCGGCAGTTGCGTGAGAAAAAAGGCAGCTTCGTCGACCTCGTTTATGACAGCGACGCGGCGGCCGAGGTCACTGTGCAGCCACTCGAGCGGTTCGATCTTGATGCAGCGATCCTGTTTTCCGACATCCTCATCGTGCCGTTCGCGATCGGCCAAAATCTCAGTTTCGTAGCCGGTGAAGGTCCGCGCCTGACGCCGCCGCTGGCGTCTGCCGATCTCGACGGCCTCGCCGCCTTCCCTAAGAGGCTCGATCCGATCTACGAGACTGTCGGCAAGGTGAAGGCGAGGCTTTCGCCCGACGTCGCACTTATCGGTTTTGCTGGAGCGCCGTGGACTGTCGCAACCTATATGATTGCCGGCCAAGGTAGCCGCGACCAGTCGGAATCGCGGCGGCTCGCTTATGCCGATCCGAAGCGGCTCGAGGCGATCATCGCCCGGATCGAACAGGTGACGCTGGATTATCTTTCCGGACAGATCGAGGCAGGAGCGGAGGCGGTGCAGCTGTTCGACAGCTGGTCAGGGAGCCTATCTCCGAATCAGTTCGAGCAGTGGGTAATCGGCCCCACCGCGAAACTGGTCGGCAAGCTCAAGGACCGGCACCCGGGCGTCCCGGTGATCGGCTTTCCCAAGGGGGCGGGCGGAAAACTCCGGGCCTATGCGAGCGACACCGGCGTCGATGCCGTCGGGGTCGATGAGACGGTCGATCCGGTCTGGGCGAACGGCGAGCTTCCCGACGGGCTGCCGGTGCAGGGCAATCTCGACCCGCTCGCGCTGGTCGCTGGCGGCGATCACCTGCGTGTCGCGGTCCGGCAAATCCTTGACGCCTTTTCAGAGCGCCCGCACATCTTCAACCTCGGCCACGGAATTCTTCCGGACACTCCGGTCGATCACGTCAGCGAGCTTGTGGCGCTGGTGAAGGGGAACGAATGACCGACCTGACCGGCTTCCTCGGCAGCGCCTATCCTTGGGTGCTCGCAGCGCACGTGACGTTCGTCATTTTCTGGATCGCGGGCCTTCTGCTGCTGCCCCGCTTCTACGTCTACCATCACGAGGCGACGTCCGGCTCTGCCGAGGACCGGGCGTGGATCGAACGCGAGCGGCGGGCACGCAGGATCATTCTCACTCCGGCAATGATCGTCGTGTGGGTGCTGGGCCTCATGCTGGCGTTCAACGTCGATGCCTTCGACCAGGGCTGGTTTCATGCCAAGCTCGCGCTGGTGGTCGCGCTGACTGCGTTCCAGGGATGGCTGGGAGTCTATGGGAAGCGCCTCGCCTCGGGCAAGCGGCCAGCCGGCAACCGGACGCTGAGGATCATGAACGAGGTCCCAGGGGTTGCCGCTGCAATCATCGTGGTCCTGGTGATCGTCCGTCCGTTTTGAAATGTGGCTCGCCGCGATTGACTTGAGCAAGGCTGCTGCCTAACTCGCGACGAAGGCTGTACCGGCCTGTTTCTTCCAATCGCCGTTCAGCTTTCCGTCCACCCCCCGCGGCGTCCAGCCGCGAAGGCTTTGACAGCCGACCAGTCCAACGCCCGAGAAGCGAAATCCAATGCACCTTAAAGATCTGAAGCAAAAATCGCCGGCCGAGCTGGTTTCCATGGCCGAGGAGCTCGGGGTCGAAGGCGCTTCGACCATGCGCAAGCAGGACCTGATGTTCTCGATCCTCAAGGTCCAGGCCGAGGAAGGCACGCAGATCATCGGCAGTGGCACGATCGAGGTGCTCAACGACGGCTTCGGCTTTCTTCGCTCTCCGGAAGCGAATTACCTCGCCGGTCCCGACGACATCTACGTCGCGCCGTCCGTCATACGCCGATTCGGACTTCGCACCGGTGATACGGTCGAAGGCGAGATTCGCGGTCCGAAGGACGGCGAGCGCTATTTCGCTTTGACCCGGATCACGTCGATCAATTTCGATGATCCCGAAGCTGTCCGCCACCGGGTCAATTTCGACAATTTGACACCGCTCTACCCGGACGAGAAGCTCACGCTCGACAGCGCCGATCCGACGGTTAAGGACAAATCGGCGCGGGTGATCGACATCATTTCTCCCCAGGGAAAGGGTCAGCGCGCTCTGATCGTTGCTCCGCCGCGCACCGGCAAGACGGTCCTCCTTCAGAACATCGCCAAGGCGATCACCGACAACCATCCCGAAGTCTTCCTTATCGTGCTTCTGATCGACGAGCGGCCGGAAGAGGTCACCGACATGCAGCGCTCGGTGAATGGCGAGGTGATCAGCTCGACCTTCGACGAGCCTGCCAGCCGCCACGTCCAGGTCGCCGAAATGGTGATCGAAAAGGCCAAGCGCCTGGTCGAGCACAAGAAAGACGTCGTGATCCTGCTCGACTCGATTACTCGCCTGGGGCGCGCCTACAACACCGTCGTTCCTAGCTCCGGCAAAGTGCTGACCGGCGGTGTCGATGCCAATGCGCTGCAGCGACCCAAGCGCTTCTTCGGTGCCGCCCGCAACATCGAGGAAGGCGGCTCGCTGTCGATTATCGCAACCGCGCTGATCGATACCGGATCGAAGATGGACGAGGTCATTTTCGAGGAGTTCAAGGGCACCGGCAATTCTGAAATCGTTCGCGACCGCAAGGTCTCCGACAAGCGCATCTTCCCGTCGCTCGACGTCGGCAAGTCCGGCACCCGCAAGGAGGAGCTGCTGGTCGACCAGGCGATTCTGACGAAAATGTGGGTGCTGCGCAGGATCCTGATGCAGATGGGCACCGTCGATGCAATGCAGTTCCTGCTCGACAAGATGAAGGATGCCAAGTCCAACGAGGACTTCTTCGCCTCTATGAACCAGTAGCGGTTTTGTCCGTTTCCGGCTTTGGCGGCAGCGTTGTCGAGACAGGGGTGTGACTAGCTGATGATCGAGCTGATTGCTGCAGCAGGCCATGCCGCCGCTCCCGAATTCGGATCGCTTGGCGGCATGTGGAACGCGATCGTCAGCGACTTTTCAAACATCACCGAGCCCGCGGCCTTCTCGGCCTTCATCCAGGTCCTCCTGATCGACCTCGTGCTTGCCGGCGACAACGCGATCGTGGTCGGCGCTCTTGCTGCCGGACTGCCGCCGGAAGAACGCCGCAAGGTGATCATGATCGGCGTCCTCGCCGCGCTGGTCCTGCGCATCATCTTTGCGCTTATCGTTACCCAGCTGATGCAGATCATCGGGCTGATCCTCGTCGGCGGGCTGTTGCTGCTGTGGGTGTCCTGGAAGATGTGGCGCGACCTTCGGCACACCGGCGAAAGCCCCGGATCGGAAGAGATCGCGGGCGACGAGCATTCGGGGCTGAGGCCGGCGAAGAGCTTCGCCGGCGCCGTCTGGGCGGTCGCGATCGCCGACGTGTCGATGAGCCTCGATAATGTGCTCGCGGTTGCCGGAGCGGCGCGCGATCATCCCGGAATCCTGATCGTCGGGCTGATCTTCGCAGTCGCTTTGATGGGCGTCGCCGCCAATATCATCGCCAAATATATCGAGCGCTACCGCTGGATCGCCTACGTCGGGCTCGCGGTGATCGTCTATGTGGCAGGAAAGATGATCTACGACGGCTGGGTCGACCCGCAGGTTGGGCTGGGCCGGCTCCTCGCCTGATCTTTCCCTGCACGATCAAGCAGCGGTAAGGCCGCTCGATGCCGGCCGAAACCATTTTCGCGCTCTCCAGCGGCAGCCCGCCCGCCGGGATCGCTGTGATTCGAGTCAGCGGGCCGGACTCGCACCGGGCGGGCGGGCTGCTGGCCGGGGCTCTACCACCGGCGCGCGAAGCAGCGGTGCGCGAGCTCAGGCACCCGGCAAGCGGAGAGCTGCTCGACCAGGCTCTTGTGCTGCGCTTCGATGGCCCGGCGAGCTCGACCGGAGAGGATTCCGTCGAGCTGCACTGCCATGGCGGGCGGGCGGTGGTTGATGCGGTGCTCGGCGCTCTTGCGCATTTTGACGGGCTTCGGCCGGCGCTGCCGGGCGAATTCACTCGGCGGGCGTTCGAAAACGGGCGAATCGACCTGACCGAAGCTGAGGGCCTCGCCGACCTCATCGAGGCGGAGACAGAAAGCCAGCGCCGGGCAGCGCTGATGATGGCGGAAGGCGGCCTCAGCAAGCAGATCGATTCGTGGCAAGACCGGCTTCTCGAGCTCTCGGCACGCGCCGAGGCGGCAATCGACTATGTCGACGAAGACACGGTTGACGCCCATCCGGAACTGTCTCGCGATTGCGGCGCGTTAGCAAAAGAGCTGGAACGCTGGTTGGAACGGCCGCGGGCGGAGCCCCTTCGCGAAGGCATCGGCATAGTGATCGCCGGCCCGCCGAACGCCGGAAAATCCAGTCTTCTCAATGCGATAGCCGGATATGAGCGGGCGATCGTGACCGACGTGCCTGGCACGACGAGAGACCATATCGACGTGCCGCTGTCGCTGTCCGGTGTCCCGGTCCGACTGACCGATACGGCGGGGTTGAGGGATTCCGGTGAACTCGTCGAGCGGATCGGCGTCGATCGAGCCCGTAACCTGATCGAGCTTGCCAATGTGCTGGTCTGGCTCGGCGAGCCTGAAGACGCGGCCGGTCACCCGCACCTGATACGCGTTCATGCGCGTGCCGATCTTCCCGAGCGCGGACCGCCACCGGACGGGTCGATTCCGGTTTCATCGACCACCGGTGAGGGCGTTTCGGAACTCACTGAAGCGATTGCCGGGGAGGCGCGGTCGCTTCTTCCGGGTGAGGGGCAGCTCGCGCTCAACCGGCGCCAGGCAAGCTGTATCGAGGATGCTCGCGAGTCCCTGCAGGCCGCGGGGGCGGCCGGGGATTTGGTCATCATTGCAGAATCCCTTCGAAGCGCTCGGGCGGCCTTCGACCGGCTGACCGGACGCGCCGGAGTTGAGGACCTTCTCGACGCTTTGTTCGGCCGCTTTTGTCTTGGAAAATGACGGTTGTCTTGGGCTAAATTGGCTGCGCCGTTCGGGCTTGCGGCCGTTTCACGTGAAACACTGACAATTCCGGCGCCACTCGCTACATGCCGCGAAATGTACGACGTCCTGGTCATCGGAGGAGGGCACGCCGGCTGCGAAGCTGCTGCCGCAGCGGCCCGTCGCGGTGCGCGAGTCGGCCTCGTCACGTTCCGGGCCGAGGATGTCGGGCAGATGTCGTGCAATCCGTCGATCGGCGGAGTCGGCAAGGGGCATCTGGTTCGCGAGCTCGATGTCTTCGACGGGCTGATGGCGCGAGCCGCCGATCGCGCAGCAATCCACCGGCGGATGCTCAACCGAAGCAAGGGCCCGGCGGTTCAGGGGCCGCGGGTGCAGGCCGATCGCGCGCTCTATCACGAGGCTATTGCCGAGCTGCTTCGCGAGTGCTCCGTCGAGCTAATTGTTTGCGAGGCGCTCCGAATGATGGTTCGGCAGGGGCGTATCGAAGCTTTCGAAACGAGCATCGGGCCGATCGCTTGCCGGGCGCTGGTGATTGCGACCGGCACTTTCCTCGATGCGCGGATGTTTGTCGGCGAGCGGGTGATCGAAGGGGGCCGGAGCGGCGAGCAGGCAGCGATCGCGCTCGGCGATCAGATTCGCGAGATCGGACTTGGCCAGGGGCGGCTGAAGACCGGAACCCCGCCGCGGCTCGACGGACGCACGATCGACTGGGCGCGCCTTGAAGAGCAGCCGAGCGAAAGCGCCACCTGGACGATGTCGGCGATCGACGACGGCATCCGACGCCCGCAGCTCGCCTGCGCGATCACCCGCACCAACGCGGGCACCCACGAGATCATCGAGGCAAATCTCGCCAGATCGCCTCTGTTCGCGGGCGCGATCGAGGGGCGCGGGCCGCGCTACTGCCCGTCGATCGAGGACAAGGTGAAAAGGTTCGGGGGACGCGACGGTCATCAGATTTTCCTCGAGCCTGAGGGACTGTGCAATCCGCTCGTCTATCCCAATGGAATTTCGACCTCGCTGCCCGAGGACGTGCAGCTCGACTTTGTTCAGTCAATCGCGGGGCTCGAGCGGGCCGAGATTGCTCGCCCAGGCTATGCGGTCGAATATGAGTTCGTCGATCCGCGCCGCCTTGGGACCGGCCTGGAGGTGCAGGAGATCGGCGGTCTGTTCCTGGCTGGGCAGATCAACGGCACCACCGGCTATGAGGAGGCGGCGGCGCAGGGGCTGGTGGCGGGTCTCAACGCCGCGGGGTTCGCGCTCGGCCTGGATCCCGTCCGTTTCGACCGCCGCACCTCTTATATAGGAGTGATGGTCGACGACCTGACCGTCCAGGGCGTGACCGAGCCCTACCGGATGATGACCGCCCGGGCCGAATACCGGCTGGCGCTCCGCGCCGACAATGCGACGACGCGGCTCGGGGAAGCTGCGCTGGACGCCGGCTGCGTCACGCAGCGCCGCCGCCGCCAGATCGAGCAGCATTTCGCGCAGCGCTCAACGCCGGACTGGCCGGACACCGACGAAGGGCGCTCTGACTCTCTCTACGCGCACTATATGGAGCGGCAGCAGCGGGAGTGGGACGTCGTCCAGAGCGATTCGCGTGTGTGGCTCGGCGGCGGCTTCGACTATTCGGCCGTTCCCGGCCTGTCGAACGAAATGGTCGAGCGTCTATCGACGGCTCGGCCTGAAACTCTCGACCAGGCCTCGCGAGTGGCGGGAGTGACACCGGCGGCGCTGTCGGCGCTGCATGTCGCTGCGACCCGCGCTGCAGCGTGATCGATGCGCTGGCCGAAGCGGTTGGCCGCGATGTTTCACGTGAAACATATCAACAGCTGCAACGATATGCCGAGATCCTCGGGAGCGAAGCCAAACGTCATAATTTGATCGCCGTATCGACGCTGGGCTCTCTCTGGGACCGGCACATCCTCGATTCGGCGCAGCTGGTCCGGCTCGAGCCAGGCCCCGGCGCCTCGTGGGTCGACATCGGCTCGGGCGCAGGTCTGCCCGGAATTGTCATCGCGACCCTGGTGACCGGCCCAATGCTCCTCGTCGAGCCCCGACGGCTGCGTGCCGAATTTCTCGAGCGAGCGATTGCTAAACTCGGGCTGGGGCAGCGCGTCTCGGTGGCAGCCAGGAACGTCCAGAAGGTCAGCGGGAAGTTCGACGTGATCACCGCCCGCGCCGTCGCGGCGCTCGACCGGCTGCTGGCGATATCCACGCATCTGTCCACAAGAAAAACACTCTGGGTGCTTCCCAAGGGGCGCGGCGCGCAATCTGAACTGGCCGAAGCCAGGCGAAGCTGGCAGTGTGAGGCAGAGACCGTGCCGAGCCGCACCGATCCCGATTCCGAGATCCTGCTGCTTCGGGAGGTAAAGGCGAGAGGTGGGCGATGATCCGCGTCGCGATCGCGAATCAAAAAGGCGGCGTCGGCAAGACAACGACGGCGATCAACCTGGCGACGGCGCTCGCCGCGATCGGCTGGAAGGTGCTGCTTGTCGATCTCGACCCGCAGGGGAATGCGTCGACCGGGCTTGGCGTGCCGCAGTCGCGCCGCCTGCGGTCGAGCTATGACGTATTGATCGGGTCTGCGAGCGTTCAGGACAGCATCGTACCGACTCGGGTTCCCAGGCTCGACCTGCTTCCGGCGACGATGGATCTGTCGGGTGCCGAGGTTGAGCTCGTCGGCCTGGGCGATCGCGCGCATCGGCTCGACAAGGCGCTGAGCGCGGCGGCGGGGCGGTGGGACATCTGCCTGGTCGATTGTCCGCCGTCGCTCGGGCTTTTGACCGTGAACGGCCTCGTCGCGGCGCGTCACCTGCTTGTCCCTCTGCAGTCGGAATTCTTCGCGTTGGAAGGGCTTAGCCAGCTTTTGCAGACCGTCGAGCGGATCCGGAAGGCATTCAATCCGCAGCTTTCGATCCTCGGCGTCGCGCTGACGATGTTCGACCGGCGCAACCGCCTGTCGCAGCAGGTTTCGGACGACGTCCGCGCCTGCCTGGGGTCGGTCGTCTTCGATACGATGGTGCCGCGCAACGTCAGGCTTTCGGAGGCTCCCAGCCATGGCCTTCCGGCGCTGATCTACGATCTGAAATGCCCAGGCTCGCAGGCTTATGTGCGTCTCGCGCGCGAGCTGATCGGGCGCCTGCCGCGCTCGGCGGAGGCGGCATGAGCGGCAAGAAGCCGACTTCGGGCCTCGGCCGCGGCCTTGCGGCTTTGCTGGACGAAGCGGTTCGGCCCGGCGCAGGTAGCGGCGAAGCTGAAACGACCGGAGGCGACCGCCCAGGGGGTGTACGCGAAGTTGAAATCGGCAGAATTCGGCCAAATCCGGCTCAGCCGCGGATGCAATTCGACGAGGAGTCGATCGGCGAGCTCGCCGAGTCGATCGCGCAGCGCGGAGTGCTCCAGCCGATCCTGCTTCGCCCCGACGGCGAATATTATCAGCTGGTCGCCGGCGAGCGCCGCTGGCGGGCGGCGCAGCGGGCGCAACTGCACCGTATTCCTGCGATCGTTCGCGATATCGACGATTCGGCCGCGGCCGAGATCGCGCTGATCGAGAACATCCAGCGGGAGGACCTCAACGCGATCGAGGAAGCCGAGGGCTATAAGCAACTGATCGACCGCTACGGGCACAGCCAGGAGGATGTCGCCAGACTCATCCACAAATCGCGAAGTCACGTCGCTAACCTGTTGAGATTGCTGGACCTTCCGGCTGCCGTCAAGCAATCGCTACTACGTGGCGATATCAGCATGGGCCATGCCCGGGCGATCGCCACGGCTCAAGATCCCGAAGATCTTGCCCGCCAGATCGTCGCCAAAGGACTGTCGGTGCGCCAGGCGGAAGCACTGGCAAAGCGGGAGAAGCCGAGCGCCGGGGACAAAGCGGCGGGACGTCGCGAACGGCAGCCGCCGGCCGATGCCGATCTTGCCGCGCTCGAGAGCCAGCTCGGCGACATGCTCGGCCTCAAGGTCAGGGTTTCGCACAACGGCCGCAGCGGCACCGTGACCCTCCATTATTCGAGCCTCGACCAGCTCGACATGATTTGCCAGCGTCTCTCCGGCGAGCAGATCTAGGCGGAATTATTTGCGGCGAGCGGTCCTGGCTATCGCCACCAGCTCTTCCTCGAGCGCCGCAGCGGGCGGCGGCGAATCGCTGCGCATCAGCCGTCGCTCAAGCTCTCCCGAGCGCTCCAGAACCCGGGCCAGAGCCTGCGAATTCCAAGTCCCGATCAGCTTCGTAACCAAGTCTTTGTCTTTCCAGAACACAGACTTACCTGCTGACGTCACGGCGTCATGCGGCCGCTGGCCACCCTCGACTCGAGCGCGGATTGGAGCAAGCATCAAAAGCCGCCGCTGAAGCGCTCGAACGACCGAGATCGGTTCCGCGCCTGCGGGGATGTGCTCCATTTCGGAAGCGAGTGTCTCAAGCTCGCCGGCGAGCGCAAGGTCCGCCAGGCGCGTCCAGTCGCCTTCATTGCCGGCGCCGATCTCCTCGAGCACATCGCGGTCGGCGTCGCCCGGCGTCTCCGGTGTCGCGCCGACGTAGAGCGCGATCTTCGCCAGCTCCTGCGCGATGATTGCCCGGTCGTTCCCGGTCGCGGCGGCGATCCGGCCGGCAACGCCGGCTCCGAGCCGCAAACCCTCGGTGCGGGCGAGCTCCTCGACAAGCTTCGCGGCATCGCGCTGATCGAGCCCGTAGGAAATGTGCGCGAGCGCCAGCTCGTGCGCCTCGGCAAGCTTGACCAAAGCCGAAGTCTTGCGAAGCGCTCCGGCGATCGCGATCACCGGGCTTTCCGCGGCGGGAGCCTGGAGGAGCGCTCCGGCCGCTTCGGCAATATCGTCTCCGGCGGGCTCTACCCAGATCGCGCGCTTGTCGCCGAACAGTCCGATCGCGCCAGCCTCGTCGGCGAGAAGCGCAGGGTCGGACTTGGCCGACTGTGCAGGGACGGTCGACTTGCCGGCCTCCAGGCCCTTCAGCAGCCGCTCGCCGTGCGCTCGCGACTGGCTCTCGTCCGGTCCGTAGAAGAGGTAGAAGCGGATTGCCGGATCCGGCCTGTCGAGCGCGCGCCCGAGCGTGCCTTTGGCAATCTTCACTCGGATCCCGCCGTGTGTGTCGCGTAGAGAGCAAGCCTTGCGACGATCTGGTTCGCGACCTCGTCGGCGAGCCACTCGGCTGCGGTCTGCTCGGCGGCGACCGTCGCATATTCGGAGCTCACGACATCGATCCCCGCATCCGAACCGGCAGTAGCGTCGAGGACGACCTGGCCCGTCGAGACCGTCACCAGCCGGTAGCGCGCGCGCAAGGTGCGCCGCTCGCGAGTGACCGCCCGGTCGCCGCGAATTCCCAGTCCGATGATCTCGTCGTCGAGCTCGACCTCGAGCCGGTAGGCCACCGCCGAATCTCCGCTCTCCCCCAGCCGCTCCTTGAGCTTGTTGTAGACCAGCCATCCATCGCGGCCCGGGATAGGCGCGACGGCGACCTGGCGCAGGGTGGAAGCAACGGGGCCGGACGAGCCGCCGGCGTAGAGCGGCTGGAGTGCGCAGGCGGGCAGCATCAGTGCTGAAACCAGGATGAGGGCCGTGCGAATCACGCGACGATATTGACCAGCCGGTCGGGAACGACAATCACCTTGCGCGGTTCGGCGCCTCCGAGTTGCCGCTGAACCTTCTTCGACGACAGGGCAAGCGCCTGGGCCTCGTCGCTCCCAAGCCCCCTCGGCGCTGTCAGAGTGTCGCGTAGCTTGCCGTTGACCTGAACCGCCAGCGTCACCTGGTCTTCGACCAGAAGCGCCGGATCGAACTTTGGCCAGTCGGCATTTGCAACCAGCCCCTCTTGCCCAAGCGCATCCCAGCATTCTTCGGCCAAATGCGGCGCCATCGGCGCGGCCAGCTTCACCAGCGTTCGGACCGCCTCGGCTCGAGTGCCTGACGGCGGCGCCTTCTCGATCGCGCTGACCAGCTCGTAAAGCTGCGCGATCGCCTTGTTGAACTGCAGCGATTCGATGGCCTCGCCCACGGCGGCGGTGGTTCGGTGGACCTTGCGCGCGAGCGCCTCGTCCTCGCCTTCTCCTTCGCTCTCTCTCGAGGCCAGCCGCCACACCCGCTGCACGAACCGCGCCGCGCCCTCGATTCCGGCCTCCGACCATTCGAGGTCGCGCTCCGGCGGGCTGTCGGACAGCAGGAACCAACGCGCGGCGTCGGCCCCGTAGCGCTCGACGATCACGTCGGAATCAATCACGTTCTTCTTCGACTTCGACATCTTCTCGACTCGGCCGCGCTTCACTGGCGCTCCGGCGGCATCGATCAGCTGACCATTATCGTCGGGCCTGACTTCATCGGGCGCAAGCCAGCGGCCGTCGACCCCGCGGTAGGTCTCGTGAGTGACCATCCCCTGCGTGAACAATCCCTTGAACGGCTCGTCCACGTCGAGCCTGCCGATCCGCTTCAGCGCCCTGGTCCAGAAGCGCGCGTACAATAGGTGCAGGATCGCGTGCTCGACCCCGCCGATATACTGGTCGACCGGAAGCCATTTTTCCGCCTCGGACTTTTCGAACGGCTGGTCGATCGGCTGGCTCGCGAAGCGGATGAAGTACCAGCTCGAATTGACGAAGGTGTCGAACGTGTCGGTTTCGCGAAGCGCCTCGCCGCCGCATTGCGGGCAATCGGTGCGGCGCCACTCGTCGTTCCTGTCGAGCGGGTTGCCCGGGACATCGAAGCTCACGTCCTCGGCAAGCACGACCGGAAGCTGGTCGCGAGGGACCGCGACTGGGCCGCAGGCCTTGCAATGAATCATCGGGATCGGAGTGCCCCAGTAGCGCTGGCGCGACACGCCCCAGTCGCGCAGCCGGTAGGCGATTTCGCGGGCTCCCCAGCCGCCATCGTCGGCGCGGCGGATTACCGCGTCCTGCGCCTCCTCGACCGAGAGCCCGTCGAGGAATCGCGAGTTCACCAGCACGCCTTCGCCCGGCTCGGCCGAATCGCCGATCGGAGTGTCCGCATCCTGAGTCGGTGAGGCGACGACCCGGCGGATCGGCAGGTCGTACTTGGTGGCGAATTCGAAATCGCGCTGGTCGTGCGCCGGGACTCCAAAGATCGCGCCGGTGCCGTATTCCATCAGCACGAAGTTCGCGATCCACACCTGCAGCCGCCATTCCGGATCGAACGGGTGGACCGCTTCGACACTGGTGAAGAAGCCGCGCTTTTCCTGCGTTTCCAAGTCGGCCGCGCTCGTTCCTCCGGCGCGGCACTCGGCGATGAACGCTGCGGCATCGGGATTGGAAGACGCGATCGCCTGCGCCAGCGGGTGGTCGGGAGCGACCGCGACGAAGCTTGCGCCGAAGATGGTGTCGGGACGGGTCGTGAACACCTCAACCTCGGGGCTTGCCCGGACCGCTGCTTCAACCCAAGGATATTCGGCACTGGCGCCCTCCGAAGCGATGGTGAACCGGAAGCGCAGGCCATTAGAGCGGCCGATCCAATTCTCCTGCATCAGCCTCACCTTCTCGGGCCAGTCCTCGAGCGTCTCCAGTCCGTCGAGAAGCTCGTCGGCGAAATCGGTGATCTTCAGGAACCATTGCGACAGCTTGCGCCGTTCGACCGGAGCCCCCGACCGCCAGCCCTTGCCGTCGATCACCTGCTCGTTGGCGAGCACCGTCCGGTCGACCGGATCCCAATTGACCTCGCTCTCCTTGCGGTAGACCAGCCCCGCTTCGTAGAGGTCGAGGAACAGCGCCTGCTCGTGGCCGTAATATTCGGGGTCGCAGGTCGCGATCTCCCGGCTCCAGTCGATTGCGAAACCGAGCCGCTTGAGCTGCCCGCGCATCACCTCGATGTTGTTGCGGGTCCAGTCTCCGGGGTGGACGCCGCGCTCCATCGCCGCATTCTCGGCCGGCATTCCGAACGCGTCCCAGCCCATCGGGTGGAGCACTTCGAAGCCCTGCATCCGGCGATAGCGGGCCAGCACGTCTCCCATCGTATAATTGCGTGCGTGGCCGATGTGCAGGCGTCCCGACGGATAGGGAAACATCTCCAGCACGTAGGTCTTCGGCTTGCCGCTGCCGGAATCGGCGATGAAGCACCGCTCGTCGTCCCAGCGCCTTTGCCAGCGGACGTCCGAGGCCGCCGGGTCGAAGCGGCCGCTCATCGATGGATCCGGGGTTTATCCGGGAACGGTGGTGCGGCGAATATCACGGGCACGGGTCAGGATGATGTCCTCGAGCTTTTGAACGGTTGCGGCCGTAACCGGGGCCTCGACCCACATGCCGTTCTGAAGCACCTGCCGCGAAGCGGCGACTCGCAAGGCGTCGGCGCGCAGGTCCTGGCTGAGAATCGCGACGGTCAGTTTCACCCGCTCGCCCGGCGCCTTGGGATTGGCATACCAGTCAGTGATGATCACGCCGCTGTTCGCGTCCGCCTGAAGCAGCGGAGCGAAGGACACGGTGTCGAGCGACGCCTGCCACAAATAGCCGTTGACTCCGATCGTTGTCATTCGGGCCGGGGCGAGCTGCGTCGGAAGCTCGCGGTTACGCCCGCAGCCGGACACAGCAATTGCAGCAAGCGCCACAGCGGCGACAGTGATCTTGAGCGCGGGCATCGGCAATCCTCGATTGTGACGTTGTGACGGGCGTTATAGAAGCTGGCCGGAAGGCCGCAAGCGGGGGCTTGAAAGCGACGCTTGTTGTGGAAGTGCAACAGACTCGAGGTGAATCGATTCGAGTCATGGAACCTTCATCTTCCTCAGCCTATATGACTAGCGAACAGGGAGTCCGTGGACGTGAGTCGCCGACGGTTCAGTGCAGCGAAATTGGCCATCGCGCTCGGCGCGGTGGGCCTGTTGCTGTCCCCGGCGATCGCGGCTCAGGATTCGAAGAAGCGGCCGCCGGCGGTCTCGCTTAGCCTCAGCCCCGATTTCGGATTCACTCCCGCAGGCGCTGACCCGCGGCTCGCGGCGACATTTTCCGGCCGGTCTTCGTCGCTCAATGATTTCAAGTTCACTCCGGCGGCAGCAAAGGGCCGCCCGTCGCAGGTGCGGGTTGCGATCCGGGCCCGCTCGGGTTCGCCGCAACAGGTTGCAGCGAGCAGCAGTTCGGCTTCGCCCGTCAGCGCATTGGCGCCGGTCAGCTATAACCTCGGCGTTGCCGTCGGCTGGCGGCGCTTCGCAGTTGCGGGCGATGTTGCGAAGGTGGAGCCGAAGGGCTCTCCGATCGACGGTCGCGAGAGCGCAATTGTCGGTGTCAGCTACTCGCTTCCGCGATTCACTGGCCGGGTCGCGGTATCGGCCGACCGTTCCGAAGGGCGTTCGGCACCGGCTCTTCGCAATCCCGACAATTACGCAGTCGATGTCGGCGGGTCATATTCGCTGACTCGAAGGCTGTCGGTAACCGGCGGAGTTCGCTACAAGGTCGAGCGAGACCGGCAGGCCCTCGCCGACGACCGGGTGGACAGCCAGGCCGTCTACGTCGGAACCGCATTCAAGTTCTAATTCGACTGCACCGCTGCAAAGCGCGCCGCATCACCTGACTTGAGTGAACTTCAGCGCAGGTCGCGCAGCCACGCATCGATTCCCGCCCAGCCCTGAAACCCCAGGCATTCGATTCGCCTGAACTTCCGCTCGTTCATTCCGCCCAAGGCCAGAAGTCGGCGCCCGCTCAGCCGAGCCAGCGCGGCCGCCCGCATTCGCCCGATCGGGCGCCATTCGGGATGGCTTCGAGTCGAATTGAGTGGCGATAGCAGGATCATCGGAACCCTGCGGTAAAGCGCTCGCCTCAGCTCGGGCAGGTTGTGGACCCGGACAGCCTCGCCGGCGCTCTCGTCGGCCAGGACCAGCCCTCGCACTCGGGCGATATGCCGCAATCTTGCGACCAGCTTTGCCCGCTCCCCCTTCGGCAGGTCTGGATACAGGACGAGCACTCCGCTTCCTCGCGGCAGCTTCCTCACCGCATTCCATAATTCGACGCCCATTCGCTCGTCGGCGACCAGCCACCGGCGGGCGGTGCGAGGATCCTTGGTCTGGCGGCGCTTCATCGCCCCACCTATAGCCGCTTCGCATGAGCAGCGCCGGAGCCCGCCGCCAGCAGATCGTCGATCGCATCGCCGCGGCGGCAAGCCTGGCCCGGCGCGAAGCGGACGAGGTCACGCTGATCGCAGTCAGCAAGACCCGGACCGTCGAAGAAATCGACGAGCTGATTGCCGCCGGCCAGCGTGATTTCGGCGAAAGCCAAGTCCAGGAAGCGCTCGCCAAATGGCCTCCGATCCTCGACCGCCATCGGGACGTTCGGCTTCACTGCATCGGGCGGCTTCAGTCCAACAAAGCCGGCGACGCGGTGCAGCTGTTCGATTCAATCCATTCGGTCGACCGGCCCTCCCTCCTTAAGGCTCTGGTAAAGGAGGCGGAGAAAGCGGACCGGTTCCCGTCCGTCTATGTGCAGGTGAATATCGGCGACGAGCCGCAGAAGGGCGGCTGCGCCATTGACGAGGCCGGAGAGATGGTCGCGGCCGTCCATGAGTCGCCGCTGCAGCTTGTTGGGCTGATGGCAATCCCGCCGCTCGGGCTCGAGCCGTCGCCCTTCTTCGCGCTGCTCGCAAAGCTCGCCCGAACCCATGACGTGACGGGCCTCAGTATGGGCATGTCCGCCGATTACCGCTCGGCGGTTATGCTCGGAGCAACGGCAGTGCGGGTCGGGACGGCGCTGTTCGAAGATGACTAGCGCAACAGGTCAGGGCAAATGCCCGCTCTTCTTGCGCTTGGTCGCGAGATAGTCGGCATTATGCGGATTGGCCGGCATGTGATGGCCGACGCGCTCCACGACATCGATTCCCGCGCCCTCAAGCCCTTCGACCTTGACCGGATTGTTGGTGAGGAGCCTCACCTTTTCGATCGCGAGCGCATGCAGAATCGCCGCGGCGTGCTCGTAATCGCGCTCGTCGCCGGCGAACCCGAGCCTGAGATTGGCCTCGATAGTGTCGAAGCCGCGGTCCTGGAGCGCATAGGCCCTCAGCTTGTTTCCAAGCCCGATTCCGCGGCCTTCCTGCCGAAGGTAAAGCAAGACTCCGCCGCCGTCAGCGGCAATGAGCCGGAGCGCCTCGCGGAGCTGCGGCCCGCAGTCGCATTTCAATGAGTCGAACACATCTCCGGTCAGGCACTCGCTGTGCAGCCGGACGAGCGGCGGCTTGCCGCCGAACGCGCCGACAAGAAGAGCGACATGCTCCTGGCCGTCGTCGCTTGCCCGAAAGGCGGCAATCTGCGTTTCGGGCATGTCCTCGAGCGGCAGTCGCGACCGGGCGACGAGGCTCACCTCGGGAGTGGCTTTGGCAACTTCGTCGATTGCCAGCGACACAGCCCCGGACGCAGACTGGATTACCCATAAGGCCGGCAGCAGCCCGGCCAGCCGGGCAAGCTTCAGGGCAGCTGCGGCCTCTTGTTCCTGCTCGAGGGGTGCCACCTGAAGCGGCCCAGTCGGCGCCCGGTCCGCGTCCTTGCCTGGATCGGCAAGGCTTCGGGCCGCCTTGATATCGAGCCAGCTGCTGCGCGTGATCAGCACCGGCCGCTCGGGGTCGGCGGCGTCGCGCTCGTTCCCGAGTGCCAGCGCCGCCGCTCGCCACCCGCTGATCAGAAGCGGCGCCCCGGAGCCCGGATCGGCCAGACCGAGCATTTCTTGGTCTGTGGTCTCGACCGACAGCATTGTCAGCGGCTCGGCCGAGTCGATGCGGACCGGCCGCCCCGTCTTGAGAGCGGCGATCGCTCGTCCGAGTTGCCCCGCGTGGCTCAAAAGGTGAGCTCGCAGGTGAGCGGCACATGGTCCGACGGCCGCTGCCAGTTGCGGCAAGGCTCAAGCACGGCGTGCGCCGCCAGGTGTGCGGCGAGCTCGGGTGACGCCCACATATGGTCGAGCCGGCGGCCGCGATCGTTTTTCGTCCAATCCGGAGAGCGGTAGCTCCACCAGGTGAAGCACCGCTCCGGCGCCGGGATGAATCGGCGGCCGATATCGATCCAGTCGTGCGCCTGCCTGAGCCGTTCGAGCGCGGCCACTTCCACCGGCGTATGGCTGACCACGGTCAGAAGCGCCTTGTGGTTCCAGACGTCGCATTCGAGCGGCGCAACGTTAAAATCGCCGACGATCAGGGTCGGCTCGCGAAGCTGTTCGGACCAGCGGGTCATCCGCTCGATGAAGTCGAGCTTCTGGCCGAACTTCGGGTTGGCCAGCCTGTCGGGCGTGTCGCCGCCGGCGGGCACGTAAACGTTTTCGAGCCGGATCCCACACTCGAGGCGAACTCCGATGTGCCGGGCTTCGCCATTGTCCTGCCAGTCGTGGCTGCCCGGGTCTTTGAGCGGCAGCCGGCTGAGGATCGCTACCCCGTGGTGCATCCGCTGCCCTTTGAGCGCCATGTGGACGTAGCCGTGGCGACGGAACAGGTCGGCCGGGAAAATCGGGTCGAGCACCTTCGTTTCCTGAAAGCACAGGATGTCCGGTTGCTCCTCGGCAATCAGCCGCTCCACAAGCGCGGTGCGGGCTCGGACCGAGTTGATGTTCCAGGAGACGATTTTCAGGCGCTTGCTCACGTGCCGCGCTTAGCCTGCCATTGCCCGAAAGAAAAAGGCCCCCGCTCCGGGGGCATGGAGCGAGGGCCACCAAGCGTTCGTCACGCAAGGGATTGCCGCGGACCGGGTAACAGGGGGAAACCCCAAGCCACTGCGGCAATCGTTAACTTTTTACCGAATCTTTGCTGACGCCGCGATGAATGCGTTTTTATCCGCTATCGTTTTCAACGGCCCCGTTTCTTCGGTTCGGCGTAGGTGAAGGCACTTGGCGCCACCGCGACATTGTACCGCTGGTTGGACAGCTTCACCATCGTCCGCTTTCCCTGAGCATCGACGGCGGTCCAGCCGTACAGGCGCAGTCCGGCGGGAGCCGCCTGCTCCTTGATGAAGGCGAGAATCAGGGTTCCATATTCACTGCGCGCTGGATCGCGAGCCCGAACGATCACGACTCGCGGGTCGTCGTTCGGAAGAATCCTGGCGATCCTCTGAAGGTCTGGGTTCGGGGAAAGAAGGAGGCCGAGCGGCGTCTTGTTCAGGGCCCAGCTCGACTTCTGGCCGACTTCATAGTCGACGAACGTCAGCCTCTTGCCGTCGGCGACCAGCAGCACGTTGGCGCCGCGGCCGTATTCGAACCGGATTCGTCCCGGGCGCTTCAGCTGCAGCGTCCCGGTGAGGGTCCGTCCTTTCGAATCGGTCTGGGAAAAATTTCCGGTCATCGAGCTGACCGATTTCAGGTGCGCTTTCACCCGGTCCAGGTCGGCCGCGTTCGCTGCCGGCGCTGCGGCCGGTGCGGCCAAGATCGCGATTGGAACGAGCGCGCGCGCAAAATGGGTTGCAAAGGACATTCATGACTCCTCGGGAATTTTGCCGGAAACTGGCGATCTCCGGTTGAATGCGCTCTGAACCCGACGGTTCCTTCAGGTTCAGGCTTCGATCGGAGCTAGATCGGGTTCCCTTCGGCGTCGATCAACACCTCGCGCCGGCCGACATGGTCGGGCATTCCGACCTTGCCCTCCTTCTCCATGCGTTCGATCAGCCGCGCCGCGCTGTTATAGCCGACCCGAAGCTGGCGCTGGAGGTATGACACCGACGCCTTCTGGCTTTCGGCGACGATCTGCACCGCTTTCCTGTACAGCTGGGTTTCCGGATCGTCCTCGCCGGTGGGCTGGCCTTCGAACAGATAGCCGCCGTCCTCGGGCTCTTCGGTGACGGCTTGGACATATTCCGGAACGCCCTGCTTGCGCCAATGCTCGGCGACCGCCCGGACCTCCTCGGCGGACACAAACGGGCCGGGAACCCGGATGATCTGCTTGCCACCGGGCAGGGAGAGCATGTCGCCCTTGCCGAGCAGCTGCTCGGCGCCCTGCTCGCCGAGGATTGTCCGGCTGTCGATCTTGCTGGTCACCTGGAAGCTGATTCGGGTCGGCAGGTTCGCCTTGATGACTCCGGTGATGACGTCGACCGACGGCCGCTGGGTCGCCATGATCAGGTGGATTCCGGCGGCTCGAGCCTTTTGCGCAAGCCGCTGGATCAGGAACTCGACCTCCTTTCCGGCGGTCATCATCAGGTCGGCGAGCTCGTCGACGACGACGACGATCTGCGGCAGGACCTCATAGTCGAGCTGCTCGAATTCGTAGATCGGCTGGCCGGTATCGGCGTTGTAGCCGGTCTGCACCCGACGGCCGAGCTGCGCGCCCTTGGCTTTCGAGTCCCGAACCTTCGAATTGAAGCTCGAAAGCGCCCGAACGCCCAAATTGGCCATCATTCGATAGCGTTCCTCCATCTGCTCGACCGTCCACTTGAGCGCCCGGATCGCCTTTCCAGGCTCGGTGACGACCGGCGCCAGCAGGTGCGGGATTCCCTCGTAGCTGCTGAGCTCGAGCATCTTGGGATCGATCAGGATCAGTCGGCACTCATCGGGATTAAGCCTGTAGAGCAACGACAGGATCATGCAGTTCAGACCGACCGACTTGCCCGAGCCGGTGGTTCCGGCAACCAGCAGGTGCGGCATCGGCGCGAGGTCGGCGATCACGGGATCGCCGCCAATGTTCTTCCCAAGGATCACCGGCAGCGACATGCCGGCGTCGGCGAACGCATCGGTGGAAATAAGCTCCGACAGGGTGACGCTTTCGCGGCGTGCATTGGGAAGCTCGATCCCGATGACGCTTCGGCCCGGAATGATTGCAACTCGCGCCGAGATCGCCTGCATGTTGCGGGCGATGTCGTCGGCAAGCTGGATGACCCGGCTCGCCTTGATCCCGCTCGCCGGCTCGAGCTCGTACATCGTGACGACCGGCCCGGGCCGAACTTCGACAATATTGCCGCGCACATGGAAGTCGTCGAGAACCGACTCGAGAATGCGGGCGTTCCGCTCGAGCGCCGGACGATCGATCTGCGTGCGCCCTTTTTCCGGAGGCGGCGAGAGCAGGCCGACTTCGGGCAGCGCATAGCTGTCGCCGAGCGCAAGCCCCGGTTGTGCGGCCGCCCTTCGCGAGCTTGCCCTGGTGCGCGCTGGCGCCGCTGCGGGTTCGGCGACCGCGACGGCCGGCCTCGGCTTTGGCGGAGAGGCGCTCGTGCGATCGTCCTGCTGCTCCTGAGTCCTGCGCGGCGTCGCTTTCACCTTTGGAGACCGCGTGAACAGGCCGCCCAGCCACGCCTTTTCCTGCGGCGTGAGGCCGATGGCAAACCAGGCGAGCACCAGGCCGGCGGCGGCGAAAAGAACCAGCAGCCCGATTCGAGTCGGCTCGACGAATCGCGCATCGGGGATCAGGGCGACCGCCCAGTCCAGCCCGCTCGCTGCGGCCAGGCCGAGCGCTCCGCCCCAGCCGCTGGGCAGTCCCGACACGGCCGAACCGCTTCCGAGGCTCAGCGCAATTCCAATCAGGATGGCGGCAGCTGCGGCAAGCAGCAGCGCTCGGCCGGTGCGGCCCGGCGAATCGAGCCTGGCCGTCCGAAGCCCCGCAATCCCGACCACGGCAAGAAAGAGGACGCACCCGATGCCGAACAATAGGAAGGCCAGGTCGCTGCCATAAGCGCCGACTGCGCCGAGCCAGTTTTCCGGCGGGCCGCCGGCTGCGGTCGTGAATGACGGGTCGGTGCTACTGTGCGAGGCGAGCGCGACTGCGCCCGCGAGGCTGATCGCAACCAGCAACACGCCCCAGCTGCGAAGCGCGAGCCTGCGCAGCGAATCCCGCAATCGATCGCGCCAGTCCGGTCCCAAATCCTTGGTTGACCGCGCTACAGCCGTCGCCATGGTCCCACCCCTAAGTCCGACCCCTAGAATGCCTTTTCCCGGACTCGCGGGCAAGCGCGCTGTCTTGACGTCACCAATTCGGCCCCTCGCCAGCGCGCAAGTGCGGCGCTAGGGCAACGCCCGTGGACCGCGCCGATGTGATCATTCTTGGCGGCGGGCTGGTCGGCCTGTCGCTCGCCGCTGCGCTCGATTCGAGCGGGCTTTCAGCGATCCTCGTCGACCCTGCCGATCCCGACGAACGGCTCGATGCCGCCTTCGACGGCCGCACCAGCGCAATATCTTCGAGCTCGATGCAGATGCTTCGGGCGACCGGCGTTGCCGATCATTTCCCGGTCCCCGGCTGTCCGATCCTGAAGATCCAGGTTGCCGACGGCCTCGCAACCGGCGGCCTGGAGTTCGAGCCAGGCGCGGACGACGAGCCGCTCGGCTGGATGCATGAGAACCGCCATGTCCGCGCAGCCCTTCGCGCGCGCGCCGAAGCGGGCCGCCGGCTGTGGCTGTTGTGGAAGTCGCGGACCGCAACCGTCGACCGGGGCGACCACTCGGTCGTCGTCGGGCTCGATGACGGGCGCAAGCTCAGTGTGCCCGTCCTCGTCGCTGCCGACGGCCGCAATTCGCCGATGCGCGAATTGGCAGGGATTCGAATCGCCCGCTGGCGCTATGACCACAGCGCGATCGTCTCGGTGCTTCACCACGAGCGCGCTCATGAGAATGTCGCCTATGAGATTTTCTACCCCTCCGGCCCGTTTGCCCTTCTGCCAATGACCGACGTTTCGGCCGGTCATCGCTCGGCGATCGTCTGGTCGGTGCGCGAGGAGGATGCGGTTGGCTTTCTTTCTCTGGGCGACGAGGAATTCGCCGCCGAAGCAAGCATCGCGATGGGCGGATTCCTCGGGAAGATCTCGCTCGCCGCTCCGCGCTCCACCTATCCGCTCGGCTTCCATCACGCGGCACAAATCACCGCCCATCGGCTGGCTCTGGTCGGGGACTCGGCCCACGCGATCCACCCGATCGCCGGCCAGGGACTGAACTTGGGCTTCCGCGATTCCGCTGCGCTTGCGCAAGTGCTCGTCGAAGGCGCTCGCCTGGGCCTCGAGCTCGGCGACAGGCAGCTGCTCGACCGCTACCAGCGCTGGCGCTCGCTCGATGCGCTGTCGGTGGCGCTCGCAACCGACAGCCTGACTCGAATCTACGCTGTTCCGGGCAAGACCGCGTCGGCCGTTCGCCGGTTCGGAATGGGTCTCATGGACCGCATCGGACCGGTGAAGGACCGGCTGATGAGCGAGGCCCGCGGGACGAGCGGCGACCTGCCGCTGCTTCTTCGCGGATTGCCGATCTGACGATCTACTGAAGAGTCGGCTGGAGGTCGGCGCCACCCTGGCTGAGGCGCATGAACTGCATCAGCTGGACGAGCAGGTCGGCGCGTCCGGCCAGGCTCTCAGCCTCGAGCAACGCCTGCTTGGCCGACACGTCGAACGGCGCAACCTGCGCAATGGCGTTGACCAGATTCTCGTCGTCGAGCCGGCCGACGGCAGACCAGTCGACCGAAAGCCCCAGCACATCTCCGAGGCGCCTCGCCTCGCGCTCGACTTCGGCCCGCTGCGTCATCGGCAGCGGCGGCGGCTCGCGGTCGTCGAACGCGCCGACGTCGAGATCGCCGTTGCGATACGGGGTCTCGATGTCGACTTCACTGATCAGCCGAAATCGGTTCGACCCGTTGAGGACGATGTTGAACCGCCCGTCCTCAAGCTCCTCGAGACCGACGATTTCGCCGACGCAGCCGACTTCGTAGAGCGGCGGCTCACGCCCTTCGGGGGTTTCCACGAGCTGCGGCTGGACGATTGCGACTCGGCCGTCTCCGTCGACCGCGTCGCGCACCATCTCGCGATAGCGCGCTTCGAAGATATGCAGCGGAAGCTGCGCCCTTGGGAACAGGATTGCGCCGGCGATCGGGAACAGCGGCGCTCTGAGCGGAAGCGCACCGCTCACGTGAACAGCAGCGCCGACAGTCGGCGGCGCTGGGCCCGCGCCCAATCGTCCTCGAGCCCCTGCGCCTCGATCAGCTGCAAAAGCCGCTTGCGCGCTGCACCGTCGTCCCAGTCCCTGTCACGCTCGATGATAGCAAGCAGCTCGTCGGCGGCGCGGTCCCTGTCGGAAGCGGCCATTCTTGCTCCGGCAAGGTCGTAGCGCGCCTGCAAATCGTCCGGGTTGGCGGCCACTTGCTTCTCGAGCTTGGCCGCTTCGCCTGCCTTGCCGGCGCCGGCGGTTTCGAGAGCCGCGCGGGCCCGCTCGACCGGCGCCTGGCCGACCAGCTCGGGTGAGAGGTCGTTGAGAACCGAGCGCGCCTGGTCCATCTCTCCACCGGCGACAAGAGCGCGGACTAGGCCGCCGGCTGCCGCTGCGTCGTCCGGCGCGATTTCTCGGACCTGGTTGAAGATGCTTACTGCTCGTGTCGAATCTCCGCTGGCGAGCACTTCCTCGCCCATCGCGATCAGCGGGCCGATATCGGCTTGCTCGGGCTCGCCCTCGCCCTCGCCCTCGCCGCCGACCCCGAGCTGCTTGACCAGCTGGTCGACAGCCCGCTTGAGCTGGCCTTCGGTGCGGTAATTGGTGAGGTCCGCGACCGGCTGGCCCTGATGGAAAGCATAGACGGTGGGGATCGACTGGACCCGGAACTGAGCGGCAATGACCTTGTCGGCATCGACGTCGATCTTGACCAGCTTGACGCCTTTGTCGGCATAATCGGACGCAATCTTCTCGAGCACCGGCGAGAGCTGCTTGCACGGTCCGCACCACTCGGCCCAGAAGTCGAGCAGTACAAGATTGTTCATCGACGGCTCGATCACCTCGCGCTCGAGTTTCGTGACCGCTTCGCGTTCCGCTTCGCTCAATCCAAGAGTTGCCACGCCGACCCTTTCACTGCTGGTCCGGGCCCCCATATGGGTCGCAGCCGCGCAGCTCACAAGGCGACGCGGCGGATGCTTGCAGCGGGGGCTGATGCCATGCTAGGCGCCCGCCACCCTGCCGCGGGGGCCTCGATGCCCAGGCGGCCCATGCTGTCGAGAGCGGGCGTAGCTCAGGGGTAGAGCACAACCTTGCCAAGGTTGGGGTCGAGAGTTCGAATCTCTTCGCCCGCTCCAGCTTTGCCCGGAGGCAATCCGGTGAATTCAGGGCGGCGATCACGCGCAGTTTGTCGTCCAACCTGACGAGTACTCGGCTCCTTCTTGAAAGCTTACGAGCCCTGGGCGGCAGCGCCTGGCGGGACGATTTTCACCACTCGCTTCGCCGCCTCGCCGTTCAAATCGCGGAAGTAAGCGATCGTCCGGTCCAGCCCCGCGTCCAGTGGAACCCGGGGCTCCCATCCGAGCAGCTCGCGGGCGCGGCTGATGTCGGGCTGGCGCTGTTTCGGGTCGTCGGCGGGTAGATCGCGAATCTCGAGCCCGGCCTTGGCTCCGGTCTTCTCTATGATCAGCTCGGCGAGCTCGCGCACCGACAATTCGTTCGGATTGCCGATGTTGATCGGGCCGGTTACCTCGTCCGGCGTGTCCATCATCCGGATGAGTCCATCGACCGTGTCGTCGACGTAGCAGAAGCTCCGCGTCTGGCCGCCGTCGCCATAGATGGTGATCGGAATGCCGTTGAGAGCATGGACGATGAAGTTGGAGACCACTCGCCCGTCGTTGGGGTGCATTCGAGGCCCGTAGGTGTTGAAGATCCGCGCGACCTTGACGCTTAGACCGAGCTGCCGGCGGTAGTCGAAGAACAGGGTCTCGGCGCAACGCTTGCCCTCGTCGTAGCAGCTTCTCGGCCCGATCGGGTTGACGTTGCCCCAATAATCTTCGGTCTGCGGATGAACCGCGGGATCGCCATAGACCTCGCTGGTCGACGCCTGGAGGATCGGCACTCGAAGGCGCTTCGCGAGCCCAAGCATGTTGATCGCCCCAAGGACGCTGGTCTTCGTCGTCTGGACCGGGTCGTGCTGGTAGTGGATCGGCGAAGCCGGGCAGGCAAGATTATAGATCTGGTCGACCTCGACGTAGAGCGGGAAGGTGATGTCGTGCCGCATGAGCTCGAACGCCGGGTTGTCGAGCAGGTGGCGGATGTTGCGCCTGGTGCCGGTGTAGAAATTGTCGACGCACAGCACCTCGTTGCCGGCGGCAATCAGTCGCTCGCACAGGTGCGAGCCGAGGAATCCCGCGCCTCCGGTCACCAGCACGCGCTTCTGCTCGGAATAGACCCGCACCATCGCGCGGACGCCTAGAGGACGGCGTCGGGAAAGCAAGCGTCTTTGCTGCTGCTGCCCGTTAGCCGGACCGCTCCCGAAACCATTTGGTGATGATGTATTTGACTCCGCTCCGGACTTTCATCCCCTGGTGAAGAGTCGCCGGATTGGGAGTGCCGTCGGCAGTCAGATTGTTCCATGCCAGCAGCTTTCCTTCGTCGGGCTGGACAGTCTTACTGATCGCCTTGAACCGCGTCGCGCCGCCGCCCTCCGGTTTGTTGAGATAGACCATCGCGGTCCAGGTCCGCTGGCCGGTGTCTGCGGTGTGGACGTAGTAATCATATCCGCCCGGCTCGAACGTGTCGGTATGAGGTTTGAATTCCTGCCCGGGCGCGTAGCGCTGCCCCTGGAGCGGTTCGCTGGCGGAAAGGTCCAGCCCGAGAAGCTCGGCAATCTTGCGGTCGACCTGGCCGACGAGAGGATCGCGCCAGTCGAGATCGCAGGTCTCGCTGGTTCTGAAATTCGCGATTCCGATATCGTCGGCGATCTCGGACGGGCGCCGGCGCGAATCGATCCGCTCGACCAGCTCAGCGCAGGTGCCGGGGTCGAGGAATCCCTTGACGATGAACAGGTCGAGCGCCCGGCTGGGGACCTTCTGGACCCCCGGGGTCGCGGCCAGCCGGTCGGCAGCTTGCGCGTCAGAGCGCGTAGGCCGTTCCTCTCGTCAAATTGTGCTGCTCGATCACCGCTTTGACGACATTGTTCATCAGCTTCATCCGGGTCGGCAGCGGAGTCGATGTTGTCTTGATCATCACCGCGACGGAATAGCTGCGGCCGTCGGGCGCGGTCAGGATGCCGATGTCGTTGTAGCCGGCCTGGACGGGACCGAAGACCTGGCCGGTGCCCGTCTTGTGGCCCAGCGTCCATCCGGCCGAAAGGCCGCCCTTGAGGCGGTTCGGACCGGTCCTCGTATTGCCGATGATCCGGAGCAACCGCGCGGTCGACTCGGGCGACAGCAGCTCGCCCTTCTTCAGCTTCGCGAGTGCGTTCACGATCGCGCTTGCAGTCGCGCCGTCATACGGATCTTCGACGTAACGATTGAACGCCGCCCGGCGGACGGCTTTCGGAAGCGCGTTGCGGGCCTCGTAGAATGCGCGGCCGATCGAATAACTCTGGGTCCAGGTAAGCCCCGCGATCCTGCTCTGAAGCGATCGCTCCCCATCGTAGAAGCGGATCGCCCCAAGCTTCTTGTCCGCGATCGTCCTTCGCACCGTTTCCGGCCCGCCGATCGAGCGCATCAGCTTGTCGTTGGCGGTATTGTCACTCTTGGTCAGCGCCTCGTGAAGCAGCTCCCCGAGCGTTGTCGTATGACGCCCGTTGCCAAGCACTTTCGACCTGATCGGCTGGTGGAACAGCGTCAGGTCCGTCTTGGTGATCGTTACCCTGTCGTCGAGGCTGACCCGGCCCTTGTCGACCGCGTCGAGCGCCGCGATCGCCACCCAGATTTTCGACACGCTCTGCTGTGGATAGAGCTCATCGGCCTTCCAGCCCGCGGTCCACCCGTCGTCTACGGATTTGACGGCAATTCCGACGCGGCCGTCGAACTGGCGCCCGAGCGCATTGATCCGGCTGCGAAGGTGGGCAGGGGCCTGCGAGGCCGCAGGCACTGCGGCGCGCGGGGCCTGCGCGAGCTGCACGACCGGCACGGCCGCCTTGGCAGGCGCCTGTTTGGCAGGCGCCGATTTTGCGGGCTGCGGCTTCTCTGCCGGCATGATTGCGGCGGCGCCGACCTGGGTCAGTCCAGCCAGCGCGCACGCCAGGCCGACACGGCTCCAAAGTGACGTCATGAAATCAGTTTTCCCCCGATGATTCCGCTCCATTGCAATGGCTTAGCACGAGCGTCCTGAACGCCAGCTGTGCGCCGGGGCGAAGATTCGCATGATGGATTCGCTTTGCCAACCCCCAAGTGGCGGCGACTAGTCAGCGTTCCTCGAGCTTCCGACCAGGGCGGCCGATTCGATCTCGTCGAGCGCCCGCCGGACGGCGACATATTGACGCGCACTGGCGATCCAGTCGCGGGCTCGAGGAGCGCCTGGCAACCGCATCGTTTCGGCCAGCGCTGAATCGACCTCGCGCGCCATCAGGTGCGCTCGCGCGCGCTCGTACCGGGCCGTGGGGCGGCTCGACGGCCGGTCGGCCTGGCGGACGCTGATCAGGGACGAGAAGCCGCGCTTGATTCCGGTCCACAAATCCTCGTCGGGCGCGGGTCCCAGGAGCTGCGGCTGGAGATCCTGATATTGGGCAATGAGCTCGGTGAGACGCACCGGAGAACGCGACGACGTGACGATGATTGCGACGGCCTGCGGGTGCGCTGTCCCGAAGCGGTCGACGAGAAGCGGCTCGAGATAGCCGAGGGTGACTCCCCGTTCGATCGCCCTCCGGGCAGCAAAGGCGATCAACAGCGCATCGGCGCGGCCGACCGACCCCAGCGCCTCCTCGCTTTCGCTCTCGACTCGCTGGATCCGGGTCTGCAGCTCGGCAATCTGCGCGGCGATCGCGGGGTTGAGAGCGCCGTTCGATGCCGCGGCGCCGTCCTGTTGCGCCCGCAGCTGCTGCGGTTGCGGTTGGGGTTCGAACTCGGGCGGCGCCGGTTGGGAAGCAGGAGCGACTCCGAGCAGCCGCGCCGCCGGTTCATATTGGGCGAGCGACCATGTCGCCGCCGCGGCGCCGAGAAGGATCAGCGCCAGGGCGATCACAAGCCGCGCCGTCCAGCTGGTTCCGCTTTGCCCCGCCCTCTCCATCGCTAGAGGTTGTTGCACAGGCTTGCGGCGAGGGCCAGAAGCGCGCTGTCGTTCGGGTTAGCCGCGGCCTTCACCGTCAGCCATCGTGCCCCTGCGGCTGCTGCCGCTTCGTCGCTGATCGCGACTATTCCGATCGTCTCGCGCCGGAGGCCTTCCTCGTCCGCCAGTTCGGCGAGGCGCGATGCAGCGCGCGGGGAATGCACCGCGACGACTGCGCCCTCGAAGGCCTTGCACGACTTTGGCGCGGGCAGCCGGACGGCCTCATAGACCGGAATGGCGCGGATCGACTGGTTTGGCGCCTGCGGCTCCCGCCGGTCGCGCCCGCTCAGGTGCAAAAGCCGCATATCGGCCGGGAGCTTCGCCAGCAGCGCGTCGAGCCCGCCGGCGCCGACGCTTGCTATGGAGAAGCCGGCATCGCGTGCCGCGGCCGCCGTGCCTTCTCCGACACAATGCGCCGGGAGGTCGCGAACGCGGTCGACCTCGGAGCCGCCATGGCGCACTGCATTCGCACTCGTCAGCAGCAGGCCGTCGAATTCCCGCGGGTCCGGCGCTCGCCATTTTACCGGCTGGACAGCGAACAGCGGCACCACGACCGCCTTCAGCCCTAGCTGCCCGGCCGCGCTTGCGCTCGCGCTCGCGCCAGGTTCGGGACGCATGATGATGAGCGGCCTCATCCCCCTGCGAACAGCCTCCGGACCGTTTCTGGCGCACTTGCCAGCATGTCGCGGGCGAGCTTGGAGGCCGGTTCTTCGAGGCCCGCGGCAAACGTCGCTTCGTCCCGGACTCGCTCGCTCCCGTCGGCCGACAGGATCTCCGCGCGCAGACGCACCTGCATCCGCTCGAGCGTTGCAAGCGCGGCGACGGGCGAGTGGCACGAGGCGCCGAGCGCCCGTGCAAACGCCCGTTCGGCCATGACTGCGCAGCGGCTGGCTCGATCGTCGAGCTGCTTGAGCGAGTGCAGGCAGTCGGTGTCGTCAGCCCTGCATTCGACCCCAAGAGCGCCCTGCCCCGGCGCGGGAAGCATCACTTCGAACGGAATCGGCGTTCCGATATGATCGAGCCGGAGGCGGTGGAGCCCTGCGGCGGACAGGATCGTCGCATCGACCTCGCCCGCCTCCAGCTTCCTCAGCCGCGTCTCGACATTGCCGCGCAGCGGAACGATCTTGAGATCGGGCCTGGCGGCGAGAAGCTGTGCCGCCCGCCGCGGCGACGAGGTTCCGACGGTCGCTCCCGTCTTGAGATCGTCGAGCGAACCGGCGCCGATCAGCTTGTCCTGGAGATAGACCCGGGGGCGGATCGCGGCGAGCCGGATCCCTGCCGGCCGGACGACCTCCACGTCCTTCATCGAATGGACGGTGAAATCCACGTCCCCGTTCAGCAGCGCGGCGTCGATCTCCTTCGTCCACAGCCCTTTTCCGCCGACCTCGGCAAGCGGCCGGTCGGTGATCTGGTCGCCGCTCGTCTTGATCGGGACAATTTCGACGTGACCCGCCGGCCAACGCTCCGCGACCTCGAGCGCAGACGCAATCTTGCGTGCCTGGATCAGCGCCAGTGGCGAGCCGCGGGTGCCAAGTCTCGGGTTGCGATGCATCGCCTTCCACTAGTCCAACGGTTCGGGCAAAGGAAACAACGCATGGCGCTGATCCTCGGCCTCGAATCGAGCTGCGACGATACCGCAGCAGCGCTGGTGACCAGCGATCGCCGGATTCTCGCGCACCTGGTCGTGTCGCAGAACGAGGCGCACCGGCCGTACGGCGGGGTCGTTCCGGAGATCGCTGCCCGCGCGCACGTGGAAATCCTGCCCGACCTGGTCCGGCGGGTGCTGAGCGAGGCGAAAGTCGCACTTCGCGATGTCGACGCGATCGCGGCGACTGCGGGGCCGGGCCTGATCGGTGGAGTGATGGTGGCGCTGCTGACCGCCAAGGGGCTGGCGCTTTCGGCTGGCAAGCCGCTGGTCGCGGTCAATCACCTCGAAGGTCACGCGCTCAGCCCGAGGCTCGTCGATCCCGACCTGGAGTTCCCATACCTTCTGCTGCTGGCGTCCGGCGGCCATTGCCAGATCCTCGAGGTGCTCGGTGTCGGCTCCTACCGGCGGCTGGCGACTACTATCGACGACGCGGCGGGCGAAGCGTTCGACAAGGCGGCCAAGCTGCTCGGCCTTGCCTATCCGGGCGGGCCGGCGATCGAGCGGCTAGCGAAGAACGGCGATCCGCGCGCTGTGCCGCTGCCCCGGCCGCTGGTCGGCTCGGGCGAGCCGCACTTCTCGTTCGCTGGTCTGAAAAGCGCGGTGCAGCGCGCCGTATCGTCGCACGAGTTCGAACCGGCGGATATCGCCGCGAGCTTCCAGCAGGCGGTCGTCGACTGTCTTGTCGACCGGACCAGTGTCGCGCTCGGCAGGAGCGAAGCGCCGGCGCTGGTTGTTGCAGGCGGTGTCGCCGCCAACCAGGCGATCCGCTCGGCGCTCCAGCAGCTGGCATTGGACAATGGCCGCCAATTCGCTGTCCCGCCCGCCTGGCTGTGCACCGACAATGCGGCGATGATCGCCTGGGCCGGGGCGGAGCGCTACGAACTCGCAATGGTCGATGATCTGTCTGCTCCGGCTCGCGCTCGATGGCCGCTCGATCCCGATGCTGACAGCGTCCGTGGCGCGGGCGTGAAGGCATGACGATCGACAGGATCGGAGTGATCGGCGGCGGCGCGTGGGGAACCGCCCTTGCCCAGGTGTCGGCGGCCGCCGGGCGCGAAACCCTGCTCTGGGCGCTCGAGGACGAAGTCATCCACTCGATCAACGAGCGGCACGAAAACCCTGTCTTCTTGCCTGGTGCGACGCTGAATTTTTCGATCCGGGCGACCGGCGACCTCGACGATCTCGCCGACTGCGATGCGTGGCTGGTGGTGACTCCGGCCCAACACATGCGCTCGGTGCTCGAGAGCGCTCCGGGGGGCGACTTGCCGATGGTGTTGTGCTCGAAAGGCATCGAGGAGAAGAGCGGCGCGCTTTTGCACAAGGTGGCGGCCGAAGCCTGCCCAGGCGCACCGATCGCGGTCCTCTCCGGCCCGACCTTCGCTCACGAGGTCGCGGCCGGACTTCCGACTGCAGTCACGCTTGCCACTGCCGACCTTGCCGTCGCCAAGGCGCTTCGCGACAGCCTCGCCCAGCCGGCCTTCCGGATCTACGTCAGCGACGACGTGGCCGGCGCCGAGATCGGCGGAGCGGTCAAGAACGTCCTCGCGATTGCCTGCGGAGTGGTCGAGGGCCGCGGGCTCGGCCAGAACGCCCGGGCGGCCCTGATCGCCCGCGGCTTCGCGGAGATGACCCGGTTCGGCCAGGCCTTTGGCGCTCGCCCCGAAACGCTTACCGGCCTTTCGGGTCTCGGCGACCTCGTCCTCACCTGCTCGTCGACCAGCTCGCGCAACTACTCACTCGGCAAGGGGCTCGGCCAGGGGCGTTCGGCCGCCGATCTCATGTCCGACCGGCGGACGGTTGCCGAAGGCGCGTTCACCGCTCCAGTCCTTGCCCGGCTCGCGCGCGAGCGCGAGATCGATATGCCGATCGTCGAGTCGGTCGAGCGCTTGCTCAAGGGTGCGTCTGTCGATTCGGTGCTCGAGGAGCTGCTGTCGCGCCCGCCCCGGGCGGAGGGCGCTTAACAATCGATCGCAATGCCCTTCTTCTCCCAGTCGCCGTAGCGCGTGGGATCAAGTCTTCCCTCCTCGCCGGCCGGAGCCGGAGCGGCGCTCGCCTTCTCGGGCTTCGGTACCGGCGGCGATTTCGAGAGCGTTTTTGGTGGATCGAGATGCGCTGGTCGCTTTTGGGGCCGTTTCATGGGCCCAAGATGAGCCATGGCTGATCCGATTCCAAGAACCGAAGGACTCCCTGCGCGCCGTGCTTCGCTGCAGATGCTCGATTCGGTTCTGCGGCGTGGCCGAACCCTCGATTCGGCGGCTCAGGACGTGCGCGGCCTGTCCGACAGCGACCGGGCCTTCGCCGTCGCCATTGCCGGTGAGGTGCTTCGCCGCCTCCCCGATCTCGATTCGCTGATCGACAGCGCGACGAAGAAGCGGCTGCCAGACGATTCGAAGGCGCGGATGGTGTTGCGGATCGCCCTCGCGCAGAAAGTCGCGCTCGATACGCCGGACCACGCCCTGGTCGCGACCGCCTTGCCGCTGGTCGCCGGCGGCCCGCGCCGGCTGGTTCACGGAGTGCTGGGGACGCTTCTTCGCCGCGGAGTCCCTGCAATTCCCGCCCCGCACCTGTCGAAGGACGTCGAGCAGCGCTGGAGCGAGTCGTGGGGCGACCGGGTGGTCGAAGCCGCGCGCCGGCTGATCGCCGACCGCCCGCCGCTCGACCTCAGCTTTAAGGACGACGAAGCTGCGCAGGCCTTCGCGGGCGAAACGGGCGGCACGTCGCTCGCTCCGCGCCATGTCCGCCTGCAGGACGCCGGCTCGGTTTCGGCGCTGCCCCGCTTCGAATCGGGCGAATGGTGGGTGCAGGACCTTGCCGCGTCGGTGCCGGCGCGCCTCATTCCGGCGGGCTCGAAGGACGTGCTCGACCTTTGCTCGGCTCCGGGCGGTAAGGCGATGCAGATGGCCGCGGCCGGCCATCGGGTGACGGGGGTCGATCTCTCTCAGCGGCGGCTCCAGCGCCTGTCGCAGAATCTCGAGCGCACAGGCCTTTCCGCCCAGCTAGTCTGCGCCGACGCCTTCAAGTGGGAGCCTGACCGGAAGTTCGACGCGGTCCTGCTCGACGCGCCCTGCTCGGCGACCGGCACCTTTCGCCGCCACCCGGAGGTGCTGTACCGGGCGCGGCCGCGAATCATCGCCGAAGCGGCCGATCTCCAGTCGGCGCTGATCGAGCGGGCGGCGGATTGGCTGCGGCCTGGCGGAGCGCTCGTCTATTCGGTCTGCGCGCTCGAGCCGGAGGAAGGCGAGGACGTCATCAGAAGTTTTCTTGATCGCCGCTCCGATTTCCGACGCGGGCCTCCCGAACCGGGCGAGCTTCCCGGCTTCACCGCTCCGGCGAGCGAAGGATGGGTGCGGCTTCTTCCCGGCACGCTCGAAGACCAGGGCGGGCTCGACGGCTTCTTTGCCGCGCGCCTTGTCCGCGCCGTCTAATCTCGTCTAATCGGTGCGATGGCTCGTCCCCTGATCTCCCCGTCAATTCTCTCCGCCGACTTCGCGAAGCTCGGCGAGGAAGTGCGCGCGATCGATGAAGCCGGCGCCGACTGGATCCACATCGACGTGATGGATGGCCATTTCGTGCCCAACCTCACCATCGGGCCGGGCGTCGTCAAAGCGCTCCGGCCGCACAGCGACAAGCCGTTCGACGTCCACCTGATGATCTCGCCAGTCGACCTTTTCCTCGATCCCTTTGCCGAGGCCGGAGCTGACGTCATCACAGTTCATCCCGAGGCCGGGCCGCATCTCCACCGGACGATCCAGCGGATCAGGGGGCTGGGCAAGAAAGCCGGAGTCTCGCTCAACCCGGCGACTCCGGCGAAGATGCTCGACTATGTGCTCGAGGATATCGACCTGGTTCTGGTGATGAGCGTCAATCCCGGCTTCGGCGGCCAGAAGTTCCTCTCGAGCCAGCTCCGCAAGATCGAGGCGGTCGCGAAGCGGATCGCCAAGGAGGGGCTGGCCGTCGAGCTCGAGGTCGACGGAGGAATCGATCCCCAAACCGCCCGGCAGGCCGTTGATGCCGGCGCAACCGTGCTCGTCGCCGGGACTGCCGCCTTCCGCGGCGGTCCTTCTCGCTATGCGGCGAACATCAAAGCTCTCCGGGGAGAAGGATGAGCGCACAGGACGCCGCGGAGCGCGACGTCGTCCGCAAGCTTGCCAAGGGATCTCTGCTCTCACGCCTGATGGGCTCGCGGCGGCAGCGCCTCCGCCTCGTGGCGGTTCCGCGCGACCATGTGCAGGGCGACCGCCGGCGCGGCGACTCGCTGCTTGCCGGGAAGCTAATTTGTGGCGGCGAAACGCTTGCGCTCGGCGACCTCGATTTCGCGGCGATCGGAACCGACGGCGCGCTCGCCGAGCAGCTCCAGGGCTTCTCGTGGCTTCGCGACCTCGCCGCGTCGGCATCGCGCGAGAAAGGGTCGCGGATCGCCGAAGCGATCGTCGGCCGATGGCTGCTTGCGCACGGGACCCGCGTCGACTCGGCGTGGCGGCCGGAGCTGTGGGGAGAGCGGATCCTGTTCTGGACCGCTTATGCGCCGTACATATTGTCGAGCAGCGATGCCGGATACCGCTCGGCGCTACTCAACACGCTCGCCCGCGGCGCCCGCCACCTCGAATCCACCGCCGATCGCGCACCGGACGGGCTCAAGCGCGTCACCGCCTGGGCAGGGGTGGTGGCCGCAAGGCTGCTCGTCCAGAGCGAGATCGGGCGAGTCGCCCGCGCCGAAGCGGGTCTTGGCCGGGCGCTTGGCTCGGCGCAGTCCGACGATGGCGGCCTCGTCAGCCGGACTCCCTACCAGCAGGCCCTGCTCGTCGACCGGCTCGGGCTTCTTCGCTCGGCCTATTTCGCCGCCAAGCAAACTCCGCCCGACGGCTTCGAAGCGGCCGCCGCTGCGGCTCTGTCGGCGCTTCATGGCGTCATTCTTGGCGATGGCGGCCTGTCGAGCTGGCAGGGCGGCAATCCTGGAAACCCGGAGCGGCTCACCGCGATCCTCGAGGGCTGCGGATTGCGGGCGCGTCCGTTGAGGCAGCCGCGCGGCTGGGGATTCCACCGGCTGTCGGCGCTCGGCACGATCGTCGTCATGGACGCGGCACCGCCACCGCCGCCGAAGGCCGCGCCGTCGGGCTGCGCGTCGACCCTTGCCTTCGAGCTGTCGGACGGAGCCCAGCGCCTCATCGTCAATTGCGGCGGCCCGGCGCCGCTTCCGACCGAAATGCCAAAGGATCTGGCCGACGCGCTCCGAACCACCGCGGCGCACAGCACGGTCACGGTCGCCGACACCAATTCGACGGCGATCCTTGCCGACGGCTCGCTCGGCAAGGGCGTTACCGACGTCATCGTCGAGCGCTCGGAGGACAATGATTCGAGCCGTCTCGTTGCTGGTCACGACGGCTATGTACGCGGCTTCGGACTTCTGCACCGACGCACGATGACGCTCGGCAATGACGGCAAGGAATTGCTCGGGACCGACGAGCTGGTGCCCAAGAGCCGGCGAAAGCCGAAGGCCGGCACGCCTTTTTCGATCCGCTTCCACCTCGCGGCGGGTATCGAACCGACGATGACCGCCGACGGAATGGGCGCGATCCTCCGCTCGCCAGGCGCTCCGCCGTGGAACTTCCGATCGCGTGGGAGCGCGATCGGGGTCGAGGAGAGCCTGATGGTCGACGGCGACGGCAATCCGCGCCGGACGATGCAATTGGTGATCAACGGCGAGACCGCGGCAACCGGCGCCCAAGTGCACTGGCAGCTGCGCCGGTCGAGCTGAAAAGGAGAGACATGTGACCGACCTCGTGCCCGTCCGACGGGCGCTGATTTCCGTTTCCGACAAGGCGGGGCTCGACCGGCTCGCCGAGGCACTTGCGAAACGCGAAGTGGAGCTGGTGTCGACGGGCGGAACCGCTGCAAAGCTCCGCGAAAACGGCGCCGATGTCCGCGACATCAGCGATCTCACCGGCTTCCCCGAGATGATGGACGGGCGGGTGAAGACCCTTCATCCGAAGGTCCACGGAGGCCTTCTCGGCGTTCGTGACAATTCCAAGCATTCGGCTGCGATGGACGAGCACGGGATCGCGCCGATCGATCTCGTCGTCGTCAACCTCTACCCGTTCGAGGCGACACTGATGCGCGGCGCACAACGCGACGAGATCATCGAGAATATCGATATCGGCGGACCCTCGATGGTGCGCTCGGCGGCCAAGAACCACGCGTTCGTCGCGATTGTCACCGACCCGGCCGATTACGACGAGCTGCTGGCCGAGCTCGACGCAAATGACGGAGCGACGTCACTCGACTTTCGCAAGCGAATGGCGGCGAAGGCGTTCGCCCTGACCGCGGCTTACGATTCGATGATCTCGCAATGGTTCGCGTTCGGCGACCAGCAGCAGCGCTGGCCCGAGAGCTGGACCTTCTCGTCGAAGCTCAAGATGCCGCTGCGCTACGGCGAGAACCCGCACCAGGAGGCCGCGCTCTACATCCCCGCGGGCCCGCACGCCCGCGGGATCGCGCAGGCCGAGCAGGTCCAGGGCAAGGAGCTCAGCTACAACAATCTCAACGACGCCGGAGCGGCGCTCGACCTGGTGTCGGAGTTCCGCGACGGTGATCCGACGGTGGTGATCGTCAAGCATGCCAACCCGTGCGGAGTAGCTACGCGAACCAGCCTCTCCGAAGCCTGGGCCGAAGCGCTCGCCTGCGACAGCGTCTCCGCGTTCGGCGGGATCGTCGCCGTCAACCGGCCGCTCGATGCGGCAACCGCCGAGGCAATCACGAAGATCTTCACCGAGGTCGTCGTCGCCCCCGATGCCGACGAGGCGGCGCGGGCGATCTTTGCCAGGAAGAAGAATTTGCGGCTGCTCCTGACCGGCGAACTTCCCGACCCGGCGCGCGGCGGACAAAACCTGGCTGTCATAGCCGGCGGGCTGCTCGTGCAGGACCGCGACAAGGGCCATGTCACTCGCGACGACCTCAAATGCGTGACGAAGCGAGAGCCGACGAGCCAGGAGCTTGCCGACTGCCTGTTCGCCTGGACCATCGCCAAGCACGTCAAGTCGAACGCGATCGTTTACGCAAAGGACGGGGTGACCGCCGGGATTGGCGCGGGGCAAATGAACCGCCGCGACAGCGCCCGAATCGCCGCCATCCGCGCTCGCGAGGCGGCCGAGGCCAACGGCTGGCCCGAGCCGCGGACAATTGGATCGGCGGTCGCATCCGACGCCTTCTTCCCGTTCGCCGATGGCTTGCTCTCGGCGGCCGAGGCCGGAGCGACCGCGGTGATTCAGCCCGGGGGCTCGATCCGGGATGACGAGGTAATCGCCGCCGCCGACGAAGCCGGGCTGGCGATGCTGTTCACCGGAATGCGGCACTTCCGGCATTAAAGTTCCTCCCTGTCGCGCAGCGACGGGGAGGGGGACCATGCAGCGAAGACTGCATGGTGGAGGGGTCCGTGCCGCCACCCCTCTGCAAGCTTCGCTGGTTCCCCTCTCCACGAGTTCCGCTCGCAGGAAGGAACTGCACCTACCTCGGCGCCCCCGGCTTTTCTCCAGGTGCCGGAATTCTGAGATCCTCGATGTCGCGCTTGCTCATCCGGAACAGCTCGCGGTCCTGAGGACCGAAGCCCTTGGTCCACAACACTGCGCCGAACACCAGCAGGATCGCGGGAATGCCGAGGATCAGCTCGATCCATTCGGGGAGCAGAGTGGCGAGGAAGCCGACGACGACCGCTGCCGCCGCCGCCCAGATCAGCGACCAGCGCCAGCCCTGGACCGGGGCATCCAGGATGCGCCCCAGCAGGTTCGCCTTGAGCACGGAAGCGAGCGCGAGCGCCATCATCAGCGCCACTGCAGCGCCGGCGCTCTGAAACGCTTCGACCTGGCCGGCGGGAAGTGGCAGCCTTTCAACGCCGAAGATGATCGCGACCGTAAGGACGGCCTGCGTCGCGAGCATCAGCAGCGAGATCAGCAGGTTTCGAAGCCGCGCGACATAGACCAGCGCCGCTTCGGACACGGCGGCCGTCGCAGCGACCACCTCGGCGAACAGCAGGAAGGCGAGCGCTGCGGTTCCGGCGACGAACTCGGGGCCGACCAGCCCCATCACCGCCTCGCCGGGAATTCCCAGGGCAAGAGCAATCCCGGCCTGGGCCGCGATCACCCAGAAGCCGACTTGCTGCACCTGTCTCGCGACGGCCGGCCGGTCGCCCTCCGACAGCTTCTGTGTGATCACGGGTGCCAGGATCGGGTCGAAACTGGTTTTCAGCTTGGCCGGGAGCGAGGCGACGTTCTGGGCCACATAATAGATGCCGACCCAATAAGGCGCGACGAACAGGCCGAGGATGGCGATGTCGAGCCGGCGCGATCCCCATTCGATCGCATCGGCGGCAGCGAGCGGGAGGTTCTGGCGCGCCATCGCCCAGATCGTGACCGGATGCGGGCTCCACCCGTGCGGAAGGCCGTAGCTGCCGATCAGCCGCCACAACGCCACTGACAGCCCGGCGGCGATCGAGATCACATAGGCGATGATCAGGCCGTCCCGGGGGAAGACGAAGATCAGTAGCCCGGCCGCGATGCTGATCGTCATCGGCTCGACAATCGCCCGGACTCGAACGGTCGACGCGATGTCGTGGCGATAGGCGAGCGCGGCGAGCGCGATGTCCGCCCCGGCAATCCCGAAGATGATCAGCGGCAGGAGCCATTCGGCGCCCTGGATGTCGCCGGCAGGGAACATCGCCTGCGGGAAGACCATCAGGATTGCGCTCGCCACCGCGGAGGCGAGGAAGGCGGCGAGAAGCCCGTCGAAAACCACGCAGACATGCGGCTGGTCGGTCCTGGAGAGCTGTTGCGCGAGGCCGCGCTTGAGGCCCATCGTCGCGAGCTGCGCGGCAAGCTCGATGACGATGATCGCGTAGGCGAACCGGCCGAGCAGCTCGGGTCCGTAGAAGCGCCCCGCGATGAACAGGAACGGCAGCCGCGTCGCCAGCCGGACGACGAACCCGAAGAAGTTGATCCGCCCGCCGCGCGCCAGCGCCGCGAGGTCGGCGGTCGGCGCGGGGGGTGGCAGCGGCGAGCTGCTCAATGCGCGGCGCCCCAGTGCGCGCCCCACCCGACGTCGACATCGAGCGGAACGTCGAGCGACAGGCCCGGCCCGGCGGCTGACGACATCACTCCGCGGATGACCTGCGCGGCTTCATCCTCCCGGCCTTCGGGCACTTCGAAGACCAGCTCGTCGTGCACCTGGAGCAGCATCTTGACGCCGCTCAGCCCGGCGCTGTCGAGCGCCTCGTCCATTCGCGCCATCGCCCGCTTGATGAGGTCGGCGCTGGTGCCTTGGATCGGCGCGTTGACCGCCGCCCTCTCGGCGCCCGCGCGGAACGACGGGTTGGATGCGCGGATGTTGGGGAAGTGGGTTTTCCGGCCGAACAGGGTGCGGGTGAAGCCGTGCTCGCGAGCGAACTGCAGGGTCTGCTCGATATAGGTCCGGATTCCGGGGAAGCGCTCGAAATAGCGCTCGATGATCGCCTTGCCTTCCTCTCTGGGGATTCCGAGCCGGCCGGCGAGGCCCCAGGCCGAGATTCCGTAGAGGATGGCGAAATTGACGGTCTTCGCCTGGTTGCGGAAGTCGCGGTCGGCCGACCCGAAAAGTTCTTCCGCGGTCAGGCTGTGGATGTCCGCCTTGTCGCGGAACGCGGCCTTCAATTGCGGAACGTCGGCCATGTGCGCGGCCAGCCTGAGCTCGATCTGGCTGTAGTCGGCGCTCATCAGCACGTTGCCCGGCTCGGCGGTGAAGGCGTCACGGATCTTGCGGCCGATCTCGGTTCGGATCGGGATGTTCTGCAGGTTCGGGTCGTTGGACGCGAGCCGGCCGGTCTGCGCTCCGGTGAGCGAGAAGCTGGTGTGGACCCGCCCGGTCTCCGGATTGATCTGGGACTGAAGGGCGTCGGTGTAGGTCGACCTGAGCTTCGTCAGCTGCCTCCAGTCGAGCACCAGCCGAGCGCATTCGACTCCTTCGCCGGCGAGCCGTTCGAGTTCGTTGACGTCGGTCGAATATTGGCCGCTCTTGCCCTTGCGCCCGCCTTTGAGGCCGAGCCGCTCGTACAGCACCTGGCCCAGCTGCTGCGTGGAGCCGATCGTGAAAGGTCCGCAGGCGGCCTCGAAGATCCGCTCCTCCAGCCTGGCGATCTCTTCCGAGAACTCGCGGCTAAGCCGGGCGAGATAGTCGCGGTCGACCTTTACTCCGCGCCGCTCCATCCGCCCGATCACCGGCACCAGCGGCCGGTCAACCCGCTCGTAGACCCGGGCGACATTGTCCTGGCCGATGCGCGGTTTTAGCCTCAGCCACAGGCGAAGCGTAATGTCGGCATCCTCGGCCGCATATTCGGTCGCGTCGCCGAGCGGCACCTTGTCGAAGGTGATCTGGCTCTTGCCGGTCCCGCACAGCTGCTTGAACGGGATGCACTCGTGGTCGAAGTGCAATTTGGCCAGCTCGTCGAGCCCGTGGCCGTGGAGACCCGCCTCGAGGTCGAAGCTCAGGATCATCGTGTCGTCGTAGGGCGCGACGTCGATCCCGGCCTTGTCGAACATCACCCAATCGTATTTCAGATTGTGCCCGATCTTGAGCACCGCCGGGTCCTCGAGGAGCGGCTTCAACTTGTCGATGACGAGGGCCATCGGCAGCTGGTTGGGAGCGTCGGAGTAGAGATCGGCGCCGCTGTGCCCGACCGGAATGTAGCAGGCTCGGTTCGGACGGGTCGCGAGGCTGACACCCGCCAGCTTGGCGATCACGCAATCGATGCAGTCGGTCTCGGTGTCGATAGCGACATGCCCCTGGGCCGTGGCTTCGGCGATCCAGCGGTCGAGCGCTTCCTCGTCGGTGACGGTCTCGTATTTCGACCGGTCGACGGAGATTGCCTCCGGCTCGGCTTTCGCCGGCTCGATCGCGGCCGCCGCAATGTTGAGCCCGCCGCCGCTGCTGCTCCGGCCGCCGCCGCCGCCGCCGGTCAGCAGCCGGTTGAGAAGCGACTTGAATCCCTGTTCCTCGAGGAACGCCTTGAGCGGCTCTTGCGGAATGTTCTTGATCTCCAGCTCGTCGAGCGGCTGGGGAAGCGGCGCATCGCACACCAGCTCGACAAGTTGTCGCGACAGCCGGGCGGCGCCGGCATGGTCGATCAGCGACTGCTTGAGCTTGGGCTTGGTGATCGTCTCGGCGTTGGCGAGCACTGCCTCCAACGACCCATGTTCGAGGATCAGCTGTGAGGCAGTCTTCGGCCCGACGCCGGGGACTCCGGGGATATTGTCGACCTTGTCGCCCATCAGCGCCAGAACGTCGCCGAGCAAATCGGGCCCGACCCCGAACTTTTCGCGGACATAGGCGCTGTCGATCCGCCGGTCGTTCATCGTGTCGAGCATGTCGACCTGACCGTCTTCAATCAGCTGCATGAGATCCTTGTCGGAGCTGACGATCGTCACCTTCCAGCCGGCGCTCTTTGCCGCTGTGACGTAGCAGGCGATGATGTCGTCGGCCTCCAGCCCCTCTTCCTCGATGCAGGGGATGGAAAAAGCACGCGTCGCCTCGCGGATCATCGGGAATTGCGGGACCAAATCCTCGGGCGGAGGCGGACGGTGGGCCTTGTATTGGTCGTACATTTCATTGCGGAACGTCTGCTCCGACGCGTCGAGGATGACGGCCATATGAGTGGGCCCGTCGGCCTTGCTGAGTCCGTCGGCGAGCTTCCACAGCATCGTCGTATAGCCGTAGACGGCGCCCGACGGCTGCCCGTGCCGGTTGGTGAGCGGCGGCAGCCGGTGATAGGCGCGAAAGATATAGCTCGACCCGTCGACGAGATAGAGATGATTGCCGTCAGCCATGGAACGCGGCGGTTTAGCAGCACTGTTACGGGAATCTACTGAAGGGGAACCTTTGACCGGGATCGACGATGCGTTCGTCCGGGCACCGAAGCGACTTTTCTAGACATTGACCCGCGAGCGACGACGGTGCACGCTACAAATGTAGCGGATACCTAGCGAGGCTCGAACATGAAAATCATCTGGGCGGCGACGGTCGTTGCACTCCAGCTTTCCAGTCCTGCAGCCGCCCAGAATTTGCCGCGCGACCCGGCCGAGAAGGCGTGCCCGGCCGATGCCGTGGATCTGCTGATTCTCGGCAGCTACCACATGGACAACCCGGGGCTGGACTCGGTGAACATCGAAGCGGACGACGTGCTTACGCCGCGCCGGCAAGCCGAAATCGCGGCCCTGAACGCCGCGCTTCTGCAGTTCCGTCCGACCAAGGTCGCCGTCGAGGGGGATCGCAGCAAATCCACCTGGCAGGATCGCTACAGCCAATGGCTCGAGGGCAGCTCCAGCCTCGGCCGCAACGAGATCGAGCAGATCGGGATGAAGGTCGCCAGGGCTGCGGGGCACACCGCCATCTACCCGATCGATTTTCCGATGCTCATGAGCGGCCTTCGCTACGACGAGGTGGAGATCAGAAAGCCAGAGCCGTCCGGCGCGAAGCCGCCTCCGCCTCGCCAGCTTAGCGAGGACGAGCTGCTGCTTCGAAGGCAGACGGTAACGGAGACTCTGCGCCGCATGAACCATCCCGACGCGATCGCCGCGGCTCACCTGCCGTACATGGATCTGCTGGAACCCGACCCCGAGGATCCGGCGCTCTACGGAAAATCCGATTATCTGGTGAACTGGTACAAGCGAAACATTCGGATGATGGCCAACGTCGCCCGGATCTCGGTCCCGGGAGACCGAGTGCTGCTCATCGTCGGCGCCGGCCACCTGTCGATCCTCCGCGATTTTGCGATCCACTCGCCGGCCTTCTGCCTTGCTGACACGCTCCATTATCTGGACAAATCGACACCCAGATGACGCTCGCTTCGGGTCTGCTTCCGACCAAAGGCGGACACCAGACGAACGTGCTGAAGGGTTTGAAGAAAACTGCGTTTGGCTTAAAGCCAGCCTATAGGATTCGTGCGTATTTCAGGGGAGCGTTCGTGCGCGCAGACGACGAAACAGCCGTCGATCAATGGATCGCCAGGGAACCGGAAAACGTCGCCGCTCTGATGCGCAAGGCGGACCTGCGCGCCGAGGCGGGCGACGACCGGCGGGCCGTCGCTTTCTACCGGGCGGCGCTGAACTTGGCTGCCCGAGGCGCCGCGACGGGCGTGCCGGCGGGGGAGCTGGCGCGCGCAAAGGCGGCCTGCCAGCGTGCGGAGAGGACGTTCGCCGAATATCTTGAGGAGTCGCTGGCCGATTCCGGCTTCGGGCCGGGTCAGCGTCCGCCGCGGTTCCAGGAATCGATCGACATTCTGCTCGGCCGCCGCGCGGCAGAGTCGGAAATTCAGCAGCCGCGCACCTATTTCTATCCAGGGCTGCCGCAGCGGCGCTATTACGAGCGGCACGAATTCTCCTGGGCCGCGGAACTGGAGCGGCAGACGGATGCGATCCGGGACGAGCTGCTGCCGCTCGTCAATGACGACAGTCGGTTCAGGCCCTACCTCTCCAGCGATCCTTCGCGTCCGCCCCGACATGGGCTGGTGGACCAGGACGACTGGAGCAGCCTGCATCTTTGGGACAATGGCGAACCCGTCGCCAGTAACGTCAAGCAGTGCCCGCGCACAGCCGCGGCCGTCGAGAAGCTCGACCTCCTCCGCCTGCTCAAGCGGGCACCTTGCGTGATGTTCTCCAAGCTGAAGGCCGGCGCCCATATCGAGCCGCATACCGGCTTGTTGAACATTCGGCTCGTCTGCCATCTTCCGCTGATCGTGCCCGAGGGCTGCATGTTCCGGGTCGGCGGCGAGAACCGACAGTGGCGTGAAGGCGAGCTGATCGTCTTCGACGATTCGGTCGTCCATGAGGCAGTGAACAAGGGTGAGAGCGACCGAACCGTGTTGATATTCGAGATATGGCGGCCAGAGCTCGATGCCGACGAACGCGCGGCGGTCGCGGCCATGTTCAAGGCGGTCGATTCTTATGCAGTGTGATTGCGCCCAGGGTCCGCTTCTCGCCGGCGTTCGGTTTCCGCCCGGGGGCCAGACAGGCGCCGGGCCCGTATCATGAATTTTCGCCCAAATCCGCCGAAGGTCACGAAGTATGCGAAGTCTGTGACCCCGCGATTCGACCCCCTCAAACAAAAGTCCGTGTGACCTTAGGGGACGAGCACCGTGTCCTTCGCCTCCGGCAGCAGCTCCGGAAAATCGAGCGTGTAATGGAGCCCGCGGCTCTCGTGGCGGGACAGCGCCGAGCGTATGATGAGGTCCGCCACTTCCACGAGGTTGCGAAGCTCGATCAGATCCGGCGTTACGCGGAAATTCCGGTAATAATCGGCGACCTCCTGGCGGAGCATGTCGATCCTCCTTTTGGCCCGCTCGAGGCGCTTGGTCGTGCGGACGATCCCGACGAAATTCCACATGAAGCGGCGGATCTCCCCCCAGATCTGGTGAATCACGACTTCCTCGTCGCTGTCGGTCACCCGGCTTTCGTCCCAGGCGCGGATCGGCGCGGGTTCGGGCAGCTCGTCCCAGCTTCGGAGGATGTCGCGCGCCGCAGCCTCCCCGAACACCAGGCATTCCAACAGGCTGTTCGAGGCGAGGCGGTTGGCGCCGTGAAGGCCCGACTGGGTGACTTCGCCGGCCGCATAGAGCCCCGCCGCGTCGGTCCGCCCGGCGAGGTCGACGACCACTCCGCCGCAAGTGTAATGCTGCGCCGGGACGACCGGGATCGGCTCGCGGGCGATGTCGATGCCAAGCGCGAGCAGCCGTTCGTAGATGGTCGGGAAATGGCCGGTCACGAAATCCGCGTCGTGATGCGAGATGTCGAGGTGGACATAGTCGAGGCCGTCGCGCTTGATCTCGTTGTCGATCGCCCGGGCGACGATGTCGCGCGGCGCAAGCTCGGCCCGCTCGTCATAATCGGGCATGAAACGGTGCCGGGTCCTGGGGTTGACCAGAAGCCCGCCCTCGCCTCGGACCGCCTCGGTGATCAGGAAGTTCTTGACCTCCAGATTGTAAAGGCAGGTCGGGTGGAATTGCATGAATTCCATGTTCGAAACCCGGCAGCCTGCGCGCCACGCCATCGCGATCCCGTCTCCAGTCGCTCCTCGCGGAGCGGTCGAGAAAAGATAGGCCCGGCCGGCTCCGCCGCTGGCGAGGATCGTTGCCCGGCCGGTCAGGGTCTCCACGCGTTTCTTCTCGCGATTGTAGGCGTAGAGCCCGTGAACCCGGCCGCTGGTCGAAAAGTCGGCCGCGTGGCGTCCGGTGACGAGGTCGATCGCCACCATGTCCGGGACCAAGGTGATGTTCGGCTGCTTCGCCGCCGCCGCCTCGAGCGCCTGCTGGACGGCGCGGCCGGTCGCGTCGGCGACGTGGACGATCCGGCGGTGGCTGTGACCGCCTTCGCGGGTCAGGTGCAACGCTTCCCCTTCGGTGGCGAACGGGACCCCGAGATCGGTGAGCCGGGCGATCGCCGCCGGCGCCCGTTCGACCACATGCTCGACCACTCGCCGGTCGTTCAGGCCCGCGCCGGCGATCATCGTGTCGTTGACGTGCGCTTCGAACGTGTCGCCTTCCTCGAGCACCGCGGCGATCCCGCCCTGCGCCCAGTTGGTCGCGCTTTCGCCGGTCGCGCCCTTGGAGATCACCGCGACCTTCAGGGTCTCGGCGAGGTTCAGCGCCGCCGTCAGCCCGGCCGCTCCGGAGCCGACGATCAGGACGTCGAAGTCGCCGCTCATCCCTTGCCGACCAGGCTCAGGAACACGGCCTCGAGATCGGGATCGCGAGTGGACACGTCGACGATTCCGGGGCCGTCGGCAGTCAGTGCAGCAAGGACCTGGCCGGCGTTCACCCGGCCCTTGCGGTAGGTGATTTCCAGCGTCCGCTCATCGACCAGGGCGATATTGTCGAAGCAGCTGTTGGTCGGCACCTGGTCGATCTCGCTCTCGAAGGTGACCACGACTACCTTCTTCTGGGTTTTGGCGACGAGATCGCGGGTCGGCTCGTTGGCGATCACCCGGCCGCGGTCGATGATGGCGATCCGGTGGCACAGCTGCTCGGCCTCTTCCAGATAATGCGTGGTAAGGACGACTGTTACGCCCTGCTCGTTGAGCGAACGCACATAGGTCCACAACTGCCGCCTGAGCTCGACGTCGACCCCGGCCGTCGGCTCGTCGAGCACCAGGATCGGCGGCGAGTGAACCATCGCCTTGGCGACCAGCAGCCGCCGCTTCATTCCGCCGGACAGGGTGCGTGAATAGGCCCCCGCCTTGTCGGTGAGGTGCATCGCCGCGAGAAGCGCGTCGGTCTGGCGTTGCGCTGCAGGAATTCCGTAGAGGCCCGCCTGCATCTCGAGGGTCTCACGCGGAGTGAAGAACGGGTCGAAGATGATCTCCTGCGGGACCACCCCGATCGACCTTTTGGCGTTGCGCGGATGCTTGTCGATGTCGAACCCCCAGACCACCGCCTTTCCGCCGGTCTTCACGACGAGGCCCGCGAGGATGTTGATGAGAGTCGACTTGCCGGCGCCGTTGGGGCCGAGAAGTCCGAAGATCTGGCCGCGCGGGACGTCGAAGGTGACCTCGTCGAGCGCCAGCTTGGGCTCGCTACCCTTGGCGGCGTAGACCTTCGAAAGCGATTCGATCCGGATTGCTGACTCGGCGGCGGGCATCCCCGAGGCGCATAGCCGCCGCCTTCGAGGTTAGGAAGCTTGCGAAGGTAAAGGCGCTCCATCCCTTCCGCTTGTAGCGGATGCTGGTCGCCCCTAAGTGATTGCGGGTGATGACCGCGCCTCCGCCGCCTGAAGTGTACAAGGTTTCGACCGTTAAGGTCGCCTGCGACGGCTCGGGCGCGGTATCGCCGGAACTGGGGCATCCGCGCATTTACATGCGCATGGATCCGGCGCTCGGCTGGGTCGAATGCGGCTATTGCGACCGCCGCTTCATTCTTGAGGGGGGACCGGCGGACACTCCGCCGCAATGACTCCCGACCCCCGCCATTTTCTTTACCGTACGCTCGACCCCGCCGAGGCTCGGCGGCTGGCGTCGCGGCACCTTTCCGATTGCGACGACGGCGAGCTGTACCTGGAGCACCGGGTCAGCGAAGCGTTCGGCTTCGACGACGGGCGGCTGAAGACCGCAAGCTACGACAATGCATCGGGCTTCGGCCTTCGCGGAGTCACCGGCGAGACGACGGCCTTCGCGCACGCCAATGAAATCAGCTCCGCTGCCATCGAGCGCGCCGCAGCCACTCTGAAGTTGCTCGACCCGGCCAACGGCGCGCCCGCGCCGCCGCCGCAGCGGACCAACCAGGCGATGTACGCGCCGGACAATCCGCTGACCGAGGTCCCGTTCGCCGACAAGGTCGCGCTGTGCCAGCAGATCGACGCCGCCGCTCGCGCTCGCGATCCGCGCGTCGCCCAGGTCAGCGTCTCGCTGTCCGCGAGCTGGCGGGTCATCGAAGTGATCCGCGCAGACGGCTTCGTCGCGTCCGACATCCGGCCCCTGGTCCGGCTTGGAGTGCAGATCGTCGCTTCCGATCAAGGCCGCCGCGAGACTGGCTCCTTCGGGATCGGCGGCCGGCACCTCTACGAGCGCCTGTTCGACCCAGCGACGTGGAACCGCGCGATCGACGAGGCGCTCGCCCAGGCGCTGACCAACTTGCAGTCCGTTGCGGCCCCGGCCGGCGAGATGCCGGTTGTCCTCGGGCCCGGCTGGTGCGGTGTCCTGCTCCACGAAGCGGTGGGCCATGGCCTCGAAGGCGACTTCAACCGCAAGCGCACCTCCGCCTTCACCGGCCGGCTTGGCAGCCGCGTCGCAGCGCCCGGAGTGACGGTGGTCGACGACGGAACGATGGACGAGCGGCGCGGATCGCTGACCATCGACGACGAAGGCACTCCGACTAGGCGCAACGTGCTGATCGAGGACGGCGTTCTCAAAGGCTATTTGCAGGATCGCCTGAATGCGCGCCTGATGGGGATGGAGCCGACCGGTAGCGGCCGCCGCGAAAGCTTCGCCCATTCCCCGATGCCGCGCATGACCAACACCTTCATGCTCGGCGGCAACGATGATCCGGACGAGCTGGTCAGCCGGGTGAAGGACGGCATCTACGCCAAGAGCTTCGGCGGGGGTCAGGTCGATATCACCAACGGAAAGTTCGTCTTCTCGTGCACCGAGGCCTACCGGATCCGCGGCGGGAAAATCGCCGAGCCGGTGAAGGGCGCGACCCTGATCGGAGACGGGCCGACGGTGCTGACCAGGATCAAGGGTATCGGCAACGATCTCGCTCTCGACGAGGGGATCGGGGTGTGCGGCAAAGGCGGCCAGTCGGTCCCCGCTGGAGTCGGCCAGCCGACGCTTCTGATCGACGGGCTGACCGTGGGAGGGACCGCTGCATGATGGCCGTCCTTCGTCCATGCGAGCGCAGCGAAGCAGTCCAGCTGGATTGCCGCGTCGCCTACGGCTCCTCGCAATGACGAAAAATGACTTGCGCGGCGACGTTCTGAAATTCTGGTTCGGCCTTGAGCCCGGGCAATGGTGGCGCGGCACGCCCGAGCTCGACGACGAGATTCGTCGCCGGTTCCTCGAGCTGTGGGAGGAGAAGAGGACGCTCCCGGTCGATTCCTTTCTCGACCACCCGCTGACCGCGCTCGCGGCGGTGATCCTGTTCGACCAGTTCCCGCGCAACATGTTCCGCGGCCACGCCGACCAATTCTCCACCGACCATCTGGCACTCCAGATCGCCAGGGCCGCCATCGATCGCGAATATGACGAGAAGCTCGAGCCTCAGGAGCGGGGGTTCCTCTACATGCCGTTCCAGCACAGCGAGGACCTCGACGACCAGAAGCGCTCGCTGCTGTTGTTCACCAGGCTCGGAAATGACGAGCAGCTCAAATACGCGAAGCTGCACCACGACATCATCGAGCGCTTCGGGCGCTTCCCGCACCGCAACGAAATCCTGGGCCGCGCTCCGCGGGCCGATGAGATCGAGGCCGGCGAGGTCGTTCCCTGGTGAGCGGGCTTGTCGAGCTGGCGCGCTTTTCGACGCGCGTCGAGGCCGATCTCGCGCGGTTGAATCTCGAATCAGAGGGGATCGATGTCGTCCTGTTCGGCGCCGAGATGGGCAGTCTGGGATTGGGCCCGCTGTTGCCGATCCGGCTGATGGTGCTCGACGAGGACCGCGAGCGTGCGTTGCAATTGCTCCAGGACAACGGCCGCTAGAGGAGGTGTGCGACCGGCGACAGGTCGACGCCCGCCCTCGCGGCTGCCTGCTCGAGCTCTTCCAGGCTTGCGCCCTGCTCGCTGCGAGCGACCGCCCAGGCCAGCGCCGAACGGTTTCCGGAACGGCAGAAGGCAAGCATCTTGCCGTCGGTCGCGTCCATCGCTTCGCGCATCGCCTCGACGTCGGAAGGACCGATGCCGCGAGCGATCGGCACGAACCGGTAGTCGACTCCTGCCTTTTTCGCCGACTCCTCGATCTTCCTTGCAAGCGGCTGGTCCGGCTCCTCGCGGTCGGGGCGGTTGTTGACGATCATCGTCACTCCGAGCTGCTTCAGCTCGGGCACGTCGGAAGGCTGGATCTGGCCGCTGATCAGTGTCTGGTCGTCAAGCTTGCGAATCATTCGGCCTCTCCTCCTGAGTCCGAAGCGCATCGAGCATCGCCGATCCATAGCGCCGCAGCTTGGTCTCGCCCACGCCCTGGATTTCGGCGAGAGACTCAAGCGACTGCGGCCGGGCGGCGGCGATCTCGCGCAGAGTCGAATCGTGAAATACCACGTAAGGCGGCACCTTGGACTCGGCTGCGAGCCTCCGGCGCGCTTCGCGGAGGGCCTCGAACACCGGGTCGGCCGGGCCGTCGGCGGACCGCCGCCGCGAGCCGCGCCTGCGCGGCGGCGGGACCGTGATCACCAGCGGCTCCTCGCCCTTGAGGATCGGCTTCGCTGCGGGGCCGAACGACAATCCGCCATAGGCATCGGCCCGAAGCGCATCGCGGGCGATCAGCGCGCGCGCCACCGGCCGGACGAGCGGGAGCTCCTCGGCCGAGGCGATTCCGAACACCGACAATCGGTGATGGCCGAAGCTTCGCACCTTCTCATTGTCGTTGCCGGCCAGAACGTCGGCGAGATGGCCGACCCCGAAACGCATCTCGGTCCGGAACGCGGCGGAGAGCAGCTTTCGCGCGACCTCGCTGGCCTCGATCGTTTTCGGCGGGCTCAGGCAATTGTCGCAATTGCCGCATGAGGGCGGCGGGTCCTCGCCGAAATGCCGAAGCAGGATCGAGCGCCGGCATCCCGCTGCCTCGACGAAAGCGGCAAGCGCGTTCAGCTGCTCGCGCTCTCCCTGCCGGCGTTCGGGCTCGACCTCGGTTTCTATCCGGCGCCGCGCCAGCGCGAAATCCTCGGCCGCCCAGAACAGCCAGGCTTCGGCAGGCTCGCCGTCGCGGCCAGCGCGGCCGGTCTCCTGATAGAAAGCCTCGATCGACTTCGGGATCGCGGAATGGGCGACGAACCGAACGTCAGGCTTGTCGATGCCCATTCCGAAGGCGACGGTCGCCGCCATCACCATGTCCTCGGAGGCGACGAACGCCGCCTGGTTGCGCGCCCGGACCTGCGGCTCGAGCCCGGCGTGATAGGGCAAAGCCGGCCGCCCCGCAGACGAAAGTTGCTCTGCGATTTTCTCGGCCTTGTCTCGGCTCGGCGCATAGACGATGCCGGCCCCCGGCTGGCGCGCGGCCAGCGACTTTAGCTGTGCGCCGATGCCGTCGCGCGGCTGCACATGATAGCGGATGTTAGGCCGGTCGAAGCCGGCGATGACCAGCCCGTCCTCGGGGATTCCGAGCTGCGCCAGGATGTCGGCCCGTGTGCGGGCGTCGGCGGTCGCGGTCAGCGCCAGCCGCGGAACGTCGGGCCGCGAATCGAGCAGCGGGCGTAGAAGCCGGTAATCGGGTCGGAAGTCGTGCCCCCATTCGCTGACGCAATGCGCCTCGTCGATTGCGATGAGGGCAAGCGGGACATCTGCGATCAGCCGTCCGAACGCCTCTGTCGTCGCCCGCTCCGGAGCAACGTAGAGGAGGTCGAGATCGCCCGAGCGGAGTCGCTCGATCGTTCGCTCGCGGTCGCTGTCGGCAGAAGTCAGGGAGGCGGCGCGAATGCCGGTCGAGTCGGCCGCCCGGATCTGGTCGTGCATCAGCGCGATCAGCGGCGAGATGACGAGCGTCGTGCCTTCGCGGGCGAGCGCGGGGAGCTGGTAGCACAGCGACTTGCCCGACCCGGTCGGCATCACGGCGAGGCAAGGGTCGCCGCGAATCACCCGGGCGACGACCTGCTCCTGGACTCCCCGGAAGGCGTCGAAGCCGAACACGCGTTTCAGGATTTCTGTTGGGTCACCCGTCATTGGGCTGCTTGCGCCGCCTCCTCGACCGAGCGCTCGGCAGCTTGGCGGTACCACATCTCGGAGTAAAGCCCGTCGCGCTCTAGCAGCTCCGCATGCGTGCCGCTTTCGACGACCCGGCCTTCACCGAGGACGACAATCCGGTCGGCCTCGACAATCGTCGACAGTCGGTGCGCGATCATGATCGTCGTCCGGCTTTGCGCGACCTTGTCGAGCGTACCCTGGATCGCCTCCTCGGTCCTGCTGTCGAGCGCGCTGGTCGCCTCGTCGAGGATCAGGATCGGCGGGTCCTTGAGCAGGGTCCGTGCGATCGCCACCCGCTGCTTCTCGCCGCCGGAAAGCTTCAGCCCGCGCTCGCCCACCAACGATTCATAACCCTGCGGGAGCGAACGCACAAAGTCGTGGATGGCGGCACTTCGTGCCGCGGCCTCGACTTCCCCCTGGCTCGCATCGCTGCGCGCGTAGCCAATATTGTAGCCGATGCTGTCGTTGAACAGCACCGTGTCCTGGGGGACGATGCCGATCGCCGCGCGGAGGCTCGCCTGAGTGACTTCGGCGATGTCCTGGCCGTCGATCAGGATTCGACCGCCGGTGAGGTCGTAGAAGCGGTAGAGCAGCCGCGCGATCGTCGACTTGCCGGCTCCGGACGGGCCGACAACCGCCAGGCTTGTGCCCGGCGGAACGTCAAGGTCGATGCCCTTGAGGATCTCGCGATCGTGGTCGTAGCCGAAGCGGACATTTTCGAACCGGACATGGCCGCGGGACACGTTCAACGCCGGCGCTCCGAACCTGTCGACGACTTCCGCCGGAGTGTCGAGGAGGTGGAACATCTGCTCCATGTCGATCAGGCCCTGCTTCACCGAACGGTAAACCCAACCAAGCATGTCCAGGGGGCGGAAGAGCTGCATCAAAAGCCCGTTGACGAGCACCACATCGCCGGGAGTGAACGTTCCCCGGCTCCATCCCCAGACGGTGAAGATCATCGCACCGGCCATCATCAGGTTGGTGATCAGCGATTGGCCGACGTTGAGCCAGGCCAGCGAGGTCTCGTTCTTGACCGCCGCGCCCGCAAACTGCGAAATCGCCTCGTTGTAACGCTTCGCCTCCCGCTGCTCCGCGCCGAAATATTTTACCGTTTCATAGTTGAGCAGGCTGTCGACCGCCCGGCCGATGGCCTTGTTGTCGACCTCGTTCATTTCTCTGCGGATCTGGCTTCGCCACTCCGTGACCCAGCGCGTGAACGCGATATAGACCGTCACCACCAACAGCGTCGCGGCGACGAGCCCTATGCCGAACTTGAAGTAGAAGATGATGCAGATCGCCACGAGTTCGATCACCGTCGGGGCGATGTTGAACAGGAGGAAGTAGAGCATCATGTCGATGCTCTTGGTGCCGCGCTCGAGGATCTTGGTCAGCGACCCGGTGCGGCGCTCGAGATGGAAGCGCAGCGACAGCGCATGTACATGACGAAAGGCGCGGGCGGCCAGCCTGCGCGCGGCGTCCTGTCCGACCCTCTCGAAGATCGCATTGCGTACATTGTCGAGAAACACCCCCGCGAAGCGCGCAGTGGCATAAGTCGCGACCAGGCCGGCGACGACTCCGAACGCCACGGCGCCTTCCGACATCCGGTCGATCACCGCCTTGTAGGCGAACGGCATCGCCAGAACGACGGCCTTGGCGGCGAGCACCAGAACGACGGCTGCGACGACCCGCACCTTCAGCTCGACCGCGCCCTTTGGCCAAAGCATCGGCAGGAAGCGCACAAGCGCCGCGAAACTGCCCTGCTCCGCCTTCCTGCCCTGTGCCGCCTCCGCCATCGCGCCTAGGTAAGTGCCCGCATGGCAGGCGGCAAACGCAATGGTGCGAAACCTCTGGAACCGCTCGGCATTTCGGCGGTTGGAAGTCACTCACATATCGGGCGCTAGATCGGGCGGAGCTAATGGGACCGGGCTATTTCATCATCGCGATCATGGGCTGCTCCGATGGAGCGACCGCGTGCACGCCCGTGATGACCGTTCCGACCCGCTATGAGAGTGAGTCGGCCTGCACGGCCGCCACCAGCGAAGCGCTCGTCGCCAACAGCAATTTTGATTTTCCCTCGCTGCTCGCCCAATGCCGGCCGGCCAGCCGTCCCGCGGCCGCCGACGTGGGCTCCGAGGAAATTCGGGGCGCGGCAGGCAAGGCCTGAGCGCACTCGGCGAGCGGCCCCGCAGAAGTGCCGAGCGCAGGAACCCGCCTGTCGCGCATCGGTTGATTCGCGAGAGGAGTAGTCATGCCGAAAAACCTTCAGACCCCAGATGCGCCCCAGAAAGCGGCCAACCAGAAGAACATGATGTCGGACAACGATCCGGGCGACGGCAACCGAACGTCGTTCACGCTCGGCAAGGACGGCTCGTCGCCGGCAGAAAAGAAGCCCAATCAAGACCGCCAGGACCAGGAGACGATCGAGGAGTTCGGCGAGCGTGGGGTCGCAACCAGCGACAAGGAGGCCTAAGATGTCTGGCGACAGCGACGTTCTCGTTCCCAGGCACCACGAGCCGAAGGAGCAGCTTCCAGGAAGCGAGGCGAAGCTCGAGCCAAAGCCGGACTGGGAGCCGCGCTATCCCGGCTCCGGACGCCTCAAGGACAAGGTAGCGCTGATCACCGGCGGCGACAGCGGAATCGGCCGGGCGGTGGCCGCTCTGTTCGCGCGCGAGGGCGCCGACGTCGCCATCCTCTACCTTTGCGAGCACGAGGATGCGGAGAAGACGAAGGAGATCGTCGAGAACGAAGGCCGCCGGGCGATCACCATTGCCGGCGACGTCGGGAGCAAGGACTTCTGCGAACAGGCGGTCCGGCAGACTGTCGACGGGCTTGGCAGGCTGGACATCCTCGTCAACAATGCGGGCGAGCAGCATTGGGACAAGGACATCCGCGACATCAGCGAGGAACAGCTCAGGCGAACCTTCCAGACCAACATCTTCGGCTATTTCTTCATGGTCCAGGCGACGCTGGAGCATTTGAAGGAAGGCTCGGCGATCATCAACTGCACGTCGGTGACGATGTACAAGGGCTCTGCGAGCCTGCTCGACTACAGCTCGACGAAGGGGGCGATCACCGCCTTCACCCGCTCGCTGGCCAAGAATCTGGTCGAGGACGGGATCAGGGTAAACGCCGTCGCTCCGGGGCCGATCTGGACTCCGCTCAACCCCTACGGCGGCCAGCCCAAGGAGAAAATCCCGGACTTTGGCAAGGACACTCCGATGGGCCGTCCCGGCGAGCCGAACGAGGTCGCTCCGTCCTTCCTGTTCCTCGCGTGCGAGGATTCCAGCTACATGATCGGCCAGGTGCTCCATCCCAACGGGGGCGACTGGACGTCGGGCTGACCGGGCCGGTTGACCGGGCAGCCGCCCGCTCGTCGGATATCGCGGCTGAGTTGGTGAAATTGCCCAACAGGCGGTCGTAATTCCCGCCAATATCCCGACGCCTCAGATTAGGACTACTGATATCATTGGAGAAAAGTGATTTGGCACGGTCCCTGCATTGTTAGGCTCATGGGCCCAATGGTGGGTCCAGAAACAAAAAGGGATACTGCCAATGTTCGCCACTTTCGCTCCCGCCCGCGAGATCACGACCGCTCTCGCCGCAGCGCTCATCACTTCGCTGCTGTTCGTCAGCAGCGCGACCTCGCTCATTGCCTGAACCGGAGAACAAGAGTGACCAATCGTTTCCTGATCAACCGGCGCGACGGCAAGATCATGGGCGTCGCTTCGGGAATCGCCGATTACACCGGCGTCGACGTTGTGGTGATCCGCCTGGCCCTGGTCGCGGCGCTGCTCCTGACCGGGCCTGTCGTGCTCCTGCTGTATCTTCTCACCGGCTGGTTGGCGGCCGAGCGCTAAAGCCGCGCCGCCACCCAGCCCCACCTCCCAGCCCCTGACGTAATCCTCACACTATCTCGGCTCCGCACAGCCGCGGCGTTGCTCGCCCCGAACGGTGAGCGTCACCGCGACCGGATAGCGCTTGTCCGACATCCCGTCCGAACAGCCGGGTTGCGGCTCGGTCGCCATCACGAAAGGCTGGTTGCCGAGCGCGCCGGTCCAGGTGCCGTTCTGCGCAGTGCCCGAGAATTTCGTCCACACGCGCGTCCCGTCCTGGTCCTCCGGGTGTGAATAGGTGACGCAGCGGCCTTCCACGTTAGCGGCCCAGAATGGCTCGGTGCCGACGGCGTGGAGCCGGTTTTCAGGGATCCGGTTGCCGTCCTGGATCAAGCAGGCGCTGACATCGCCCGCTCCGGCCTCGCCTGTGCCCGAGCCGCCGTTCGGCGCAGCGCCCAAGCAGGAGTCCGCGAACCGGTCGACGAGCGCTGCCGGTGGAACCGGGTGCGGTCCGCTGGTCTGCGATCCGTAGCTTGCGGCAATTCGGCCCGAGAGCAGCTGCACGAGATCCTCGGGAACCGCGCCGCTGCCGGTGACTCCGCCACGGTCGGAATCGCCGCTGACGTCGGCGACCAGCGCCACCACCTCGCCGCCCTGCCCAAACGACAGGCGCTCTTCGCTCCCGACCGGGTCGAACGCCGGGACATTGACCAGCAGCGAATTCTGCCCGGCGGGACAGATGAGCCGAATCGCGGCCGCGCCGTCATCTCCGGTAAGAACCATCGCCGGCCCCTCGCCGCTGGAGTCGAACTGCCAGCCCTGGGCGGCTGACTCGGGGGGTTCGCGGTTGTCGGGCGCATTGCCGGCTGGAGCGTCTGCAGTCCGCCCGCAGGCCGCCAGCAGCAATCCGGCGATGATCAAAACTCGCATATCCCCTCCTCAGACCGGTTAAGGGTTGTTCAATTCATCCGATGAACGGATCGGCGGTGCGAAGGTTCTCATAGGCATCGGGGGAAGCGGCGGCAGGAGTGGAACGATGGCGGCAGAGCGGCGACTGAATTGGGGATCCGCGCTGATCGGCGCTTTGGCCACGCTCGCGCTGCTGGTCGCCGTCGGCGCGGCGATCCTGTTCGGCGGGCTCTATCCGGTCGGTGCATCGAGCGGCCACAGCGGCGCTATTGGCTGGCTGTTGCGCGAAACGATGGAGCGTTCGGTGAAGCGATCCGCCGCCGGCCTGGAGAGTCCCAGCCTTTCCTGGGACGATGCGCTTGAAGGCGGGTCCCACTTCAAGGGCATGTGCCAGCAATGCCATGGCGGGCCGGGCGCTGAGCCGGATGCCTTCGCCGAGGCGATGACACCCGAACCGCCGGACCTTTCGCGCGCGGCCGAACGATGGAGCCGCCCCGAGATCTTCTGGATCGCCAGGCACGGGATCAAGATGACTGGAATGCCCGCGTTCGGGCAGCAGGCGCCGGACGACGAGCTGTGGAAGATCGCAGCCTTCGTCGAGCAGCTTCCGAAGGTCACCGCCGAACACTATGCATCGCTTCCCGACGCGCATGCCGACAATGGTCACGCGCACGATGTCGCCGGAGAGGCGGACGGGGCTGGAGGCCATTCGCACTGATCGGCCGGGCTGACCGTGGCGCTCGCTGCCCGACTGCGGTAAGAGTTGCCGCTCTCGAAAGGAGCAATTCATGCGCAAGTTGCTGATCGGCCTCGCCCTCGCTTCCCTCGCCGTGCCTGGCTGGTCGGCGCTCCCGGTCGGGGCCAAAGCGCCCGATTTTACCACCACCGGCGCCATCGCCGGCAAGCCGTTCAAGCTGCGCCTGACCGAGCAGCTTCGGCATGGACCGGTCGTGCTCTACTTCTTCCCCAAGGCGTTTACCCAGGGCTGCACGCTCGAAGCCCGTGCGTTCAGCGAAGCCACCGACGAGTTCCGCAGGGCCGGCGCCCGAGTGATCGGAATGTCGGCCGACGATTTGGCGACGCTTCAGAAATTCTCGGTCGAGGAATGCCGCAACGCTTTTCCTGTGGCGACGGCCAGGCCGCCGATCATCAGGGCCTATGACGTCGCGCTAAAACAGAAGCCGGAGCTTACCGACCGGACGTCCTATGTCATCGCCCCGGACGGGCGGATCGTCTTTGTCCATTCCGACATGGACTGGAGCCAGCACGTGCAAAAAACGCTCGCGGCCGTGAAAGCGTTGAAAGCCAAATAGGCCCGCCCAGGCGGTTTAGCGCGTCGCCACCTTCGCGCCGCGGTTCTTCGTGTCGAGCAGGGCCGCGACCGCCTTGTCGTCGCGCTTGTAGACGTCCGAATAGTCGACGATCTTGCCTTCGACGGTCGCCGCCGACGACATGTAGACGATGTACACCGGCAGAGGCTTGGGGAAGTTCGCCTGGACCGTCTTGCCCTTCGCAAGAGTTTCCTGAACCTTCTCTGCGGTCCATTCGTCGCCGCCTTCGGTCAGCAGGATCGTTGCCAGCTGCTCGATGTCCTTGGTCCGAATGCACCCGTGGCTGAACGCCCGCACACGCGCGTTGAAGCGCGACTTGGCATTGGTGTCGTGAAGGTAGATCGCCTTGGAATTGGGCATCACGAACTTGAGCTTGCCAAGAGCGTTCGATGGCCCGGGAGGCTGCCTCCAGCGCTGCACCTTGCCGTCCTTGCCCTTGACGGCGACATAGCCGGCCTTGCCGCGCACCTCGCCCTCGATGCTCTTGGGAATTTCCCACCAGGGATTGAGGATCACCCCGGTCGCCATCACGCTGAGCTGCGGGGTGGGCGTCGAAATCTTCCCCGCCACCGCATAGTGGCGCGACAAGGTCTCGCCTTCCTCGACCAGCGCCGCTGTGTAGGCCGGAACGTTGACGATTATGTAGCGCTCGCCGAGGTTCTGCGGAAGCCACCGCCAGCGGTCGAGGTTGAGCCGGATTCGGTTGATCTTGTCGGCTTCGCTTTCGGGAGTGACCTCCAGCGCGCGCTTCAGCGATGTATATTGGGGGTGGGCCGGAAGCAGGCCGACGAGCGTGTCGCTGATCTGGTGGGTGTGGAGGGCCCAGCGGAGAAGCTTGTCCTGGCGGTCACCGTCCAGGTCCGGATCCTTGATATGCCAGTCGATGCGGTCCTTGCCGCGGACATGGCCGAGAGCGAGATCCGAGGAGACTCGGTTGAAGCGGTCGGTCGCTATCTCGCTCAGCTTGAACGGATCGCCGCCGGCAATCGCTGCGGCAAGGCCTGCGGGCTCGTAATCGGCGGGATCTAGCCCCTCCTTGCCGATATCCTCGATGAAGGCGAGCAGCTGCTGTGCGTCGGACACGGTCCACAGCGGCGGCGGCAGCGGGGCCGGCTCGGCAACGGCCGGGGCCGGCTCGGTCGCCGGTGCCGCGACCGGCGCCTGGACCTTGACGGGAACCGCGGGGCCGGTGGACGGCTGCTGCGCCTGCACTGTAAACGGCAGCGCCGATGCGGCGCAGAACAATGTAACGGCATTGAATCGGTTCTTGAATGTCACAGCAATCCTCGCTCGTCGGCGACCTCGTAGGCCGTCTCTTTTGCCCGAGCTGCACAATACACAGGCTGAATGGCCGAGGCCAGTGAGCCGAAGCCACAGTCAGCGACTAACTTCATGGATAAGAACCAATCTTTAAGCGATCGCGATGAAATTCTCGGGTGCAGGCGGGGAAGTTATGGCGGGCCGTTTTTTCATGCTCGAGTTAAAATTTCACCGAGCGGGGCAATGACTATCTTCTTCTTGATCCCGCACATCGGCGAGACGATAAGCATGGAGCTCATCGGGCGCGGCCAGATCGGCGGCCAGGCCTGCTGGGTGAGGGGCGGCCAGATCGGCGTAACCCTTGCCGGCCCGACGGAGTAGCGGCGCGTGGAGATGAGTTTTTTGATGATCAAGGCTCGTATCGCCGAGGCTCCCGACCCCAGTGACCGGCGCCGCTTGCCTCGGCTTCCGGTCGAGCTCGAAGTGAAGATGCGCGAGCTCGGCGCCAGCGGTGTCGAGGCGCGCGTGCTCAACATCTCCGAGAGCGGATTCATGGCACAGTCCGACGCCCATTTCGAAGTCGGTTCGCGAATCTGGCTAATGCTGCCGGGCCGCGACCGGGCCAACGCGGTCGTCAAATGGACGGCTGGCGACAAGCTCGGCGCCGAATTTTCCGAGCCTGTTTCGCTCGACGGCCTGCTTCCCACTTAAAGCCACTGAATCAGCAACTTCTCGCCGGGAAGCGCCGGCTCGACGGCGTCCCGAATCGGGGCAGTGATGCAACCGCGTCGGGCTTCGCTCGTTCACCGTCTCCGAAAGGAACATGCCATGCCTGCGAACTCAGGCCAGATCGAGAAGACGTACCATCCGACCGTGCGCGGCTACCATGTGGTGTACCGCGAGCAGGAGGTGAACCATTGCCCTGGCTGCGGCCGGACCCACTGGATCATCGGCCGGCTGTCCGCCGAATGCGCCTTCTGCTCGACTGCGCTTCCGCTCGCAGAAGCCAGCATGCATTCGCACAACCGACCGGTGATCATCGAGCACAAGAACCGCGATCACCACGCCTGGGCTGCATAGCGGCAACTAGGGAGCCGGTGTCGGCCTCACCGGCACCGGCGCGTTGCATAGGTCGACTCCGCCCGCCGGCCGGATGAAGAAGTCGTCGCTGCGGTTGGCGCGCCCCCGGACATAAGCGGCGAACGCCTCGCTTGCGGTATCGAGATACTGGAACGACGGCCGTTCCGCCGCCGGCAGCTGGCTCGCCAGCCTGATGCTGGCGATCGGTACGTGCTGCGAGTCCTCCTTGTAGAACCCCAATGCTTCAGTGCCGCGCGGAAGCGAGCTCATATGCTCGATCCCGCTCACCACCCGGCCGACGACCGCGATGTTGCGGTCAAGGTGCCGGGGCGAATGGCCGATCACCGCATAAAGCTCGCCGCCGGTGCCGGTGTCGGGCGACAGCCCTCGGCCGACGCCGACATAGCCGTAGCAGTGGGCGAGGTTCGCGGTCCCACCCTTGGGGTCGTAGCCGACCGGCCAGCCGAGCACATAGCCGGCGAGCGGCGCGTAAGCGTCGGGATAGCCGAGCGGATGGATGTTCAGGCCCTGGAGCGGCCGCGCATATTCGGCCGGCGGCTGTTCGACCACGCCGGCCGGCAGCGGGTCCTCGCTCTCGTTCCTGCCCCACTGGACGACATAATTATCCTGAACCCGATAGATCGCCGCGTTGTCCCACCAGTTCGCCCGCGCCAGTCCGCGGATGTTGGCGACATGGACCGGAGCGAAGTCGGGCGCCAGCTGGATCACCACGCGCCCGCCGTTCGCCATCTGAATCACCAGCAGGTCGTCGGGGGCGATCGCCAGCCAGGCGCTTGCAGGCGCTTGGGCGACGATCTCGGTGGGGGTCTTCGGCTTGGCGGGCGGGGCGGCGGCAGTCAGCGCGATGAGTGGGATAAGGAGCAGCGAGCGCATCTTGATTCCTTGTGTTTTGGAGCAGACACGATAGGCGCGCGTCGATGCATATTGCCAGCCTGATGCTGCTCGGGGCGGGCGAGCTGGGGCGCGAATTCGCAATCGCCGCCAAGCGGCTCGGCTGCCGGGTCGTCGCCTGCGACCGCTACGCAAATGCCCCCGCGACGCAGGTGGCGGACGCTTCCGAAGTGTTCCCGATGCTCGATGGAGCCAAGCTTCGAGCGGCGGTCGAGAAGCACCGGCCGGACATGATCGTCCCCGAGATCGAGGCGATCGACACCGCGACGCTGGCCGATCTCGAGCGCGAAGGATGGCGCGTTGTCCCGTCCGCGAGGGCCGTCCAGCTGACGATGAACCGCGACGGCATCCGCGACTTCGCTGCGCAGGAGCTTGGCCTCACGACGTCGAAATATCGCTTCGCCGAAAGCCGCGATGAGGCGATGGCGGCGGCTGATGAGGTCGGCTTTCCGTGCGTGATCAAGCCGGTGATGTCGAGCTCTGGAAAGGGCCAGAGCACCGGCCGCAACCGCGAAGAGGTCGGCTCGGCCTGGGATCATGCGGTCGCCAACATGCGCGGCGACCGCCCGCGGGTGATTGTCGAGGAGTTCATCGTCTTCGACAGTGAGATCACATTGCTCACGGTCTCAACGAAGGACGGCGTTCTCTTCTGCGCGCCAATCGGCCACCGGCAGGAGCTTGGCGATTATCGCGAGAGCTGGCAGCCTTCGGCGATTCCCGGCGAGGCGCTTGCCTCGGCCCAGGACCAGTCGAAACGCGTAGTCGAGGCGCTCGGCGGCCACGGGATCTTCGGGGTCGAATTCTTCGTCCGCGGGCAAGAGGCGATCTTCTCCGAGCTGTCGCCTAGGCCTCACGACACCGGGATGGTGACGCTGATCTCGCAATTCCCCAACGAGTTCGAGCTTCACCTGCGAGCGATCCTCGGGCTTTCGGTCCCGGCAATCGATCTCGCCGGTCCGTCTGCATCCGCGGTCATTCTCGCGGATCGCGAAAGCGAGTCCTTCGCCTATGAAGGCATTGCCGAAGCGCTGGCGCTCGGCTCGCCGGGCAAGCCCGTCGACGTGCGCATCTTCGGCAAGCCTAAGACGCTCGGGAACCGGCGCATGGGAGTCGCCCTCGCGCGCGGCGAAAGCGTCGACGAGGCGCTCGAGCTGGCGAAAGCTGCTGCGGCGAAGGTCAGGCTTCATTATCGTGACGAATAGTGTGGAAGCCTTCGTGGACGTGCCGCGTTGGTACTTCAAAGGGAGGAGCTCGATGCGCGCAGCAGCAATGACCGTTATTGCGGCGGCACTCGTCATTTCCGGGTGTGAGGATGGCCAGCCAGAGCAGACGACGCAGCCGATCAGGGTCCGCGGCGAGGCCCAGGAGGAGCTCCACAAGCTGAACGAGCTCAACCAGGCGATCGGCCTGAAGCGAGCGATCCGCGACGCCGGCTACCGATGCCAGCGAGTCACCAGGTCGAGCTTCGTCGGCGAGTATGAGAATCTCGATATGTGGATGGCGAATTGCGACGAACAGCGCGACTGGGCGGTTTTCGTCGGGCCGGACGGAAGCGCGCAGGTGCGCGACTGCAACGATGTCGAGCGGTTCGGGCTTCCCCGGTGTGAAATCAGCGGCGAGATAGGCGCTGGGGAGAACGCCGGCTGATCAGTCGCAGCGGCGGCTCTCGCGATATTCGCCGGCCGAGGATTTTTCCTTGAGCGTCACGCACTTGCCCTGGCGGATTTCCTCGCGCCAACTGCCGTCGGCGGCGACGGTGCGGTTGCCCTTGGGCACGCGCTTGCCGTCCTTGATTTCGTAGCTCCAGCTCTTGGGAGTCGATTTCGACTGCTGCTGGGACGAAGACTGGGCCGGCGCGGCACTGCCGAGGCCGAGCGCGGCGATCGCTCCCGCTGCAGCACTGATCCAAAGCGTCTTCATTACACTACTCCTTAGCATCTTTATACGCCGATGCAGGTGAACCCGGCCTTAAGGCGGGCAGCATGATTTGCGCGCCGAATCGAGCGCTTAGCCGATAGGGAATGGAGTTTGGAGCGCCGGGCGAGCGGCGCGAACGCGTTAGCCTTGCCTCGCCTTGAAGCGGCGGTTCGTCTTGTTGATGACGTAGACGCGGCCACGGCGGCGGATCACGCGGCAATCGCGATGCCGGTCCTTCAGCGACTTCAGTGAATTACGAATTTTCATCGAGCGCGCCGCCTCGTGCCTTTGTTTTTCAGTTGTCGGAGGGTCTTTGAACCGGCGGCTCACCTATGGGGACAGCGGTGCCAAGTCAAGCTGAGGCGATCACCTCGCCAGCTTTTCCGCCGAAAGACTCATCTTGCAGACGAACCCCTCGGCCAGCCACTGTTCGTCCAGCTCGCCGCCGAACTGCCGGGTTACCGTACGCCGGATGAGTGTCGATCCGAACCCATCCTTCTCGGGACTCGAATCGACCCGCGGCCCTCCGGTTTCGCGCCACGTCAGCACGACCTTGTCCTCGTCGCGGCTCCAGTCGATCTCGACCCGGCCCGACGGCCGAGTCAAAGCGCCATATTTCGCGGCATTCGTGGCAAGCTCATGGATGACGAGCGCCAGTGCGCTGGCGGCGTGCGCCCCACATCCGACGTCAGGCCCCGACAGGACCAGCCTCGAATCGGCAGCGTCCTGGAACGGCTTGACGATCACACGGAGGAGCTCGTCGAGGTTGACGTGCGAATCTTCGTCGAGCGAAGTCCCGCGGGCAAGCGCGTGCGCCTCGGCAAGCGCGCCGAGCCGTCGCGACAAGGATTCGGCGAGGTCCATCGAAGATTCTGCGCGCCCCGCTGTCAGCCGGACGATGCTCTCGGTCACCGCGAACACATTCTTGACCCGGTGCCCCATCTCGTTTGCCAGCAATTCCTGGCGCCGAAGCGAATCGCGCAGCTGCTTTTCCGATCCGATCATGCGCAGCGCGATGGCGACGAACCTTGCGAGCTCGGTCGTCACCCCGGCGTCTTCCTTGCGGAAATGGCCGGCCGCGTCCGCGACCACCCACAAGGTCCCGAGCGGCTCGTCGCTGCCGACATGGAGCGGGACGAGAAGCACTTCGGGAATGGTGATGTTTTCCGCAGCGATCCACTCGTAGAGCCGCTCCGGATTGTTGGAAAGCACCGGCCCGTTTCGGTCCAGAGTCACTCCGCACGGACTGTGGTCGCGCGGGGTCGTCGTGCCCTCGAATGTTACGAGCTTTCCGCGCAAATGGTGCCAGCGAAAGATTCCGGGCTCAGGCTCGGGCTCATAGAGGCTGAGCCCCGCCGACGACGCGCCGGTGAGCTGCATCGCAAGCTCGACGAACCGAGGGAGGACTTCGGCAGGATTGTCATCGAGCTGCGCGACCAGCTCCTGAAGCGCGTCCTTTTCGCGGCGGTAGTTGCGCCTCTTCGCAGGGCGCAGCTCAAGCTCGTGGGTAACGACGACGTCGTCGACCCCCACCGGTGGCTCAGCCAGGTTCTCGGAAATGGCCCCCTGCATCGATCGGTGCCTACACTTATTACGCGGGAGAATCGAGTCCCAAAATGCTTACAGGCCTTTGAACTGCAACTATTTTCTTGCCACCTGAGTCACTGCTCCGCCTTCGGCTGCGCGGGCGCGAAGGTGTCGCCGAAATAATCTCCTTTGTACCAGCGCGGCCGCTCGTCTGAGTCCGCCAGCGCGCGAGCGATCCGGTAGTTGAGCTCGGCATAGCGGGCGCCCTGGCTCCATCGAATCGGCTGGCTCAAATCGTCGCTCGGCTTGTGGTAGCTGCTTGCGAAGAACTCTTTCCATTTCGCCTCGCCGCCGTTCGCATAGCCGGTCATCAGCAGGATCGCCGGAATCCCCCGGGTGACGAAGCGGTAGTGATCGGACCGGACGAAGATCGCCTCTTCGGGCATCGGGTCGGGCGACACTGCGATCCCCATCGAACGGGCCGCATCGGCGATCGTCCGGGCGACCGTCGAATGATCGCCGCCGAAGGCGGTGACATCGGTAAAGTCGTAGAGCAGCATCGGCATGTCGAGACCGACCGCGGCGACGATGCTTCGCAGCGGCACCGTAGGGTTGGCAGCGAAATAATCGGCGCCTCGAAGGCCTCTCTCCTCGCCGGTGTTGGCGATAAACAGCACCGACCGGCGCGGCGGCTTGCCGGATTGGGCGAACTCGCGCGCGGCTTCGAGCATCGTCGCCACGCCCGCCGCATTGTCGAGCGCTCCGTTGTGAATCGCGTCTTCGCCCGGCCTGGCGCCTTCGTTGATTCCGAGATGGTCGAGGTGGGCCATCAAGACGACATGTTCGTCTTTCAACTCCGGGTCGGCTCCGGGGAGGACGCCGATGACTTCCGGGCTGGTGAAATCCTTCCAGGTTGCCCGATCGCTGAGCTGGAGCCGGGCGGGAATCGCGAACCCGCGCACCGTCGCGGACCTGGCGGCGGCAGCGATCGTGCCCGGGAGGTCATGGCCGGCAGCCTTGAACAGCCTGTCGGCGGCCTCTCTCGAAATCGCCGCCGAGACCGGCAGTTGCGTGCTCTGGCTGGCCGTCTGGCCGGTCGGGTCGACCCAGTCGACCACATAGCGGCCGTAATAGGCGATGCGGTTGACCGGCTTGGGGCCGGTTCCGGCGATTTCGACCAGCCCGACGGCGCCTTTCGACGCGGCGGTGACCTGCTTGGACGAATCGAGGTGCGCTGCGATCTCGCTCGGCTGCCCGGGCGGGGTGCCTTCGATCGCCACCGCGATCTTCCCGCGAACGTCGAGCCCGGCATAATCGTCGATGCCAAGCTGCGCGTCGCTGATCCCCCGGCCGACGAAGACCAGCGGCACGTCGAGCTGGCGCGCCTGTTGGGTGAGGCTCGGTCGGACCGAAAAGTCGAGCCCGATCTTGAGGTCGACCGACTCGTTGCCGATCACCAGCGAGGCGGTCGGCGGCTGTGTGTGCATTGCACGACGGAACGGCACCTGGCTGTACCAGCTGCCGTCGGTGCCGCCGGGCTCGAGCCCGATCGCCCGGAATTGCGACGCGACATAGGCGGCCGCGATCTCGTAGCCGCGCGAGCCCGTGGCGCGGCCCTCGAGCAGGTCGCTGGCAAGGAACTCGACGTCGGCCCGAACGCGCTGGGCCGCCGGACCGTCGGCTTGCGGTGCCGGCGCCGCCGCCGACAGCAGAAGGGCGAGCGGCACAACGATCGACCTTAAGCGCTTCACTCGGTTTCGGGACCTCGCAGCTTGCGCTCCCATTCGAGCGCATGGGTGACGATCGTCTCGATGTCGGCAAAGCGCGCGGTCCAGCCGAGCGTTTCGACCAACCGGCGGTTGGACGCGACGAGCACCGGCGGGTCGCCGGGCCGCCTGGGCTTCATCTCGCGCCGGATCGGCCGGCCGGTCACCCGGTCGAGGGCGTCCAGCACTTCCAGAACCGACAGCCCGGAGCCGTAGCCGCAGTTGAGGACCAGATTCTCGTCCGGCCGCTCGATCAGCCGCTCGAGCGCCAGGACATGCGCGTCGGCAAGATCGCTGACGTGGATATAGTCGCGGATGCAGGTGCCGTCGGGCGTCGGATAGTCGGTCCCGAACACGTCGACATGGTCGCGCTTTCCGACCGCCGCCTCGACCGCGACCTTGATCAGGTGAGTCGATCCTTTTCCGATCTGTCCGGCACGAAGCTCAGGGTCGGCTCCCGACACGTTGAAATAGCGAAGTGCGCCGTAATTGAGCCGATAGGCCGCCGAGCTGTCGGCGAGCATCCGCTCGGTCATCAGCTTCGATGCTCCATAGGGGTTGATCGGCTGATTCGGGTCGCCCTCTTCGATCGGCACCCGTTCGGGGAGGCCATAGACCGCTGCAGTCGACGAGAAGAGGATGTGGCTCACGTCCGAAGCGACTGCGGCCGTGATCAGCGAATGCGTGGCGACGGTGTTGTTGAGATAATAATCGAGCGGCTTTTCGACCGATTCCGGAACGACGATCGACCCGGCGAAATGCATGATCGCGCCGATCTCCTGCTCGGCGAAGATGCGCTCGACCAGGCCGCGGTCGGCGATCGAGCCTTCATAGAAAGGCACGTCGTCCGGCACGACCGCGCGCGTTCCGCTGGAAAGATCGTCGATGACGGCGACCGGCCATCCGGCGTCGGCCAGGGCGAGGACCGCATGGCTTCCGATGTAGCCGGCGCCACCGGTGACCAGGACTGGGACTTCGGGCATGGACGGCTGGCTAGCGGAGGCGCAGCCCCAGTGCCAGCCCGGTCGCCGCGACGGTCACGCGCGCCCGTTTACGGCCAAGTGCGAGCGGCTGGTGCCTGCCAAACGTTCGTTCTCGATCCGGCGCCAGGCAATGATCATCGCGCCGACGATGCAGCCGGCGAACAGCCCCCCTTCGAGCCCGCCCGTTACGGTCTGGGTGACAGGCCCGAATCCGGTTTCCCCGAACAGGGCGCCGATCGGGTCGAGGCTGAGGCGCGAGTCGGGGAATCGGCTGGCGAGCAGGTCGAGGCTTCCACCCATCAGCCGCCCGCCGAGACTTGCGATGAGAATTCCGGCGGCGCCACCGGCGAGGACTGCGAAAGCGACGCTTTGCCGGAGCCGCGGAAAACCGTCTCCGCGGCTTCCAAGCCAGGCCCCCAGGCCGGCCGCGCCGCCGAGCAGAGCGCCTTCGGCCGCCCCGGTGATGTCGCCCGGCGACTGGCCGAACAGCAGGTTGAACGCGTCGACTCCCAGAATCTTCACGACGGCGCCGACGATTAGCCCGCCGAATCCGCCGCCGGCGATGGCCCACAGCCCGAAGCGGCCGGACTTGAAGCCCGCCGCGATTCCGATGCCGACTCCGGCGGCGCCGGTCAGAGCGACGAGAGTGGTAATGCACAGAAGGACGACAAGCACCGAGGCCGCGCCAATGCCCGGCTCGAGCGGCTGCGAGGCGCCGGCGAAACCGTAGACAAGGCCGCCGATCGCGCCCGCGGCCCCGCCTCCTGTGGTGCCGGCCAGCCCGATCAGGAGGAATTCCCGCCAGCCATGGGCCGGCGATGCCTCGGCGGCCGAGCGAGCCGCACCTGCCGCTTCGGATTCTCTTTCACCGTCGATTGGTTCGACCGGAGCGATGAAGCGGTAGCCGTGCTTGGGCACCGTCTCGATGAAGCGCGGGCTGGCGGCATCGTCGCCAAGCTGCCTCCGCAGAGTCTTGATGCATTGGGTGAGCGCTTCGTCGGTAACCGGCACGCCTCGCCACACTTCGTCGAGGAACCGGTCCTTGGAGACGAGCTTGCCGGCGTCGCGCAGCAGAAGCGCCAAAGCGTCGAGATAGCGGGCGTTGAGTTCCACGGGGCTATCGTCGCGCGTCAGCCGCCGGTCGGCGGGATCGAGAGTGAAGCGCTCGAAGCGATAGCCGCCGGATGCCATTTTTCAGCGAAACCTCAGTTATTGCTCATGCCGCTCACCGGCAATGTGGGCCAGGATGCAAGCCTCATTCATGTCGGGAAGCAAGGCAATGGCAAAAGAAGCGGAATATAGCGGCGGACGGGGCAGGGTTCCGTGGCGGGTACTTGGCTGGGGCACCGCAACCTTGCTGCTGTTTTTGCCCCTGGCCGCGATGCAGGTCACGGGCGAGGTGAACTGGACAATGGGCGACTCCATATTCGCCGCGCTTATGATCGGGGTCGTCGGCATCGCCTACGAGCTGACCGTGAGGGTGACCCGCGACTGGGCGCACCGGTCGGCCGTCGTCGCGGCGCTTGCGGCCGCGTTCCTCACAATCTGGGCGAACGGCGCCGTCGGAATGATCGGGTCGGAGGACAATCCCTACAACCTGTTTTTTTTCGGGGTCATCCTGGTTGCGCTGCTCGGCTCCGTCGCGGCGCGGTTCCGCCCGGCTGGAATGGCCTATGCGATGGGGGCCGCCGCGATCGCCCAGGTCTGCGTCGCGGCCGGGGGCCTGCCCAGCGACATTCTCGGGGGGCTCTTCAGCATGGGCTTCGCCGGGCTGTGGTTGCTCTCGGCCGCCTTGTTCTGGACGGCGGCTCGCAACCAGGGCGCGGCCCGTCAAAGATAAAAGGCCGCCACGGTCGTCAGCGGAATTGCGACGATCATCCCGAGCGTCGCCACCAGCATGATGCTCGCGGTTTCGGCCTGTGCGGTCCGGTATTGCTGAGCGAACAAGATCGCCACGGTCGCGTTCGGAAAGGCGCTTGCGACCACCGCCGCCTCGGCGATCGGTCCGGAAAAATTGCCGATCTTCATACCCGAAAAGAACAGCGCAGGCTGAAGCGCAAGGACGGTCAAAGCGCCGATTACGACCAGCGGCGAGATGGTCGCGCGATGCGACGCCAGGACGAGCCCGGCGGCGAAGATCGCAACTCCGGCTGCCGAGGCGGCGAGCGGTTCGAGCGTGGTTGCAGCGAACGCCGGAAGATGGAGGTCGGAAAGCGCGAGCACTCCGCCGAGCACCGGCGCCCAGACCAGCGGGTTGGCCGCGGCGTGGGCGATCGAGCGCGCAACGGACGGGTGCTGGCCCGGCCTGGGCGCTGCGGATTCGAGCAGAAAGACGGCGATCGAAACCTGCGCGAGGTTCGTGACCAGCGCCACCAGCCCGACGACGGCCGAGCCGGTGTCCGCCCCGTAAATCGGTGTCAGGACGGTCAGGCCGTACACCGGGACGCTGCTCGACGAGAAAGTGTAGCCGAGCAAAGCCGCCTCCAGCTTGCCGAGCCCGGCGCGACGAAGCAGCCAGTAGAGCAGGAGGTAGAGCCCCGAATATCCTGCCAGCATCACCAGCGCGACCGGCGCTTGTTCGATGAGCGTCGACCGGTTGAAATGCGCCATGCTGAGGAACAGCGCGGCGGGCAGCGCATAGGTCAGCGCGAGCCGGCTGAGTCCCCTCGTCTGATCGTCGTCGAAGCTTCGGTGCTTTCCGGCCGCAAAGCCGAGGGCGAGGATCAAAAGCACTGGCGCAAGCGCGGATATCAGGGTCGAAAGGTCCATCGGCGGCCTTCAGAATCGCGGAATGTCGAACGACCAGTGCATTACAAACTCCCCCACCCCATTCGGAGCCGCGCGGTTGCGGGCGCTGCATTTTCGGCTATCACGCCGTCGACTTTTTCCGAACGATATCCTGAGCAGGGTCCATGGCAATCACGATTTCGAGCGCGTTCGACGCCGGCAACATCCGCGTCCTCAAGCAGGACGGCGACGGCGCCGATTTGGAGATCGTCAAGGATCACATGTCGGACTTCTACCAATGGTTCTATTTCCGCCTGGCCGGCGCAAAGGGCCGCGAGGTCACGCTTCGAATAACCAATTGCGGCGGCGCCGCCTATCCGCACGGCTGGCCCGATTATCGCGCCTGCGTGTCGGCCGACCGCGACGAGTGGCTGCGAATCGACGGCACCAGCTACGAGGATGGAATCCTCACCATCCGCTTCACGCCCCGGGACGAGATCGTCTGGGTCGCTTATTTCGCGCCTTATTCGATGGAGCGGCACAACGATCTGATCACCTCGGTCGTCTCGCTTCCCGGAATTTCCTATTCGTCGCTCGGCAAGTCGCTCGACGGGCAGGACATCGACTGCCTGACATTCGGCGAAGGCCCGCTCAACGTCTGGCTCTACGCGCGCCAGCATCCGGGCGAGACGATGGCCGAATGGTGGATGGAAGGCGCTCTCGAGAAGCTCAGCGATCTTGAGGATCCGATCACCCGGGTGCTTCGCCGCGACTGCACGTTCCGCGTCGTTCCCAACATGAACCCCGACGGGTCGCGCCGGGGCCATCTTCGGACCAACGCGGCCGGTGTGAACCTCAACCGCGAATGGCACGCGCCGTCGGCGGAAAAGAGCCCGGAAGTGCTGTGCGTTCGCAATGCGATGGACGAGACCGGGGTCGATTTCGCGATGGACGCCCACGGCGACGAGGCGATTCCGGCGAACTTCCTCGCCGGCTTCGAGGGCATCCCGTCGATCACCGAGCGCCAGAGCCGGCTGTTCAAGCTGTTCAGCGACGCGCTCGAACGCCTGTCACCCGACTTCCAGACTCGTCACGGCTATGAAATTCCAAAGCCCGGCGAAGCCAATATGTCGATGTCGACGACCCAGCTAGCCGAGCGCTACGGCTGCGTGTCGATGACTCTGGAAATGCCGTTCAAGGACAATTTTGATCTTCCCGACCCGGTCTACGGCTGGTCGCCGGATCGCTCGAAGCATCTGGCGCGCGCCTGCCTCGACGCGCTTCACGCGCTCCTGCCCGATCTCAAGAAAGCGGCGGGCGAGAAGCCGCAGAGCGAGTCGCCCAAAGAGACTGTTGGCGCCGCCTGATGCCGACCCTGGTCCTGCTCCGGCACGGTCAGTCGCAGTGGAATCTGGAGAACCGCTTCACCGGCTGGTGGGACGTCGATTTGTCGGAAAACGGCGTCGAGGAGGCGATCGCGGCCGGCGAGCTGATGAGCGCGCACGGGTTCGATTTCGACATCTGCTTCACCAGCTTCCTCACCCGCGCCATCAAAACGCTCGACATCGCCCTCGACCTCATGGACCGGCTGTGGCTTCCGACCGCCAAGCACTGGCGATTGAACGAGCGCCATTACGGCGGCCTCACCGGGTTCAACAAGCAGGAGATGCGCGAAAAGGTCGGCGACGAGCAGGTCAGGATCTGGCGCCGCTCGTTCGACATTCCGCCGCCGCCGCTCGATCCGGGCAGCGAGTATGACGTCAGCGGTGACCGCCGATACCAAGGCGTCGAAGTGCCGCGCTCGGAAAGCCTGAAGGACACCACCGAGCGGGTGCTGCCCTATTGGGATGAAGCGATCGCCCCGGCGCTCCGGTCGGGAGAGCGCGTGCTGATCTCGGCGCACGGCAATTCGATCCGCGGCCTGGTCAAGCATCTGTCGAACATGAGCGACGAGGAGATCGTCGGGATCGAGATCCCGACCGGCCAGCCGCTCGTCTACGAACTGGACGACGGCCTCAATTCCCTCGACTCTTATTATCTCAGCGAGCGCTAGGCCGCATCCGCCGTTTTCTTCTCGTACATCGCACGGTCGGCGCGGGCGATCACCGCGTCCGGAGTGTCGCTGGGCTCGATCATCGTCAATCCGATCGCGACTCCCAGCGGCAGCGGGTTTCCGTCGCAGCTCGTCTCGTCGGCCTCGATCTGGGCGGTTAGCCGGGCCGCCGTCTCGCGGGCGCTGTCCTCGTCGGCATGGGCGAGAAGGATCCCGAATTCATCGCCGCCGAGCCTGGCGACGCAGTCGCTCTTGCGTACGCCCTGGGTCAACACGCCCGCGACATGGATCAGCGCCTCGTCGCCGGCCTTGTGGCCATAGCTGTCGTTGATTCCTTTCAGCCCGTCGATATCGACGAACAGCATCGCCGCGCTCTCGCCGTAGCGGCTGACCCGACCAATCAGCATCTCGAGTTCGCGCATGAAACCGCGCCGGTTGGGAACCGGGATCAGCGAGTCCTGGTGAGCGAGCTCGTCGAGCAGGCGCACCCGCTCCTCCAGCTGCGCGATTGTCTCGCGCAGCCGCTCGATTTCGGCGAACGCATGCACATCCGACTCTGTTGTCCCCTCGCTCACGACGGCCGGAATAACCGGAATCATTGCCGTGGGAAATGCGCACGAATCGGCTGTCCTGATTGCGCACACCGGGCCATCTTCCTAAACGACCGCTTCGGCGGTCTTTGGATCAGGAAGGCGGGACAGAGTGGCGGAGCCCCAGGTCGGAATCATCATGGGCAGCAAGTCCGACTGGGACACGATGCGCCACGCCGCCGATATGCTCGACCAGCTCGGAATCGCCCACGAGACGAAGATCGTCTCCGCGCACCGGACGCCCGGGCGGCTTTACGATTATGCGCAGGGCGCCAGGGAGCGGGGGCTGAAGGTGATTATCGCCGGCGCCGGCGGGGCCGCGCATCTGCCTGGAATGGCGGCGTCGATGACGGCCCTGCCGGTGCTCGGAGTTCCGGTCGAGAGCAAGGCGCTCAAGGGCATGGATAGCCTGTTGTCGATCGTCCAGATGCCGGCTGGAGTCCCGGTCGGAACCCTCGCCATCGGCAAGCCCGGAGCGATCAACGCGGCGCTTCTTGCAGCCTCGATCCTGGCGATCACCGACGAGGCGCTGGCAAGGCGCCTCGACGAGCATCGCTCGACACAGACAGCCTCGGTCGCAGACACTCCGGAATGACCCTTAAGCCTGGTTCCACCATCGGGATCATCGGCGGCGGCCAGCTCGGCAAGATGCTTGGCCTGGCTGCCGCGCAGCTCGGCTACAAATGCCACATCTTCGCTCCCGAGGAGGCGCCGTGCGCGGCCGACGTGAGCGCGAAGTTCACTCGCGCCGACTATTCGGATGCCGAGGCCCTTCGGAAATTCGCCGATTCGGTCGACGTCGCGACCTACGAGTTCGAGAACGTCCCGGCCGGCTCGCTGGAGGGGATTGCGGCAAAGCTTCGGCCCGGCGTCGACTCTCTTCAGATCGGCCAGGACCGCGCGCTCGAGAAAGAGTTCATCGAACGCACCGGCGCTCGGGTCGGCCCGTGGATCCGCGTCGACAGCGAGGCCGACGTCCGCGCCGCCGAGGAGCGGCTCGGCCTTCCGCTGGTGCTCAAGACCCGCCGCCTCGGCTATGACGGGAAGGGACAGGCCTGGGCGAAAAAGCCGGGCTTGGCTCTCGACGCGTGGGACTCGATCGGCCGCCATCCGGCGGTTGCAGAGGCCGGTGTCGATTATGAAGGCGAATTCTCGGTGGTCCTGGCCCGCGATCTCGACGGCGCAATCGCTGCCTGGGACCTGCCGCGAAACCTCCACGAGGACGGCATCCTCCGCCGCTCGACGGTTCCTGCCGGCGACCCGGTCGACAGCCAGGCGCACGAGGCGCTCCGGGCCGCCACCGCCATTGCCGCGGCGCTCGGCCATGTCGGAGTGCTCACCGTCGAATTCTTCGCGACTGCCGACGGCCCGCTCGTCAACGAGATCGCTCCGCGAGTGCACAACAGCGGCCACTGGACGATCGAGGGCGCCGTCACCTCCCAGTTCGAGCAGCATATCCGGGCGATCTGCGGCCTTCCGCTCGGCTCGGTCCGCCGGACGAGCGGCTCGGCGACGACGGAGAATTTGCTCGGCGACGAGGTCGAGGACTGGCCGCGGCTGGTCGCCGAGCCCGGGGCCCACCTCCATCTCTACGGCAAGGGCGACCCGCGCCCCGGACGCAAGATGGGCCACGTCACACGCATCGCATAGGCCTCTTGACTTCGCTACAAATGTAGCGCTACAGATGTAGCGTCAATTTGTGAAAGGCTCCGCCATGCGTTCGATGCTGTTCCTTCTGCCTCTTGCCATTGCCGCTGTTCCCGCCGTCGCAGCGGAAGTGGTGCCGGTTGCCGAGTTCGAATCCGTCCAGCTGCGCGGCGGCGGTTCGGTCGCCGTTCGCCCCGGCCCTGCGCAGCGTGTGACGATTCTCTCCGGCAGCTCGCAATTCACCAATATCCGAGTGGACCAGCGCGGGCAGCTGAAGATCGATGCCTGCAACGAGCGCTGCCCGAGGAACTACGATCTGCGGATCGAGATCCAGAGCCCGGATGTTCCCGATGCAGCGATCAGCGGCGGCGGGGCGATCACCGTTGCTCCCGGCTACGCTCCCCAGGATCAACTCTCGGTCGCGGTGAACGGTGGCGGCCAGATCGACGTCCGGCAGGTGAGCGCCGGCAACGTCTCGGCTGCGGTCAACGGCGGCGGCAAAATCCTGACCGGCCGGTCATCGAGCCTGTCGGCCGCGATCAACGGCGGCGGCGAAGTCCGCTACGCCGCGAGCGGCCAGGTCAATACCGCGATTCACGGCGGCGGGAACGTCCGACGCGGCGACTGACTTCGCTGTCAGCCTGCACCCGGCGGAAGCGCCGCGAGAGCTCCGCGGTACAGCGCCGCCCAGGGCCCCTGCACCGTCACCGCCTTCGCGGTTTGCGCACGAATCGCTACAGTTCAGCCCGGACTCAACACTTGGGGAGGTGCTGCGATATGGGTTTCCGACAAATCAGGCGCTCGATAGCCGCGGGAGCTGCTGCCGCAGTCGTTGCAGGATGCGCGCAGCAAATGCCAGGGCCGGGGCAGGGCGCAATGGCCGGACAGCGGCAATGTTTCCTTCCCTCGCAAGTTAATGGATTCAACGCCGTCGATGATGACACGGTGCAAGTCTTCGTCGGCGTCAACGAAGTGTATTCCCTCGACATTTTGGGACCCTGTCAAAACATCGACTGGTCGATGCAGATCGGGATTCGGTCGACGGGCGCGAGCTCCTGGGTGTGCGGCGGCATGGACGCCGAACTGCTGGTCCCGAGCCCAACCGGCACCCAGAGCTGCATGGTCACGAACATCCAGCAGCTAAGCCCCGAAGCGGCGAGAGCCGCCCGCTCCGCGCGGGGGAGCTAGGGATCGCCGGCTGAAGGCCGTTCCGCCCGCTACCTCGGCTCGATGACTTCGATCGGCATGTTGAGCTTTTCGAGCTGCGGGCGGATTTTGGCTGCATCGCCGACGACCACCCACACCCAGCCTTCCGGGACGATCGCTCCGCGAATTGCCTGGTCGAGGCTGGCCCGGGTCTGCTGCCGGTAGAGGCCCGCCAGCGTCTCGTAATAATTGTCCGGCCGGTCGAGCAGCTCGTTGCTCATCATCCCGTCGAGCACCGCTGCGGAGGTCTCGAACCGCCCCGGGAGCTGCTGGATGTTGTTGGCGATGATCCGCCCTAGCTCCTCATCGGTGGTGCCCTTTCCAGTCAGGAAGTCGCGATAGTTGGTCGCCAGGGCCTTGATTGAATCGCTGGTGCGGTCGGCCTGCACCGGCGCCCTGACGACATAGGGAACGGCATTCTCGTTGAGCGACAGGCTGCCGCGTACCCCGTAGGACCAGCCCTTGGTCTCGCGCAGGTCCATGTTGATCCGGGAGAGGAAGTTGCCGCCGATCACGTCGTTGGCGCTGGACAGCGCGGTGACGTCGCTTCTCGGGTCGACGGGAGTGATCTGGCCGGCGAGAATCACCGACTGCGGCGATTGCGGCCGGTCTATGAGGACAATCCTCGGGCTCTCCGGGCGGGCCGTGGCCTGGCTGAACTGCTTCTGCCCGACCGGCAGGGAGGCCGGCTGCCAGTCGCCGAAGTGGCGGTCGAGCTGGGCGCGCACTTCCTCGAGCGGACGGTCGGAGACGGCGAAGATCTCCACATTGTCCGGCCGCAGCCAGGTCTGCTGGAACGCCACCAGACCATCGCGAGTGAAACTCTCGACGGCTTTGGGGTCACCACTAGCCGTCGTCGCATAAGGGTGGGTGTCGCCGTACAGAAGCGCCGGAAGCACCCGCGCCGCCATCGAATTCGGGTCTTTGAGCTGCTGCGAGATCGAGGTCAGGATCTGCCCCCGGACACGCTCAACTTCGGCGGCAGGGAAGGCGGGGTTGCGGACGATGTCCGCGAGCAGGTCGAGCGAGGGCCCGAGATTGGCGGACAACGCCGACATGGCGACGGTGCTGCGGTCGGCATTCCCGCTGGCCGAAATCTGCGCGCCGAGGCGCTCTTGCTCTTCGGCGATCTCCTGCGACGAGCGCGACGCGGTGCCTTCGTCGAGCAGGGCCAGAGTGAGGTTCTGCAAGCCCCGGCCGGACGGCAAGTCGGCCGAATAGCCGGCATTGAACGATAGCGCGATCTGGCTCACCGGAACGGCGCTGCGCTGCGCATAATGCAGCCTCACTCCGTTCGACAGGGTCACGTGATGGACGTCGGGGAAGTCGAGCGCCTGCATCGGCCCGAGGGGCGGAATCTCGCGCTTCTGCGAAACGGTCACCTTGTCGGCGCCCTTCTTCGGCTCCTCCGCGACTGCCTTGGCTTCCTCGTAGGGCGGGCGCTCGCCTGGCTCGAGGCGAAGGCTGAACGCCGGCTTGGTCAGCCACTCGGCCATCGCCGAGCGGATCTCGGCCGGGGTCACCGTCGCGTAATTGGCAAGCGTCTTGCGATAGAATTCGCTGTCGCTTGCGATCACCTCGCCCTCGGCCAGAGTCACCGCCTTGCCGCCGAAGCCGCCGACCTGCTCGAGCGCCCGGATGCGGTTGCCGACCTCGCTGGTCGCGGCGCGCGCGACCTCGTCCGCGTTCGGGCCTTCGGCGATATATTGGGCGATGATCTCGTCGAGCCGCCGCTCGACCAGGGCCGGGTCGACTCCCGGCTTCACCGTCGCCTGGACGAAAAAGATTCCGACGCGCTGCTGCGGGTACAGGCCGGCGCTGACCGAGACCGCGCTCTTCTCTTCGCGCACCAGGATCCTGTCGAGCCGTGAGCTGGCGAGCCCGCCGAGCGCCGAGCCGCCGATGTCGAGCGCCACCAGCTGGCGGTCGAGCAGCCCCGGCATCGGCCAGTAGCGCGACACGGTCACGGCCGCGACATTGTCCTTCATCACGGTCGACTTGGGCTGCGACAGCACCGGAATGTCGGCCGCCGCCGGGTTGTTCGCCGGTCCGCGCTCGATCGCCCCGAAATATTTCTCGACCAGCGGCCGCGCCGTCGCCGCGTCGATATCGCCGGCGAGCACCAGCACCGCATTGTTCGGGCCGTATTTGGTTCGGAACCAGTCCTGGACGTCCTTCAGGCTCGCCGCGTCGAGGTCGGCCATCGATCCGATCGGCGAGTGCCGGTACGGGTGTCCCTCGGGAAACAGGTTCTCGAGAATCTCGTAGAAGACGAGCCCGCCGGGCTGGTTGTCGCTTTGGCGCTTCTCGTTCTGGACGACCCCGCGCTGGTTATCGAGCTTGGTCTGGGTGACCGCTCCGAGCAGATAGCCCATCCGGTCGCTTTCCATGAACAGCGCCCGTTCGAGAGCTCCGGTCGGCACCGTCTGGAAATAATTGGTGCGGTCGAAATTGGTGGTGCCGTTGGTGTCGGTGGCGCCGATCTGCTGGAGATATTCGAAATAGTCTCCCGGCAGATTCTCCGAGCCGTTGAACATCAGATGCTCGAACAGATGGGCGAAGCCGGTCTTTCCCCTCGGCTCGTCCTTGGACCCGACATTGTACCACATGGCGACCCCGACCACCGGCGCCTTGCGGTCGGTGTGGACGAGGACCGTCAGCCCGTTGGCGAGCTGGAACTGCTGGTGCGGGATCGCGACTTCGCTGATCAGCGCCGGGACCGGCGCCGGCTCCACCGGCGCGGCAATCTGCGCCTGCCCGGCCGGCGGCGGCGGAGCGAGCGCGGACTGGGGGCCGGTCGCGCAGGCGGCCAGCGCCCCGAATGACACGGTGGTTGCAAGCAGTAGGGACAGTCGCTTTTTCAGGCTGCGCATTGTCGGTTTCTCCGGGAAATTTGCTTTGAACTTAACCGAGCGCGCGCTCCGCGCAACTGCCGTGTAGCAAGCGGCGCGATTTTTCGACCGGCGGCCGAAAGCAAATGTCCGCTTTGGGTGGGAAGCGGACATTCGCCAAACAAAGTTCAGGCTAATAAGACCAACCGTTGGTCAGAGGAGGTCTCACCAATGCGTGCATTGTCCGTCGTGGTAACACTGGGCTCGCTTGCGGCCTGCAATCAGCCGTCCAGTGTGCGGGATAATCCGGAAGATCAATTGCGAGCAGCAAATGCTCGATATGACCGGGCAATTGAGTGAGATGCCCATGCGCATTTCATGACAATGTCAGGTGGAACTAATGTCCACAATGGGTCGAACGCAGACGCTCGGCCGATGGCTGCTGTAGTGGATTGCCTCGCGCCTTCGCCCGTGATTAGCTGCGCTCCGGGCGGCGCCGCCCCTTATTCGATTCCCTCGCGGCGCTTCCTGGCCGCGAAGCCGTCAATCGGGACGGACTGCGGCCCCATCAGGGGTATTTGCGATGAAGAGACTGGTGACAGTTGCGCTTGCCGCCGCCTCGCTCCTCGTGGCGTCGGCATGCAATCGTGAAGTTGACGCGTCGAACCGGCTGTCCGGCACCTGGAAAGCGGATACGGCTTCCGCTCAGATTGAGGAGCAGCCGAGCACCTACGTCCTCAAGGACGGCGTCTACAGCTGTCCGACCTGCAAACCGCCGCTTGAGGTCGCAGCGGACGGCGAGTTCCATCCAGTTCCGGACCGTCCTTACTACGACAGCATGATGGTCCAGGTGGTCGACGACCGCACCGTGAAATATATCCGCCGCAAGGGCGACCGCACGGTTGAAGAGGGGACAATGACCCTTTCGCCAGACGGCAACACGTTGACCATCGCCTTCGTCGACAGCTCGGTGGCGAACGTCCCGGCGACCGAAGGCCAGGTGGCCGAAACGCGTGTCGGCCCTGCTCCCGAGGGCGCGCATCCGATCTCGGGTTCGTGGGAGACCGCCGGCTTCAGCAACTTCTCGGACGAGGCCCTAACCTTCGCGTTCGACGTGAACGGCGACACGGTGAACATGAGCTCGCCGTCGGGAGTCAGCTATTCGGCCCAGGTAGGCGGTCCGGCCGTCCCGCTGGAGGGCGACCCCGCCAACACAATGGTGAAGATCGAAATGCCGGACGCCAACACTCTCCGGGAGACCTACAGCCGCGACGGCAAGGAGACGAGCGTCGCGACTTACACGGTCGGCGAAGATGGCAAGCTACAAGGAGTCAGCGAGAACAAGGTGCAGGGATCGGTCCTGCGGTACTCGGCTGACAAGCAGGGCGGCTAACCAGCGGGGCGGCTTACCAGCGGGGCAGTGCGGCCGGACTGGACTCCTCCGGCCGCCCCGATGCGCAGGATGCTTTGGCGACAGCGCACAGAAGCTCCTTCAGGTGGGTCGCGGTTGCCGACGCTTCCACTATCGCTAGTGTCCGCTTTGGGTCGAAAGCGGACATTAGCCGCTCGATCGCCTTCCGAGCTCGAGAGTGAACGGTCGCCGCGCCTCGGCAGTTGATTGCCGGCAGTTTTGGCCGCAAATCGGGGCATGACCGGCCGTGACCGCAACGCATCGCTGGGCGCCCTGTGACCGAAAAGCCGGTCGCCGCCGCCCAGATTTTCACCGGCATCGCCGCTGCGATGGCGCTGCTCTATTTCCTTAGCGGAATCCTGATCCCGCTCGTCATCGCCTTCGTCCTCGTCGTTCTGGTCGACGCGGTCGTCACCTTCATCGACCGGCGATGGCCAAAAGCGCCGCGCTGGGCGGTGTCGGTGGCGGCGGGGCTGACGGTGATCATCCTTGCCTCGACCAGCATCTTCGTCCTCGCCCAGGGCGCGGTCAGGATGGTCGACCAGGGCCCCGAGTTGGTTGTTCGGATCGAATCGATTCTCCACGACATCAGCCGGTCGGTCGGCCTGGCCGAGCCGGTGCGGCTGAGCACGTTGACCGGCCAGGTTAGCCTTCCGCAGGTGGCGGGCTTCGTGCTTTCGGCTGCGCAGGGCGTTGCCGGCGCAGTCCTTCTGATCGTCATCTATTTCGGTTTCATGGTGGCGGGTCGGCGGCGGATCAGCCGCAAGGTCGACGCGATCGCCGGCTCGTCGGGCCGAAGCAACGCGCTCAAGAACATCATCGAGCGGATTACCGCCGACATCCGCACCTATTTGTGGGTCCAGACCATCACCGGCGCGATGCTCGCGACAGCCTCGGCGCTGGTGATGCTCGCGGTCGGGCTCGACAATGTCTTCTTCTGGACGGTCGTCCTGTTCCTGCTCTCGTTCATCCCGATGATCGGAGTGACGATCGGCTCGATCGCACCGGCCCTGTTCGCGCTTCTGCAATTCCCGTCGCCGTGGCAGGGGGTCGCCATTTTCGCAGGGATCCAGGTCGTCGCCTTCTTCATCGGCAATCTGATCTACCCGCGGATGCAGGCCGACACGCAGAACATCGACCCGGTCGTGACTCTCCTCGCGCTGGCGTTCTGGACCTTCCTGTGGGGCCTTCCCGGCGCCTTCCTCGCGGTCCCGATGACCTTGATGCTGATGATGGTGTTCGCCCAGTTCGACGGCACCCGCTGGGTCGCCGCGGCGCTGTCGAACGACGGCAGGCCCGATTTCCACAGGCTGCCCGAGCAGCGCCGCCGCTGATCCTTGCCAAGCGCCATCTCGCGCTTGGCGATGCCCTCTGCTAGCGGCCGCCCCAATGACCGACATTTCCAAGATCCGCAATTTCTCGATCATCGCCCACATCGACCATGGCAAGTCGACGCTTGCCGACCGGCTGATCCAGGCGACCGGCGGGCTGACGACGCGCGAGATGAAGAGCCAAGTGCTCGACAATATGGACATCGAGCGCGAGCGCGGCATCACCATCAAGGCGCAGACCGTCCGGCTCGAGTGGAACGGGTACGAGCTCAACCTGATGGACACTCCGGGCCACGTCGACTTCGCCTATGAGGTCAGCCGCTCGCTCGCCGCCTGCGAAGGCGCTCTGCTCGTCGTCGACGCGGCCCAGGGCGTCGAGGCCCAGACCCTGGCCAACGTCTACCAGTCGATCGAGCAGGACCATGAGATCGTGCCCGTCATCAACAAGATCGACCTGCCCGCCGCCGACCCCGAAGGCGTCCGCCAGGAGATCGAGGAGATCATCGGCCTCGACGCGTCCGGAGCAGTCCTCGCAAGCGCCAAGACCGGCAAGGGCATCGAGGCGATCCTCCAGGCCATCGTCGACATCGTCCCGCCGCCCAAGGGCGACCCCGACGCGCCGCTCAAAGCCATGCTCGTCGACAGCTGGTACGACCCGTACCTGGGCGTCGTCATCCTCGTGCGCGTCATCGACGGAGTCCTCAAGAAGGGCGCGCAGGTCAAATTCATGCAGGCCGGCACCACCCACCTCGTCGATCGCGTCGGCTGCATGCGCCCCAAGATCGAGCAGCTCACCGAGCTCTCCGCCGGCGAGATCGGCTTCATCACCGCGCAGATAAAAGAGGTCGCCGAGACCCGCGTCGGCGACACCATCACCGACTCAAAACGCCCCACCGCCGCCCCCTTGCCTGGGTTCAAACAGGTCCAGCCGGTCGTCTTCTGCGGTCTGTTTCCGACCGACGCCGCCGATTTCGAGAAGCTTCGCGATTCCTTATACAAGCTGCGCCTCAACGACGCCTCGTTCAGCTTCGAGATGGAGACCAGCGCCGCATTGGGCTTCGGCTTCCGCTGCGGCTTCCTCGGCCTCCTCCACCTCGAGATCATCCAGGAGCGCCTCACCCGCGAGTACGACCTCGACCTCATCACCACCGCCCCCTCGGTCGTCTATCAGGTGCATTTGCGGGGTGGCGAAACCCAGGAAATCCACAACCCCGCCGACTGGCCCGACGAAAACCAGATCGAGCAGGTCGAGGAGCCGTGGATCGAGGTCACCATCTACGTCCCCGACGAATATCTCGGCTCGGTCCTCAAGCTGTGCCAGGACCGCCGCGGCGTCCAGAAGGACCTCACCTACGTCGGCACCGGCTCCCACGCCCGCGCCCAGCTCAAATACGAGCTGCCGCTGAACGAGGTCGTCTTCGACTTCTACGACCGCCTGAAATCGATCAGCCGCGGCTATGCCAGCTTCGACTACCACCAGGTCGGCCACCGCCCCGGCGAGCTCGTCAAGATGAGCATCCTCGTCAACGGCGAGCCGGTCGACGCGCTCTCGATGATCGTCGACCGCGCCAATGCGGAAAGCCGCGGCCGAGGCATGTGCGAGCGCCTCAAGGACCTCATCCCCCGCCACCTGTTCAAGATCCCCATCCAGGCGGCGATCGGCGGCAAAATCATCGCCCGCGAGACGATCGGCGCGCTCCGCAAGGACGTGACGGCAAAGTGCTACGGCGGCGATGCCACCAGAAAGAGAAAACTCCTGGAGAAACAGAAAAAAGGCAAAGCCCGCATGCGTGAATACGGGTCAGTCTCGATCCCACAAGAAGCGTTCATTGCGGCTTTGCGAATGGGCGACGAGAGCTAGCTGCTGGAGAAGCGAAGAAGGGGACGCGAGGGACGTGAAGTGCCGGGGGCGCTTCGCCAAAGCGAGCGGAGGATGCGGGAGTACGGCTCAGTGTCGATTCCGCAGGAGGCCTTTATTGCGGCTCTCAGGATGGGAGACGAGGGCTAGAAGCTGGGTTTGAAAACGTCGGACGCTCTCCGCGCGAGCTTGTCGATACGATCCCGGATGTCGAATAGTGGTTCGTCAAAATCGCTATAGTACTTATTCTCGGCATATTCTTGAGCAAAGCCGATCGCGTACTCGGTAAAGGCGATTTCGTAGCTGAGCCTCTTAAATGTAGGCTCTTCTGTATCACCAGTCGCTTTTGCTGCGACGACCTGCGGATGGTCTAAATTTATGTAAATAGTCCGGCTCTCTGATTCCTAAAAAGCACGCGGTGCTTCTGGTCCATTCTCACGATACCGAACCTTAAATCCTCCGCCGGAAGGATGTC
>JBPCOC010000051.1:0-24907 GCA_051000635.1 Sphingomicrobium sp. | reverse complement strand
CTGCAAGCGCGCCCATTGCCCGTCGCTCAACCAAAATTCCCCAGCCATCAAACCCTCCCGATCAATCGAGAGGTTGAATCACATTCCGACCGCGTTGTGAATCCTGTTTATGGGTCCCAGCCCTAGGGGGCTGCTGTCCGCAATGGGTCGAAAGCGGACATTAGATCGAGCTACAGACGGACCTTGCCCACCGGTCAGTCCAGCAGGCCCGGTTCCCCCCAAAAGGCACACGCGCCATTAAAGCTGGCCTCTTGGTGGGCGTCCTTTCCAAACTCGCTCGTTCGACGCCGCCTTGCTTTCGAAGCATATCGCGCACTGGCTCACTCCAAATCCGGCTCTCCGCTGCGGGCTGGCGGTCCAGCTGATGCGGCACACGAGCCCGTCAATGGTGGGACCCATCGCCCGCAGGCGGCTCGACGCGGATAGTCGCTACTCCCACATGAGGCCCATCCCCTTGATAATCCGGGTCGAGGATGATCTCGGGCTTTTCGTCCTCGGCTGGAGCGTCAGCCTTTAGCAGCAGCTGGTTGAGCAAGCGGGAGAGCACTGGGCTACCCTTCTCAGCTTCAAGAAAGGACCGGCGCGCGATCAGATCGGCGTTGCTTAGCCAGACTGGCTTGCCGTCGATCACCACCCTCCGCCGCTCCTGGAGCACTTTCCAGAAGAGGTCTCTTGCTGAGAGATGCGCGGTTACCTTCTTTTTCCTGGGCGGGCGCTTCTGCCCCTTCTTGTAACGGGTCTCGAACGGTGGCCGCTTGTACCCGACGTCCGTTCGCTTAGGTTTCTGTGGCTCTTTGGAATCACGTGCACTCATCTTTCTTCTCCTTGAGTTGCTAATCTAGGCTCTGGCGAGCGCGCCTCGGAAGTAGTAGACCTGCCGTTCCCGGTACGAACCGCTGATGCTGGGGTGCTCGATCATTAGCCGGAGTAGCTGCGCAAGGTCCCGCCGATTGCCGGTAAGGGCCCGGTCGACCGTCAGCCTGAATGAGCGCTCGGCCCAGCTCATCTCGACCTCTTTGCCGTTGATCGTGACCCGCTTCATTTCTGCGCCGAGCCTGCAGATGAGCTCCGCGATGCTCCCGAACTCCTCCCCCTTCCTCGCGTTGTGGGGCCGCCGACCGCTTTTGAACTGAGTCTTGGTTTGGCGGCCCTTGGTTTGGCGGCCCTTTGGGCGTTTGGTTGTCGACATGATTACCTCCCGTTTTCCTGAAGTTGATCGAACCGGCGGCCATCCTGCTCGAGAACTGCTTTCCCCCCAGTTGCAGCCTCGAAACGACGGATAATCACGTCGACATAGAGTGGGTCGAGCTCGATTAATCGAGCTTTACGTCCGGTTTGCTCGGCGGCGATCAAAGTGGTGCCGGATCCTCCAAAACAGTCGAGGATGATGCTGCCCTTGCGCGAGCAGTCTCGGATTGCGTCGGCTATCATGGCCACAGGCTTGACCGTCGGGTGCATCGCGAGCTCGCTCTCCCGCTCGGCGGTCCAGCCGCTCAGACCGGGGTAATCCCACACGTTAGAGCGGTGGCGGCCTTTCTCCCCCAGACCAAAATTGTTATCGTGGTGGCCTTTCCCGTTCTTCGTCACGAAGATGAGCTCATGCTGGGAACGGTAAAATGTCCCAAGGCCCGCCGATCCTTTTTTCCAGCAGACGAGGTTTTTCAGCTCCGCGTACTGGTCGGTTGCATCCAGCATCTCGCGCAGGTGGCGCCAGTCCATGAAGAGGAAGTGGATCGAGCCGTCGCAGCTGAAGCGGATCAGGTTCGAGAATGCCGTGCGCAGGAAGGCGGTGAATTCCGCCCGCGTCATTTCCCCCGAGCCCATCAGGAACTCACGGTGACGGCCTTTGCCGCTGACATGGCCATTTATGCGCAAATTGTAGGGCCCGTCTGCAATCACCATCTGAGCCCTCTCGCTGCCAAGGAGCCGCTCGAAGGGTTCCGGGAGAAGAGCGTCTCCGCACAGCACCAGGTGATCGCCCAGACGCCACAGGTCGCCAAGGCGCGACACCGCCGGCTTGCTGGGATCCGCAGCCGGCACGGCATCCTCCGACGGCTCCAGCAGATTGTCGAACATGACCTCGATCTCGTCGTGGTCGAAGCCGGTTAGCGACAGGTCGAACTCGGGATCGAGGAGCTGGATAGCCTCATGCTCGAGCGCCAGGAGCTTGGGGTCCCAACTGCCATTCTCGGCAATGCGGTTGTCGGCAATGATGTACGCGCGCTTCTGTGCGGCGGTCATGTGCGACAGCTTGATCGTTGGAACCTGCTTGATGCCGAGCTTCTTGGCGGCCTGGAGGCGCAAGTGCCCCGCTAGCACGCTTCCGGCTTCATCGGTCAGGATGGGGTTGGTCCAGCCGAACTCCTCGATGCTTGTCATCACCTGTTTAAGCTGTTTGGGCGGGTGGAGCTTGGAGTTGCGTGGATCAGGCTTCAGATCGGATGAGCTCCGCATCTCGATGAGTGGAGCAAGGATGGTCAGATTGGGCTGCATTGCGGTTCTCCTTCAAGAGTGCACGCCCTCCTCGGGCGCGGTCTCTCTCAGGCGAATTGCTCGTCAAAGGAGACGAACAGCCTATGCTGCGAAGGTGCTACCCAGATTGTTTCAGTCGAAATTTTTCGAATGCCGTGCAGGGGGATGACGCCGGTCAAAATCCCGTCAGCGACAGCAAATTCCCGCAAAGCGAAAGCGAATTCCCGTGAACTCCATTGCCGGCCGTCCATGAAGCGCATGGCGTAATCTGCCGATTTTTGCATGCGCCGCCGCGGCCGCGGGTCTATTACTGTCGAAAACTCCCGTCGGGAACGGCTTTTACGGGAATTTCCAGGCAGAGACGGGTTCGCGACTGACTGCTCACAGCACCATCGTCGTCTGCAGGCGGTCCGGGGGACCGCCGAAGCCGACGATCCGAATGCAGTGAGGTCGCGCGCCTGCCGCTAAGCCTTTGGGCTCTCCATGATCTCCACAAGCACCCCGCCCATGTCTTTTGGGTGCACGAAGAACACCGGAGTGCCGTGAGCGCCGGTGCGCGGCTCGCCGAGGACTCGCGCGCCCTTCTCCTCGAGCTCGCGCTTCGCCGCATGGATCTCCGGCACCTCGAAGCAGACATGATGCTGGCCGCCGGCCGGGTTCTTCTCGAGGAACTTTGCGATTGGCGAGCTTTCGCCCAGCGGCTCGATCAGCTCGATCTGTGAATTGGGCGTGTCGACGAAGCAGACGCGCACCCCCTGCGCCGGGAGATCGAACGGGGCCCCATGCGGCTCGGCGCCGAACATCTTGGCGTAAAGCTCGAGGCTTTTCTCGATCGATGGGGTCGCGACCCCGACATGGTTCAGCCGTCCCAATTCCATTTCATTAGTCCCTGAATCCGAGGCCGAGGAGCAGGTCCGCGGCGATGAAGGCCATCAGCAGCAGGCTGATGCCATGGAGCGCGAGGAGGGAGAAGAATTTGGTATCGTCCTCGCTGCGCTCGACATAGGTTCGGTAAAGCGGGATCCGGCCGGTGCGAAGTCCCCGCAGGATCCGGGCCCCGATCAGCGCGACGAGCACGAGGCACACCAGGCCGACGAGAAGATTCTCGCCCTGGAAGTTCACCGCTCGACCATCACCTCGGTGGTGACGCTGTTGGCAATGAAGCAGGCATCGTGCGCTTGCGAGTGGAGTTTGGCGACCGCGCTCTCGTTCGGTCCACCCTCGCCCCAGGTAATTTGCGGACGGAGCGTCACCTTGCTCATCCACATCTTGCCATCGTCGCGCTTCTCCAGCTGCCCTTCCGCCTGGTCGACGTAGCTGTCGACGACGAACCCGCCGCGCCGCGCGAAATCGACGAAGAACAGCATGTGGCAGCTCGCCAGCGAGGCGACGAAGGCTTCTTCCGGATCGACTGCGCTAAGGTCGCTCCACGGCTCCGGGACGATGTGCGGGCTCGGGCTCGCCGGAACCGTGGCTCCTCCGTCGAACTCCCATTCGTGGGCGCGGCTGAAGCGGCCTTTGGCGAAGTCCTCGGCCTCGCCTTCGCGGGTCCAGCGGATCGTTGCGGTGTAGCTGCTCATCTCAACCTCACAGCGGAATGTTATCGTGCTTCTTCCACGGATTTTCGAGCTGCTTGTCGCGCAGCTTTCTTAGCCCCAGCGCCACCCGCCGCCGTGTCGAGTGCGGCACGATCACGTCGTCGATATAGCCCATGCTCGCGGCCACGAACGGATTGGCGAAGCGCTCGTCATATTCGGCGGCGCGCTTGGCGATCGTGTCGGGGTCCTTGGCGTCGTTGCGGAAGATGATCTCGACCGCGCCCTTGGCGCCCATCACCGCGATCTCGGCGGTCGGCCACGCATAGTTCAGATCACCGCGAAGATGCTTGGAAGCCATCACGTCATAGGCGCCGCCATAGGCCTTGCGGGTGATTACCGTGATCTTGGGAACCGTCGCCTCGGCATAAGCGAACAGCAGCTTGGCGCCGTTCTTGATGATGCCGTTATGCTCCTGCGCGACTCCCGGAAGGAATCCGGGAACGTCGACGAAGGTCAGGATCGGGATTTCGAACGCGTCACAGAAGCGCACGAAGCGCGCCGCCTTCTTCGAGCTTGCGATGTCGAGGACCCCTGCGAGCACCATCGGCTGGTTGGCCACCACCCCGACCGTGCGTCCTTCGATCCGGCAGAAGCCGATGATGATGTTCTGCGCGTGGTTCGGCTGGAGCTCGAAAAAGTCGCCTTCGTCGGCCACTTTGCGGATCAGCTCGTGCATGTCGTAGGGCGTAGCCGCGCTCGGCGGGACCAGCGTGTCGAGGCTTTCCTCGTACCGGTCCCACGGATCGTCGGTCGGCCGAACCGGGGTGTCGTGGCGGTTGGACAAGGGCAGGAAGTCGAAGAAGTCGCGGGTTGCGAGAAGCGCGTCGATGTCGTTCTCGAACGCGACGTCGGCGACTCCCGACTTGGTGGTGTGGGTGACGGCGCCGCCAAGCTCCTCCTGGGTCACCACCTCGTTTGTCACCGTCTTCACCACGTCGGGACCGGTGACGAACATGTAGCTTGAATCCTTCACCATGAAGATGAAGTCGGTCATCGCCGGCGAATAGACGGCGCCGCCGGCGCACGGACCCATGATCAGGCTGATCTGCGGGATGACCCCGGAGGCGAGCACGTTGCGCTGGAACACCTCGGCATAACCGGCAAGGCTTGCGACTCCTTCCTGGATTCGGGCGCCGCCCGAATCGTTGAGGCCGATCAGCGGAGCGCCGACCTTCATCGCCATGTCCATCACCTTGCAGATCTTCTGCGCGTGGCGTTCGGACAGCGAGCCTCCGAACACGGTGAAGTCCTGGGCAAAGACATAGACGAGCCGGCCGTTGATCGTTCCCGAGCCGGTGACGACACCGTCGCCGGGGATCTTCTGAGTCTCCATTCCGAAGTCGGAGCAATTGTGTTCGACGAACATGTCATATTCTTCGAGGCTGTCCGGATCGAGCAGGACGGACAGACGCTCGCGCGCGGTGAGCCGACCTTTCCCATGCTGCGCTGCAATACGCTTTTCGCCTCCGCCGAGGCGCGCAAGCTCGCGCCTTTTCTCCAGTTCCTCGATCGTCGTTGCCATGGTCTCCCCTCTGGCGGCGGGCTGCCCGACTCGCTCCTTCCACGGCTGAACGGGGCCGGTCAATCGCCGCGCTGCCCCGTGTTGCACTGCAGCGCGCCGAAATTTGTTCACCTGCGCCAGCGTCACGGAACTGCGATCGCCGCAAGCCCGTTGGACGAAGAGAGTTTCCAACATTCGGGAGTCACTAGAAAAATGCTAACCAGTGCCAGGGTGCCTGTTGAGTCTGAAGCCGAGCGCTCGGCGCCGGACGGCCACCGTCCTACACTCTTGTGTTTCTCGCACCTGCGGTGGGATTTCGTGTTCCAGCGGCCGCAGCAGCTGATGAGCCGCTTTGCCGACGACTTGACCGTCGTCTACTGGGAAGAGCCTGTAGAGATCGGCAAGCGCGAAACTGCTTCGCTCAAGGTGCGCTCGGCCGAGGATTACCCGCGGGTCCGCATCGTTACCCCTCATCTGCCGGAGGGAATGGACGAGGAGCGTCGCGGTGCGGCGCTCAAGCGCCTTCTCGACGCCTATTGCGCCGGGCTGAACCGGCCGATCGTCGCCTGGTATTATACGCCGATGATGCTTGCCTTCTCGCGCGGCCTCGACGCGAGCATCACCGTCTATGACGCGATGGACGAGCTTTCGAAATTTCGCTTCGCTCCGCCCAAACTGCTCGATCTCGAGCAGGAGCTGATCGACCGCGCCGACCTCGTCTTCACCGGCGGATCGAGCCTGTACGAAGCCAAGAAGGACCGGCACGACAGCGTTCATTTGTTCCCCTCGTCGGTCGACCGGGGTCACTTCGAGAAGGCGCGCAAAATGCTGCCCGAGCCCGATGACCAGGCCGACATTCCGCACCCGCGGCTCGGCTTCTTCGGAGTGATCGACGAGCGGTTTGATACCGAGCTGCTCGACCAGATCGCAAAGGTTCGTCCCGACTGGTCGTTCGTGATGGTCGGACCGGTGGTCAAAATCTCGGAAGAAGATCTGCCCAAGCGCCCGAACATCCATTATTTGGGAAGCAAGAAGTATGAGCAGCTACCGGCCTATCTGTCCGGCTGGGACGTTGCCCTGATGCCGTTCGCGATGAACGAATCGACCGAGTTCATCTCGCCGACGAAGACACCCGAATATCTCGCCGGAGGGAAGCCGGTGGTGTCGAGCCCGGTCAAGGACGTCGTGCGCCATTACGGCCATCTCGAAGGCGTCGCTATCGCCGGCACCGCGGAAGAGTTCGTCGAGCAGTGCGAGCAGATGCTGAAGCTCGATCCGAACGGCGACTGGCTCGGCGAGGCCGATCTTCTCCTGTCCGCAACCAGCTGGAGCATTACCCAGGCCCGGATGAAGGGCCTCATCGAAGAGGTTCTCGGCGAACGCGTTCGGTCCGACTCGTCCGCGCTTCTGGTGGCCGCGGAATGAACGCACCGTCCGGAGCCCTCAGAGGCCAGAAACCCTACGACTATCTGATTGTCGGTGCCGGCTTTGCCGGCTCGGTGATCGCCGAGCGGCTGGCGAGCCAGCACGGCGCGCGGATCCTTCTGATCGACCGGCGCAACCATGTCGGCGGCAACGCCTATGACGAGAAGGACAAGGCCGGGATCCTCTACCATAAATACGGGCCGCATATCTTTCATACCAACAGCGACATGGTCGTCGATTACCTGTCGAAGTTCACCGAGTGGCGGCCCTACGAGCATCGCGTGCGCGCCTGCGTTCGCGACCAGCTGGTGCCGATCCCGATCAACCGGACGACCCTCAACAAGCTGTTCGACGCGAACCTCAAGACCGAGGAGGAGGCGGCGCAGTTCCTCGCCGAGCGAGCCGAGCCGGTCGACGACATCCAGACCTCCGAAGACGTCGTCATCAATGCAATCGGCCGCGAGCTCTACGAATTGTTCTTCCGCGGCTACACGCGCAAGCAATGGGGCCTCGATCCGTCCGATCTCGACAAGCAGGTGACCTCACGGATTCCGACCCGGACCAATACCGACGACCGCTATTTCGGCGACAAGTTCCAGGCGATGCCGCTTCACGGCTACACCGCGATGTTCGAGGCGATGCTCGACAATCCGCTGATCGACCGGTCGCTTGGCACCGACTTTCGCGACATTCGCGACGGAGCCGGGCGGATCGCGAACCACATCATCTACACCGGCCCGATCGACGAATATTTCGACCATCGGTTCGGCAAGCTTCCGTACCGCAGCCTCAAGTTCGACCACCGGACGCTCGACAAGGAGTGGTTCCAGGAGGTGGCAGTGGTGAATTACCCGTCGCCGGACGTGCCCTTCACCCGGATCAGCGAGTACAAGCACCTGACCGGCCAAGAGCACCCGCGGACGTCGATCACCTATGAATATCCGTCGGAGGAGGGCGATCCTTATTACCCGATTCCGCGCCCCGAAAACCAGGAGCTGTTCAAGCGCTACGAGGCGCTCGCGGACGAGACCGAGGGAGTCACTTTCGTCGGCAGGCTCGCTACCTACCGCTATTACAACATGGACCAGATCGTCGGGCAGGCGCTGGCGACGTTCCGTAAGCTCGACGAGAAGCTTGGGTTGGCAGAGCGGCTAAGGGCGACGGTCGCCGCAGGGTGAGCTTGCATGGAGGCAGGCGGAAAGAATCCGCCGCTCGCGCTTTCATGCCCTCGATGAAGAAACGACAGAACTGGCCCGCGCGGCTGTGGCTGGTCCGTCACGGACAGAGCCAGGGCAATGTCGCGCGCGAGATCGCCCACGAGGCAGGCGACCATGAAATCGGGATCGACGTTCGCGATGTAGACGTCCCGCTTTCCGAGCTTGGCAGTCAGCAGGCGAAGGCTGCCGGCGACTGGTTCGCATCGCTTCGTCGCGACGAGCGACCGGAAGTGATCCTCACTTCGCCCTACATTCGAACCAGGCAGACGGCGAAGATCATGTGCGAGGCCGGGGCGCTTGCCGGTGAACCGGACCGGCCGATCATCGACGAGCGGCTTCGCGAGCGCGAGTTCGGAGTGTTCGACCGGCTGACCGGCATCGGGATTCGCGAGCGCTACCCCGACGAGGCGGCGCACCGGGCGATGCTTGGCAAATTCTACCATCGGCCGCCGGGCGGAGAGAGCTGGGCCGACGTTATCCTGCGTCTCAGATCGGTGCTCAATACGATCAACCTGCACTATTCCGACCGGCGCGTGCTGATCGTCTGCCATCAGGTGGTGGTGCTGTGCTTTCGCTATATCCTCGAGGAGCTCGATGAAGCGGAGATCCTCAAAATCGACCGCGAGGCGGAGATTCTCAACTGCGGGATCTGCATTTATGATTTCGAGCGGGACAGGAACGGGTTGTGCGTACCTAAGCTCGTCACCTGGAATTATGGCGCTCCGCTCGATGCCGAAGGCGCTCCGAAAACATCGGCGCGCGACGTGATGGCCGGATCGCGATGAGCGGCGAGCCGCGCGGCCTCACCCGCCAGGAGCTCCGGCAGTTCCCGCTGCCCGCCTTTGGCGACGGCGGCAAAACGGAGCACGGCCGCCTCGTCGTCGTTGCCGGCAGCCGCTACACGCCCGGATCGGCGTTTCTCTCGGCCACCGCGGCGTTGCGCAGCGGAGTCGGGCAGGTGACGGTGATCATCGTCGAAAGCAGCGCGAGCGCTTTGTCGATGCGTATCCCGGAGGCCAAGGTGGTGCCGGTCGCGGAAGCTCCGGACGGCGGTTTTACCCCGGACGTGACGGACTGCATGAGCGAGCATGTGAAAAGCTGCACCGGAGTGGTCGCCGGCCCGGGAATCGTCGAGAACGAGGCTGCGACGGACTTGGCCAGGACGCTTCTGGAGCTGCCGGTTCCGGCCATCATTGACGCGGGATTGCTCTATTCGGTGCAGAGGTTCGAAAAGGAGTGCCGGGGCCGCGAAGCGCCGGCGATCCTGCTTCCTCACAAGGTCGAGATGGAGGCGCTTCTGGGCTGCACCGTCGACGAAGCGGAGCAGGATGGCCTCGGAAGCGCTCGCCAAGCGTCAGATCGTTTCAAGGCGCTGGTGCTGGCGAAGGGCGCTGTCAGTCACATCGCCGCTCCCGACGGACGAAGCTGGACCTACGATGGCGGCGCTCCCGGCCTTGGAATCGCAGGCAGCGGCGACACTCTAGCAGGGATCACCGGGGCGCTGCTCGCGCGCGGAGCCGAGCCGCTGACTGCGCTGCTTTGGGGAGTCCTGCTGCACGGTGAAGCCGGCGAGATGCTGTCGGCCAAGGTCGGTCCGGCGGGCTTTCTCGCCCGCGAGCTTGCCGACGAAATTCCCGCGCTTCTCGCGCGCTAGGCCTTTCCGGCCTCGTGTAGATCGAGCTCGTCGCCGACCAGTTTCACGACGTGGATGACGTTCGTCGATCCGGGAGTCCCAAACGGCACGCCGGCCATGATCACCAGCCGGTCCCCGCCTTCGGCGATCTTGTGGCGAAGCGCCATCCGCTTCGCCTTTGCGACCATCTCCTCGAAGCTGGTCACGTCGCGCGTGTGCACCGCGTAGACGCCCCACAGGATGCCGAGCCGCCTCACGGTGATCTGGGAATGGCTCATCGCCATGAGCGGCACCGCCGGCCGCTCCCTGGCGACCCGGCGGGCGGTCGATCCGGAGCTTGTGTAGCAGAGCATCGCGGTCGCCGAAATCGTGTTGGCGATGTGGCGAGCAGACCCGGCGAGCGCATCGGCAGTCGTCGGCTCGAGCTTGGTCTGGGTGAAGTGGACCCGCGCCGGATAGACGGGGTCGCCTTCGGCGCTCTGCGCGATTCGGTCCATCATCTGCACCGCCTCGCACGGAAATTTGCCGGTGGCGCTTTCCGCCGAGAGCATGGCCGCGTCGGCGCCGTCGTAAATCGCGGTGGCGACGTCGCTGACCTCGGCACGCGTCGGAGTGGGCGAATTGATCATCGATTCGAGCATCTGGGTTGCGACGACGACCGGCTTACCGAACCGGCGCGCGGAGGCGACGATCTTGTTCTGGAGTGGGGGAACGTCCTCCGGCGGAAGCTCTACGCCCAGGTCGCCGCGAGCCACCATCACCCCGTCCGAGAGCGCGATGATGTCGTTGAGGTGGTCGATCGCCGCCGGCTTTTCGATCTTCGCCATCAGCGCCGCTTTTTCGCCGATCAATGCCCGAGCTTCGGCGACGTCCTCGGGACGCTGGACGAACGACAATGCGATCCAGTCGGCATTCTGCTCGAGCGCGAACTGCAGGTCGGCCCGGTCCTTGTCGGTCAGGGCGGGGATCGGAACGACCACGTCCGGGACATTGACGCCCTTGTGATCGGAGACAATGCCGCCGACCTGCACCTCGGTCACGATCCGGTCGTCCCCGGTCTCGAGGACCTTTAGCCGAACTTTGCCGTCGTCGATCAGGACCCGGTCGCCGCGGCTGATCGCCTCGAACAGCTCGGGATGCGGAAGCTCGACCCGGTGCGCGTCGCCGATTGCTCCGTCGCGGTCCAGCACCAGCCTTTCGCCCTTCTCGACCTCGGCCGAGCCGCCCTTGAAGCTGCCGACCCGAAGCTTCGGCCCCTGGAGGTCGAACAGGATTGTTGTCGGCCGGCGCAGCTCTTTCTCAAGGCCGCGGATTGCCTCGACCAGCTTCGTCTTCTGGGCGTGGGTGCCGTGGCTCATGTTGATTCGGAACGCGTCGGCACCCGCAACCATGAGCTTTCGGATCATGCGCGGGCTGCTCGATGCCGGGCCCAGCGTCGCAACGATCTTCACCTTACGCAATCTCGGTTCGAGAGTTTCGCTCATCCGTCCTTCCGCCGTCCAGCCGCCGGGCAATAGCGGCTGGACGTTCTGGTTCAACCGGGTTGAGCGTCGGCACGCGCTCGCTTAGGGGCTGGCGTCGAATCTTGAAATTGCGGAGTGGGACATGGCGCAAGGCAGCGTCGCAGCCGACCAGCTGCGGCTGTTCATCGAGCGCATCGAGCGGCTCGAGGAGGAAAAGAAGGCGATCGCGGACGACGTTCGCGACGTCTATGCCGAGGCGAAGGCCAACGGCTACGATACCAGGATCATGCGGATGGTGGTGCGATTGAGGAAGATGGAAACGCATACCCGCCAGGAGCAGGACGCGATCCTGGAGACCTATCGCGCCGCGCTCGGGCTCGAGTAAGCACTGACCCATGGCTGGCCATTCCAAATTCAAGAACATCATGTACCGCAAGGGCGCGCAGGACAAAAAGCGCTCGGCAATGTTCTCCAAGCTGTCGCGCGAGATCACCGTCGCTGCGAAGATGGGCCTGCCCGACCCCGACTCCAATCCCCGTCTCAGGGCAGCGGTGCTTGCCGCCAAGGCGCAGTCGATGCCCAAGGATAATATCCAGCGGGCGATCGACAAGGCGACCGGAGTCGATGCCGAGAATTACGAGGAGCTCCGCTACGAGGGGTTCGGACCCGGCGGAGTGGCGCTCGTCGTCGAAGCGCTGACCGACAACCGCAACCGAACCGCGACCAACCTTCGGACGATCTTTTCCAAGAATGGCGGCAATCTGGGCACCACCGGCTCGGTCACCCATTCGTTCGAGCGGCTCGGACTTGTCGAATATGGGCCGCAGGCCGGAAGTGCCGACAAGGTATTCGAAGCGGCGATCGAAGCCGGTGCCGAGGATGTCGAATCCGACGAGACCGGTCACCGGATATGGACCAGCGTCGATGACCTCCACACCGTCGCCAAGGCGCTCGAGGATATGCTCGGCGAACCGGAAAGCACGCGCTTGGCGTGGCGCCCTCAAACCGAGGTCGAGGTCCGTGGGCAGGACGCGCAGCAGCTGCTCGAGCTGATGGACGCACTCGACGATGACGACGACGTGCAGACCGTCTGGGGCAACGAAAAGGTTCCCGACGAAGAGCTGGAGCGGCTCGGCTGATCATGCGCCGATGATCATCCTGGGCCTCGATCCCGGCCTCGGCACCACCGGCTGGGGGCTGATTCGGGCCGACGGCAATCGCCTGTCCCACCTCGCCAATGGCGAGCTGAAGACCAGCCCGTCGGCGCCGCTGCCCGAGCGGCTGGCGAGCCTCAGTGAGCAGCTCGAAGCGCTTCTCGCCGAGCATCGGCCGGATGCCGCGGCGGTCGAGGAAGTGTTCGTCAACAAGAACCCGCAGTCGACTTTGAAGCTCGGTCAGGCGCGCGGAGTCGCGCTGATGATCGCGGCGCGGTCCGGAATGGCGGTCGGCGAATATGCGGCCCGGTTGGTGAAGAAGGCGGTGGTCGGCACCGGCGGCGCCGAAAAGCCGCAGGTCCACGCGATGGTCGCGCGGCTTCTCCCGGGCGCCAAGATTGCCGGCCCCGACGCCGCCGATGCGCTGGCGGTCGCAATCACCCATGCGCACCATCTTGCCACCCATTCCCGTTCGCCCCGAGCGTAGTCGAGGGGCGTGAGGACGTGCCTCGACTTCGCTCGGCACGAACGGGTAGGTTGCTGCTGAAATGATCGCCCGCCTCTCCGGTATTCTCGCTGAAACCACTGCCGACACGGCGGTGATCGACGTCGGCGGGGTCGGCTACCGGGTGCTGTGCAGCGCCCGGAGCCTCGATTCGCTGGGGCCGATCGGCGGCGAAGTGCTGGTCCTCACCGAGCTTCAGGTGCGCGAGGACGCTTGGACCCTGTTCGGCTTCGGCTCGGCGGGCGAGCGCGATGCGTTCCGGGCGCTCACCTCGATCCAGGGCGTCGGCGGGCGGCTGGCGCTTGCGATCCTGTCGGCGCTGTCGCCCGACGAGCTGGCGCGCGCGGTTGCCCAGGACGACAAAGCGATGATCGGCCGCGCCAACGGCGTCGGGCCCAAGCTGGCGGCGCGGATCGCCAACGAGCTCAAGGGCAAGCTCGGCGCGGCCGGCCTTGGCGGCTCAGCCCCTGCCCCGCGCCAGGGCGCAGCCGCCGACGCACTCTCCGCGCTCGCTAACCTCGGCTTCAAGCCGGCCGAAGCGAGCGCCGCAGTGAATGCCGCGCAGGACGAGCTCGGCGAGGATACCGGCCTCGACGCGCTGGTGCGGCTGGCGCTCAGAAAGGCGTCGAAGTGACGACCCGCACCGCCTCGTGCCGCTGCGGCCAGCTTCGCGCCACCGCGTCAGGCGATCCGGTGCGCGTTTCCGTCTGTCACTGCCTCGACTGCAAGAAGAGAACCGGGAGCGCGTTCAGCGCCCAGGCGCGCTGGCCCGCGGAGCAGGTCGCGACCGAGGGAGAATCGAAGAGCTGGTCCCATCTCGGCGACAGCGGCAACCGGATCACCCACCATTTCTGCCCGGGCTGCGGGTCGACCGTCCATTATGTCATCGAGGGCAAGTTCGACGGGCTCGTCGCGATCCCGCTCGGCGCCTTCGACGACCCCTGTTTCGCCGAACCCGGTTTCTCGGTCTGGGAACAGCGCAAGAACCATTGGGTGGCCATTCTCGGCGACCATGTCGATCATTCGGAGTAGCCCGCGATGCTAGGACAATTTGCCGCCGAAACCGCGCACACCGTCAGGGCGATCATCGAGCTGATCGGAATCGCGATCATCGCCGCCGGCGCGGTCATCACGCTTGCTATCTTCCTCTACCATCTCGCCAGGCGCGGCGACCTCTACCAGGCGCTCACCAACCTGCGTTCCGACTTTGGCCGTGCGATCCTGCTTGGGCTCGAATTCCTCGTCGCAGCCGACATCATCAACACGGTTGCGATCGAGCCGACCCTCGACAGCGTCATCACTCTGGGCGGGATCGTTCTGATCCGGACCCTGCTCAGCTTCAGCCTCGAAGTCGAAATCGAAGGGCGCTGGCCGTGGCAGCGCGGCGCCCGCAAGCGCGGCGAAACGTGAAAGTCCTGTCCTACAACGGCCCGATTGTGCATCATCGCCCAATGCCGGAATTGACGAGAGCCGCGGGGTCGACAGTCGCGAGCCGGACTCGCGCGCGCGTGCAACTCGCGCGCGCGGATGGGTGTGTGACGTTTGGGACTTTTCGGCGCACAAAACCAGCCGGGGGCAGGTTTGAGCACCGAAACGGCCGAAGAGCCGATCGCGACTGACATGGCAACCGACCCGGCCCGAATCACCACGCCCGAGCGCACCGCCGAGGACGCCGACGCAGCTCTTCGCCCCAAGACCCTCGACGAGTTCATCGGCCAGAAGTCGGCGCGCGAGAATTTGCGCGTGTTCGTCCACGCAGCCAAGAGCCGCGGCGAGGCGCTCGACCATGTGCTGCTCCACGGTCCGCCCGGACTCGGCAAGACGACCTTAGCCGGGATTCTTGCCCGCGAAATGGGCGTCGGTTTTCGCGCCACCTCGGGCCCGGTGATCGCCAAGTCCGGCGACCTCGCCGCGCTTCTCACCAACCTCGAGGAAGGCGACGTCCTGTTCATCGACGAGATCCACCGGCTCAATCCGGCGGTCGAGGAAGTCCTCTATCCGGCGATGGAGGACCGGGCGCTCGACCTGATGATCGGCGAAGGCCCGTCCGCGCGCTCGGTCCGGATCGACCTTCCGCGCTTTACCCTGATTGGAGCGACGACCCGGCAGGGGCTGCTCACGACCCCGCTTCGCGACCGGTTCGGAATCCCGGTCCGGCTCAATTTCTACTCGGTCGAGGAATTGGAGCAGGTGGTCCGCCGGGTGGCGCGGCTGCTCAATGCCGACATTAGCGACGACGGAGCGCACGAGATCGCCCGCCGCTCGCGCGGGACTCCGCGGATCGCCGGCCGCCTGCTTCGCCGGGTGCGCGATTTCGGCCATGCGTCGGGCGCCAAGTCGATCGATGCAAAGGTCGCCGACAAGGCGCTCGACCGGCTCGAGATCGACGCGCTCGGCCTCGACTCGATGGACCGGCGCTATCTGACGATGATCGCCGACCTCTACGGCGGCGGTCCGGTCGGCGTCGAAACGCTCGCCGCCGGCCTGTCCGAGCCGAGGGACACGATCGAGGACGTGATCGAGCCGTTCCTCATTCAGCTCGGCCTCATCGCCCGGACCGCAAGGGGCCGTGCCTTGAATGGCCGCGGCTGGACGCATCTGGGCCTGACGCCACCCCAGACCAGCCAGTCGGGCCTGTTCGATGTGGAGAGTGAGCCCAAGTGATTTCCGGAATATTGTCGAGTCTCGCCGCCGCCGCGGCCGTGGCCCAGGCCGAGCCCGCACCCGCCGCGGTCAACTACGACCGGCCACAAAGGTGGCTGTGCCTGCCCGGGCGCAAGGACGTCTGCTCGACACCGCTTGCCACCACCGCGCTCAGCGCCAGCGGCTACGGCTCCACCGGCCTCAGCCGCGTGGCGAAGGAGCCGCCGGTCGACTGCTTCTACATCTATCCGACGGTGTCGAGCGACAAGGGTCTCAACAGCGATCTCGCGACCAGGGAAGAAGTCGGCGCGACCCAGGCGCAATTCGCGCGCTTCGCGTCGGTGTGCCGGCCATTCGCTCCCATCTACCGGCAGATGACTCTGGGAGCCGTCGCCGCGGCTGCGGTCGGCACCGATGTCCGCCGGCCGGCACAGCTTGCCTATTCCGACATCGCAATTGCCTGGCGCACCTATCTTGCCAACCACAACCAGGGCCGGCCGTTCGTGCTGATCGGCCACAGCCAGGGCGCGCTTATGCTCCAGGAGCTGATCAAGGGAGAGATCGAGGGCAAGCCGATCGCAAAGCAGATGGTGCGGGCGATCATCCCCGGCTTCAACCTCTATGTTCCGCAGGGTAAGCGCGTCGGCGGCACGTTCAAGTCCACGCCGCTGTGCGCGTCGGAGACCGAACGGGGCTGCGCGATGAGCTGGGTGAGCTTCCGCGAGAACAACGCGCCGCCCGAACGCGCGATGTTCGGCTGGGCGGCCGCTCCGGGAATGACGGTCGGCTGCACCAATCCCGCCCGGCCCGGATCGACGAACTGGGAACGGCTGGACAGCTATTGGTACACGCGCTCGACCTACCCCATCCCCGGCGGGCCGATCCGCTGGTCGAGCGAGGGCCCTCCGCCGACGCCGTACGTCCGCACCGAAGACCTGGTCGCCGCACGCTGCATCAACGTGGGACCACTTGGCTATCTGTCGGTGCGGACGATCCAGAACCCCGGCGGCAAGCGCACCAACCAGATCGGCGGCGAGGTCGGGATGCTCGGCATGTTCATTCCGGGCTGGGGGATGCACCTTGCCGACATGTCGATCGCCCAGGGCGACCTTATCCGGCAAATCGAGCAGCTGACTAGGAAACCACCAGCCAGTGAGTGAGTTCGACCAGCCCTACCGCGGCGGCTTCGTGGATCGGGCAAACGGGGGCCGCGAGCATCACTTCGCGCTGACCGTCTATTTCGAGGACACCGACGCCGCCGGAATCGTCTTTTACGCCAATTATCTGAAGTTCATTGAGCGGGCGCGCTCCGACATGATCCGGGCGGCCGGAGTCGACCAGTTCGCCGAGCTCGAATCGAGCGGAAACGCCTATGCGGTCGCAGAGGTCGCGATCAAATTTCGCAGGCCGGCCCATCTCGGCGACGACCTCGTCGTCATCAGCACGGTGGAGGCGGTTCGCGCCGTCTCCATCACCATTCATCAGCGAGTCATGCGCGGGGCCGAACTAATAGCCGAAGCGATGGTCACTGCCGCCTTCCTCACCTCCGACCACAAGCCGAAGCGTCAGCCGCGCGAGTGGGTCGAGCGTTTTGAACGCATAGCCTCCAAGGGAGCCGATGAAGCCTCGAACTCGTAAACTCGGCTTTTGCCCTTTCGCTTTTTCGGCGCTTGTTCTCGTCTCCGGCGCGGCGGCCGCTCAGGTGCGCTCCGCTCCGGATCCGGGCAACGCACGAGCCGTGGTGATTGCCGTTCCGGTTCTCGCCACCGCGAAGAACGTCGAAACCGACGCTGGGAACACCTGGTCGATCGCCAACCAGATCGCCGATCTCATCTCCGCGGACCTGAAGTCGACCAACAGGTTCATCGTCGCCGACGTGAAGAACATCCGGATCCCGTCTCTGCCCGAAGTCACTGCGCCGGGCTTTCCGCAATGGCGCTCGGCCGGAGCGAAGCTTCTGCTTTCGGGATTCGTCAGTGCCCGCTCAGACGGGCGGCTGACCATCGGCTGCTATGTCTATGACGTGCAGTCCGGCCGCGAGCTCGCGCGGCAAGGCTTCGCGGTGAGGCCGACGGAATGGCGCCGAGCCGCCCATCGTTGCGCGGATGCCGCCTACACGGAGGTGACCGGCAGGCCGCCTTTGTTCGACAGCCGGATCGCCTACGTCGCCCAGAGCGGGCGGGACGAGACGCTCGTCAAGCGGCTCGCGGTGATGGATTTCGACGGAGCCAACCACGGCTATCTGACGCAGGGCGACGCCACGGTTCTGACCCCGCGCTGGTCTCCAACATCCGACCGGATCGCCTACACCAGCTTCAGCGGCGGCCGTCTCCATGTCCGCGTGGTCGAAGTCGAAACCAACCAGGACCGGCCGCTCGTCCCCTCTGGCGGAGACAGCTTTGCGCCGGCCTTTTCGCCCGACGGGCGGGAGATCGCACTGTCGATCTCGGTCGCCGGCAACACCGACGTTTTCGTCGTGAACGCATCCGGCGGAGTGCCGCGGAGGCTGACGACTTCGCCGGCCATCGAGACCAGCCCGAGCTATTCGCCCGATGGAAGGCGGATCGCCCTTACCAGCGACCGCTCGGGCGCGCCGCAGCTCTATGTGATGGACCTGGACGGCTCCAACCAGCGCCGAATCAGCTTCGGGCGCGGCGAGTACGGCTCTCCGGTATGGAGCCCGGATGGCGAGCGAATCGCGTTCACCAACCTCCAAGGCACGATTGCGCGAATCGGAATCATGAACTCGGATGGCTCAGGCGAACGAATCGTCACGGCGGGCGCCCAGGACGAGCAGCCGGCGTGGAGCCCGGACGGCGGACGGATCCTTTTCCAGCGGGTCGACCAGACGAGCGGCCGTCCGGTGCTTCTGACGATTCCGGCGAGTGGCGGAAATGCAGGGCCGATCCCGACTCCGCAGGGCGCATCCGACCCGTCCTGGACCGGGCTGCAGGAGTGAGGGTGCAGTGACAATCCGCATTCTCCCGCTCATTTTCGCGGCGCTGTTCGCGACGTCCGCACAGGCCCAGCTGTGGCCGCCGAGGCTGCCGGTGATCAATCGCGGCGCTCCGCCGCGAGCAGCGACGATGCCGATGACTCCGGGCGCGCTGCAGGCAGATCTGGTCGTGAAGGCCGGCAGCGACACCGTCTATTTCTCGCGGCGCGGCCACACGCTCGACGGCAATGCGATCGCGAGACTGACTGCGCAGGCCCGCTGGCTGCTGGCAAATCCGATGGTCAGCATCCGGCTCGAGGGTCATGGCGACGAGCGCGACACGCGCGACTATGCGTTGGCGATCGGCGACCGGCGAGCGCACACGGTTCGCGATTTTCTGGTGCTTCAGGGTGTCGTGCCGCACCGAATCACAATGCTCAGCTGGGGCAAGGAGCGCCCCGGATCGGTGCGCATCGGGCCGTCGGTCGTTGTCGCCGGCCCAAGGGTGAAAACGATTATCCGATAGACTTCAGGCGGCGTAGCGCTGCTGAGTCGTGCCGAGCCAGGAGCGCGCCTGACGTTGCGCCTCGGCGATCTCGCGAGCGGTCATCTCGACGGCGATCTCGGCCCGGCACGCCTGCCCGCGAGTGCAGCCCGAAAGCGCGGCGAGATTGAACCATTTGTGCGCCTCTACCAGATCAACCGGAGCGCCGCCGCGGCCGGTCGAATAGCTGACCCCCAGATCGAACAGCGCATCGACATCGCCGCGCTCCGCATCCGCGATCCGGCTTCGGATCAGGAACTCCTGCGCTTTTTCACTAATCGCCATGACGGCCCACTCCCCCATTTCTTCGTTGCGAGGCACTTTCGGCCGTGGAATGCGAAGAAATGGTTAACGCGGCCGTGACCCTAGGACGGGGGCTCGACCGGGACGTTGTCGATAAGGCGGGTCGATCCCATCGTTGCTGCGGCGATCAGCCGCATCCTGCCCGCGGGCTCACCGAGCGGCTCAAGGGTCGCGGCATCGACGAGCGCGACATAATCGACCGGTGCAAATCCGGCATCGGCGAGGCCGCGCCTCGCCTCGTCGAGGGCGGCGTCGACCGGCTCACCGGCTTCGATTGCGTCGGCCGCTGAATGCAAGGCGTCGGGAAGGGCGGCGGCGCGGGCGCGCTCGTCATCGGACAAATAAGCGTTGCGCGACGACAGCGCGAGCCCGTCTTCGTCGCGAATGGTCGGAACGCCGATGATGTTGGTGCCGAGATTGAGGTCGATCGCGAGCCGGCGGATCACCGCCAGCTGCTGGAAATCCTTCTCGCCGAACAGCGCGACGTCCGGCCTGACCGCATTGAGCAGCTTGGTCACGACTGTTGCGACGCCGTCGAAATGGCCGGGGCGAAACTCGCCTTCCCACCGGGAGCTTGGTCCCGGCACGGACACTGTCGTCGAAAAGCCGGCCGGGTACATCTGCTCGGTCGTGGGAATCCAGAGAAGGTCGCAGCCGGCGCGATCGAGAGCGCGCGCGTCCTCCTTTTCCTGCCGCGGATAGCGGTCGATGTCCTCGCCCTCGCCGAACTGGAGCGGGTTCACGAAAAGGCTTGCGACCACGCGGTCGGCCTGGCGGCGCGCCTCCTCGACCAGGGCGACGTGCCCGGCATGGACCGCGCCCATGGTCGGGACCAGCGCGACCCGCATTCCTCCGGCGCGCAGCGCGACGAGCGCGCTTCCGAGCTGTTTGTGCTCACGGATTGTTTGCACCGCGGATTCGCCTCCGGTAAGCTGCACGCGTGGGCCGCGCTTCTCGACGCGCGGGGGGTCAAATTCAAGGGGGCCGGGGATGGGCCAGCCGCACTTCCTAGTATTCGCCAACGAAAAGGGCGGCACCGGAAAATCGACGACAGCCGTCCACACCGCTATCGCGCTCGCCGCGACCGGGCAGCGCGTCGGAGCGCTTGACCTCGACAGCCGCCAGCGGACGATGACCCGCTATCTCGAGAATCGCGATGCGACCATTCGACGGCTCGACAAGGACTTGCCCAAAGCCGCCTATGAAGTGCTCGACGAGGGCGTTTCGCTCGAGGAAGCGATCGCTCGGCTGTCGGAAAATGCCGACGTCCTGGTGATCGACACGCCCGGCCGCGACGACGCCCTTGCCCGCGAGGCGATCCTGAAGGCCGACACTCTGGTGACCCCGATGAACGACAGTTTCGTCGATCTCGACCTCATCGGCCAGGTTCACCCCGAGAATTTCAAGGTGACGAAACCCAGCTTCTATGCCGAGCTGATCTGGAACAGCCGAACGCAGCGGGCGAAGACGACCGGCAAGAGCGTCGACTGGGTGGTCTTGCGCAATCGTCTCCAGCACATCGATTCGCACAATCTGCGCCGGGTCGGGGCGGCGCTCGACGAGCTTGCCAGGCGCGTCGGCTTCCGGGTCATTCCGGGACTGGGCGAGCGGGTGATCTACCGCGAACTTTTCCCGAAGGGCCTGACTCTACTCGACTTCGAACATCTCGGCGAGGTCGGCATCGGCCACATTACCGCACGCCAGGAGCTTCGCGAGATGATTTCCGGCCTTGGCGTCCCCGGCGCCGAGCCGGAACAGAAGCTCGCAGCGGCCGGCTGAACAATCACGCTGCTACTACGTTCGGCAGCGTAATGACCCACGTCTTCGATCCTTCAATCCTCCGCGAATATGACGTTCGCGGAATCGTCGGAAAAACGCTCCACAGGCAAGACGCCTACGCGCTTGGCCGGGCCTATGCCTCGCTTGCACGCGATGAGGGTGCAAGTCGCATCGCCGTCGCCCGCGACGGCCGGCTGCACTCGCCCGAGCTCGAGGACGCGCTCGTCGCCGGCCTGACCGAAGGCGGGCTCGACGTCGTTAGAATCGGAGTGGGCCCAAGCCCCATGCTCTACTTCGCCGCCGCGACGCTCGGCGTCGACGGCGGGATCCAGGTGACCGGAAGCCACAACCCGGCCGACTACAATGGCTTCAAGCTGCTCCTGAATGGCCGCTCGGTCTTCGGCGAGGAGATCCAGAAGCTCGGCCGCCGCGCGCAATCGGGCGAGTGGAGCGAAGGCGACGGCAAGGTCGAGCGACAGGACGTGCTCGACTCCTATGTCGACCGGCTAGTCGAAGACTTCAGCGGCAAGGGCTACCGGATCGGCTGGGACCCGGGGAACGGCGCTGCCGGCGTTGCTGTGGAAAAGCTCGTCGAGCGCCTTCCGGGAGAGCATTTCGCAATCCACACGACGATCGACGGGACGTTCCCGAACCATCACCCCGACCCGACCGTCGAGGCGAACCTGTCCGACCTCAAGACTCTGGTTCGCGAGAACGATCTGGACATGGGCTTCGCCTTCGACGGCGATGCCGACCGGATCGGTGCGGTCGACGGCAAGGGCCGGGTCATCTGGGGCGACCAGATCATGATGATCCTTGCCGAGGCAGTGCTCAAGGAGTGCCCCGGCTCGACGATCATTGCCGACGTCAAGGCGAGCCAGATCCTGTTCGATCGGATCGCCGAGCTCGGCGGCAAGCCCTTGATGTGGAAGACCGGCCACAGCCTCATCAAGTCAAAGATGAAGGAGACCGGCGCGCCCATTGCCGGCGAGATGAGCGGCCATATCTTCTTCCAGCACCGCTGGTACGGCTTCGACGACGCGCTCTATGCGGCGGTGCGACTGATCGAGGCGATCGGCGAATCGGGCAAGAGCCTGACCGAGCTGATGGACGAAATGCCCAAATCGGTGGCCACGCCCGAGCTGCGCTTCCCGGTCGAGGCGAGCCGAAAGTTCGCGGTCGTCGAGGAGGTCCTCCAGCGTCTTTCGGCCGAAGGCGCTAACGTGATTTCGACCGACGGTGCGCGGGTCAACACGCCGGACGGCTGGTGGCTGTTGCGGGCATCGAACACGCAGGACGTGCTCGTCGCCCGCGCCGAAGCGAAAGACGAGGCCGCGCTAGAGCGGCTGGTTGCGCTGCTCGATAAGCAGCTTGGGCAATCGGACGTTACGCGCACCGAGCTGGCGCACTAGCCTAGCCCCGCTCCGGTTCCAGGCAGCTGACGGCGACCCCATCGGCGATGGTGCGCGCGCTTTCGTTCTGGCCGGGCGCGGGTGGAACGATTGCAACGGGGCAGACCGGCCCGGTCAGCCGGACGACAACGAGGTTGCTGATGTCAGGCTTTTCGGGCTCGGAACCGTGGGCGACGTCCATCCGGACGATCATCGCCTCCGGATCTGCAGGATCGCGGCCCCGCCACTCGACTGTGTCGCCGAGGCTGTTGAACGCCCCGCGAGCAACGATGGACGACAATCGCAGCTGCGTCCGGCTTCCGTCCGGCGATATGACAACGAGGTCCTGACGCAAGTCGCTTTCACTCCGCTCGAGGGTATAGCCGGCATGCCCGGGGCACAGCCGCCGCCAATAGCCGCCCTCTTCCACATTTTCTTCGAGCAGCCGGCACCGCGAGTCTTCAATCGACGTGAAGCGACTCCGATTGTCGGACGGCGCGTTCCCGGCCGGCGGTGACGTCGCCTCATTCTCCGAAGCGGCCATCGACACTGGCTGATCCGCCCGTTCCGAATCGCCACTTTCGATCTGACCGCCGGGGCCGCAGGCTGCCAACAGGGATGCGGTCAGAAGCGCGAAGACAGCAGTCCGCATCTTCACTCCTCCTCGTCCTCATCCTCATAGCCGACGAGGTTCAATTCGCGCGCCTTGATCTGGTGGGTCGTGCACCAATGCTTGAGCGCCTCCTCGCGGCCGTGGGTTATCCACACTTCGCTGGGCGCGACCTCGCGGATCGTGCAGGTGAGCTCGTCCCAGTCGGCATGGTCGGAGATGACCAGCGGAAGCTCGACGTTCGACTGCCGTGCACGCTGGCGTATCCGCATCCAGCCCGACGCCATCGCCGTCACCGGGTCGGGCAGGCGCCTCGACCAGCGGTCGTTGAGTGCACCGGGCGGGGCGACGACGATCCTGCCCTTCAGCTCGTCCTTGGTCGCGCCAGTCGCCTGCCGAAGCTCACCGAGTCCGACGCCATGCTCCTCATAAAGCGCGCACATCCGCTCCAGGGCGCCGTGGATGTAGATCGGTTCGTGATGACCGCGGCGGCGCAGTTCGGCGATCACCCGCTGCGCCTTGCCGAGCGCATAGGCGCCGACCAGCACGCACCGCGCCGGGTCGACATGCAGCCGGTGGAGCAGCCGGTCGATCTCGCCGCCGGTGTCGGGATGGCGAAACACCGGTAGCCCGAAGGTCGCTTCGGTGATGAAGACGTCGCACGGAACCGGCACGAATTCGTCGCAGGTGGGGTCCTCGCGCCTCTTGTAGTCGCCCGAGACGACGACCCGTTCGCCCGAATGCTCGAGCACGATCTGCGCCGATCCGAGGACATGCCCCGCCGGAACGAAGCTGACATCGACCTTCCCCACCTTGAGCGACTCGCCATAGTCAACCGGCTGCCCGTTCTTGACGCCATAGCGAAGCTCCATGATCGCCAGGGTCTCGGGAGTCGCAAGCACCGCCCCGTGCCCGCCGCGCGCGTGATCGGAATGGCCGTGGGTGACCAGCGCCCGGTCTTTCGGCTGCGACGGGTCGACCCACGCGTCCGCAGGGCGCACATAGATACCGTGCGGAAATACCTCGATCCAGGAACCCAGACGCGCCATTGCGAGCTATAGTAGTCAAAACGGGACCAAGTTCCCGGCACAAGCGGAGGATAGCTTCAATGGACGAATTTTGGTGGTGGATCATGGATGTGATCGGGCCGGTGATCCTCCTGATCCTGCTCGTCTGGCTCGCGTTCTGGGCCTGGCGACGGCGGACTCCGCGAGGCGACGCGCGGGCGGAGCGGGCAACGCACGAACTCTACGAGGAGGAAGAGGTCCGCCGCCGCGAGGGGACTGACGACCTCTGACCGGGTCCGGGCTTCCTAAACAGGTCGAGCAATGGTTCGCGACACGGGGGTGGCGGGCGCGACGGCACCAGCTCGAGATGCTCGGCATCGCCCGGCGCGGAGGCGATGCTCTGCTGGTCGCGGCCACCGGTTCGGGAAAAACCCTCGCAGGCTTCCTGCCGACGATCTGCGACCTCATCGAGCGGCCGAGCGATGGGCTTCACACGCTTTACGTGTCGCCGCTCAAGGCGCTCGGGGTCGACGTCCAGCGCAATCTGCTCGGCCCGATCTCGGAGATGGGCCTCGACATCCGGGTCGAGACGCGAAGCGGCGACACGTCGTCCGATCGCAAGGCGCGGCAGCGGGTTCGGCCGCCGCATATCCTTCTGACCACGCCCGAGTCTCTGAGCCTATTGCTTAGCTATCCCGAAAGCGGAGATTTATTCGCGAACCTGAAG
>JBPCOC010000001.1:0-75455 GCA_051000635.1 Sphingomicrobium sp. | reverse complement strand
CTGTTGCTGCTGCTCGGGCGGCGCTTGAGGCGCGGGTTCAGCCGTACCCTCGGTCGCGATGACCACGTCCTCCTTGGCGGGGACTTCGGTCTGCGCCTGCGCTACGCCCTTCTCGGCGACCTCGTTGGCAGGGACTTCGGTCTGCGCGTGCTCGGCGCCCTCGTCGGTGACCTCCGGCTTTTCGTTCTCTTCAACCATCTAAAACTCCAGTCCGCCTTCGCGCGCGGCATCGGCCAACGCCTTGACGCGGCCATGAAACAGAAAGCCGCCGCGATCGAACACGACAGCGGAAACGCCCGCCTTCTTCGCTCGCTCGGCGATCGCTTTGCCGACGGCAGCGGCGCCCTCGCGGGTCGCATTCGCCTTGCCCTTCAGCTCCGAATCGAGCGTCGAAGCGGCAGCCAGCGTCTTGCCGGCGGAATCGTCGATCACCTGGGCATAGATGTGCTTGCCCGAGCGGTGGACCGACAGGCGCGGCTTGCCCGACGACACTTTGCGGAGCGCAGTGCGCACTCGCTGGCGGCGGCGGTCGAAAAGAGAAAGATTCGCCATGGCTACTTCTTCTTGCCTTCTTTGCGGAAAACATACTCGCCGCGATACTTGATGCCCTTGCCCTTGTACGGCTCGGGCTTGCGCCAGCGGCGGATTTCGGCCGCGACCTGGCCCACCTGCTGCTTGTCCATGCCACTGATCTCGACCGTATTGGGGTCGGGAGTCTTGACCTCGACGCCCTCCGGAACCGGGAAATTCACGTCGTGGCTGTAGCCGAGCTGAAGGCGCAGGTTACGCCCCTGGGCCGCCGCTCGATAGCCGACGCCGCTGATCTCCAGCACCTTGCTGAAGCCCTCGGTGACACCGATGACGAGGTTGTCCACCAACGTCCGCTGCATGCCCCAGAAGGCCCGCGCCTGCTTGGTGTCGTTGGCCGGCTTCACCAGGATTCCGTCGTCGCCGATCTCATAGGAGATCTCTTCGCGCATCTGCAGCTGCAGCTCGCCCTTCGGTCCCCTGACCGACAGGGTCTGGCCCTCGGTCGTGGCCGTCACTCCAGCCGGCAGCGGGACCGGACGTTTTCCGATACGAGACATTCTAGAACACCTCCGCCAGGACTTCGCCGCCGACGTTCTGGTCCCGAGCCTCGGCATCGGACAGCACGCCTCGCGGCGTCGACACGATCACCGTGCCAAGCCCGTTGCGGATCCGCGGCAGGTCCTGCGCGCCAGAATAGACCCGGCGGCCCGGTTTCGACACGCGCGCCAGATGCTGGATTGCCGGCTGGCCTTCGAAATATTTGAGCTCGATTCGCAGGCCCTTCTGCCCGGCGAGCTGCTCTTCGCTATAGCCGCGGATGTAGCCCTCGCGCTGAAGCACATCGAGGACATAAGAGCGCAGCTTCGACGCCGGAGTAAGGACGGAGTCCTTCCGGGCCTGCTGGCCGTTGCGGATTCGGGTGAGCAGATCACCCAGAGGATCGGTCATCGACATTGGTGATCCTCCCTACCAGCTCGACTTTGTGACGCCCGGGATCAGGCCTTTGTTGGCCAGCTCCCTGAGCATGATCCGCGACAGGCGGAACTTGCGATAATAAGCTCGGCTGCGGCCGGTCAGCTCGCAGCGGTTGCGGACGCGAGTCGGGTTCGCGTTGCGCGGAATTTCGGCCATCTTCAGCCGAGCCATCAGCCGCTCGGTCTCGTCCTTCGACTCGTCGTTCGCGATGCTTTTCAGCTTCTCGTACTTCGACGCATATTTCTGGACGAGCTTCTTGCGACGCTCGTTCTTGTTGATCGAACTCAGTTTCGCCATGACTTAAGTTCTTCTCCTCACGCAGCCCGCCTCAAGCGGCCTGCTTTTCCTCTTCTTCCGCTGGGAACGGGAAGTTGAGCAGGCGCAGCAATTCGCGCGCCTCCTCGTCCGTCTTCGCGGTTGTGGTGATGATGACGTCCATGCCCCGGACCTTGTCGATCTGGTCGTAATTGATCTCGGGAAAAACGATCTGCTCCTTCAGGCCCATCGCGTAATTGCCATGGCCGTCGAACGAGCGCGGGTTGAGCCCCCGGAAATCGCGCACGCGCGGAAGCGCGATGGTGACCAGCCGGTCGAGAAACTCGTACATCCGGTCGCGCCGCAGCGTGACCTTGCAGCCGATCGGCATGCCTTCGCGAAGCTTGAACTGCGCGATCGACTTCTTCGCCTTGGTGATGACCGGCTTCTGGCCCGCGATCGCCTCCATCTCGGAGGCAGCCAATTCGACCTTCTTCTTGTCCTGGGTCGCCTCGCCGACGCCCATGTTGATGACGATCTTGTCCAGGCGCGGGACCTCGAGCCGGTTCTTGTAACCGAACTTCTCGGTCATCGCCGGGACGATGCGCTGCTCATAATCGGACTTCAGCCGCGGGGTGTAGGAGGAATCCGGCTTTGCTGCCTTCGGGCCCTTCTTCTCCGCCTGCTCCGGCTTTTCGGCCTTCTCCGGCTTCTCCGACTTCGCGGCCTTTTCCGTGGTGTCGGTCATTTCAGCCTTCTCCGGCTTCTCCGCCTTCGCGGCCTTTTCCGTGGTGTCGGTCATTTCAGCCTGCTCGGCCTCTTCGACCTTCTTTTCGTCGTCAGCCATTGATCAGCTCTCCGGACTTTGCCGCCACTCGGACCTTCTTGCCGTCCCTGACTTCGAAGCGGACGCGCGTCGGCTCACCGCTTTTCGGGTCGGCGAGGGCGACGTTCGACACGTGCAGCGGCGCTTCCCTGCGCTCGAGCCCGCCCTGCGGATTCACCTGCGACGGCTTGCGATGGCGAACGTGGACGTTCACTCCCGACACGACGACCTTGTCGTCCTTCGGGATTACCCGGGTGACCTCTCCGGTCTTGCCCTTGTCCTTGCCGGCCATAATCACGACCGTGTCGCCCTTGCGGATCTTCTGGGCCATTACAGCACCTCCGGCGCGAGAGAGATGATCTTCATGTGCTTCTTCGCCCGAAGCTCGCGAACCACCGGGCCGAAAATTCGGGTTCCGATCGGCTCGTCCGCCTTGTTGACCAGCACCGCCGCATTGGAATCGAACCGGATAACCGACCCGTCGGGACGGCGGATGTCCTTCGCGGTGCGAACGATCACCGCGCGGTGAACGTCGCCCTTTTTCACCCGGCCGCGCGGCGCCGCTTCCTTGACGGAAACGACGATGATGTCGCCAACGCCAGCGACCCGGCGCTTGGAGCCGCCCAGCACCTTGATGCACTGGACGCGCTTCGCGCCGCTGTTGTCGGCGACGTCCAGGTTGGACTGCATCTGGATCATTGTTCGACCCTTATCCTCTCAATATCTCTCAAGCGTCCGATTCCGCGACGTCTTCGGCCTTGGCCTTGCTCTTGCCCTTCGAAGCCTTGGCCGGCTTCTTTTCGGCCTTTTCCTTCGCCGGCTCCTCGGCCGGAGGAGCAACGACTTCCGGCTCGTCGATGTCGATCACGGCCGCCTTGGCGGTGCCGATCCGCTCGATCACGGTCCACGACTTGTGCTTCGAAATCGGAGCGCATTCCTCGATGCGCACCAGCTCGCCGATGCGGAAAACATTGTCCGCATCGTGAGCGTGATACTTCTTCGACCGCCGGATAATCTTGCCGTACAGCGGGTGCTTGACCCGGCGCTCTACGCGGACGGTGACGGTCTTGTCACCCTTGTCTGACACCACAGTGCCGATGAGGACGCGCTTGGGCATCGTCTAAACTCTCCTTACGCCTTCTCGGCCTGCTGCCGGGCGCGCTGGTTCTGAACCGTCTTGATGCGAGCGATGGTCCTTCGGACCTCCGTCACGCGCGACGGCTTTTCGAGCTGGTTGGTCGCCGACTGGAAGCGAAGGTTGAACTGCTCGCGCTTCAACTCGAGCAGCTGCTCTTGCAGCTGGTCGTCGGTCTTGAGCTTGAGATCGTCGATCGCGGCCATTTTTAACGGTCCTCCTCGACCAGGGTCTCGCCAAGCCGGGCGACGACCTTGGTCTTGATCGGAAGCTTCTCGGCAGCGCGCTCGAACGCAGTTCTGGCGAGCGGACCGGGAATGCCATCGAGCTCGAACAGGATCCGGCCCGGCTTCACCCGAGCGACCCAGAATTCGGGACTGCCCTTGCCCGAGCCCATCCGGACTTCGGCCGGCTTCGAGCTGACCGGAACGTCCGGAAAGATTCGGATCCAGAGACGGCCCTGGCGCTTGATGTGGCGCTGGATCGCCCGGCGAGCCGCCTCGATCTGGCGCGCAGTGATCCGCTCCGGCTCCATGGCCTTGAGGCCGTAGGCGCCGAAGTTGAGCTCGGTCCCGCCCTTGGCATCGCCGTGGATCCGGCCCTTGAAGGCCTTGCGGAATTTGGTGCGCTTCGGTTGCAGCATCTCTTTTTTCCTAAGGCCCTAGCGACCGCGGTCTTCGCGGGCCGGGCGAACCCCGGAGGTCTGGGCGTCCATCATCAGCCGATCCTGCGCCGTCGGGTCGTGGGCAAAAATCTCGCCCTTGAAGATCCAGACTTTGACTCCGCAAACGCCGTAGGCGGTGTGGGCCTCGGCCTCGGCATAATCGACGTTGCCGCGCAGCGTGTGCAGCGGAACGCGGCCCTCGCGGTACCATTCGGTCCGGGCGATCTCGGCACCGCCGAGACGGCCTGCGCAGGTAATCCGGATCCCCTCGGCACCGAGCCGAAGAGCCGACTGAACCGCGCGCTTCATTGCCCGGCGGAAGGCGATCCGGCGCTCGAGCTGGTCGGCAACGCCCTGGGCGACGAGCTTCGCGTCGACTTCGGGCTTGCGGATCTCGACGATGTTGAGGCTGACGTCGCTCGAGGTCATCGACGACAGCTTCTTGCGAAGCTTCTCGATGTCGACGCCCTTCTTGCCGATGATCACGCCCGGGCGAGCCGCATAGATCGAGATCCGGCAGATTTTCGCCGGACGCTCGATCACCACCTTCGAGATCGCCGCTTGCGGCAGAAGCTCGATGATGTAGCGGCGAATCTTGAGGTCCTCGAGCAGAAGCCGCCCATATTCCTGGCCTTCCGCGAACCAGCGGCTGTCCCAGGTTCGGTTGATCTGCAGGCGAAGCCCGATAGGTGAGGATTTGTGACCCATATTACGCTTCTTCCTGCTCGCGGACGACTACTCGAAGGCGGCTGAAGGGCTTTACGATCCGCGCCGAACGGCCGCGCGCTCGCGTCATGAACCTCTTCATCGACAGCGACTTGCCGACACTCGCCTCGGCGACGACCAGCGCATCGACATCGAGGTTGTGATTGTTCTCTGCGTTGGCGACCGCGGATGCCAACACCTTGCGAACATCCTCGGCCATTCCCTTGGGGGAGAATTTGAGGATGTTCATCGCCTCCTCGACCTTTCGGCCCCGGATCAATCCGGCAACCAGGTTGAGCTTCTGAGCCGAGCCGCGGATCGCGGTCCCGACCGCAAGCGCTTCCTTCTCGCCGACCCTGCGCGGAGATGCTTGCTTGCCCATCAGCGCTTGCCCTTCTTGTCGGACGCGTGGCCGTGGAAGGTGCGAGTCGGCGCGAACTCGCCGAGCTTCATTCCCACCATGTCCTCGTTGACCGACACCGGCACGAACTTGCGGCCGTTGTAGACATTGAAGGTGAGGCCGACGAACTGCGGCAGAATCGTCGAACGCCTCGACCAGGTCTTGATCGGCGTGCGCCCACCCTTGTCCTGCGCAGCTTCCGCTTTCTTCATAAGCGAAAGCTCGACGAACGGGCCTTTCCAGACGGAACGGGCCATGATTTAACCCTTCTTCTTCGCGTGACGCGACCGGATGATGAACTTGTCGGTCGACTTGTTGCTACGAGTGCGTGCGCCCTTCGTCGGTTTGCCCCACGGAGTGACCGGGTGACGGCCGCCCGAGGTCCGGCCCTCGCCACCGCCGTGCGGGTGGTCGACCGGGTTCTTGGCGACGCCGCGGGTCAGCGGGCGCTTGCCCAGCCAGCGCGTGCGGCCCGCCTTAGCGAGAGTCTGGTTTGCATTGTCCGGGTTGGACACGGCGCCGACCGTCGCCATGCAGTCCGACCGGACGTAGCGCTGCTCGCCTGAATTCAGTCTGACGATGACCATGCCCCTGTCGCGCCCGACAACCTGCACATAGGTGCCTGCCGCACGGGCGATCTGGCCGCCCTTCCCGGGCTTCAGCTCGACGTTGTGGACGATGGTTCCGACCGGCATCTGGCCGACCTCCATCGCATTGCCGGGCTTCACATCGACCTTCTTGCCGGCGACGACTTTGTCGCCCGGGGCGAGCCGCTGCGGAGCGATGATGTACGCCTGCTCGCCCCCTTCGTAGGTGATGAGCGCGATGAACGCCGACCGGTTCGGGTCGTACTCGATCCGCTCGACAGTCGCGGGAACGTCCCAGGTGCGCCGCTTGAAGTCGACATAGCGGTAGCGCTGCTTGTGGCCGCCGCCGATCCCGCGCGACGTCACGTGGCCCTTGTTGTTGCGGCCGCCGGTCTTGTTCTTGCCCTCGGTCAGCTTCTTGACCGGCTTGCCCTTCCACAGAGCTGCCCGGTCGACGAGGATCAAACCGCGGCGGGCGGGCGAGGTCGGCTTATATTGCTTGAGTGCCATGATCTAGATTCCGCTCGTCACGTCGATCATCTCGCCCTCGGCGAGGGTCACGATCGCTTTCTTGAAGTCCGACCGCTGGTACGGCTTGCCTTTCCAGCGCTTGCTCTTGCCCTTGGTGACAATCGTGTTGACGCCCGTCACGGTGACGTTGAACAGCGCCTCGACCGCTTCCTTGATCTGAGGCTTCGAGGCTCCCGACGCGACCCTGAACACGACCGCATTGTGCTCCGACAGCATCGTCGACTTCTCGGTGATGTGCGGCGCCAGGACGACGTCGTAATGACCAGCGTTCGCCTGGACCTGCTTCTTCTTAGCCATTGAAACGGGCCTCCAGCTTCTCGACCGCGGCGCGGGTCAGGACCAGCGTCTCGTGGCGCATGATGTCGTACACATTGGCTCCGATCGCCGGCATGAGATCGATCGCCTCGAGGTTCGACGAGGCGCGGGCGAAGCCGACGTTGAGCGCGTCACCATCGATGACCAGCGCGGTTTTCCCGAGGCCAAGATTGCCAAGCCTGCTCTTCAGCTCCTTGGTCTTGCCGTCGGGCAGGTCGAGATTGTCGACTACGATCAGCTGTCCGCCCAGCGCCTTGGATGACAATGCCATCTTCAGCCCGAGAGCTCGGATCTTCTTGTTGAGGCTCGAGGTGAACTGCCGAGCGCGCGGCCCGTGCGCCTTGCCGCCGCCGACGAAGATCGGGGCGCGGCGGTCGCCGTGGCGTGCCGTTCCTCCGCCCTTCTGGCGGCCCCACTTCTTGCCAGTGCGATTGACCTCGCTGCGCTCGCGCGCCGCACGCGCCGGAGCGCGGCGGTTGGTGAGCTGCCACGTCACCACCCGGTGAAGGATGTCGGGACGCGGCTCGACGCCGAAGATGGCATCGTTGAGCTCGATGTCCCCGCCCTTGCCGCTGTCGAGGTTCTGGACCTTGACCTTCATCTTAGCTTTCCTTGCTCTCGTCGCCCGAGGCCGGCTTGTCGGCCGTGTCGTCGGACTTCGCTTCTTCGGCAGGAGTCTCGCCTGCCTTGCCTTCGGCAGCCGCTTCCTCGGCGGCAGCTTCCGCCGCAGCATGGGCTTCCTGCTCGGCGGCGATGGCCGCGACCTCCGCATCGCTCGGAAGCGCCGGCATCTCGTGGACTGCGCCCTCCTCGACGAGGCCCGCCGGAGCATGCTCCTCCTGCGCGGCTTCGGCCTTCTTCGGCTCGAACAGGCCGGCCGGGTACGGAACGTCGTCGTGGCGCTCGACCTTGATCGCGTCATGGATGGCCAGCCAGCTGCCCTTGTGGCCGGGGACCGAGCCCTTGATGAACAGAAGGCCGCGCGCAGGATCGGTGCGAACGACCTCGAGATTCTGCTGAGTCCGGGTCCGTGCGCCCATGTGGCCGGCCATCTTCTTGTTCTTGAAGACCTTGCCGGGGTCCTGGCGCTGGCCGGTCGAACCGTGCGAGCGGTGCGACACGGAAACGCCGTGGGTCGCGCGAAGACCCTTGAAGCCCCAGCGCTTCATTGCTCCGGCGAAGCCTTTGCCCTGAGTGACACCGGAAACATCGACCAGCTGGCCGGCGACGAAATGGTCGGCGCTGATCGTCGCTCCGACATCGAGCAGCGCATCTTCGGCGACCCGGAACTCGACTACCTTCGCTTTCGGCTCGACCTTGGCTTTGCCGAACGCGGAGCGCTGCGGCTTGGCGATGTTCTTCGCCTTAGCATTGCCGGCGCCGAGCTGCAGCGCCGTATAGCCGTCGCGATCCTGCTCGCGGCGGCCGACGACCTGCACTCCGTCCAGCTGCAGGACGGTCACGGGCACATGCCGGCCGTCCGCCTGGAACAGGCGGGTCATTCCCACTTTCTTCGCGATCACGCCGGTGCGCATGACCATTGCTCCTTCACAGAGGCCCCTGAGTGAATCCCAGGGGCGTGTAGCCCGTCCAAAAATCCCGCGTGCCCCGCCTGGGCTAGTGCTCCGGTCAAGGAGCGGCGGGGACGCAGCCGGAGCAAAGCTCCGCGGTATCCTCCGTGTGGCGCACCCAAGGGTGCGCGCCGGCGCTTAAGCCAGTTTGATCTCCACGTCGACGCCCGCAGCAAGGTCGAGCTTCATCAACGCATCGACCGTCTGCGGAGTGGGCTGCACGATGTCGAGCAGCCTTTTGTATGTCCTCACCTCGAACTGCTCGCGCGACTTCTTGTCGACGTGCGGCGAGCGGTTGACGGTGAACTTCTCAATGCGCGTCGGCAGGGGAATGGGACCGCGAATTAGAGCACCCGTGCGGCGCGCCGTGTCGGCGATGTCGCCGGTGGCCTGATCGAGCACTCGATGATCGAACGCCTTCAGGCGAATCCGGATGTTCTGCGTTTCCATGTCCCTACCGATGCGAAAGAGCCGGCGTTGCCCCGGCAAGCACCGGAGCGACGCAATAATCTAAACTTGCAAAGCGAGCCGCCCGAATCCTCGAGGGACCCGAGCGGCTGGCGCCCTATATTACTTCGTTATCTCTGCGACAACCCCCGCGCCGACGGTCCGGCCGCCCTCGCGGATGGCGAAGCGCAGGCCCGGATCCATCGCGATCGGAGCGATGAGCTTGACGCCAAGGTTCACGTTGTCGCCCGGCATCACCATCTCGGTTCCCTCGGGAAGCTCGACCTCGCCGGTCACGTCCGTCGTCCGGAAATAGAATTGCGGACGATAATTGGCGAAGAACGGTGTGTGGCGTCCGCCCTCGTCCTTCGAGAGCACATAGACCTCGGCTTTGAAGTCGGTATGCGGAGTGATCGAGCCGGGCTTGGCCAGAACCTGGCCGCGCTCGACCTCTTCGCGTCCTATGCCGCGCAGAAGCGCGCCGATGTTGTCGCCCGCCTGGCCCTGGTCGAGGAGCTTGCGGAACATCTCGACGCCGGTGACGACGGTCTTCTGGGTGTCCTTGATCCCGACAATCTCGACTTCCTCGCCGACCTTTACGATGCCGGTCTCGACGCGGCCGGTCACGCCCGTGCCGCGGCCAGAAATCGAGAAAAAGTCCTCAATCGGCATCAGGAACGGCTTGTCCAGCGGACGATCCGGGGTGGGGACCCATTCGTCGACCGCCTGCATCAGCTTGAGGATCGACTCCTTGCCGATCTCGGGGTTCTTTTCCTCGAGGGCGGCGAGCGCCGAGCCGGAAATGATCGGAATGTTGTCGCCGTCGAACTCGCGCTTGTTGAGCTCCTCGCGAATCTCCAGCTCGACGAGTTCCAGAAGCTCCGGATCGTCGACCTGGTCGACCTTGTTCAGGTAAACGACCATGGTCGGAACGCCGACCTGCTTCGCCAGCAGGATGTGCTCCTTGGTCTGCGGCATCGGGCCGTCGGCGGCCGACACCACCAGGATCGCGCCGTCCATCTGCGCGGCGCCGGTGATCATGTTCTTCACATAATCGGCGTGACCCGGGCAATCGACGTGGGCGTAGTGGCGGTTCTCCGTCTCATACTCGACATGCGCGGTCGAAATGGTGATCCCGCGCTCGCGCTCCTCGGGAGCCTTGTCGATGTTCGCATAATCGACATAGGTCGCTCCGCCGGTCTCGGCGAGCACCTTGGTGATTGCCGCCGTCAGCGTCGTCTTGCCATGGTCGACGTGACCGATGGTGCCGATATTCACGTGCGGCTTCGTCCGCTCGAATTTAGCCTTCGCCATTTTACGCCTCTCGTTTTTCGAAAAATTCGGGCGCGCCGCCCGTCTGCGAGCGCGCCCATACCTACAAAATTGCCGTTATGCCAGCTTCGCCTTCACTTCGTCGGCGACGTTCTGCGGCACCTCCTCGTAATGCGAAAATTGCATCGTGTACTGGGCCCGCCCCTGAGAGAACGACCGCAGCTGGTTCACGTATCCGAACATATTCGCGAGCGGCACCATCGCTTCGACCACCTGGGCGTTGCCCCGGCTGTCGGTGCCCTGGATCTGCCCGCGCCGGCTGTTGAGGTCGCCGATCACGTCCCCCAGATAATCCTCGGGAGTCACGACCTCGACCTTCATGATCGGCTCAAGCAGCTTGATTCCGGCCTTCTGGGCGACCTCGCGCATCGCTCCTCGGCCGGTAATCTCGAAAGCCAGCGCCGAGGAGTCGACGTCATGGTAGGCGCCGTCGGTCAGGTGGATTTCGAAGTCGATGATCGGAAAGCCGATCAGCGACCCGGTCTCGGCGGTCTCGCGCATGCCTTTCTCGACCGACGGTATGTACTCGCGCGGAATGTTGCCGCCCTTGATCGCGTCGATGAATTGAACGCCGGAGCCGCGCTCGCCCGGAGCGACGGAGACCTTGACCCGGCCGAACTGACCGGAGCCGCCCGACTGCTTCTTGTGAGTGTAGTCCACGTCGACCGGACGAGCGAGCGACTCGCGATACGCGACCTGCGGAGCGCCAACGTTCGCGTCGACCTTGAACTCGCGCTTCATTCGATCGACGAGGATCTCGAGGTGGAGCTCGCCCATCCCCTTGATGATCGTCTGGCCCGATTCATGGTCGGTGGTCACCCGGAAGCTCGGGTCCTCGGCAGCCAGTCGGTTGAGGGCGATGCCCATCTTCTCCTGGTCGGCTTTGGTCTTCGGCTCGACCGCGACCTCGATAACCGGGTCGGGAAATTCCATCCGCTCCAGAATGATCGGCTTGTTGGAGTCGCACAAAGTGTCGCCCGTCGTGGTCTCCTTGAGGCCCGCGATCGCGACGATGTCGCCGGCAAAGGCCTCCTCGATGTCTTCGCGGCTATTGGCGTGCATCAGCAGCATGCGCCCGATCTTCTCGCGCTTGTCCTTCACCGAGTTGAGGACCGTCCCCTTCTCCAGCTTGCCCGAGTAGATGCGTGCGAACGTCAGCGTGCCGACGAACGGATCGTTCATGATCTTGAACGCGAGCGCCGAGAATGGCGCCGAGTCGGATGCCTCGCGGCTCTCCTTCTCTTCGCTGTCGGGCTTGATTCCGTCGATCGCCGGCACGTCCAGCGGGCTCGGCAGATAGTCGACCACCGCGTCGAGGAGCGGCTGGACACCCTTGTTCTTGAATGCCGAACCGCACAGCACCGGCACGAACGAGAAGTTGAGGGTGCCCTTGCGGATCAGCTTCTTGAGGGTCGCAATGTCGGGCTCATTGCCTTCGAGATAGGCCTCCATCACCTCGTCGTCCTGCTCGACGGCCATCTCGATGAGGTCCTTGCGAGCAGTGGCGGCCGCGTCAGCGAGGTCGGCCGGAATGTCCTCATAGACGAACTTGGCGCCCAGGCTTTCCTCGAGCCAGATGATGGCCCGGTTCTCGACCAGATCGACGAGGCCCTTGAAACTGCCTTCAATGCCGATCGGCAGGTACAAAACCGCCGGGCGAGCACCGAGCCGGTCCTTGATCATCCGCACGCACATTTCGAAATTGGCGCCGGTACGGTCGAGCTTGTTGACGAAGCACATCCGCGGGACGTGATATTTCTCGGCCTGGCGCCAAACGGTTTCGGACTGCGGCTCTACGCCGGCAACGCCGTCGAAACAGGCAACCGCGCCGTCCAGCACTCGAAGCGAGCGCTCGACCTCGATGGTGAAGTCGACGTGACCGGGAGTGTCGATGATGTTGATCCGGTGGTCTTCGCCCTTGCCCTCGTCGGCCCGCCAGAAACAGGTGGTGGCCGCCGACGTGATCGTGATCCCGCGCTCCTGCTCCTGCTCCATCCAGTCCATCGTCGCGGTGCCTTCGTGCACTTCGCCGATCTTGTAGGATTTGCCGGTGTAGTAGAGGATTCGCTCGGTCGTCGTCGTCTTGCCGGCGTCGATGTGCGCCATGATGCCGATGTTGCGGTAGCGGTCGAGCGGATGGCTGCGGGCCATTTCTAATCGTTCCTTAGCAATGCTTGGGGGCCGGCGTGGCCGGCACCCGTAGATATAGGTGGTAAACTTACCAGCGGTAGTGGCTGAACGCGCGGTTCGCCTCGGCCATCCGGTGGCTGTCCTCTCGCTTCTTCACCGCGTTGCCGCGGTTCTGCGATGCGTCCATCAGCTCGCCCGAAAGGCGGGCCGACATGGTCTTCTCAGAACGGGCACGGGCCGCTGAAATCAGCCAACGGATCGCGAGTGCCTGCGCTCGCTCCGGACGGACCTCGACCGGGACCTGGTAAGTCGCGCCGCCGACCCTGCGGGAGCGGACTTCGATTCCCGGCTTCATATTGTTCAGCGCCTTATGAAAAACCTGGATCGGGTCCTTCTTCAGGCGAGCCTCGACATTGTCGAGCGCACCGTAGACGATCCCTTCGGCGACCGACTTCTTGCCGTCGAGCATCACCGAATTCATGAACTTCGAGAGGACCATGTCCCCAAAGCGGGGATCAGGCAGGATTTCGCGCTTTTCTGGACGGCGACGACGGGACATTGATCTATTCCTTTCTCTTCAGCCGATTCCGGAACACGTCCGGGGCTTACTCGTGCGTATGTTATTTGGGGCGCTTGGCGCCGTACTTCGATCGTGACTGCCTGCGGTCCTTGACGCCCTGGGTGTCGAGCACTCCGCGGAGCACGTGGTAACGGACGCCGGGCAAATCACGGACTCGGCCGCCGCGGATCAGGACGACGCTGTGCTCCTGAAGGTTGTGGCCCTCGCCGGGAATGTAGCTGATCACCTCGCGCTGGTTGGTCAGGCGGACCTTCGCCACCTTGCGAAGCGCCGAGTTCGGCTTCTTCGGGGTCGTCGTATAGACCCGGGTGCACACTCCGCGCTTTTGCGGGTTCTGCTCCATCGCAGGGACCTTCGACTTGGCCTTCTGCGGGTCGCGACCCTTCCGGATCAGCTGATTAATCGTCGGCATGAAGCCTTCACCTTTCGTTGCCGGCCAAACCCCACAATGAGGCCCCGGCGGTTACTTTGCTCAAGCAGTAAAAGCGCGAAGGCGTCGCGGCGGGCCTTTTCGGCCAGCCGACCTCCACGCTTGTTTGAGCAATGTTCAGCTCTTGCCCGCTCGCACCGAGACGACGCCAGGTTGCACGGACGGCCGGCCCCATAGCTGCGGACCAAGTCACCGTCAACGGCTTGCGGGGCGGGACAACGCCTGTGTGGGGCGAGCGGCGGAACAGGCAAGGACGCAGTCTCGTTGGCTAAGCGCATCACTGGGGGATTGTAGCCAATCAGACGAATGGAGGATTCAGTGGCAGACGAAACCCTCACCAGGTTCAGCCTGACGAGCGAACACTTCGAGGACGGGCAGAGGATTCCGCAAGCCCATACCGGCGAGGGCGCCGACCAGTCGCCGCAGCTGAGCTGGGACGAGCCGCCGCCGGGGACGAAGAGCTTCGCATTGATCATGGACGATCCCGACGCTCCGAACGGCACGTTCGCGCATTGGGCCGCTTACGACATCCCGGCGAACGTCAACGGGATCGCGCGCGGCGAGGCCGGCCGCTTCCCCGAGGCGGAGAACGACTTTGGAAAAAGCGGCTATGGCGGCCCGATGCCGCCCGAGGGGCACGGCACCCACCGCTATAGATTCAAGCTCTACGCGCTCGACGTCGAGAAGCTGAACCTGCCGGCCGACGCCAAAGTCGAGCAGGTCGAGCAGGAAGCGAAGCGGCACCAGATCGCCGTCGCGCAGCTGACCGGAACCTACGAGCGGAAGTAGCTGCTCAGGCGCGGATGCGGTGCGCGGCCAGACGCTCGTAATAAGGCAGGCAGCGCTCCGCGAGCCGCTGCGCGTCCGGAGGCAGGTCAACCGGACCCGTGTCCGGCGAGCCGAAGCCGGTGCTCTTCTCGACGGCTCCGTACCAGTGCGCTGCCCAGATGCCGTCGGTCGGGCGCCGCCCCGGCGCCCAGCTCAGCATCGCCGGGTCCCACTTGATGCCGAGCGCGCCGCACAGTTTCGACAGAACGGACTGCGGGTTGTCGAGGATATCGTTCGAATCCACGACCGGCGGCGCCTTGCCCAGCCGGTCGGCCTCGCGCTCGAAAAATTCCGACTGCCGCTCGAGCCCGAAATCCTCGAACCGGGCGGACTCTCGCTTCCTGAGGTAGGACGCAATCATTCGCTCGGGCTCGCGGATCAGGAATGCGTGGGCGAAGCCGGCGAAATCCTCATAGCCGATCGGCCCAACCATCATGTGCCACATGTGCTTCTGGTACCAGATCGGTGAGCCGTCCGGTGGGTCCCCCAAGAGTGTTTTCATCACCCTCCCCCAGTCGCAATCCATCGACGCGACCACCTCGTCGCGCATCGGGTGATCTGCGCCGGTGTCCTTGAGGAAGCAGCCGTAGAAGGGTTCGTCGGAGACATATGTATCCGCCCTGCTGCCGAAGCTGCGCATCATCGCGGTGGAGAGGTTCCTCGGCCCCGACCACATCGCGATTCGGAGAGTCACGGACGCTTCTGCTCCGCAACGTCCCTGTCGACGCGTTCGGAATAGAGCTGCTGCAGCCGCTCGACGACGGGGCCGCGGCATTCCAGCATCCGCCCGTCGACCTCGCGCACCGGGACGATTCCGGCGAACGTGCCGGTGACGAACGCCTCGTCGGCGCCATAAACGTCGGTCAGCGAGAAATCCTTCTCGAACGCTGGAATGCCGGCGTCGCGGCACACCTCCAGGACCAGCGCGCGAGTCACTCCGGAGAGGCAATATTTACCGGTCGAGGTACACACCTCGCCCTTTCGCACGATGAAGAAGTGGGTCGAATTGCAGGTCGCGACAAAGCCGTGCGGGTCGAGCATTAGCCCCTCGTCGGCGCCGGCCTGGACCGCCTGGATGCAGGCGGTGATGCAGTTAAGCTTCGAATGGGAGTTGAGCTTGGGGTCCTGGACTGCCGGGTCGCCGCGGCGGACATGGACAGTGAAGAGCTTGAGGCCCCCTTCGTGGACCCCCTCGGGCGGTTCCTTATATTCGGGGACGATGACAATCGTGGCGCCCGACACCACCACCCGCGGATCCTGATAGGGAGTGGAGCGCACTCCGCGGGTGACCATCAGGCGGACATGGACGCCGTCGCTCATGTCGTTGGCGTCGAGCGTGTCGTAGAGCCGCTTCGCCATCTCCGCGCGCGAAAGGCCGATGTCCATCGCGATCGCCTTCGCGCCTTCGAACAAGCGGTCGAGGTGCCGGTCCAGGAAGGCGATCCTGCCTTTGTGGACGCGCAAGCCCTCCCACACGCCGTCGCCGAGCATGAAGCCGGAATCGAACACCGACACGACCGCCTGGTCGCGCGGTTTGAGCTTGCCGTTGACGTTGATCAGAATCGACTCGTTGCGGGCGTCGGACACGTCGTGCATCGACTGGGCCATTACCGCGGCTTAGTCTTCGTTCTTGATGACTTCGCCGCGAGCCATCACGAAATCGACGTCCTTGAGCACCGTAACGTCGGTAAGCGGATCGCCGTCGACCGCGATGATGTCCGCCGACTTGCCGGCTTCGATCGTGCCGATTTCATTTGCGAGGCCGAGGAGGTTCGCAGCGTTGACGGTCGCGGCCTTCAGCGCCTCGACCGGAGTCATCCCGTGCTTGACCATCAGCTCGAACTCGTCGGCATTACGGCCGTGCTTGGAAACGCCGGCGTCGGTGCCGAACGCGATCTTGACGCCAGCCGGCACGGCTTTGCGCAGCGACTGGCCGGTAATCCCGATCCGCCAATCGATCTTCGCCCGCACCGCCGGAGGGTAAGCATTGGGATCGCGGGCAATCCGCTCGAGGTACCCATTCACCGTCGACAAGGTCGGCACATAATAAGCGCCGGTTTGCTTGAAGAGCCGGATGCCTTCGTCGTCGAGCAGGGTCCCGTGCTCGATGGAATCGACGCCGGCCCGAAGTGCAAGGACGATGCCGTCGGCCCCATGGGCGTGGACCGCGACTTTCTTCCCGTAAAGACGAGCCGTCTCGACGATCGCCTTGATCTCGTCATCGAACATCTGCGCACCGAGCCCGGAACCAATTCGGCTGTTCACTCCGCCCGTGGTCATGGTCTTGATGACGTCGGCGCCGCGCATCACCTGCGCCCGAACCGCCCGGCGGCACTCTTCGGGGCCGTCGCAGACATCGTCGTGGGAAAGCGCAGGATGCAGGGCCTCGACAATGCCGACGCGGCTGTCGCCGTGACCGCTGGTGGTCGAAATTCCGGAAACCGAGTCGAGAATTCTGGGACCGGTCACCATGCCTGCAGCGACCGCATCGCGAAGCGCCCCGACAGCGGGCCCTCCGCCGAGATTCCGAACTGTCGTGAACCCTGCAGCAACGGTCTTGCGGCCGTTGGCCATCGCCTGGAAAGCCCGCTGAGCGTCGTTCATCGTCACCGCTTCGACCAGCCGGGCGTCACCTCCGGAATCCGATTCCAGATGGACGTGGCTGTCGATCAGGCCCGGGAGAACGGTCTTGCCGCGAAGGTCGAGGGCGGTCGCGCCGGCAGGCGGCGCGACATGGCCCGCGCGGACATCGAGGATACGGCCGTTATCGACGATGACTGTTGACGGGCCGAGCGGCGCTTCACCCGGTATTGCGAGGAGTCGTCCCGCATGGACGTAGACCGGCGCAGCAAGAGCGGTGGAGCTGATTGCTGCAAGAGCGGCAGCTATGAGGAGCTCTCGGATCATTGCGCCAGCTTAGGGCGCGCCGGCGGCGACGCAATACGCTGCTATTCGGTGGTTTCCCAGTCCCATTCCTCGGCGTGGTGCCGTTCCTCGGCCTCCTGCTTCGTTTTATGGACGATCCCGTCCTTGTGCTCGGGCGGGCCGTAAATCGTATAGAATCGCAGCGGCTCTTCGCCGGTGTTGCGGACGTTGTGGCGCGCTCCGGCCGGAACAATCACCGCGAAATCGTCCTCGACCGGGTTTTCCCGGCCGTCGATGTCGATGACGCCCTCGCCCTCCTCGATCCTGAAGAACTGGTCGCGGTCGGGATGGACCTCCTCGCCGACCTCTTCGCCTCGCTGGAGAGTCATCAGCACCAGCTGGAGATGCTGGCCTGTGTAGAGCACTCGCCTGAAGTCCTCATTCTCCTCCGTCAGGTCCTCGATGTCGTCGCAAAAGCCGCGCTTCATTGTCCTTCCTCCACGCCGTTCTCGTCATCCAGTGCCGCCTCGGGTGCATCGCTGGGGTCGGGGGAAGCGGCCGCCCTGTTGCTGACCGCGGGAGCTTGGCTCGGCGGGCTGGTCGTTTCAACAGGATCGGCGGCATCCACTTCATTGACAGATTCGGCGGCAGATTCGGCGCCATTTGCATCGGCGCTGCCGATTTCGGGACCAAGCGCGCGATCGACTTGCTCAGGATCGAGCGCGTTCACCTGGGGCGCCATCACATTGTCGCTATCGCCCCCACCGCACGACGCAGCAGTAAGCGCCAGCACGGCCACGCCGGCCAATCTCATGCTTCGCATCGAATCCCTGGGGTCACAGCATCGTTCATCTCGCAAACCGAGAACATTCAGGAAGCGCCCGCCGTTCCCGGATTTGAGGAACTTGCTTCCCGGGCCTGTAGTCAAATGTGAATCACCCGGCCGAAGGCGGCGAGGACACTCTCGTGCATCATCTCGCTCAGGGTCGGGTGCGGGAAGACGCTGTTGATGAAATCCTGCTCGACCAGCTCGGCGGTCTTGCCGATCGTGTAGCCCTGGATCAGCTCGGTGACTTCGGCGCCGATCATGTGGGCACCGAGCAATTCGCCGGTCTTCGCGTCGAATACGGTCTTGATGAAACCGTCGGTCTCGCCGAGCGCGATCGCCTTGCCATTGCCGATGAAAGGGAATTTGCCGACCTTGATCTCGTAGCCGGCTTCGTTCGCAGCCGCTTCGGTGAGGCCGACTGAGGCGACCTGCGGCCGGCAATAGGTGCAGCCAGGGATGTTCCTGGGATCGGTCGAGTGCGGATGCGCATCCTTGCCCATCTCTTTCGCAATCGCCTCGGCGGCGGTCACGCCCTCATGGCTTGCCTTGTGCGCGAGCCAGGGTGGAGCAGTGACATCGCCGATCGCCCAGATTCCGGCGACGCTGGTTCGGCAATGGTCGTCGGTGTCGATGTGCCCCTTGGTCATCTGCACGCCGAGCTGGTCGAGGCCGATCCCCTCGGTGTTCGGGACGATGCCGACCGCGACGACGGCGTGGCTGAAGCGCTGCTCGGACGTCTTCCCGTCGCTGGTCTTGATCGTCGCGGCGACGCCTTTTAAGTCGGCCTTGAGGCTTTCGACGCCGGCGCGCGTGTGAATCGTGATCCCCTGCTTGGTGAGCGACTTGGCAAGCGCCTCCGAAACCTCGGCGTCCTCGACCGGCACGATCCGGTCGAGCATCTCGACCACCGTCACTTTTGCGCCGAGGTCCGCGTAGAAGCTTGCGAACTCGATCCCGATCGCGCCCGATCCGATCACCAGGAGTTCGCTCGGCATTTCGGGCGGAGTCATCGCATGGCGATAGGTCCAGATGCGCTTTCCGTCGGACTTCGCGAACGGAAGTTCGCGCGCCCGGGCGCCGGTGGCGACGATGAGGTGCTTGCAGGCAAGCTCCGTCGTCTCGCCTTCCGTCGCGACGGTGAGCTTGCCTTTGCCGGTGAGCTTTCCCTCGCCCATGTGCACGGCGATCTTGTTCTTCTTCATCAACCCCGTGACGCCCTTGTTGAGCTGGGCAGCGACCGCACGGCTGCGCTCGACCACTTTGCCGAGGTCGAACCCGGGCTTGCCGGCGGACAGTCCGTACGCCTCGGCGTTCTTGATCTGGTGGAAGATCTCGGCCGAGCGCAGCAGCGCCTTGGTCGGGATGCAGCCCCAGTTGAGGCAGATTCCCCCGAGCTTCTCGCGCTCGACGATCGCGGTCTTCAAGCCCAGCTGTGCGGCTCGGATCGCGGCGACATAGCCGCCGGGCCCAGATCCAAGAACGACGACGTCAAATTGCTCGGCCATTCGTGACGCTCCGGTTGCGGTGCCGATCCCTTATTGGATCGTCCGCCAATGGCAACCGGGCTAGCCGCGCGCCTCCGGGAGGTAGGCGTCGTCGGCGGCGTCGCTGAACTTGGTGAGCCGGCTGTCGAACCTCAGCCGCACCTTGCCGGTGGCGCCGTGGCGCTGCTTGGAGACGATCAGCTCGGCAGTACCGTAGACCCGTTGCATGTCCTGCGCCCATTCCTCATGCGCTTCGTGGACCTTGCCGTCGTCATCCGGCCCGGGCCGCTTTGGCTCGCGCGAGGCGACATAATATTCCTCGCGGTAGATGAAGAGAACGATGTCGGCGTCCTGCTCGATCGAGCCGGATTCACGAAGGTCCGACAGCTGCGGCCTCTTGTCCTCGCGCTGCTCGACCGCACGGCTGAGCTGCGACAGGCCGATTACCGGCACATCAAGCTCCTTGGCCAAAGTCTTTAGACCGCGGCTGATCTCCGAAATCTCATTGACCCGGTTCTCGTTGCTGTTCCGTCCCGTTCCCTGGAGCAGCTGGAGGTAGTCGATGATGACCATTCCAATGCCCTTTTGGCGCTTGAGACGGCGGGCGCGGGCGCGAAGCGCGGCAATGGTGAGGCCGGGCGTGTCGTCGATGTAGAGCGGCAAACTCTCGAGCGCCCCGGCGGCGCGGGCGAGATCCCGGAACTCCGACTTGCTGATCTTGCCCATGCGCAGATTCTCGGAGCTGATCCCCGACTGCTCGGCAAGGATACGAGTCGCGAGCTGGTCGGCCGACATTTCGAGGCTGAACAGGGCGACGGGCGCACCGGCCGATTTCTGCGGTTCGATCCCGTCTTCCGCATCGCGAAGAAATCGCTGGGCAGCGGCAAAGGCCATGTTGGTCGCAAGCGAGCTCTTGCCCATGCCGGGGCGGCCCGCGACGATAATCAGGTCGGACTTGTGCAGGCCGCCGATCTTGCCGTTGAGCCCCTCCAGGCCGGTCGTGATTCCCGACAAATGACCGCCGCTGTTGAGCGCCTTTTCGGCGGTCTTGAGAGCCTCCTTGGTCGCCTCCGCGAAGGACTGCGCCTTGCCGTCTGCCCCGCCTTCCTCGGCAACCTTGTAGAGCTCGGTCTCGGCCTTCTCGATCTGATCGAGCGGAGCTACTTCCTCGCTGGTGTCGAGCGCGCTTTCGACGAGGTCGCGGCCGACCCCGATCAGCGCCCGAAGCAGCGCCAGATCGTAAATCTGCTGCGCGAAATCCCTGGCGGCGATCAGGGTCGCGCCCGAGCCGGTGAGAGTCGCGAGATAGCCCGAGCCGCCGATGTCCGTCATCGCCTCGTCGCCGTCGAACATCGGCCGCAGGGTCACCGGGTTGGCGACCATGTTCTTGTCGGTGAGCTTGAGGATCGCCTCGTAAATCCGGCCGTGCACCGCCTCGTGGAAATGGTGCGGCTTCAATTTGAGGCCGACATCCTCGACCAGGCGGTTGTCGAGCATCAGCGCGCCAAGAAGCGCCGCCTCCGCCTCGACATTCGCGGGGAGGGTCGGGGTTCCGGCGGTATTTGCCGATTCGGAGATTCGTACAACTTCAGCCATGCCCACCTTCTACGCGCCCGCCATTGTTGCTCCAAACGGACAAAAGGGGAACCTCAATGTGAATAACGGGGATATCGGGTAAGGCTGATTGAAGCACGGGCAGAGCGTCGTTACGCGTCGCCAATGCCCATCCTTTCAGACCGCTGGATTCGCGAGCAGGCGCAGAGCCACGGAATGATCGAGCCGTTTGTCGAGGCGCAGCGGCGTGAAGGCTGCATCAGCTACGGCCTGTCGTCGTACGGCTACGACGCGCGAGTCTCGAGGCACTTCAAGATCTTCACCAATGTCGATTCGGCAACCGTTGACCCCAAGGACTTCGCGTCGAACAGCTTCGTCGACCGCGAGACCGACGTGTGCATCATCCCGCCCAATAGCTTCGCTCTAGCGCACACGGTCGAATATTTCCGGGTGCCTCGCGACGTCATGGTGATCTGCCTGGGCAAATCGACCTATGCGCGCTGCGGAATCATCGTCAACGTGACCCCGCTCGAACCCGGCTGGGAAGGCCATGTGACGCTGGAATTTTCCAACACGACCCCGCTTCCGGCGAAAGTCTACGCGAACGAAGGCGCGTGCCAGTTCCTGTTCCTCCAGGGCAACGAGCCGTGCGAAGTGAGCTACGCCGACCGTGCCGGCAAATATATGGGGCAGAAGGGCGTGACGCTTCCGAAGTTATGATCCGGGGGATCACAACCCGAGGGAGTGTCCCGAAGCTGTGACGCTGGACCAAGCCCGAAGCCTCGATTCGGCCGACCCGCTCGCCTTCGCCAGGGAGCGGTTCCAGCTCCCCGACAGCCTCATCTATCTCGACGGCAATTCGCTCGGCGTTCTTCCGGCCGCGGCCGCAGACTCAGTCGACCGGCTGATCCGCAGCGAGTGGGGCGGGGACTTGATCGCCGGCTGGACGAAGCACGGTTGGATCGACGCTCCGGTCCGGACCGCCGCCAGGCTCGCCCCGATTGTCGGCGCCAAACCGGGAGAGCTGCTGATCGCCGATTCGACTTCGGTCTGCCTGTTCAAGCTGCTCGCCGCCGCCGTCAGAGCCCGCCCCGCCCGCCGCGTCATCCTGACCCAGGAGGGAAATTTCCCGACCGACCTCTATGTCGCCGAGGGCCTCGCCGAGATGCTCGGCCTGGAGCTTCGCAGGGTTCCGGAGGAGAAAGTCGCCGGCGCGCTCGACGAGACAATTGCCGTCGCCACCCTGACCCACGTCAACTACAAAAGCAGCGCTCGCCACGACATTCGGCTGGTCAACGAGGCGGCGCACGCCGCGGGAGCGCTGGCCCTGTGGGACCTGTCGCACAGCGCCGGAGCGCTCGATCTCCACCTGGACGAGGACGGCTGCGATCTCGCCGTCGGCTGCGGCTACAAATATCTGAACGGCGGGCCTGGAGCGCCGGCCTTCCTGTTTGTTGCCGAGGCGCTGCAGGATGAGATCCGCTCACCCCTTCAGGGATGGATGGGCCATGCCGAGCCATTCTCTTTCGAAGATAGCTACCGCCCTGTGGGCGGGATCACGCGCTTCCTTACCGGAACTCCCTCGATCCTCGCGCTTGCGGCGCTGGACTCGGGTCTCGCCACTTTCGACGGAATTGCGATGGCCGAGGTCGAGGCGAAGGCGCGCAGCCTGTCGCAACTGTTCATCGACCAGGTCGAGCAGCGCTGCAGAGACGAGCTGAGGCTGGCGAGCCCGCTCGAGCCGGCGCAGCGCGGGAGCCACGTCAGCTTCGCGCATCGCGAAGGTTATGCGGTGATGCAGGCGCTGATCGAGCGCGGAATCATTGGCGATTTCAGGGCGCCGGACCTGATTCGATTCGGTTTCGCTCCGCTCTACAATCGCCATGAGGAGGTCTGGCATGCCGCCGAGGCGATCGGCGAGGTTCTGCGCAACCGCGAGTGGGACCAGCCGCGCTTCCTCGAGCGGCGGAAGGTGACCTGACGAAAAGCTACGCTTTCTCCTTCTGCCGATCCTCGCGCGCCTTCGCCCTCTGTTCGGGAGTCCCGGCCAGCGCCGCGCGCGAGCGGTGGATCATATCGACCCAGTCGTGGAAAGCGTGGGCGAGCTTCTCGATCAGCTTCTTGAGCGAACCTTCCTTGAGGCAACCGTCCTCATCGAAGCTGTCGTCGCTGACGTTGCCGAGATAGGCCTCGGGCTGCTGCATCACCGGCATGTTGAGGTACACGCACGCCTGGCGGATCTGGTGGTTGGCGCCGAAGCCACCGATCGAGCCGGGAGAGGCGGTGATGATCGCAGCCGGCTTCCCGTTCCACACGCTCTTTCCGTACGGGCGCGAGCCGACATCGATCGCGTTTTTCAGGACTCCCGGAATGCCGCGATTATATTCGGGTGAGACGAACAGCACCCCGTCCGCCTGCCGGATCTCGTCGCGGAAGCGGACATATTCTTGCGGAGGGTCCCCGTCATATTCCTGGTTGTAGAGCGGCAGGTCGCCGATCTCGATCATCGAGCAATCGAGATGATCGCCGCGCATCGCGCACATCGACCGCGCGACCTTTCGATTGATGCTGGCGTCTCGAAGGCTGCCGACGAGGATCGCGATTTTGTAAGCCATGATTGCGTCTCCTTGCCACTTCAATGACGCCGAGACGCAATGGTTGCGGCGGCCGCTTCAGCGGCGGCGATTGCTGTGGCGAATGTTCGCGGGGCGGCCCCGCCGCTGCCCACCGCGCGTGCGGTCGCGGCGATCGGCTTGCTTTGCGCCGCCATAGCTGCCCTCGGGCAGTTCAAACCGGAGCCCGCCCGAGACCGGATTGGCCTCGACGATCCGAAGCTTGAGCTTCTGCCCCTGGCGGTAGGTTTCGCCGCTCTGCTCGCCGACGAACTGCTGGGACTTTTCGTCGTAGCGAAAATATTCCGAACCCAGAGTCGCGGCGGGAACGAGTCCGTCGCCGCCGAGCTCGCTCACCGTCGCGAAAAAGCCGAACGGCTGAACGCCGGTGATCCGGCAGTCGACGAGCTGTCCGACCTGGTCGGCGAGAAAAGCGGCTACATAACGGTCGAGAGTTTCGCCTTCCGCCTGCATCGCGCGCCGTTCGAGCCGCGAAATCTGCTCGCCGATCTCCTCGAACTTCTCTGCGTCCTCGGGCGGCAGGCCGCCTTCGCCGAGCTTGTAGGCTCTGACCAGAGCGCGGTGGACGAGGAGGTCGGCATAGCGGCGGATCGGCGAGGTGAAATGGGCATAGGTCGCCAGGCTGAGGCCGAAATGGCCCAGCCGCTCGGGCCCGTAGCGCGCCTGCATTTGCGAGCGCAGCAGCTGCTCCATGATCTCGGGCCTGAACTCGGCATCGCCGACGCGTTCGATGATCCGGTTGAACGTCCCGGGCTTAATCACCTGGCCGAGCGTGAACTGGATCTCGAACGTGTCGAGATAGTCCTTGAGCGCGACCAATTTCTCGCGGCTCGGCGGCTCGTGGACCCGGTACATGACCGGCGCCTTCTTCGCTTCCAGCGCGCGCGCGGCCGCGACATTGGCGGCAATCATATAGTCCTCGACCAGGCGGTGCGCGTCGAGCCGCTCGCGCGGAGCGACCGAGGCGATCCGCCCCTTTTCGTCGAGCACCACCTGCCGCTCGGGCAGGTCCAGCTCGAGCGGTTCGCGCTTGTCGCGAGCGTTCAACAATGCGCGCCAGCAGGCCCACAGGGGCTTGAGGGCGGCTTCGACCAGCTCGCTCGGCACCTGTCCCTCGATGTCGGGCATCGAGCAGGTCGGCGAGGAGACTTCCACGCGCTCCTCGTCCGCCGCATCCATCGCGGCCTGTGCATTCTCATACGCAATGTTTGCGGCTACACAAATCTTGGATCGTGCAAATCTCCAACTCTTGAGAGTGCCGTCCCTGGCGATCTTGAGGTGGCACGCCATTGCGGCGCGCTCCTCGCCGGCCTTGAGCGAGCAGATGTCGGCCGACAGCTCCTCGGGCAGCATCGGCACCACCTGGTCGGGGAAATAGACGCTGTTGCCGCGCGAGCGCGCCGACTTGTCGAGAGCGCTGCCCGGACGCACGTAAAAGCTGACGTCGGCGATCGCGACGATCGCCTTCCAGCCGCCCTTGTTGTCGGGATCGTCGTCGGGCACCGCCCAGATCGCATCGTCATGGTCTCGCGCATCGGCCGGGTCGATCGCGACGATCGGCAGTTGCGTCAGGTCCTCGCGGTCGCCAAGCGGCTGCTTCGCGACGCGCTTCGCTTCCTCGATGACGGCGTCGCTGAACTCGGTCGGAAGCTCATATTTGTGGATCGCGATCAGGCTGAAGCTCTTGGGAGCGAACGGGTCGCCGAGCACCGCATCGACGCGCGCGCTCACCCGCGGCCCGCGGCCCGAAACTTCGCACAACACCAGATCGCCGCTGGTCGCATCCTTGAGGTCGCTGACCGGAAGCTCGCGCCTCTCCTTCTTCTCGACTGGGGTCAGCCAGAAGCGCTCGCCGTTTTTCCGAATGACTCCCAAGACCAGCTCGGCCGTTCGCGCCAACTTCTTCATCGGATGGGCGACGAAGCCCTGTCCCCGCTCTTCGGTGCGCGAGAGGATCCGGTCGCCGATCCCGAGCGCGCTTCGCTTGCCGCGCTCGACCACGCGCAACTTGGGCGCTGGAGTGTCCGCCTCCCAATGCTCGGGCACGGCCCAGATGTTGCCGCTGTCGTCCGCCTCGACGACCCGGAGCACTGTCACCTTGGGAACTCCGCCGGCCTTGTGAAAGGCGCGTCCCGGCGCGCTATCGATCAGCCCTTCGTCGGCCATGTCCCTGAGCAAAGCCTTGAGCTGGACCTTATCCTGGCCCTTGAGCCCGAAAGCGCGAGCGATCTCGCGCTTGCCGGCCGGCTGGTCGGACGAGGCGATGAAGTCGAGGATCTCCTTCCTCGAAGGCAATCCGGCGGACTTGGATTTGCGCGGCATTGCGACGCCCTAAACGCACCTATCGCAGCTGGCTATCCTTGCTCCCGCGGCGGTTGATGGTGGAGTGGGTGACCGCTTTGTCGCGCTCGGCCTAGCAGGAAACGCAGGTGCGCACCCCGGCGAGCGCCTCGCGCCGCTTGTTCGGGATCGGCTCGCCGCAATCGTCGCAGTCTTCTGCGCTCTCGCCGCTGGGAGTCAGCGCTCGGGCCCGAAGCACTGCGTCCTTCACCGTATCATCGATCTGGTCCTGAACCGCACCGTCCCTGGTCCATCCGCCGGCCATGGCTCCTCCTAATAAAGATCATGTGGGCGTTGCAGCCGCTGCGGACAATGCCATGCGTCGATGCAGGCGATGCTCTCGCCAGACGATGACGAGCCCACTGACGATGATGACCGGGGCGCCGACCCAGACCCAGAGTGTTGGCAACTCACCGAAAATCCAGATCCCGAGCAGGGTCGCCCACAGCAGGCTCGTATAGTCCATCGGCATCACGAGAGCGACGGGAGCGAGTCGAAGCGCGCCGGTAAGAGTAATTTGGGCGAGGCCGCCGACAAGCGCCAGGCCGGCAAGAATTGCCCACGTCTGTCCATCGTGCATTCCACCGTAACGCATCATCAGCAGCCCGAGTGGCACGAGAGAGCTGATTGCGAACCAGAAAACCGTCGTAGTTGCTTTCTCGGTCGCTCCAAGCCGCCGGATCACGATCGTCACCGAGGCGGTGACCAGAGCCGCGACGAGCGCAACCGAAGCGCCGAACAGCGGCACCTCTCCCGTTCCCGGCTGGACGATCAGGAGCACTCCCGCAAAGCCGGCAGCCACCGCTCCCCAGCGCCATTTTCCGGTCGGTTCGCCCAGAAGCAGTGCGGCCAGGATTGTCGCGAATACCGGCACAGTGAAGCCGATCGAGGTGGCCTCTGCGAGCGGAAGGAGGATGAAAGCCAGGAAGTTCAGCCCCATCGCGACCACGCCCAGCGCCATCCGGCTGACGTGCGTGAAGACTCGGTGCGTGCGAAGCGACGCAAAGCCCGGCCCCGCGGCGACCAGCCCGATCGCGCACAGCGCCGAGCCGATCTGGCGGTAGAAGAGGCTCTCGACGACGTTAACGCCGTGGCTCGCGGCAAGCTTCACAAGCGCGAACATCACTGCAAGCAGCAGCGCCGTCAGCAGCCGAAGCGCGATTCCTGCAAACGGCCGCTGCTCGGTTGGGCTGTCGGTTTTGAGCTGCATTCTCCTCCTTCGGCGCAACTGGCATTTGGGAGCGCCGGGGTCTAGGGAGCCGCGACCCCCCAGGATTCGAAACTCAGGACGGACCCATGTTGCGCGACATCGATCATTTCATTGCCGGCGAGGCCTATTCCTCGGGTGGCCGGACCGGCGACGTTTTCGACCCCAACCGCGGCGAGGTTCAGGCGAAGGTGAGGCTCGGCACTGCGCAGGAGCTTCAGCGCGCCGTCGACGCCGCGAACGCCGCGCAGCCCGAATGGGCGGCGACCAATCCGCAGCGGCGGGCACGGGTGATGTTCAGGTTCAAGGAGCTCGTCGAATCGCACATGGACGAGCTCGCCGAGCTGCTGTCGTCCGAGCATGGCAAGGTGATCGCCGACGCCAAGGGCGACATCCAGCGCGGGCTCGAGGTGATCGAACATTCGTGCGGAATCCCGCACTCGCTCAAGGGCGAGTTCACCCAGGGCGCAGGGCCGGGGATCGACGTCTATTCGATGCGCCAGCCGCTCGGCATCGGAGCGGGGATCACTCCGTTCAACTTCCCGGCGATGATCCCGATGTGGATGTTCGGGCCGGCCATCGCCTGCGGCAATGCGTTCGTCCTCAAGCCTAGCGAGCGCGACCCGACTGTCCCCGTCCGTCTCGCCGAGCTGATGAAGGAAGCCGGCCTTCCCGACGGCATCCTCAACGTCCTCCATGGCGACAAAGAGATGGTCGACGCGATCCTCGACCATGAGGACATCAAGGCGATCAGCTTCGTTGGATCGTCCGACATCGCCCAGTACATCTACTCCCGCGGCACTGCTACGGGCAAGCGCGTGCAGGCGTTCGGCGGCGCCAAGAACCACGGGATCGTGATGCCGGACGCCGATCTCGACCAGGTCGTCAACGACCTTGCCGGCGCCGCGTTCGGATCGGCCGGCGAGCGCTGCATGGCGCTTCCGGTGGTCGTTCCCGTCGGCGAGAAGACGGCGAACGACCTTCGCGAAAAGCTCATTCCGGCGATCCGCGCGCTTCGCGTCGGGGTCTCCACCGACCCTGATGCCCACTACGGGCCAGTCGTCAACGAAGCGCACAAGAAGCGCATCGAGGACTATATCCAGATGTGCATCGACGAAGGCGGAGATCTGGTGGTCGATGGCCGCGGTTTCTCGCTCCAGGGCCACGAGAAGGGCTGGTTCATCGGCCCGACCTTCTTCGACCATGTGAAGCCGGACTTCCAATCCTACCGGGAAGAGATTTTCGGCCCTGTGCTGCAGATGGTCCGCGCAGAAAACTTCGAGGAAGCGGTCCGGCTCCCGTCCGAGCACCAGTACGGCAACGGGGTCGCGATCTTCACCCGCAACGGCCATGCGGCACGCGAGTTCGCGATGCGCGTCAATGTCGGAATGGTCGGAGTCAACGTGCCGATCCCGGTCCCGGTCGCCTATCATACCTTCGGCGGCTGGAAGCGCTCGGGCTTTGGCGACACCGACCAGCACGGGCCCGAGGGCGTTCGCTTCTGGACCAAGATCAAGAAGGTCACTCAGCGCTGGCCTGACGGAAGCGTCACCGGCGAAAACGCCTTCGTCATTCCGACGATGGGGTGATCGCGCGCAGCTCCATCCCGGGGATGGACCGAGCACGAACACCGCGCAGCCGCTGCAACCTCCGCCGCCTCACAGCGGTTGAGAAGCCATGAGACTCGCAACCATGCTCTTCGCAGCGGCGGCACTTGCGGCCTGCGGCGGTCCCAATCCTGTCGCCAGCGAAGCGAACGAGGGTGCACCGCAGCCCGAGGCCATGGTCGCGAATGAGGAGAGCCCCGCCGAAATTCGCAACGACTCAGTCTTTCCGGCAGGGTCAATTCCGCCCTCGCTACATGGCCGCTGGGGTGTGAGTCCGGGCGACTGCGATGCTCCGGCCAGCAAGGCCGAAGGCCTGCTCGTCGTGACCTCGGATCAGCTGCTGTTCCATGAAAGCCGCGCAGAGCCGGCGGGCAAGATGCAGACGAGCAGCAATTCGATCAGCGGCGAGTTCGCCTTCACCAGCGAGGGACGGGAGCAAACGAGGCACATGACCCTCGAGTTTCGCAACGCAAGGCTGATCCGCACCGAGCGCGACCCACATGCAACCCACCGATACGTCCGTTGCTGATCCAGGCAATCGAGCCGGGGCTGGCCCAGTTGAAACTGGCAAGCTAGACGCCCCCGCGATGCACCAGTTCGAACTCACTGAAGATCAGCTCCAGATCCAGGAGATGGCGCGTAAGTTCACTGCCGACGCAATCACCCCGTTCGCCGCCCAATGGGATGAGAAACACACTTTCCCCCGCGAGACGATCCAGGAGGCGGCGGAGCTCGGCTTCGGTGCGGTCTACGTCAGCGAGGAGTCTGGCGGAATCGGCCTCGGCCGGCTCGAGGCGGCGCTGATCATGGAAGCGATGGCCTATGGCTGCCCTTCGACCAGCGCGTTTATCTCGATTCACAACATGTGCGCGTGGATGATCGATCGCTTCGGCTCGGACGAGGTTAAGCGGAAATATCTCCCCAGGCTGATCCCGATGGAATGGATGTCGAGCTATTGCCTGACCGAGCCGTCGTCGGGCTCCGATGCCGCCGCGCTCAAAACCAAGGCGGTGCTGGACGGCGACCATTATGTCGTTTCGGGAACCAAGGCGTTCACTTCCGGCGGCGGGGCCAACGACCTGATGGTGGCGATGGTCCGCACCGGCGAGGAGGGGCCGAAGGGAATCACCTGCCTCGTCATCGAGAAAGAGATGAAGGGCGTCAGCTTCGGAGCGCAGGAAAAGAAGCTCGGCTGGCATTCGCAGCCGACAGCCCAGGTCAATTTCGACGAGGTGCGGGTTCCGGTCGAGAACCGTGTCGGAGCGGAAGGCGAAGGCTTTCGAATTGCGATGATGGGTCTGGACGGCGGCCGCCTCAACATCGGTGCCTGCTCGCTTGGCGGCGCCCAGCGCTGCCTCGACGAGGCAGTCTCCTACACCAAGGAGCGCAAGCAGTTCGGCCAGGCGATCGCCGATTTCCAGAACACGCAGTTCATGCTTGCCGACATGGAAACCGAGCTGCAGGCGGCGCGCTACCTGCTCTACGTCGCCGCAGTGAAGGTCAGTGCAAACGCTCCGGACAAGACCAAATTCGCGGCGATGGCGAAGCGGCTTGCGACCGATTCCGGCTCGTCGATCGTCGACCGGGCGCTGCAGCTGCACGGTGGCTACGGTTATCTGATGGACTATCCGATCGAGCGTTTCTGGCGTGACCTTCGAGTCCACTCGATCCTCGAGGGAACCAACCAGATCATGCGCGTGATCGTTAGCCGGGAATTGCTTCGCCAGTGACCGAAGACGTCCTGATTTCGGCCGAGCGCGGCGTCGGCCGGCTGCGCCTCAACCGCCCCGCGGCGATCCACGCGCTGACGACCGAGATGTGCGAGCTAATGAGCGATGCCCTTCTTCGTTGGCGCACCGATTCGAACATTAAGGCGGTCGTCATCGACCATGCCGCCGGGCGCGGATTCTGTGCCGGCGGCGATGTCGTCATGCTGGCCAAGAGCGGCGACGGCGACGCCCGCAATGCGCGCGAGTTCTTCTTCGCCGAATACCGGCTCAACCACCTGTTGTTCACCTATAACAAACCGACCGTCGCCATAATGGACGGCGTCACGATGGGCGGCGGGGTCGGCATCTCGCAGCCCTGCACCTACCGCGTCGCGACCGAGAACACGCGCTTCGCGATGCCGGAGACGAGCATCGGCCTGTTCCCCGATGTCGGCGGCGGCTGGTATCTGCCGCGGCTCCCCGGGCGCGTAGGGCAATATATTGCCCTGACCGGCGCACGCCTCGATGGCGGTGATTGCACCTATCTCGGGCTTGCGACCCACTTTGTCCCGAGCAGCGGAATGGAGGAGCTCGTCGACCGGATCCACAAGTCGCCCGAGCGAGTCCAGGGGACGCTCGGTGCCGCGGCGGACACGGCGCCTGATCCGAAGCTCTCGGACAACATCAGCTCCATCAACCGGCTCTTCGCGCCCGACCGGCTGGAGGAGATCATCTCGGCGCTGGAGAGCGATGGCAGCGAGTGGGCCGAAAACGAGCTTGTGACCCTCAGGTCCAAGAGCCCGCTGTCGTGCAAGGTGTCGCTGCGGCTGCTCGCCGAAGGCGCCGGCCGCTCGAGCTTCGCCGACGAAATGCGCGCCGAATATGCGCTTGCCAGTCGCATCGTCCAGACCCACGATTTCCGCGAAGGCGTGAACGCGCTTTTGATCGAAAAGCACAACAATCCGGAGTGGGACCCGCCTTCCCCGGAAGGCGTGACCGACGAAATGCTGGACAAGCTGTTCGCTCCGCTGTCCCCCGACCAGCAATGGACGCCGTTTCCGGAGACTGTCGAATGACCGACTACCAGACGATCCTGGTCGAAAAGCGGGACTCGGTGACCTTGGTCACGCTCAATCGCCCCGAATCGCTCAACGCGCTGAACAGCGAGGTTCTGCGGGAGCTGATCGAGGTTTTCTCCGCTTACGACGCCGATGATTCCCAGCGCTGCCTGGTGCTGACCGGAAGCGGCGAAAAGGCGTTCGCGGCTGGCGCCGACATCAAGGAAATGCAGCCGCAGGGCTTCGCCGACATGTACGCGTCGGACTTCTTCGCCGGATGGGAAAAGGTCGCAGCGACCCGCAAGCCGTGGATCGCCGCGGTCAACGGGGTTGCGCTCGGCGGCGGCTGCGAGGTCGCGATGATGGCCGACCTCATCATCGCCGCCGAAAGCGCCAAGTTCGGCCAACCCGAAATCAAGCTTGGAGTGACTCCCGGTATGGGTGGCTCGCAGCGGCTCACTTGGGCGATCGGAAAGGCCAAGGCAATGGAGATGTGCCTGACCGGCCGGATGATGGATGCCGCGGAAGCCGAGCGCTCCGGGCTTGTGGCGAAGGTTGTTCCGGCCGGTCAGCTGCTCGACGAGGCGCTGAAGGTCGCCGGGCAGATCGCGTCGATGCCCCCGCTTGCCGCGATCGCGGTCAAGGAGATGGTTAACGCGGCTTTCGAAATCCCGCTGAGCCAGGGAATCCGCTTCGAGCGGCGGCTGTTCCACGGCCTGTTCGGGACCGAGGACCAGAAGGAGGGAATGACCGCCTTCGTCGACAAGCGGCCCGGGAACTGGAAGGGACGGTAACATGGCACGCATCGCCTTCATCGGCCTCGGCCACATGGGCGGCGGAATGGCGCCGAACCTGGTGAAAGCGGGCCATGACGTTCACGCCTTCGATCTTAGCGACATGGCGCTCGATCAGGCGGTGGAGGCCGGCTGCGTTCGCTCCGGATCGGCCGAGGAAGCGTGCGAGCATGCCGAGGCGGTGATCACGATGCTCCCTGCCGCGAAGCACGTGCTCGAGATCTATCGCAACCACGTGTTCGGATGCGCGCCGCCAGGCGCGCTCCTGATCGACTGCTCGACAATCGACGTCGAGAGCGCGCGGACGGTCGAGGAAAAGGCGGAGGATCGCGGGTACGCGATGGTCGACGCCCCCGTCTCGGGAGGAATCGCCGCGGCCGCCGGAGGAACCTTGACTTTCATGGTCGGCGGTTCGGACGAGGCATTCCAGCGGGCGCGGCCAATCCTCGAGCCGATGGCCAAGGCGGTGATCCATGCCGGCGGTCCCGGCGCCGGCCAGGCGGCGAAGATCTGTAACAACATGATCCTCGGAGCGACGATGGTGGCGACCTGCGAGGCGTTCGTCCTGGCGCAGAAGCTCGGGCTCGACCCCCAGGTCTTTTTCGACATTTCTTCCAACGCGTCGGGCCAAAGCTGGTCGATGACGAGTTACTGCCCTGTTCCCGGCGTCGGGCCGGAGACGCCTGCGGACAAGGATTATGAAGGCGGGTTCGCAGCGGCGCTGATGCTAAAGGACCTGAAACTCGCAGCCGAAGCTGCCGACCAGGCAGGCGCCTACACGCCGATGGGAGGTGAAGCTGAGGAGATCTACGAGCGCTTCGTCGATCGTGGCGGCGGGAACAAGGACTTCTCGGGGATCATCAAGATGATCGACGACAGCTGGGAAGCACCGGACGAGAAGGGAGACTGAATGGTCGGCAAAGCAGTTTACGCCTTGTGTGCAATCGTTGTGGTTGCCGGTTGCGGGGCGCAGGATCAGTCGAACCAGGTGGACTCCACGAACAGCCTCATGCCGTCGGCGGAGACCCGGACGGGGGCCTCGGAGGCGCTGGCGCTCATGAAGGAGCGGCACGAGCATATGGAAACGCTCGGCGACGAGACGAAGAGGATCAGCAATCAGCTGAAATCCGCGACTCCCGAGATCGAGCAAATTCGCCGGTCGGCCGCAATCATCGCCCAGCGTGCCCCGGACCTCGTGTCCTGGTTCCCCGCTGGCACCGGCCCTGACATCGGCAAGACTCGCGCAAAGGCGGAAATCTGGCAGACGCCTGACGATTACGCGACGAAAGCGAACGATTTCGTGCGAGCGGCCGAGGACTTCGACTCCGCCGCCAAGAGCGGCGACCTTGGCCAGATCGAATCGTCCTTCGCCGCGCTCGGAAAGACCTGCAAGGCGTGCCACGACCGCTATCGCGCACCGGAGAAAGACTGACGGTGAAGCAGCCGGTCTGGGACCTGCCGACGCGGCTGTTCCACTGGACCCTCGTCGTTCTCATAGGTCTTAGCTGGTGGACAGCCGAGGAAGGCCCGATCGAGCTTCACATCTGGTCCGGCCTCACCATCCTCGCCTTGTTGATCTTTCGCCTGCTGTGGGGCCTGTTCGGCAGCTCGACGGCTCGCTTTTCGAGCTTCATCCGCGGCCCAGCGGCGATCCTCGCCTACGTGCGCGACGTGAAGGGCTGGCGCGGACTCGGCCATAACCCGCTCGGGGCGCTCAGCGCCCTCGCCCTCATCGTGCTGATCTCGGCGCAGGTCGGGCTCGGCCTGTTCAACACGGACAGCGACGGGTTGGTGGGCGGGCCGCTGGCCCACCACATCGGCTTCGAGGTGTCGGAAGAGGTGCACGACCTGCACGAGGATCTGTTCGAAGTGCTCCTCGTCTTCATCGGACTGCACATCGCTGCGGTCCTCTTCTACCGGCTTGTGTTTGGCAAAGGACTTACCTGGCCGATGGTCACCGGCCGGGCGGAGCTCGGGTCGGGAATCGAGCCGATGCGGCCGGGCAAGTGGTGGGTGGCCCTGCTCTGCCTAGTGGCCGCCCTCGCCGTCACTCGCTGGATTATCGCCGGAGCGCCGCCCTTCGGCTGAACCAGAGAACGAGCGGCAGTATGGAATATGGTGGAGGCGGGCGTAAACCTTCGCCACCGTCGTGATTTGGATTGAAAAGCGATGAAACAGGCAATGCTGCTCCTGATCCCCCTGCTTGCGGGGTGCGCAAGAGGCGATGGCGACGAGAGCGCCGGACGGGAGACCCGCGACCCGGTGCAGACCGCCGACCTCACCGGTCTTTACGAGGCTCGCGGGGAAGGCGGACAGAGCGCCCGGATGTGCATGATTTCGGACTCGTCCGGCAGGGCCTCTTTCGCAATCGTCACCGAAACGCGGGACGCCGGCAGCTGCGGCGGTGCCGGCGAGGCGGTCCGCGAAGCGCGCCTGCTGCGCCTCTCGATGGCCGGAGACGAGGAGTGCGTGATCGAAGCTCGGGTTGAGGACCGCCAGGTGACGTTCCCCCCCAACCTTCCTGAAGGTTGCGCTTATTATTGCGCGCCCGGCGCTACGCTCGCGGGCGCAGATTTCGAGAAGACCGGCGGTACCGCGAAAGACGCCATGCGCGCGACGGATCTGGCAGGCGATCCGCTCTGCGGCTGACGTGGCGGCGCCTTAAACGCAACGCTGACTGCTCAGGCCATGCGCCCGTTGCAGGGTGAAGTCGCTCCCCGGCCGTCGGAGCCCCACTTGCGAAATCCGCTGCTGTCGACGTGGAACCGCTGGCCGCTGTAGAAACCGAGGCCGGTGCGATACTCTGCGCCACGCTGGGAGTGGGCGGTGCAAAGCCGCGCGACCATGTCGGTGCGGGCGATGTCACCCACCGGAACCAGGTCCATCGCGAAGAACATTCGGTGGGCCGAGCCCGGTTTGCCGTTCGAGCAACTGTTCAAATGGTCGTTGCGGAATGCCGAGAGAGCCTCAACCTCACCGATTGCGGGCTGCACCTCGTTCTTCACGAATGCGAGGGTCTGGACGATGTTCGACCATTGCTGCGCCGGGGCCACCTCGAAGCGGCCGGCGCTGCATTCGCGCCACGACGACGAGGTGCGGACGAGCTGCCGCACAGGCAGTACGTCCTGGACCTCGTTTTCGGCCAGGAAATCGCGGAACGAGCGCACGCTCTCCCGGTTCTCCGGCGACTTGGCGAGCCAGGCGAGATAGTCGGCCTTCGACTGGCCGGGCGCGAAGCTCTGCGCGTTCGCGGTGCCGGCGGTAAGGGTCGCAAGCGCCGCGCAGGTGGCGATAAGAATAGGCTTCAGAATGATTTTTCCCCCGTTTGATTTGGATAGTCGCCGTCCATGAGGAATCGGCAACAGGCTGTTATATATAGCTTTTTTTGGCTTAATCGGGCCTGAACCGCGGAAGTTAGGGGCAGCACGCCCAAGTGGCGGCGGTTGGCTCTCAATATTCGGCACTGGAGCGGTCCATAGACCAGCCAGCTAAAGCCGAACCCGAACGAACCTCGATCGGGCGCGGCTGGGGGGACACCCACATCTGCCCACGGTTGGCCTAGTGCATACACCGGCCGGGTCGCCTATGCCGTGATGAGCTTTGGCGGCACATTCGGCGTCGGCTCCAGCCTGTTCCCGCTGCCATGGCCGCTTCTGGATTATGACGACGAAAAGGCCGGCTACGTGCTCGAATATAACGAAGGAAGAACTTTCCGACGCGCCGAGGTTCGAAGCAAACGAGGAGCCGGAGTTCGACCCGACATATAGGCGCCGGGTAATTCTCTTCTACTCGCCCGACGCAATGGTAGCTTCCAGCTAGCGCCCCGCTGGGTTGCGCGACATTCTGCAAGAACTAATCGCGTGATTGTCCCACTCGCTTCACACCTTTGAGTAATTCTTCGTCGATCGCATTGCCGTGCAACACCGATATGTCGCCCGTAGTTTCCAGAACGACCGCCCGCACATCGGTGAGTTTGAGCGCGTTCGCGGTGCGGATCTTCGCAAGCACATCTTCGCGAGCAACGCGGGTCAGTCGCAGCGCCGGCTCACAGAACTCGCCATTCTCCATCAGCAGCGTGGGTGTGTTTCCTATGAGGTCGCGGAGCTTGTCGCTTTTCCTTCTCAGGAGCGCGAGAGAGGCTTGAACGGCGAGTAGCGCGACCATTGCGACCAGCACCTGAGCAAAAGCCTGCCAGGATTCTACCGTTGCTCCTGCCGCCAAAAGGGAGCCCATCGCGACCGTCGCCACGAAGTCGAAAGCGGTCATCTTCGAAAATGAGCGCAGCCCAACTACGCGCACGAGCGCGACGACCCACAGAAGCGCTGCAGTCGTGAGCACGAGACCGCGCGCGAGGATATCGAAGGAAACCGGCAGATCGAACATGCTCATAGCCTAACCGGATCGAGGGCCAGCTGTTCCGCCGGGCCGATGTGGCGCATTGGCCGAACTGGAGCTTGGCGAACACCCACTTTGGGTCGGAAGCAAATAGCCCGGCGACGAACATCAGGACTGGCCACCGGCTTCCGAAGCAGCGTAGCTAGGCTTTCCTCTGCTGTGACAGGACCGCCGAGCAATCGCGATGACTTCATTCGAGTTTGTCTTCTCGCTGTTTTCGATCCTGCTAGGGCTGGCGCTGGCGCAGGTCCTGCGCGGTTTCGCCGATGTCGTCGAAGCGGGAGCCAGGATCCGCGTCGGCTGGCCGACATTCTTGCTGGCACTGGTCGTCATGGCCGACCTGACGCTCTTCTGGCGTGTCGTTTGGCAAGCCCGCGACTATATGCCGGACACGAGCACGGCACTTTTCGTGACCCTGATCATCAGCGGACTCTATTACTTCGCAGCGGTGCTGGTGTTTCCGCGAAAAATAGCAGGCCGAAGTGAGCTCGACACGCACTTTTTGGCACAAAAGGGAAGGGTGCTTGGCTGCCTGCTGGCAGCAAATCTTATCGCCTATGCAGGCCGTTACGCGCTGATGGGGCGCGAATCTTTCGCGATTCTCTCGTGGGTGGCCTCGCTCGAGGTCGGGGCGTTTGTCGCACTCTGTCTCGCGGGCGTTTTCGTTCGCGGCCGCAACGTCAGCATTGCCATTGTCGCCTCCTTGCTGGTCATCAACCTGCTGGACCCGGTGCTCGGTCTATTCGTGCAAGGCTTGTGAGGGAGGCTAGTCTGGCGGAACTGCGGGCTCGCCGTCCGACGCGCCATTGGCGTCCGCCTCCTGCAGCTGCTCTTCGAGATCGCGCGCCCGTTCTTCGATCTCGTTCTCCGCCTCGGAATAGCGCTCGTCGAAGCCGGGTTCGCGGGAGCAGGCGCACAGCGCCAGTGCGAGGGCTGGAATCACAACGCGTATCAATAGGTCTTCCGGTAGCGGACGGTGACGTTGCTGCCCGAAGTCCCACCCGCCTTGCTGAGTATCGACAGGCTTCGCGACAGCGCCACTTCCAGCTGGGTCGCGGTGAAGCCGCGTGCGTCGGTGACGATCTCGAGATAGATGTCGTCGGTGATGTACCTGCCGGCGGCCAAAGCGGTTCCGCGACCCGCAGCCTCATCGGCGCCGAGTATCCGCAACCGGTCGAATCCCATCGCGGAGCGGAGCTTTCCGAGCGGGTTGAGCCCGCCGCCGCCGCCACGCAGCGCGTTTAGCGAGGCAGCAAGCTGAACCGCCTGCAGCGCCGAGAGGCTCCCCACCGAATTGCCGAATAGAATCCTCGAGACGATCTCGTCCTGAGGAAGCCCCGGTGTGCTCGAGAAGCTGATCCGCGGATCGCTGACCGAGCCGGTCACGTTGATCGCGACGTCGACGTCCTCGATCGTTTCCTCCGCGGACAAGTTGATCACCGCATTGCTCCCGTCGCCGCCGAGGAAGCGAATCTGACCGGTCGTCAGCTCGAACGAGCGGCCGGCAAAGCCCAGGGTGCCACGGATCAGCTGCACCTGGCCGGCGATGCGTGGATTGGTCGCGGTGCCCGTGACATCGAGGTTGGCACGCCATTCGGACTCGAGCCCCATGCCGCTGACATAGAGCTCGTTTGGAGCGATGATGTCGAGGTCGAGCGCGATGTCCCCGAACGCCGCGCCGGGCGACGGCTCGGGGTCCCCGGTAACGCGCTGCCGTCCGCGCGGCGGCTTGAAGCGAACCCCGGTGAGCGTCGGCACCTGCGCCGCTCCCTGCCGAACGATCCGGTAGCGAGTGGTGGGAAGGCGGATCGTGCCCCTGAGCACCGGCTGCTGATTTGCCGCCTTCACCAGCTGCAAATTTCCGCTCGCGGTCACGCGCAGGTCATCGCTCGATGCCAATTGAGCGCCGTTTAGCCGAAGGTCGAATCTGGCTGGATAGCCGCTGGCGGCGGCGAGGCTGACATAGCCGCTTCCGGTGACGGTTCCGTCGCCGGCCTGGGCGCTCAGCTGCTGAATCTCGAGCCGCTCGCCGCTGAACCGGCCGGATATGCTCAGGTCCGTCAGCCGGGTGCCGTACGTGAGGTTACGGTATTCGAGACCCTTGCCGCGGACTATCCCTCGCAGGCACGGCTCGGACACCCGGCAGCGCACGTCCGCGGCGACTGCCAGCGGCCCTTTCAGCGACTGGTCGGCAAGGCCGGAGAATGAGAAAAGCGCGTCGGCTGGGCCGAGGTAGCGGATTCCGCCGGTTACCGGTGCAAGCGCGATCCGTTCGGTCCAGCTGCGGCCGGGGCCGAGGGGGTCGGCGAACGCCTGGACCCTGCCGACGACAGTGCCGCGGGTGCGCATCACTGCACGCAGAGTCGCGCGCGACGGCTCCAGCGCGGCGATCAGATTGACGTTCATCGGCTGGCTGACCGACGCTGCGGTGGTGCGGGTGAAGTCGCGGACCGCGAGCCGGATGTCGGCGCTTGGAAAGGCGCTGCCGGTCTGCTCGAAATCGATGGTGCCTGTCGCCCGGCCGCCGAGGCCCAATCCAGGCGAGAAGCTGTTCACGATTCGAAGGTCGACCGACTCGAGCCGAGCAAGCACCTTCAGGTCGCGGCCATAGCTCCCAGCCAACCTCAGGCTTCCGTTTTCGAACTGCACCTGCGTCGGCAGAAGCCGGTACGTGCCGCCCGACGGTACGATCCGCGCCGGAGCGACAGTGCTAAAGTCGATTCCGCTGACCCGGCCGGTAAGCGCGACCCGCCACAAGTCCGGCTGCAAATCGCTGTTCATTGCGACCCGGAACGGCACCCCCGACCGACCCTCGGCGATCATCTTCGCCGACCCGCGGCCGCCGCGATAGTCGACCACTGCGCGCAAGGCAGCGATCTCAAGCGAGCCGAGACGGGTGTCGGCGGCCTGTACGTCGGCGACGATTTCCGGCTGGTCGTAAAGAATGATCCGGGCATCGATCTTGGCGAGGCCGACGGCGATATTCGCCGGTGGCGGAAGCACCGCATTGCGGGCGCGAAGGTTGATCAGCAGCTCCTGATACTGCCCGGCCGCGGCAAGCCGGACGATCCCGCGCAACCCGTCGCCGCGGGCACTGAGGCGGCCGGCGAAAGGACCGGCAGGCGTTTGCCGGACCGTGCCCGAGACATCGATGTCGGCGATCGTCGCCCGGCGGATGTCGACCGTCAGCGGACCGGCTGCAGTGCGCACCAGCACGTCCGCCGAGAACCGGCCGTACGGGCTCATCCCGGTCGCGGTGATGGCATAGCCGTTGGCGGCGCTTCGGACCTGCGCGTCGAGGTCCGTGATGCCAAGGCCAAGGCCCGGGCGGCTGGCATTGAGAACGACATTGGGCTGGCCAGCGGTGCCGGTGACGGCCACGGAGAAGGGTCCGTACTCCTGCGACACCCCGCTCGCTCGCACGTTGATCCGGCCGTCGGCAGCGTAGGTCCCACTGCCTTCGGTGATTCGAAGCTTGGGCGCACTGAGGCGCAGCGCCGAGAAGCGGATCACTCCGTCCGGGCCGTAGCGGACTCGTGCCGCTGCGGTCATGTTGCCGCCGAGGAATTCGCGGACGCTGTCGTTGAACAATCGTGTCGATCGGGCGCGGACGGTGCCGACGAGGCTCAGGCCGGCGCTGGTCGAGCGAAGGTCGACATCGGTCCGGATGTTGAAGATGCCGACGCTGTCGATTCGGTAGTTGTCGATCCGCCCGTCGAGCGCTCCGGTGTAGAGCCCCGTGCTGACGTTCGCGACGACGATCGCGGTGGCATCGATCCGGTCGGATCGGATTCGCAGATTGTCGGAGAGGATCCGCGGCCAGTCGACGGCCAGGTCGCCGTTGATGCTGATGTTGGTCAGGGTTCCGCCGGCGACCGTGTCTAGCCCGGTAATCGCTTGCGCCCGGGCATTGACCGGCACCGCGACATGGTCGTCGCGGAAACGGGCGCTGCCGACCGCGCGAAGGCCAATCACCCCGGTGTCGCCGAACGCGACCCTGGACGCAGTCAGGGCATAGTCGACGTCAGGCTTCGCCATTGCGCCGTTGAGTGTGACGAGGGCGCGGATGTCGCGGCCCGCCAGGTTCGGAGCGATCGCGGTGGGCCGGAGCAGGCCGAAGTTGACCTTCAGCGCATCGAAGCGGTTGCGGCCGAGGTCGAGGCCACCGTTCGCCACCAGCTGGAACGCTTCGCTGGAAAGCCGCCCGTTGAGGTTGGCCCTGCGGTTTTCCCACGTCGATTGAAGCTCGATGTTGGTGATGTGTCCAAGCAGGTTCGAAGCGACTCCGGGCCCGAGCAGCCGCGAAGCCCGCGCCTGGCCGCGAGCGCCGAAGATGCCGTCGCGGGCGCTGAGCGCGAGCCGCGCCAACGGCCCCGTTCCAAGATCGGCGGACAGCCGTCCGTCCCACCTCTCCCAGTCCCCGCTACCGGTGACCCGCACCGCCAGCCGCTCGTCGAGCCCCGCCATCCTCGCCAGGACTCCGCCTCGCGGAGCGCTTAGAAACAGGTCGAGGGCGAGCTTGTTATCTTCCGGCACCGCGTCGAGATCGAGAGCGACCCGATCGCCGCCGGCCACCCCATCGCCGCCGATCACCATCCCGTTAAGCCGCACCTGCGCCCGCCCGTCGGCGATCTTCGCCGTCCCCTCAACCGAACCGACCCGCCGTTCGCCGGTCACCGGCCGCTCGACGATGAGCCGGTCGATTTTGAATTGACCCACGTCGATGTCGATATCCGGAAGCAGCGGGGCATCGCTCGGGTCGACCTCATCGAATTCCGGAAGCCGCAACAGCCGCGCTTCGGGCGCGTAAAGCGACCGTATGTCGATGTGATTGCGCAGATAGTTGAACGGCCGCCAGTCGAGCCGCGCTACCGGCACGCGGAAAAAGGGGCCCTTCGGATCATGGAGAGTCAGCCCGCGGATCGTCGCGTTTCCGTAAAGCGAACCGTCGATGCGGTCGATGCCGATCCGCATCCCGTTCTCGAACTCGAGGCTCTCGATCTGGTTGACGACGAAACGGCGGCCGGGGCCCGTGTCGATGAGCGCCACCAGCAACGCGGCAAGCGCAATCAGCCCGAGCAGCCCGATCCCGAAGATTTTTGCGAACCTGCGCCACGGGTCTCCAGACCGCACAACGACAACCTCGTCGCGGCTGTCGCGCGGAATGTCACGTCCGTCGGTGGCGGTCGCCTCGGCCATCAGAAGGCCTGCCCGATCGACACATAGACGTTGATCCGGCTTTCGCCCGGCCGCCGGTCGATTGGAGTGGCGATATCGACCCGGATCGGACCGAAGTTCGTATAGTAGCGGGCGCCGATCCCGACGCCCATGCGAAGCCCGCTGAAATTCGGGATTCGCTCTTCATAGACTTGCCCGACGTCGACGAACGCCACCGCTCCGTAGTCGCCGAAGCGGTAGCGGACTTCCCCTGCAGCTTCGAAAACGCTCAAGCCGCCGGCGGGCTTGCCGTCGGGGTCCCTGGGGCCGAGCTGCTGGTAGCCGAAACCACGCACGGAGCCGCCGCCGCCGGCGTAGAAGCGCCGCGACGGAGCGAGATCGTTGCGCTCGATGCCAAGCGTGGTCCCGAGCCGGGTTCGTCCGGCAAGGACCAGGCTCTCGCTGGCGGGATAATATGCACTCGCGTCGATCTGGGAGCGCAAATACGGGCGCACCGAATCGCTTAGCGAAGCTTCGGGCTGGGCGAGCAAATTGGCGCGAAAACCCCTCGTGGGGTTCAGCAGGCTGTCGCTGCGGTCGATCCCGATTTCGCCGTTGATGCCGCCGATCAGATATTTGCGCTCCCGACGTTCGCCTGCCTCGAAATCATAGGCTTCCTCAATCGACCCGATTATCTCTGCGCCGGCCGCCCAGGTGAAGGGTTTGCGCCAGATCGGAGTGCTGTCGTAGCTCAGCCGTGCAGCAAGCCGTGCCGTCAGCGCATTGAAGGCCTCATAGTCGCTTCGCTTCGCCTCCGCGATCGCCTGGAACGTTCGGTCGCGCTTGCCGGCGTTGGAGCGGCGGAAGGTGACGCTCGCGCCCTGCTCGCCAGTGCCGGCCACGGCGGTGGCGATCAGCGCGCCTTCCGGGGGGAACAGGTTGCGATGAGTCCAGCTCCCCTGGGCGAGAAAGCCCTGACCGGTGCCATAGCCGGCGCTTGCGGCAAGCGTTCGCGGCGGCCCGGCATTCTGGTTGACGACCATCGTCACATATTCGGTGCCGTCGCCCGCCGGGATGCCGGTGCGTCTCGGCTCCACCGCCACGGTGGTGAACAGGCCGGTCGCGATCAGCGCCTGGCGCAAATCGTCGACCATCCGGCTGTCGTACAGCTCGCCCTGCTCGAAACGGGCGATGGTCTGGACATGCTCGTCGCCGAAAGCCAGCTCGCCGGTAGTCTCGATCCCGTTGAAGCGTGCGCGCGGGCCAAGCTCGACAGGAAGGGTGTAGTCGCCGAGGTGCGTCTCCGGGTCGAGCAGTATGTCGCGCTGGCCGATCTCCACGAACGGATAGCCATGCTCCGGCAACGCAATCTGCAGAAGGGCTTCGGCAGCCTGAATCCGCAGGGCGACGATCGGTTCGCCGATCTCGATCGGGAAATTTTCCGCGACCAGGCCCGGCGGCACCGTCGGACCCGCCGTCACGTTGATCGAGCCGATCCGGTAACGCTCGCCCGGAACGACCCGGAGCCTGGCGACAACCGGCTCGCCCGGGTTCGCCGGCGGGTCGATCTGAGCGTCTATCGTCGCCGAATACCACCCCTGGGACTCCATGATCGTCCGAAGCAGCTCGGAATCCTCCGCCAGCCGCGCCCTCAGCATCGCCTCGTTGGCAGCGGTCCAGCCGCCTCCGCGAAGAGCCGAGAGGTCGTGGAACTGCGCCGTCAGGTTCGGTTCGGCAAGCGTATCGACCGACTCCAGCCCCTCCACCTGAGTGACGTAGCGGATCTCGACATTGTCCTCCTCGGGCGCCGGCTCGGCATATTCGACCGGCCTTACGTCGAACTGCTCGAGAGGCGGCAGCGGCTGATTGAGCTCCGGGTCGTTTGCCGGAGCGACGCCCTCGGTGTCGAGCGGAGCCGACAGTTGCTGTTCGAACTCCTCGATGCTCTCCAGCGGGGCCTGCAGCTGCGGGTCTAGCTCGGGAGGAAGCTCCGGCACCTCCGACTGCAGCTCCGATTCCGGGATGATCGTCTCAATCTCGGGAAGCCCGGCGTCAGGTGGCGGCTCCGGAACCGCAGGAGGAACGGGAGCGCTCGACTGGGCTGCCGAAGCAGGCGGAGTCTGCCCGAGGGCAGCGCCGAGCAGCAGCGTCGAAGCGAGGAAGAACCGCGAATACATGGACCTAGGCGCAGCCATTCAGAAGAAGCGTAGGCGGGTCAAGCGTCAGTTGTCACCTCTCACGGCGCCCGACACTTGAAGCTCCTGCCTTTGAGGGCCACATCGCTCCCATGCTGATCCGTACCGAGCACACGCCCAACCCGACGACCCGCAAGTTCCTTGCCGGAGAGGTCGTGATGGAATCGGGAACGCGCGACTTCGCCGATCGGGAATCGGCCGGGCCTTCGCCGCTCGCACAGGCGCTGTTCGACACCGAAATGGTGGAAGGCGTGTTCTTCGGCAGCGACTTCGTCTCGGTGACCGCCGCTCCGGGAGTGTCCTGGACGGACCTGGAGCCGATCGTCGTCGAGGCCCTGCTCGACCATTTCGTCACTGGAGCGCCGCTGTTCAAAGCCGGCACCGCCGCCGGCATCCACATCGACGACGAAGCGGATTTCGAAGAGGACCCCAAAGACGCCGAGACCATCGCGCTGATCCGCGAATTGATTGACACTCGAGTTCGCCCGGCGGTTGCTCAGGACGGTGGAGACATTGTCTACCGCGGCTACAAGCGGGGCACGCTTTATCTGGCGATGCAGGGCGCCTGCTCCGGTTGCCCATCGTCTGAGATCACCCTCAAGCGCGGGATCGAAAGCCTCATCAAGCACTACGTGCCCGAAGTCGAGACAATCGAGGCGATCTAAAAATCCTTGCCCCGGCTACACGCCTGTGGCCCACTCCGGTCCGCCTGACAGGTTAGCGGATGATCCTTGCAATCGACACTTCCACTGCCGCGTGCACGGCGGCACTGTTCGACAGCGCCGGCCGATGCATTTCGCGGCGCGACGAGCTGATCGGCCGCGGCCATGCCGAGCGGCTTGCGCCGATGCTTTCCGAGCTGCTCGAGGGCCGTGAGGCCAAGACTATCCTGGTCGGTGTCGGCCCGGGAAGCTTTACCGGAATCCGTGTCGGGCTTGCCGCCGCCCACGGTCTCGCCATCGGCTGGGATTCGGCTCTTTTCGGAATGTCGTCGCTGGCCCTGCTCGCCGCTTCTGCGATTTCGACAGGCGAGGTCGCTGCAGCGATGACCGGCGGGCACGGAGAATTGTTTGTCCAGCAGTTCGACTCTGCGCTGTGCCCGACGACCGATCTTCTGAACCTCCCTCCAGCTCAAGCCGCAGCTGCCGTTTCGGCCGAAAAAGTTGCCGGACCGGGCGCGCAAGCGCTGGTCGAGGCGCGCGGCCGGGGCGAAGCGATTCTGGCCTGGCCGGCGGCTTGCGAGGCGCTCCGCCTGCCCGAGCCCCTTCGCTCGCTGCGACCCGTACCGGTCTACGCACGCGCTCCGGATGCGAAGGTCAGGAGCGTGGTATGACGGTCAGTCTGGTTGCCGGAGGCGCCGATGATCTCGATTCGGTGATGAGCATAATGACTGCGGCTTTTCCCGCTTGCTACGGAGAAGCGTGGACCCGCTCCCAATGCGCGGGAATCCTGCCGATGACTGGAGTGAGGCTCATGCTCGCGCAGAATGGCGCCGATGTCGTCGGATTCTCACTCCACCGAACCATTGCCGATGATTCGGAATTGCTTCTTTTGGCCGTCACTCCGAGTGCGCGGGCGCGCGGGATCGGGCGCCATTTGCTCGAGCATTTCATTGAAGATGCAAAGGGGAATGGAGCCGCGCGAATTCATCTTGAGGTTCGCGACGGCAATCCCGCGATCCGTCTTTATGAAGCAGCTGGTTTCGTGCAGTCGAACCGCCGCCGAAACTATTATCGAGGTCGCGGGGGCGAACGGTTCGACGCTTTGACCTTCCTGCTCGCACCCGGCAATTGATCGGCATCAATATTCGCGCTCTATTGATGCACACCGCGCCAGTAGCTACAGCGCTTCTGCTTGGAATGTCGGAGCACAAATTCAGCGGAGCATGAAAAGAATGGCCGAGAACGAAGACACAGAAGACACATTGCTGACGCTTACTGCCGATATTGTCGCGGCGCACGTCAGCAGCAACAGCGTCGCGGTAAACGATATCCCCAATTTAATTCAGAATGTGCATCAGGCCCTTACCAAGATTTCCGCGGACAGGTCCGCGGCGGGAGAGAAGCCGGAGCCGAAGGTCTCGATCCGCTCGTCGGTGAAACCGGATTACATCGCCTGTCTCGAATGCGGAAAGAAGCAGAAGATGCTCAAAAGGCACCTGATGACCAGTCATGAGATGACTCCCGCGGAATATCGCCAGAAATGGGGCCTTTCGTCCGACTATCCGATGGTTGCGCCCAATTATGCGGAGCAGCGCCGGACACTTGCTAAATCGATTGGCCTCGGAACCAAGAGGCGCCGGACACGCAAGTCGAAATGACGCTGGAGCCTCAGCTAGCGCCCGTCCCTTTACCGCCGCTTCGCCCACGCTTACCTTAGCTGTCCATGAGTCACACAATCATCGACGTCGAAGCGCTGTGCGCAGACAAGGGCCTGAGGATCACCGAGCAGCGGCGGATCATCGCCAAGATTCTGTCGGAGTCCGAGGATCATCCCGACGTCGAGACCCTGCACGGGCGGGCGTCGGCGATTGACCCGAAAATCTCGATCGCGACCGTGTACCGGACGGTGCGCCTGTTCGAGGAAGCCGGAATCCTGGAGCGACACGAGTTCGGCGACGGCCGCGCCCGCTACGAAGCGGTTTCCGACGAGCATCACGACCATCTGATCGATGTCGAGACGGGAAAAGTCGTCGAGTTCGTCGACGATGAGCTCGAGGCGCTTCAAAAACGGATTGCCGAGCGCCTCGGCTTCCGCCTCGTCGACCACCGTATGGAGCTGTACGGCGTCGCCCTCAACCGCAATCGCTAGTAGCGACACACCCTCTTCCACGCTGATTGCAGCAGCGCGTCTTAGCGGCCTGCTGCTGCTGTTTATCGTCTGCGCACCGTTGCACATCGCGACCAAGGCGCTGCTTGGCCGCTCCGGCTGGCCGAAGCGCTTTCTTTCGGCCGCCGCTCGGCGATGCGGAGCGCGCGTCCGGGTCACCGGCGCACCGCTCCAGCCCCACAGCTTGCTGGTCTGCAACCACATCAGCTGGCTCGACATCCCGGTGCTCGGCGGAGCGACCGGCTGCGCGTTCGTTTCCAAGCAGGAGCTCGGCCACCCGCTAGTCCACTGGATGGCCGACCAGGGGGCGACGCTCTACATCCGGCGCGAGCACCGCCGCGGCGCCCATAGGCAGGCGCTGGCGATCGCGCGCAGGCTCGCCGAGCCGCAGCCACTCGCCTTGTTCCCCGAAGGCACGACCGGGCCAGGAAACTCGATGCTTCCGTTTCGCTCGACCCTGTTTGCAGCGGTCGCCCCGCCGCCGCCGGGCGTGAAAGTTAGGCCGGTCGCGATCGATTATGGCGAGGCGGCGCCCCAGATCGCCTGGCACCAGGAAACGGGAAAGGACAATGTGCTGCGAATTCTGGGGCGCGCACGCTCAACTCCAGTCACCGTCCGCCTGCTCGACCCGCTCCCGCCGATGGACGACCGCAAGGAGCTCGCCTATGCGGCGCGTGAGGCAATCGGCGACGCGCTGGCTTCAAGTCGCGCCAGCGCTGCACTATAGGCGCGCCGATGCAATCCGCTCCAAAGACATTCCGGATCAAATCCTTCGGCTGCCAGATGAACGTCTATGACGGCGAACGGCTATCCGAGCTACTGACCGACCAGGGCCTCGCTTCCCCAGCGGCCGGCGAGGACGCCGATCTCGTGATTCTGAACACCTGCCACATCCGCGAGAAGGCGGCGGAGAAGGCCTATTCGGACGTCGGGCGCCTGAAGCGGGCGGACGGATCGAAACCGATGATCGCGCTTGCCGGCTGCGTCGCCCAGGCGGAAGGCACCGAGGCGAAACGCCGTTCTGCGATGATCGACATCGTCGTCGGTCCGCAAGCCTATCACCGACTGCCCCGGATGGTGGAACAGGCGGCCCGCGGCGAGCGGCCGGTCGATACCGAAATGCCGGCCCTTTCCAAGTTCGACGCGCTTCCAAAGCGCCGCCGGGCAGCCCCGAGCGCGTTCCTGACGGTCCAGGAGGGCTGCGACAAGTTCTGCACCTATTGCGTGGTCCCGTACACGCGCGGCGCGGAGATCTCGCGGCCGTGGGCGGACATCATCGCCGAAGCCAATGCTCTGGTCGAAGGCGGCGCCAGGGAAATCGTGCTTCTGGGCCAGAATGTGAACGCCTGGGAGCATGAGGGCCGCGGGCTCGCCGAGCTGATCCGGACGATCGCGAAGATCGATGGGCTCGAGCGGATCCGCTATACGACCAGTCACCCGGCCGACATGAGCGACGCTTTGATCGCGGCGCACGGCGAAGTGGACAAGCTAATGCCCTATCTGCACCTGCCGGTGCAGTCGGGAAGCGACCGAATCCTAAAGGCCATGAACCGGAGCCACAGCGCGGAGAGCTATTTGAAAACGATCGAAAAGGTGCGTGCCGCCCGGCCAGACATCGCGATTTCGGGTGACTTCATCGTCGGCTTTCCAGGCGAGACGGACAAGGATTTCGAGGCCACTTTGAACATCGTCGATGCGGTCGGATATGCGTCCGCCTATTCGTTCAAGTACAGCGCCCGCCCCGGGACGCCGGCCGCGGTCATGGACGACCAGGTTCCCGGATCGCTCATGGACGAGCGGCTCCAGCGGCTGCACGCACGTCTCACCGACCACCAGCTTGCGTTCAACCGCTCGACAATCGGCCGGCACACGCAGGTGCTGATCGAGCGGCCGGGCAAGCACAGCGGCCAGATGATCGGCCGCTCGCCCTGGCTGCAATCGGTGCATGTCGAATGCGACGCCCGGCCCGGCGCGATGCTCGACGTCACGCTCACCGCGGCTGGACCGAACAGCATGAGCGGCGCGTTCATCCCGGCGGAATCTGCCTGATGGCCCGACGAGAGATTCATGCGGTGCCCGAAACGGCACGGCTCGAGCTGGAATTCGAAGAGCCCTATTTGCTGGGCCCGCTGTTCGGCGACTATGACCGGCACCTCATCACCATCGAGGGCCGGCTTGGAGTGCGAATCGCGGCGCGCGGCAACCGGGTCCAGATCGAGGGCGAGCCCGATTCCGCGGCCCGTGCCCGAGACGTTCTCATCGGACTCTATAACCGGCTTGAGCAGGGGCATGATATCGACTCCGAAGCCGTCGAATCGGTGATCGGCATGGCGGCTCAGCCGAGCCTCGACGGAATTATCGCCGACGAGGTCACCTCGCCGCCGCAAGCGATGATCCGAACTCGCAAGAAGACGATTGTCCCGCGCTCGCCTACCCAGACCGTCTACATGGAAGCGCTCGCTCGCGACGACATGATCTTCGCGCTCGGTCCCGCTGGGACCGGAAAGACCTACCTTGCCGTCGCGCAGGCGGTGTCGCAGCTGATTTCCGGAAGCGTCGACCGGCTGATCCTGTCGCGCCCGGCGGTCGAGGCCGGCGAGCGGCTCGGCTTCCTTCCCGGCGACATGAAGGACAAGGTCGATCCCTATCTGAGGCCGCTCTACGATGCGCTCTACGACATGCTTCCCACCGAGCAGGTCGAGCGCCGGATCGCCAGCGGCGAAATCGAGATCGCTCCGATCGCGTTCATGCGCGGCAGGACCCTCAACGACGGCTGCATCATCCTCGACGAGGCGCAGAACACCACGCCATTGCAGATGAAGATGTTCCTGACCCGGTTCGGAATGCGAAGCCGGATGGTGATCTGCGGCGACCCGACCCAGGTCGACCTGCCGGAGCCCGGAAAGTCGGGCCTGATCGATGCCGTTTCCCGGCTCGAACATGTCAAAAGCATCGCCGTCGTCCCGTTCACCGCCGCCGACGTTGTTCGGCACCCGCTGGTGGGACGGATCGTTGAAGCCTATGACGGGCCCGGCAGATGATGCTCGACGTTGCGATCGAAGCCGATCCGGAGTGGGACAGTAGCGCCGGCTGGGACGGGCTGGTACGAACTGCCGCCGAAGCCGCGATCTGTGAAAGCGACTATCCGCAGATCGCCGGTTCGGACCGGCACTTCGAGCTGTCCGTGCGCCTCACCGACGACGACGAGGTCAGGGCGCTCAATGCCCAGTGGCGGGGCAAGGACAAGCCGACCAATGTCCTGTCCTTCCCCCAGCTCGACCCGCGACAGCTCGAGGATGCCGCCGACAGCGGGCCCGAGCTGATGCTCGGCGACCTGGTGCTCGCGCGCGGCGTGTGCAGCCGCGAGGCCGAGGAAAAGGCGATCCCGATCGAGCTGCACGCGGCGCATTTGATCGTCCATGGGACCCTTCACCTGCTAGGGTACGACCATCAGGACGAGCAGTCCGCCGGGGAAATGGAATCACGTGAGGTTCGCGCCCTGGCGCGGCTCGGAATCGCGGACCCTTACGCTGAGAGCGGGCACTAAAGGCATGGCGACGCGCAACGACGACAACGGATCGCGATTGTGGCGCGGGATGCGGGCGCTGATCTTCGGCGACGAAGAAACCACTCTCCGCGACCAGATCGAGGAAGCCATGGACGAGGCGGAAGAGACCGGGGCCGTCGCCGGCGACCTCTCTCCGCACGAGCGGCAGATGCTTCGCAACCTGCTGAATTTCGGCGACGAGACCGCCGGCGACATAAGCGTCACTCGCGGCGACATCGTCTCAGTGCCGGCGGCGATCGCGTTTGACGATTTGGTCAAGGCATTCGCCGAGGCCGAGCACAGCCGCCTCCCGGTTTTCGGCGGGAGCCTCGATGAAATCGTCGGAATGGTCCACATCAAGGACCTGTTTGCCGCCTTGATCGACGAGACTCGGGACCGTTCGATCAACGCCCTCATGCGAATGCCGTTGTTCGTTCCGGAATCGATGGGCGTGATCGACCTTCTGGCGCGGATGCGGGCCGAGCGGATCCACCTCGCCATCGTTGTCGACGAGTTCGGCGGGACGGAAGGGCTGGTCACGATCGAAGACGTGGTCGAGGAAATCGTCGGCGAAATCGAGGACGAGCATGACATCGAGGCCGCCGGCTTGCTCACACGGCTCGACGACGGCGTCTGGGAAGCCGACGCTCGGGTCGAGCTTGAGGAGCTTGCCGAAGCCGTCGACGCCCGGTTCCGGTGGGAGGATGACGACGTCGACACCCTTGGCGGGCTCGTATTCCTTCTCGCCGGCCACATTCCGGCGCGTGGCGAAACGGTGCTCCACCCGTCCGGATGGCGACTGGAGGCGGTCGATTCCGACTCGCGGCGGATCCTTCGAGTGCGCCTCCACGCTCCCGAAGCGGAAGCAGAAGCGAGGTAAGCCGCTCGGGCTATGACTTCGCGAACAGCTTGTCCGGGTCGGCCATCGCCTTGAACTCAAGCGCATTCCCGGCCGGATCGAGAAGGAACATCGTCGCCTGCTCGCCCGGCTGGCCTTCGAACCGGACGGTGGGCGGGATCACGAAGTCGACACCGGCTTCGACCAGCCGCTCGGCGAGCAACTTCCATGTGCCGATCGGCAAAACAATTCCGAAATGCGGGACCGGGACTTCCCTGGCGTCGACCGAATTGCTTGCCCTTGCCGGAACGGAGTTGGGCGCCAGGTGAGCGACGATCTGGTGGCCGAACAGGTTGAAGTCGACCCAATCCTTGGCGCTTCGGCCCTCCGGGCACTGCAGCAGTCCGCCATAAAACCGGCGCGCGGCGGCAAGATCGTCGACCGCGAAGGCGAGGTGAAAGGGCGGCAGCATCGCGCTCCCGTGCTCGCGGCTCCGCACACTGTCCAGTCTTTCGTTGTGCGCGCGTAACCGCTAGCTCAGCAGCCGATGCTGATCCTGCTCATCGCTTTCGTGACCGGCGCAACCTCCGCTCTCGCCTTCGAACCGGCGGGGCTTTGGGTCCTGATGCCGGTCGCCTTCGCAATTCTGCTCGGCCTCATCGACCGCAGCAAAAGCCTGTGGAGCGCGCTCCTGATCGGCTGGCTGTTCGGTCTCGGCCAGTTCGTCGTCGGACTCAATTGGATCGCCACCGCCTTCACGTACCAGACGGCGATGCCGGCCTCGCTCGGCTGGGTCGCAGTCGTGCTGGTGTCGCTTTACCTCGCCATCTATCCCGCGCTCGCAGCCGGCCTCGCGTGGCGGATCGGCAGGGGCAATGAGGTTGCGCTCGTCCTGGCGCTTGCCGGCGCCTGGGCGGTCACCGAATGGCTAAGAGCCGGCATCTTCACCGGATTTGCGTGGAATCCGGCCGCCGCCGCGCTCGTGCCGACTCCGCTGATCGGCGTCAGCGCACTTATCGGGACCTATGGGCTGTCCACATTGACGGTGCTGATCGGAAGCGTGATCTGGCTGGAGATCCGTCGCAAGTGGCTTCCGGGAGTCGTGATCCTGCTCGCCACGGCGCTTCTCTGGGCGCTTCCGTCGTCGCCGGTTCCGGACGACCCGCTGACGGTGAGGCCAGTCCGGATCGTCCAGCCCAACATCGAACAGCAGGACAAGTGGCGCCCCGGATTTGCGGACCAGGCGGCACAGAAGCTGTCGGCGCTGTCGAACCGTCCCGGCGGCGAGCGCCCGCGTCTTTTGTTCTGGCCCGAAGCCGCGGTCGTCGACCCGCTCCAGGACGAGCGCAGCGGAGCGCCCCAGGCGTTCGCCGCATACGAGCGGGCGCGGGCGACGGAGCCGCTCCAGCCGGACGAATATCTAATTACCGGAGGAATCGCGCTCAATTCCGAGAACGGACAGACGATCTCCGGAGCGACAAACAGCATCTTCGTCCTCGCACCCGGCGGCCACATCGTGGGGCGCTACGACAAGGCGCACCTGGTCCCGTACGGCGAGTATCTGCCGATGCGGCCGCTCCTGTCACGGCTTGGACTATCCCGGCTTGCGCCCGGCGACGTCGACTTCGCTTCAGGGCCGGGACCACGAACGATCGAGCTTCCCGACTGGGGCAGGGTCGGAATGCAAATCTGCTACGAGATCATCTTCTCGGGCCACGTGGTCGACTGGCAGCAAAGGCCGGACTTCATCTTCAATCCGTCGAACGACGCCTGGTTCGGCCGCTGGGGCCCGCCGCAGCACCTTGCCCAGGCGCGTCTGCGGGCGGCCGAGGAGGGGCTTCCGGTGATTCGCTCGACACCGACCGGGATCAGCGCCCTCATCGACGCTCGCGGCCAGGTCGTCGAGCAGATCGGATGGCGCGAAGCTGGAGTCATCGATGCTCTTCTCCCGCCAAAGGCTCCCCAGGCGACGCCGTTCGCACATTTCGGAAACGCGATACCTTTGGTCGTTGCTGCGCTGCTGCTCCTGGCCGCCATTGCCCTCCAGGGGGGCCGGCGCTATCGGCGCACATAACGAATCCTTTATATCACCCGCCGCACTTCAAGCGGCGTCCGGCAAAGGCCCTCTGATCCGCATGCGCAGCAGCTATTTGTTCACGTCCGAATCCGTTTCCGAAGGCCATCCCGACAAGGTCGCTGACCAAATCAGCGATGCCGTCGTCGACCTGCTGTTGTCGAAGGACCCGCAGGCTCGGGTCGCCTGCGAGACTTTCGTCACGACCCAGAGGATCGTGATCGGCGGCGAGATCCGCTGCAAGCCGGTCTACGACGAGGAGCGATTCAAGGACACGCACGGTTGGGCGCCCGGTGCACGCGACGAGATCGAACAGGTGGCGCGGAAGACCGTACGCGACATCGGCTACGAACAGGAGGGATTCCACTGGAAAACTGCCGACTTTGAAAACCACCTGCACGGGCAGTCGGCGCATATCGCGCAGGGGGTCGACGCAGCCGGCAACAAGGACGAAGGCGCCGGTGACCAGGGCATCATGTTCGGCTTTGCCTGCGACGAAACTCCCGAGCTGATGCCGGCGACTTTGTCCTACAGCCACAAGATCCTCCAATGCATGGCCGAGGACCGCAAGTCGGGCGAAGCGCCCTTCCTTGAGCCGGACGCGAAGAGCCAGGTGACGTTGCGCTATGAGAACGGGCGCCCGGTCGAGGCGACCGCCATCGTCGTGTCGACGCAGCACAAGAAGGGATATGACGAAGGCGAGAAGGAAACCGAGCTTCACGATTACGTGAAGAAGGTGGTCGCGCGGGTGCTCCCGGCCGAGCTTCTGACGGACAAAACCGTCTATCACATCAATCCAACCGGTGCGTTCGAGATCGGCGGGCCCGACGGCGACGCCGGCCTGACCGGCCGCAAGATCATCGTCGACACCTATGGCGGCGCATCACCGCACGGCGGCGGCGCCTTTTCGGGCAAGGATCCGACCAAGGTCGACCGCTCGGCCGCCTATGCGGCGCGCTACCTCGCCAAGAACATCGTCGCCGCGGGCCTGGCGCGGCGCTGCACGATCCAGCTCGCTTATGCGATCGGAGTGTCGAAGCCGCTGTCGCTGTACGTGAACACGCACGGCACGGGCAGCGTCGACGACGACGCCCTCGAGAAGGCGATCGGGAGCATCGGGAAGCTCGGCGGGCTCACCCCGCGGGCGATGCGGACGTACCTCGAACTCAACCGGCCGATTTACGAGCCGACCGCCGCCTACGGCCATTTCGGCCGCCGGCCGGACGGCGACTTCTTCCCTTGGGAGCGGCTCGACTTGGTCAATGAGCTGAAAGCCGCTCTCCAGACCTAGTTCAGTGCGGGTTGCTCTCGTGGTGCCGGCGCCTCTCCTCCTTGTCCTGAACGGCGACACCGTGGTGATAGACGAGATGACCCCCCAGCCATCCCGAATAAAGCAGGATCAGAACGACCACGCCTGACAGATAGACTCCAAGATTGCCGATGTCGGCGGGGTTCTCGAGACGCACCGCGAAATTGATGATCGAAACAACGATTACCGAGACATTGGCGATCATGTGCTGAAGCGCCGTGCCGAGCCGGCGGATCCGATCATCGCCCATATAGTCGATCAAACCGAAGGTCGCGGCGAGAACCGCCGTGCCGATGCCGAAGCCGATCAGCCACTGCGACGCGTGGGCGAAGCCGCGGTCGCCGGTATAAAGGAAGAGAAGATCGGTAACGAACGCGCCGACTAGGCAGGCGATCGGAAACGGGATCAGCATCGGATGCACCGGGTGCCCTCCGATTTGCGCAGTGCTTCGTGGATTGTCGTCGTTCATTGCTGTCCTCCCTGTTGGTCAGACAACAGAACGCGGCTGAGCGTCAAGAGATGCTTAGCCTTCGCGGCAGCGGACCCAGCGGCGCTTGCCGTGCCGCCACAATGAGCCGTCGTAGACGTGGCCGTTGCGCTTCGCCTTGATGATCACCTCGCGTCGCATCGCGTTCGGATCGGCGAGCAGGAGCCGCAGCTCGGAATTGTCGAGCCACCATTGCGGGGCAGTGACCGGCACATTGCGTCCATTGTCGAGGAGGCGCGTGGCGGAGGAAATCAGCGGCGCTCCCGATACGTGGCCGAACCCGACCGACACTTCGATCGGCGACGCACCGGCGGTTCTGCAGACCATGCCGCCAGTAGCGTGGGCCGGCGTTGCAGCGCCGAGCGCGACCGGAAGCGCGAAGAGCATTTTTCTCATGGCCGCAAGGCTGCGCGTTCCTTGCTGAACCGAGGCTTGACCGACTAGGCGCTTGCCTCGATGACCGCGCACAAGAAGGGCGATCCGACGACTCTCAACCGGCTGTATGGCCGGTCGAGCGGCCACAAGCTCCGGCCGGGGCAGCAGCAGCTGATCGACGAGCTTCTTCCCAGGATCGCCGTCCCGGCCGAGGGCGAGGTCGATTCGAAGCTTCTGTTCGGAAACGAGCAGCCCTTGCACCTCGAGATTGGCTTCGGCGGTGGCGAGCATCTTGCCTTTCGCGCCGACCTTCTCCCCAACCATGGCTTCATCGGCTGCGAACCGTTTCTCAACGGGGTCGCGACCGCGCTTGCGCACATCCGCGACCGCAAGCTCGGCAATGTCCGGCTGTGGCGCGGCGATGCGCTCGACGTGCTTCGGCGCGTTCCCGCCGGCAGCCTAGCCTTCGTCTATCTGCTCCACCCCGATCCCTGGCCGAAGGCGCGACACTCGAAGCGGCGGATGGTCAACGACGGACCGGTCGACCTGCTGGCCGAGAAGATCAGTCCTGAAGGAGAGCTTCGGATTGCCACCGACGATCCGGTGTACCTCGAATGGACGCTGATGGTGATTCAGCGCCACGCACAGCAGTTTGAGTGGCTTGCGGAAAAGCCGGGCGACTTCCTCGAGCGTCCCGGCGGCTGGCCGGAGACACGCTACGAAGCAAAAGCGCGCCGGGAGGGGCGGCGCGCTTATTATTTGCGCTACCGACGACATCGCTGACCTTACATGGGCGCGAACGGAGTCCTACATGGCCGGCGCATGCAGATCCGCGAAACCGTCCTCGATGCGATCGGCAACACACCGCTGATCAAGCTCCGGCGAGCGTCGGAGGAGACCGGCTGCACGATCCTCGGCAAGGCCGAGTTCCTGAACCCGGGCCAGTCGGTCAAGGACCGCGCCGCGCTCGGCATCGTCGCGGACGCGATGTCCGAAGGCCGGCTGCGTCCCGGAGGGATCATCGTCGATGGGACCGCCGGCAATACCGGGATCGGACTTGCTGTCGTCGGCAACGCGCTGGGAATGCGCACCGTCATCGTCATTCCCGAAACCCAGACCGAAGAGAAGAAGGACGCGCTTCGGATGCTCGGAGCGACGCTCATCGAAGTGCCGGCCGTGCCCTACAGGAACCCAAACAATTACGTGAAGGTCGCTGGCCGGCTCGCCGAGCGGCTCGCACAAGAGGACGAGCGCGGGGCGATCTTCGCTAACCAGTTCGACAATGTCGCCAACCGCGACGCCCATGTGAAAACCACCGGGCCCGAGATCTGGGACCAGACCGACGGCAAGGTCGATGCGTTCGTCAGCGCGGTCGGCACCGGCGGAACGCTCGCCGGAGTCGCGATCGCGCTTCGCGAGCGCAATCCCAATGTCGTCATCGCGCTTGCCGACGTGCCGGGAGCGGCGCTTTTCAACTATTACACGATCGGGGAGCTTAAGGCCGAGGGAAGTTCGATCACCGAAGGCATCGGCCAGGGCCGGATCACCGCCAATCTCGAAGGTCTAAGCGTCGACGAATCCTTCCTGATCCCCGACGAGGAGACGGTCCGGACGGTCTATTCGCTGATCGAGCATGAGGGGCTCGCGCTCGGCACCTCGACCGGCGTCAATGTCGCGGGAGCGATCCGGCTCGCGCGGAAGCTTGGCCCAGGCAAGACCATCGTCACCATGCTGTGCGATCCCGCCAGCCGCTATCAGTCGCGGCTGTTCAACCCCGATTTTCTTGGCTCGAAGGGCTTGCCCCTGCCGCCATGGTTGGAGCAGCCGTCAAACATTCAACCCGATTTCGTCCTCGAGGACGCGCCAACCGAATAGAAGGAGCAGACGTCATGAACCCACTCGCGATCGGAAGCACCGCGCCCGACTTCACCGCCGAGACGACGGAAGGGAAGATCAACTTCCACGACTGGATCGGCGACAGCTGGGCGATCCTGTTCTCGCACCCGAAGGACTACACGCCGGCCTGTACCACCGAGCTCGGCGAGGTCGCGCGCCTGAGGCCGGAGTTCGACAGGCGCAACACCAAGGTGATCGGGCTGAGCGTCGACAAGGTCGGCGACCACGAAGGCTGGTCGCGGGACATCAAGGACGTCAGCGGCCACGAGGTCAATTTCCCGATGATCGGCGATTACGACCTCAACGTCTCGAAGCTCTACAACATGCTTCCGGCCGACGAGACCGAGACCGAAGGCCGCACCGCGGCGGCCAACGCGACCGTGCGGACGGTCTACATCATCGGGCCCGACAAGAAGATCAAGGCGATGCTGATCTACCCGATGACGTCGGGCCGGAACTTCGACGAGATCCTGCGGCTGCTCGATTCCATCCAGCTCGGCGAGAAGCATTCGGTCGCAACGCCGGTGAACTGGAAGCCGGGCGACGACTGCATCATCCCGCCGTCGGTCAGCGACGAGGCTGCGAAGGAGAAATATCCCGGCGGCTGGAAGACGGTGAAGCCGTACCTGCGCACCATTCCGATGCCGGCGGACTGAGTCCCGATGCTGCAGGCGCTTCGCCGGCCAATCCCGAATCGGCTTCTGGTCGCCTGGGCCGGTGCGGCAACTGCCGCAGTCGCGCTCTATTGTCTCGCCTATACCTATTACGCGGGCAGCCCCGAGACGCTGGGAGAATCACTCAGCTGGGCCTTCGCAAACGTTCTCCCGTGGCTCCTTGCGATCGAGGCCGGCAAGCGAGCCTCGGGCTGGAGAGCCGCTGCCGCCGCGCTAATCGCCGCCACCGGCGTGTCGGTCATTCTGGGATATGTGCTTGCAGCGAGCGCTGACGGAGCAGCGTTCGAGATCGTCCGGCGACTGCCGCCGCTGGCATTTTCGGCGGCGATCGTCGCGGTCCTGAGATCCGGCGTTGGCAGCAGTGCGGCGACAGACGAAATCCCGCTGCTCCCGGCGCAGATCGACTGGGTGCAGGCAGCCGGCAATTATATTGAGCTTCGCGCCGGCGACCGGACGATCGTCCACCGGCTTCCAATCGGCGAGGCCGAGCGCAGCCTCGCCGCCCACGGGTTCGTCCGCATTCATCGCTCGACGCTCGTCAGGCGCGACCGGATCGCCCGGGTACGGCCGCAGGACGTCGTGCTCGAAGATGGCACGCACCTGAGGGTCGGCAAGCGCTATCGGTCCCAGCTGGACAGCTAATTCGTCCCTTCGTCACTGGAAGCTCCCACTGACGACCCTGCCGCGCCAATTCGGTGGCCGGAGGTGACAATGACGAGAATGCTGTTCGCTTTGCTCTTGTTCGCGATGCCCACGGCGGCGCTCTCCCAGGCGCAGTTGGTCGGCGATCTGCCGCGGGCGGACGACAGGCCGCTGCAGGCGATTCCCGGGCTCGAAATCGAATATGGCAGTGTCCGGACAACCGAAGGCACTCGCCTTCGGACCATTCTGTCGCGTCCAGCAGGCGTGACGACGCCTTCACCCGCGGTTTTCCTGACGCAGTGGGTGTCCTGCGGTTCCATCGATTTCGACCCGGCGAAGCCGTCGCAGCTTCGCGAAATCGCCCAGACACCGGGAATGGTGCTCATCCGCGTCGAGCGGTCCGGAACGGGTGACAGCGAAGGCGTTGCATGCAGCGCGCTCGATTACGACACTGAAGTGCGTCATTATCGGGAAGCCTATGACCAGGTCGTGCGCCACCCGTGGATCGACCAAGACCGCGTTGTGGTCTTCGGAACCAGTTTGGGCGCAACCACGGCCCCGCTCGTTGCGCAGGGCAAGGACGTCGCCGGCATTGTCGTCCAGGGAGGCGGTACGCTCACCCATCTCGAGCGCATGATCAATTTCGACCGCATCTTCCTTGAACGGTCAGGCGAATATTCGCCAGCGCAGATCCATGAGGAGATGGTGAGGCGAATCCCGTTTCACGTCGAATATCTCGTTAACGGAAAGACCCCCGAGCAGGTCGAACTCGAGCGCCCGGACCTGGCGGGCGTGTGGCAGACCATCCGCGGAGGCGCCGAGGCGCCGCCACACTACGGGCGTCCGTATGCCTGGCACCAGCAGGCGGCGCGTCGGGACTTTCTCGAAGCCTGGACGAAGATCGAGGCACCCGTGCTGGTCTTCTACGGCGAATACGACCAGTTCGAGACTCGGCACGGACACAAGCTGATTGCCGATACTCTCAATCGGCTAACGCCCGGCACCGCCACCTTCATCGAGATTCCGAAAGCCGACCACGAGCTCGAATTCTACGCAACTGCCGAGGACGCATATGCGTACAGGAACGGAAGCGTGAACCACGACCCCTTCATACAGCCGCTCACGAAGTGGTTACGCGAGGTCACCGCGCGCTAGCTGGCGGTGTGAGCCTCACAAGCCGCCCCTGCCCCGGCGAGCGTCCGTCCTCGAGCAGGTACACCGCGCCGTTCGGGCCCTGGTCAACAGCCCGGATGCGCGCGTCCAAGTCCCACTGGTCGGCCTTTCGGGCGCTGTCGCCCTCGATGTCCACGCGGATGAACGCCTGGCCCGAAAGCGCCGGGATCAGCGCGTCGCCGCGCCACTGCGGGAACATCTCGCCGGTGTAGATAAGGAGGCCGCCCGGCGAGATCGCCGGGTTCCACCACACCTTCGGCTCCTCGAACTCGCTCGCTTGGTGCTCGTCTGGAATCGGCTCGTCGTCATAATGCCTGCCGTAGGATGCCTCCGGCCAGCCGTAATTGCGGCCACGGATGATCAGGTTTAGCTCGTCGCCGCCCTGCGGGCCCATCTCCGTCGACCAAAGCCGACCGTCCGGGGCGAAGGCGATTCCGAGCGGGTTGCGGTGACCCATCGTGTAGAAACGGCCCCCGAGGCGCTCGCCTTCGGCGCTCATGTGGATGATCTTGCCGAGATCGCTGTCGCGGTCCTGTGCCGGCTGCATCTTCTGGCGGTCGCCGGAGGTGACGAACATCGTCCCGTCGGGAGCGAAAGCTATCCGGTGTCCGAAGTGGCCGTTTCCGGTGACCTTCGGTTCCTGCCTCCAGATTACCTTGAAATCCTCGATCCGCGACTGACCGGCTCCAAGATTGAGCGTGCCGTAGCCAAGCGCGGCTCCGCTGGTCTGGCCCGATCCCGCCTCGGCGTAGCTCAGATAGACGCGCTGGTTGTTGGCGAAATCCGGGTGAGCGACGACGTCGCCCAGGCCGCCCTGCCCGGCAACCTTGACGTTCGGCACTCCGCGGACCTGCCTTCGCTCGCCGCTGGCGACATCGACCAGCCACAGATTGCCTTCCTTTTCCGTCACCAGCGCCAGGTTCGTGCTTCCAGGGAGGAAATCCATCGCCCACGGCGTGGTGAAGCGCATCACCTCTTCTGTCTGGAACGGCCGTCCTTGGGTCGTCCCCGCCGGCGCCTGGGTCTGTTCCTCGCTGAGGAGGTCATTGGAGCCGGCCGTGCTTGCCGTGTTGGACGGGCTGGTCCCGCAGGCGGCGAGCACCAGCGCCAGGGAGCTGTGGAAAAGGAAGCGCATCATTTTACCCCTCGATCGCGTTCAAGGGTTTAAGACTTGCATATGCAATCCTGTTCCCTCCTGTCGCTGGCGACCGCAGTTCCGCCGCACGTCATCGCGCAAGGCGAGGCCAAGGCGCTCGCCCGCCGCGCATTCGGCGGTAGAAAGGCGCTGTTCGACCGCCTCTCGGGCGTATTCGACAATGCCGCCATCGCCAGACGGCACATCGTAGCGCCGATCGAATGGTACGAGCAATCGCACGGCTGGAGTGATCGCAGCGCCGTCTATCTCGAAGCCGCCGAAAGCCTCTTCGAGCAAGCCGCGGCCGCGGCTATTGAGCGTGCCGGCTTGGCCCCCGGCCAGATCGACGGCGTCGTCACCGTCTCGACCACCGGTATTGCCACTCCGAGCCTGGAAGCGCGGGTCGGGCCGCGACTTGGCCTGCGCGACAATGTCCGCCGGGTGCCGGTTTTCGGCCTCGGGTGCGCCGGGGCGATCGGCGGCCTCGCCACCGGTGCCCGCCTTGCGGCCGCGGAGCCAGGCACCAACTGGCTGATGGTGACGGTCGAGACCTGCTCGATCTCCATCCGGCTCGACAGCGACGATCCCGCCGCGATCGTTGCGACAGCCCTGTTCGGCGACGGTGCGGCGGCCGCCGTGGTGACGAGCGGCACGCACAGCCTCGTGCGAATCACCGGCGCGGCCGAGAAGCTGTGGCCCGACACGCAGCGGATCATGGGATGGGACGTCGAAGACCCCGGGCTCGCAGTGGTCTTCGACCGCGCGATCCCGCCGTTCATCGAAGCCGAACTGGCCGGCGCTGTCAGTGAAATGCTGGAATCGCTGGACCTGAATCGCGACGACATCGATCGTTTCTGCTGCCATCCGGGCGGGGCCAAGGTAATCGACGCGATCGAAGCCGCGCTCGATCTTCCGCAGGGGGAGCTTAATTTCGAGCGCGAAGTGCTGCATGACTATGGCAATATGAGCGCACCGACCGTCCTTTTCGTGCTTGAGCGGCTGATCGACCGCGGCCTTCCGGGCCGGGTGATGATGACCGCGTTCGGCCCCGGTTTCACCTGCGCGGGCCTCGTGCTGGAGGCCGCATGAGCTGGGCGGCCGTCGCGATCCTCGCCTATGTCACGCTGGAGCGGCTTGCCGAGCTGGCGCTTGCCGAGCGCAACACGCGCCGACTCCTCGCCAGCGGCGCGCGCGAGCATGGCAGAGGCCACTATCCGGCGATCTTCGCAGTTCACGCAGCGTGGATCGTCACCCTGTGGCTGCTGGCAACCGGCCGCGAGGTCGACTTTTTCTGGCTCGCTATGTTTGTTCTTCTGCAATTTGCCCGCTTCTGGGTGATTGCGACCCTGGGCCCTCGCTGGACCACTCGGATCATCGTCGTTCCCGACGCTCCGCTGGTGAATGAGGGGCCGTACCGGTGGCTCAATCATCCCAACTACTGGATCGTGATGGGCGAAATCGCGGTGCTCCCGCTCGTGTTTGGGCTTCCGTGGGTGGCGCTGGCCTTCACAGTCCTCAACGCCATCGTGCTATGGGTCCGGGTGCGCGAGGAGAACCGCGCCCTCGCATCCTCCCGCTGCAACGATCAAGGACGAACCCCATGAGGATTCTCGCACTTGCCGCCGCGCTGCTCCTCGCAGCCTGTGCCACGGTTCCCGCCGCGCCGGGCCCGCAGGACCAGTTCATGGCACGGCTTGTGGAGCTGTGCGGCAAGAGCTTCGAAGGGCGGATTGTCAGTCCGCCCGCCGCCGCGGATGAGAGTTTCGCCGGCAAGCGGCTGGTGATGCGCGTGCGCGACTGCTCGCCGAACGAGATGCGCATCCCGTTCCATGTCGGCGACGATCGCTCGCGCACCTGGGTGATCACGCGCACAGGCACCGGACTGCGCCTCAAGCACGACCATCGGCACGAGGACGGCAGCGAGGACGTCCTGACCCAATATGGCGGCGACACTGTCGGACCGGGCACCGCCCGCCGACAGGAATTTCCCGCCGACCAACATTCGAAAGACCTCTTCGTTCGCGAGAACATCCCGCAGTCGACGACCAACGTCTGGGCAGTCGAAGTCGAGCCTGGGACGCTCTTCGCCTATGAGCTGCGGCGCCCGAACCGCTTTTTCCGCGTCGACTTCGACTTGACTCGGCCGGTGCCGACGCCGCCGCCGGTCTGGGGGCATGAATAAGGCGGCAGTCGGTCGCCGACTCTGCTTGCCCCGACGGCGGGTTGCGCGTATATCGCGCTCATCTCCTCGACATCGTTAATCGGCGTTGAGGCTGGTCGGGGGGTCCCGGCCGGTCCCGAGAGGTTTTGGTACGAGCAAGGACCGCATGGCCGACATTGCCGCCATCAGGAACGTGATCGAACCCGAGCTCAGGTCGCTCGGCTACGATCTCGTGCGCGTGGCGATGATTGGCGGCACCTCCGATCCTACTCTCCAGGTCATGGCCGAGCGGCCCGACACCCGCCAGCTCGCGCTTGGCGACTGCGAGCGAATCTCGCGGCATCTGTCGGAAGTGCTCGACGCCGCCGATCCGATCGAAGGCTCGTACCGGCTCGAGGTCAGCTCGCCCGGGATCGACCGGCCTTTGACCCGCCTCGAGGATTATGACGACTGGGCCGGCCACGAGGCGCGAATCACCCTCGGTGAGCCGATGGGCGGCCGAAAACAGTTTTCGGGGACGATCCGCGGCACCGGCGAGGGCGGGATCGTCCACCTGAAGGGCAGGGACGGAAACGACTATCCAATCCCGCTTGCCTCCATCTCGTCGGCCAAGCTCCTGCTTACCGACGAACTTATCGAATCCACCAATCCGCTCAGCACCGAAGGGGCGGACCTGATCAAGACGGAAGGTTGAACACAATGGCCACCGCAGCACCCGCGGCACCGACTGCCAACAAGGCCGAATTGCTTGCCATCGCCGATGCTGTCGCTCGCGAGAAGCTGATCGACAGAGGCATCGTCATCGAGGCGATGGAGGATGCGATCCAGCGCGCCGCCCGAGCCCGCTACGGCGCCGAGAATGACATCCGCGCCAAGCTCGACCCGGTGACCGGGGAGCTTCGCCTGTGGCGAGTGCTGGAAGTCGTCGAGGAGCCGGAGGATAATTTCAAGCAGGTCGACGTCAAAGGCGCGAAGAAGCTCCAGAAGGACGCCACGCTCGGAGATTTCATCGTCGACCCGCTTCCGCCGATCGAATTCGGCCGGATTGCCGCCCAGGCCGCCAAGCAGGTCATTTTCCAGAAGGTCCGCGATGCCGAGCGCGAGCGCCAGTTTGAGGAGTTCAAGGACCGCGCCGGCGAGATCATCACCGGAGTGGTCAAGCGCGTCGAGTTCGGCCATGTCGTCGTCGACCTCGGCCGTGCCGAGGGAGTCATCCGCCGCGACGCTCAGATCCCGCGCGAAATGGTGCGCGTGGGCGACCGGATCCGGTCGCTGATCCTTCGCGTCAGCCGCGAGGCCCGCGGCCCGCAGATCTTCCTGTCGCGTGCTCATCCCGACTTCATGAAGAAGCTGTTCGCCCAGGAAGTGCCCGAGATTTACGACGGAATCATCGAGATCAAGGCAGCCGCCCGCGACCCGGGAAGCCGGGCGAAGATCGGGGTCATCAGCCACGACAGCTCGATCGACCCGGTTGGCGCCTGCGTCGGAATGAAGGGCAGCCGGGTGCAGGCGGTCGTCCAGGAGCTCCAGGGCGAGAAGATCGACATCATTCCCTGGTCCGAGGATTTGGCCACCTTCGTCGTCAACGGGCTCCAGCCCGCGACGGTCAGCCGAGTGGTCATCGATGAAGAGGAAAGCCGGATCGAGGTCGTCGTCCCCGACGACCAGCTGAGCCTTGCTATCGGCCGCCGCGGCCAGAACGTCCGCCTGGCGAGCCAGCTGACCGGTAGCCAGATCGACATCCTCACCGAGGCCGACGCCAGCGAGAAGCGCCAGCGCGAGTTCGTCGAGCGCTCGGAGATGTTCCAGACCGAGCTCGACGTCGACGAGACTCTCGCCCAGCTGCTGGTCGCCGAAGGCTTCACGACGCTTGAGGAAGTCGCCTACGTCCCGCGCGAGGAGATCAGCGCAATAGAGGGCCTCGACGAGGACATCGCCGAAGAGCTCCAGAGCCGCGCCGCCGAAGCTCTCGAACGCCGCGAAGCGGCCGCCCGCGAGGAGCGGCGCAAGCTCGGCGTCGAGGACTCGCTGGCCGAGATGCCACACCTGAACGAGCAGATGCTCGTTACCCTCGGAAAGGCGGGCATCAAGACCCTTGACGATCTTGCTGATCTCGCGACCGACGAGCTGGTGCAGAAGCGCCGGGTCGAGCCGCGCCGGCGCTCCGACGCTCCGGTCCGGGCCGAGGACAGGGGCGGGATCCTGGCCGACTACGGACTCACCGAGGAGCAGGGCAACGAGATCATCATGGCGGCCCGCGCTCACTGGTTCGAGGATGAAGAAGGCGCCTCCCAACCGGTTTCCGAGCAGGAGGACGCCGATGCGGACAAGCCCGAATGATCAGCGTGACCGCCTAGAGCACAGCCCTGAGCGCACCTGCGTCCTCACCCGGGACAAGGGCGCGAAAGAGGCGCTGATCCGGCTGGCGCTGGACCCGAACGGAACCGTCGCTCCCGACGTGCGCGCCCGTGCGCCGGGGCGCGGTGCGTGGATCTCGGTTGGCAGCGACGAGCTCGACAAGGCAGTCGCGAACGGCAAGCTGAAGGCGGCGCTCGCACGCGCCTTCAAGACCGGCGCCGTCATCGTGCCCGCCGATCTCGCCGAGCGCACCAGCCAGGCGCTCCGCCAGGCGGCGCTCGACCGGCTCGGCATGGAAGCGCGCGCAGGCAATCTGATCACTGGTGCGGAGCGCATCGAAGCGGCGGCGCGCGCCGGCAAGGTTCACCTGTTGATCCACGCCGCCGACGCTCGCGAGGATGGCCGCAAACGGCTCGACCAGGCCCTGAGGGTTGGGGCGCGTACGGGCGCAGGCGGACCAACGGGGCTGATATTCCCGGAGGAACGCACTATCTTGTCGATAGCCTTAGGGCGCGAAAATGTGGTACATGTCGCCCTAATCGAACCCGCTGCCGCCGCGCGTGTGCTGCACGCACTTGTCCGGTGGCGCGATTTCATTGCCCCCGATGCTGGTCTGGAGGGCGGCGATTCCGCCTCAGGAACCGGCTCGGCTGAAGAAGTTGAAGGAATAGAATGACCGACCAGACCGACAAACCGAAGCTCGGCGCTCGGCCTCCGCTCGGAATCAAGCGCACGGTCGAGACCGGCAAGGTGAAGCAGAGCTTCAGCCACGGGCGTTCGAACACGGTCGTGGTCGAGGTGAAGAAGCGGCGGATTCTCGGCAAGCCGACGGACACCGAAGCTCCGAAGACGCCGACCCCCGAAGCCGAGGCCCCGAAGCCCAAGCCCACCCCCAAGTCGGCTGCCCCGGCGAAGTCTTCGCCGACCGATGACATCACCCGCCGCAAGGAAACCCAGGAGCGGCTTCTTCGCGAAGCCGAGGAAGCGCGTCTCTCTTCGCTCGAGGAAGCGCGCCGCCGCGAAGACCGCGAGCGCAATGAACAGTCCGAGGACGAGAAGCGCCGTGCCGGTGAGAACCGCCGCGCCGAAGGCGCTGCGGCTGAGGAGGCCGCTCGTGACGCCGAGGAGGAGCGGGTCGACCAAGCTCGTGCCGACAGCGAAGTCGTGCCGTTGCCCGACCCCCTCCTTCCCCCAGTTGAACAGCAAGACGAACGCCCCCGCCGCCACGGCCATTCGCCGGCAGCCAAGCGGCCCGAGCCTGCGCGCCCGTCGCGCGGCCGCGACGAGCAACGCCATCGCGGCAAGCTGACCGTCACTCGCGCGCTGGCCGGCGAGGACGACAGCCGCGCCCGTTCGCTGGCCGCGCTGCGCCGCGCCCGCGAGAAGGAGAAGCGGGCGCACAAGGAAGCCGGCCCGGCACAAAAGAAGGTCCGCGACGTCATCGTCCCGGAGGCGATCACCGTCCAGGATCTCGCCAACCGGATGGCCGAACGGGGCGCCGACCTGGTCAAGGCCCTCTTCAAGATGGGCATGCCGGTGACCCTCACGCAGACGATCGACCAGGACACGGCCGAGCTTCTCGTCACCGAGTTCGGGCACAACATCAAGCGTGTTTCCGAGGCCGATATCGAGATTGGAATTGGCGGCGAGGAGGACGCGCCCGAGACTTTGAAGCCGCGCTCGCCGGTCGTCACCATCATGGGCCACGTCGATCACGGCAAGACCTCGTTGCTCGACGCGATCCGCGGCGCCGATGTCGTCTCCGGCGAAGCCGGCGGGATCACTCAGCACATCGGCGCGTATCAGGTCACCCTGCCCGACAAGTCGAAGGTCAGCTTCCTCGACACTCCGGGTCACGAGGCGTTTACCGAGATGCGTGCTCGAGGCGCCAATGTGACCGATATCGTCATCCTGGTCGTTGCCGCCGACGATGGCCTCAAGCCGCAGACGATCGAGGCGATCAATCACACCAAGGCGGCCGGCGTTCCGATGATCGTCGCGATCAACAAGATCGACAAGCCGGAAGCCAAGCCGCAGAAGGTCCGCGAGGAGCTCCTGCAGCACGAGGTGATCGTCGAGAAGATGGGCGGCGAGGTCCAGGACGTCGAAGTCTCGGCTCTCAAGAAGACCAACCTCGACAAGCTACTCGACGCGATTCAGCTCCAGGCCGAAATCCTCGAGCTCAAGGCCAACCCCGACCGGAACGCCGAGGGAACCGTGGTCGAGGCGAAGCTCGACAAGGGCCGCGGCCCGCTAGCGACCGTGCTCGTCCAGCGCCGCACTCTGCGCGTCGGCGACGTCTTCGTCGCCGGTGCGTCGAGCGGAAAGGTGCGGGCGCTGGTCGACGACAAGGGCCGCCAGGTGAAGGAAGCCGGGCCGTCTGTGCCGGTCGAGGTCCTCGGCCTGTCGGCGGTTCCGTCGGCCGGAGATCCGTTCACCGTCGTCGAGAACGAAGCCCGCGCCCGCGAAGTCGCGTCTTACCGCCAGGGCGTTTTGGACAAGCAGCGCACGACCGCGGCTCCAGTCACTCTCGAAAACATGTTTGCGACTCAGGCGTCGACGACGAAGGAGCTGCCGCTGGTCGTCAAGGCCGACGTCCACGGCTCGCTCGAGGCGATCGTTCATGCGCTGGGCCGGCTTTCGACCGACGAGATCAAGGTTCGCGTCCTGCACTCGGGTGTCGGCGGGATCACCGAGAGCGACGTCACCCTGGCAAGCGCCAGCGGAGCGCCGATTATCGGCTTCAACGTGCGCCCGAACGCCAAGGCGCGCGAAATTGCCGAGCGCAGCGGAGTCGAGCTTCGCTACTATGACGTGATCTACAACCTCACCGACTGGGCGAAGGGCGCGATGGCCGGCGAGCTCGGTCCCGAGATCATCGAGACGGTCGTTGGCCGTGCCGAGGTCCGCGAGGTGTTCCCGGCTGGGAAGAAGGACAAGGCGGCCGGACTGCTGGTCACCGAGGGCGTCATCCGCAAGGGTCTTCACACCCGGTTGATGCGCGACGACGTGATCGTCTCGAAAACGGTGATCGCCTCGCTCCGGCGCTTCAAGGACGATGTAGCCGAAGTGCGCGCCGGGCTCGAGTGCGGCGTGCTCCTGGAAGGCACCAACGACATCGCGCCTAGCGACACGCTCGAGGTGTTCGAGGTCGAGGAACGCGCCCGGACGCTGTAGCCAATGCGACGCAACGTAACCGCCGAAGGCCGCTCGGTCCGACTGCTTCGGGTCGGCGAGCAGGTGCGCCACGTGCTCAGCGAGATCCTGCAGCGCGGCGAGGTGCATGACGAGACTCTGCAGAGCCACCTCGTCAGCATCACCGAGGTCCGGATGTCGCCCGACCTTCGCCACGCAACCGTGTTCGTAAAGCCGCTTCTCGGGCAGGACGAGGAAGAGGTTCTCAAGGCGCTGCGCACCCACACGGCCTATTTGCAGCGGGAAGTCGCCGGGCGCGTGCGGACGAAATATGCGGCGAAGCTGAAATTCCTCCCCGACGAAAGCTTCGACGAGGGCACCCACATCGACTCGCTTTTGCGCTCGCCGAAGGTCGCCCGGGACCTTGCAAAGGAATGAAGAAGTTGGCGGCGGCGATTCGCGGCGACAATTGCCACGCCGAGCCGCTGACCGAGACCCATCGCGACCCACTCCGCGCCGCCTGCGCCGAGGACCGCGACATCTGGCAAGTCTACGCCACCAGCTTCGATCCCGATCATTTCGACGCCAGCTTCGACGGGTTGCTCGAGCGGCCGAACTGGCTGCCGTTCGCGCTCTTTGACGGCGATGAGCTCGCCGGGATGAGCTGCTTCATCAACCCGGACGAGGGCCGCGGCGTCGTCGAAATCGGCAATACCTATTACCGTCCCAAATTCCGCGGCACCGGCTTCAACCGGCGCATCAAGGACATGATGCTCGGCCGCGCTTTCGACTGCGGCTTCCGCCGCGTCGAGTTCCGGGTCGACCGCCGCAACCGGCGCTCTCAGGCTGCAATGGCCAAGCTCGGCGCGGTGCGCGAAGGCATCATGCGGTCCGACCGAACGACCTGGACCGGGCACGTACGCGACACGGTGCTGTTCGCGATCCTCAAGGACGAGTGGCCGGTCTAGGGCGCGGGCGGGGCCTGCGCCGCGGAGGTGAAGGCGGCGGTGTCGATATAGACCCCCGCCCCCGGGCCAAGCGGAATATCGAGCGCGACCCAGCCCATCACCAGCACGAGGCCCGCCAGCATCATCCCTATCGAATAGGGAAGCATCATCGCCGCCAGGCTGCCGATGCCGAAATCCTTCTGCCAACGCTGGCAGAAGATCAGGATCAGCGGGAAATAAACCATCAGCGGAGTGATGATATTGGTCGCGCTGTCGCCGACTCGGTAGGCGGCGGTGCTCATTTCGGGGCTCACCCCGAGCAGGATCAGCATCGGCACCAGCACCGGCGCGAGCAACGCCCACTTGGCGCTGGCCGAGCCGACGAAGAGGTTCAGAACCGCGCTGAACAAAACGATCATCGCCAGCAGCAGCGGCGCGGGAAGCGCCATCTCCCGAAGCGTGTCGGCGCCGTGCACCGCAACGATCAATCCCAGGTTCGACCAGCCGAACATCGCCACGAAATGGGCGGCGGCAAAGGCGAGGACCAGATAATAAGCAAGGTCGGCCATCGCCCCCGACATCATCTTCACGAGGTCGCGGTGATCGCCGATCGCGCCGGTCGCCTTTCCGTACGCCCAGCCGGACAGCAGGAAGAGCATGAAGAATCCGGCGACCAGCGACTGGTAGAAGGGCGTCAGCCGCGCTTCGGGCGAAGCGGTCTCGTCAATCAGCGGCGTTCCAGGGCCGATAGCGAAGAAGGTCCACAAACCGATGACGAACAGGGCCGCAAGTCCCGCGCGTCCGAGGCCCTTTCGCTCCTTGGCGGTGAGCGGAGTGTCGGCGACCTCGCCGGCGACGTCTTCTTCCGGATGTCCGGCAGCGGTTGCCTCGGCGGCGGTAGGCGGCACGTAGCGGCCAAGCCGCGGCTCGATCATCCTGTCCGTCACATACCAGATGACCGGGAGGAAGATGATTGTCATTGCGGCGATGAAATACCAGTTGCCTGCGATGTTCGCCTGCCACTCGCCGAACACCGCCTCGATCGCCGCTTCGGTGATCCCGAACAGGAGCGCGTCGAGCTGGCCCGGGAGGAGGTTCGCGGAAAAGCCGCCGGACACGCCTGCAAAGGCCGCGGCTATTCCGGCGACCGGATGGCGTCCGGCAGCCGCAAAGATGACCGCGGCAAGCGGGATCAGGACGACATAAGCGGCGTCAGCGGCAAGGTTGCCCATCATCGCCACCAGTGCGACCACCGGCGTCAGCAGCACCTTTGGCGCTCGGCGAACGCCGGCGCGCATCGCGGTTCCGAACAGGCCGGCGCGCTCGGCGACCCCGGCGCCGAGCATCACCACCAGCACGTAGCCGAGCGGGTGGAAGTGGGTGAACGTCTCGGGCATTTCGACCCACAGTCGCTGAATATTCTCGGGCGACAGAAGGCTGACTGCGGAGATGATCACCGGAGCGCCGGTTTCCTCGTCGACCTCCGCCGGGTGGATCGCCGACGACCCAAGAAGCGCCGCGAACACCGAGATCACGATCAGTGCGCCGATCAGCCACAGGAAGATGAAGACCGGGTCCGGAAGCTTGTTTCCGGTCCGCTCCACCCAGCCGAGGATGCCCCGTTGTTCGCTAGCCGCTGTCGCCATCGTCAACTCTCCCGTTGCGTAGCGCCGGACTATGGAGTGATGTGCAAAGCCATGTCCACCGCACTGTCGTTTCGCTGCCGAACGCACATGGCCTGACGATGCTCCACGGCTGGATCGTCCTCGACAAGCCGATCGGCCTGGGCTCGACCCATGCGGTGTCGGCGGTCAAGCGCGCGCTTCGCGAGGCCGGCGAGCCGAAGACGAAGGTCGGCCACGGCGGCACTCTCGACCCGCTGGCAAGCGGAGTTCTCGCCATCGCGCTTGGCGAGGCGACCAAGGTCGCGGGCAGGATGCTCGAGGCGACCAAGGCCTATGAGTTCACGATTTCGTTCGGCGAGGAGACCGACACGCTCGACGCGGAAGGGCAAGTCGTCGCTCGAATCGATTCGCGCCCGACTCTGGAGCAGATAGAGTCGGTGCTGCCGAGCTTCACCGGCGAAATCGAGCAGGTGCCGCCGGCTTTTTCGGCGCTGAAGGTCGCCGGCAAGGCCGCATACGCCCGCGCCCGCGCCGGCGAGGAGGTGGAGATGAAGTCCCGGCGGGTGACGGTACATGAGCTCAAGATCCTCCCTGCGGGCGAAGCCCGTGGGGAGGGGGACCGCTTGGCGCAGCTGAGTGGTGGAGGGGCCTCTCCGTCAGCCCTTCGGCCTGCCACCTCCCCATCGCTTCGCGACAGGGAGGAAGTTTCCAAAATCACCCTGTCCGCGACCGTCTCGAAAGGCACGTACATCCGAAGCCTTGCGCGCGACATCGCACGTGCATTGGACGCTGTCGGCCACGTCACCATGTTGAGGCGGACAAGGGCCGGTCCGTTTTCGCTGGATTCGGCCATTTCGCTGGACTTTCTCAACCAAGCCGCTAAGGCGCGCGACCTGACTAGGACGGTGCTTCCGTTGGAAGCTGCGCTGGACGACATCCCGGCCCTCCCAGTCACCCCCGGCCAGGCACAGCTGCTCAGACATGGACAGCGCCTTGCCGGTTTCCCCGCGAAGCCGGGGCTTCAGCTTGCGATCCAGGGCGAACGCCCGGTCGCGCTGGTCGAAGCCACGGCCGACGGCCTCAAGGTCGTCCGGGGATTTAACATCTAGGCCAAGGAGTACTGACGATGTCGATTACCGCCGAGCGCAAGGGAGCGCTGATCAAGGAACATGGCCGCGGCAAGGACGACACCGGTTCGCCCGAAGTCCAGGTCGCGATCCTCACCGAACGAATCACCAATCTGACCGAGCATTTCAAGACCCACGCGAAGGACAATCATTCGCGACGCGGGCTCTTGATGCTGGTCAACCAGCGTCGTTCGCTCCTCGACTATCTGCGTCGCAAGGACGAGCAGCGCTACACCGATCTCATCGCCAAGCTTGGTCTGAGAAAGTAAGTTTCAAGGCGGCCCCATCCTGGGCCGCTTCGTTTATGGACAAGTCCCGCATTCCGGCGGGGCGTTCAGGGACCCCACGAAAGTACTACTTTCGTGGGAACCCATCAGGGGCACAAACGAACGCCCCGACCGCTGACGGACCGGAAAGTCCGTCCAACTGATGACCCCGGACGGCATCCGGCCGCCGGGTGAAGGGACGAAAATGTTTGATATAAAGACAGTGGAAATCGAGCTTGGCGGAAAGACGCTGAAGCTCGAAACGGGCCGCGTTGCCCGACAGGCCGACGGCGCCGTTCTGGCGACTCTTGGCGAAACCGTGGTGCTGTGCGCCGTCACCGCCGCAAAATCGGTCAAGCAGGGACAGGATTTCTTCCCGTTGACCGTTCACTACCAGGAGAAGTTCTCCGCAGCCGGCCGCATCCCGGGCGGCTTCTTCAAGCGCGAGCGCGGAGCGACCGAAAAGGAAACGCTCACCAGCCGCCTCATTGACCGGCCGATCCGGCCGTTGTTCCCGGAAGGGTTTTACAACGAGGTTCTCGTGATCGCCCAGGTGCTGTCCTACGACGGCGAGAACGAGCCCGACATCCTCGCCATGATCGCCGCATCGGCAGCGCTCACCATTTCCGGGGTCCCGTTCATGGGGCCGATCGGCGGCGCGCGGGTCGGCTTCAAGGACGGCGAATACATCCTCAACCCGAGCCCTGAGCAGCAGCAGGACAGCCGCCTCGACCTCATCGTCGCCGGCACTCCCAACGCCGTGATGATGGTCGAATCGGAAGCTCAGGAGCTTTCCGAAGAGGAAATGCTCGGAGCCGTCATGTTCGCCCACGAGGCGAGCCAAAAGGTCTGCAAGGCGATCATCGACCTTGCCGAAAAGGCCGCAAAGGACCCGTGGGAGCTCGAATCCGCTGGCAAGGAAAAGGCGGATATCAAGAAGAAGCTCCGCGACCTCATCGGCAAGGACCTCGAGGACGCCTATCGCAAGACCGACAAGGGCGAGCGGCGGGGCTTCATCGACGCTGCCCGCGACAAGGCCAAGGAGGCTTATGCCAAGGCCGAGCCGCAGGAGCAGATGATTGTCAACAAGGCGATCAAGTCGCTCGAGGCGGACATCGTTCGCGGCGCAATCCTCAAGGAAGGGCGCCGGATCGACGGCCGCGACACCAAGACCGTCCGGCCGATCGACGCGATGGTCCACTTCCTTCCGCGCGCCCACGGATCGGCGATCTTCACCCGCGGCGAAACGCAGGCGGTCGTCACCACCACGCTAGGCACCAAGGAATCGGAGCAGATGATCGACGGGCTGGAGGGGCTCTCGTTCGAGCGCTTCCTGCTTCACTATAACTTCCCGCCCTATTCGGTCGGCGAGACCGGCCGCTTCGGCGGCTCGAGCCGCCGCGAGATCGGTCACGGGAAGCTCGCCTGGCGGGCGCTCCACCCGATGCTTCCGAGCGTCGAGGAGTTCCCGTACACGATCCGGGTCCTGTCCGACGTCACCGAATCCAACGGCTCGTCGTCGATGGCGACGGTGTGCGGCGGAAGCCTGGCGATGATGGACGCCGGAGTGCCCTTGAAGCGCCCGGTCGCCGGAATCGCCATGGGCCTGATCCTCGAAGATGATGGCAAGGGAAACCGGGATTTCGCGGTGATCAGCGACATCCTCGGCGACGAGGACCATCTCGGCGACATGGACTTCAAGGTCGCCGGAACCGAGCAGGGCATCACCTCGCTTCAGATGGACATCAAGGTCGCCGGGATCACCGAGGAGATCATGAAGACCGCGCTGGCCCAGGCGAAGGACGGCCGCGCCCATATCCTCGGCGAGATGGCCAAGGCGCTCGACCACACGCGCGAGGAGCTCTCGGAGCACGCTCCGCGGATCGAGACGATGCAGGTGCCCAAGGACAAGATCCGCGAAGTGATCGGCACCGGCGGCAAGGTGATCCGCGAGATCGTCGCCGAGACCGGAGCCAAGGTCGACATCGACGACGACGGGATCATCAAGATCTCCTCGTCCGACCCGGCGCAGATCCAGGCCGCGAGGGACTGGATCACCGGCATCGTCGCCGAGCCGGAGCCGGGCAAGATCTACACCGGAAAAGTTGCCAACGTCGTCGATTTCGGCGCGTTCGTGACCTTCATGCCCGGCAAGGACGGCCTCGTCCACGTGTCCGAGATCAAGAACGAGCGGGTCGAGAACGTCCGCGACGTCCTCGAGGAAGGCCAGGAGGTCAAGGTCAAGGTGCTCGAGGTCGACCAGCGCGGCAAGATCCGCCTGTCGATGCGGGTCGTCGACCAGGAAACCGGCGAGGAGCTGGAGGACACCCGTCCTCCGCGCGAGCCGAGAGGCGAAGGCGGCGGCGGCGGCCGTGACCGCGGCGACCGAAGCCGGGGCGGCCGCGGCGATCGTGGTGATCGTGGCCCGCGCCGTGAAGGCGGCGGCGGCGGCCGGGATCGCGGACCGCGCGGCGAAGGCCGTGGCGGCGAACGTGGTGATCGCGGCCCCCGTCGCGACCGCGAAAGCGGCGAAGGCGGCGGCAAGAACGAAGGCGGCGAGCCCAAATTCGCCCCGGCCTTCCTGACCGGCGACGACGACAAGGACTGACGCCTTATCCCCTCTCCCGCTGGCGGGAGCGCCCGGAAGCGGACCGTCTCCTAGGCGGTCCGACCCGACCGCTGGCTAGGGTGAGGGCTTGTCTCTCACACCACAAGCAGGAGGCCCCGCAGCGATGCGAGGCCTTTTTTGCTTGCAGTCCTAGTGTCCGATCTCGCCCCAAAGAGGACA
>JBPCOC010000005.1:0-19957 GCA_051000635.1 Sphingomicrobium sp. | reverse complement strand
CGCTGGCGTCCAAGGACGTCGAGACCAAGGAGCAGATCGCCTCGACCGCGTCGATCTCGGCTGCCGACTCGAGCGTCGGCGAGATCATCGCCGAGGCGATGGACAAGGTCGGCAAGGAAGGCGTCATCACCGTCGAGGAAGCCAAGGGGCTCGAGTTCGAGCTCGACGTCGTCGAGGGCATGCAGTTCGACCGTGGCTATCTCAGCCCGTACTTCATCACCAACCCGGAGAAGATGCAGGTCGAGCTTACCGACCCGTACATCCTCATCCACGAGAAGAAGCTTTCGAACCTTCAGGCGATGCTTCCGATCCTCGAGTCGGTCGTCCAGAGCGGTCGCCCGCTTCTGATCATTGCCGAGGATATTGAAGGCGAGGCGCTTGCCACTTTGGTCGTGAACAAGCTTCGCGGCGGACTCAAGGTCGCGGCGGTCAAGGCGCCGGGCTTCGGCGATCGCCGCAAGGCGATGCTCGAGGACATTGCGATCCTGACCGGCGGCGAGATGATCAGCGAGGATCTCGGGATCAAGCTCGAGAACGTCACCGTCCAGATGCTCGGCACCGCCAAGCGGGTCACGATCGACAAGGACAATACGACGATCGTCGACGGCGCCGGCACGTCCGACGCGATCAAGGCACGAACCGAGGCGATCCGCCAGCAGATCGAAAACACCACCTCCGACTACGACCGTGAAAAGCTGCAGGAGCGGCTGGCGAAGCTCGCCGGCGGAGTTGCGGTGATCAAGGTGGGCGGTGCGACCGAGATCGAGGTGAAGGAGCGCAAGGACCGCGTCGACGACGCTCTCCATGCGACCCGCGCCGCGGTCGAGGAAGGGATCGTCCCCGGCGGCGGCACGGCCCTGCTCTACGCGTCGAAGTCGCTCGAGGGCCTCAAGGGCGACAATGATGACCAGACCCGCGGCATCGACATCGTTCGAAAGGCGCTTCAGTCGCCGGTTCGCCAGATCGCCCAGAACGCCGGCTTCGACGGCGCGGTGGTGGCAGGCAAGCTGATCGACGCCGATGACGAGACGCTCGGCTTCAACGCCCAGACCGAGGAGTATGAGAACCTCGTCGAATCCGGGGTGATCGATCCGACCAAGGTGGTGCGCACTGCCCTTCAGGACGCGTCCAGCGTCGCCGGGCTGCTGATCACGACCGAGGCGGGCATCGCCGAAATCCCGGAGGAGAAGTCTCCGGCGATGGCCGGCGGCGGCGGAATGGGCGGAATGGGCGGAATGGACTTTTAAAGTCCCGCTCGACGTTCAGTCGAAAGTAAGGGCCGGAGGGAAACCTCCGGCCCTTTTTTTATCCCTCAGCCGGCGAGGCGACGGAGCAGGTCTTCCCATATCGGCACCTGGCCGTGGAAGCCTTCGATAAGCACGCGCTCATCGAGCCCGTGCGCTCCCGACGATTCGCCAAGAAGGCTCCACAGGCCGCCAACGCCGTAGACGGGAATTCCTGCCGCGCGGACGTGCGCCCCGTCGGTTGCACCCGCAGACATCAGCGGAATGATCTCGACGTTAGGGAAGCGAGTCGCAACGGCGGCGCGGTAAGCGTCAGTGACATCTTGCCGAAGCGGGCTTGGGCTTGTTTCCGGAGTCGTGGATTCGTCGATCGTCGTCACCACCACGTCGGGCCCGGCGAGCGACTGGAGCTGCTGCCGGACGGCATCGATCTTCACGCCCGGGAAGATACGGCAATTGACATTCGCCTCGGCACGCTGCGGCAACGCATTGGGGGCATGGCCGCCCGAGAGCTGTGTCGCGACGCAGCGGGTGCGTGTGTAGCCGGGCGCGTTGGCTTCGAGCAGATCGGTGGTTTCGCGGTCTTTGGGATCGCTAAGCCACTTTTTGACCAGCTCACCGTACTTGCCGCCGTCATTGGCCGCGATTCGTTCGAAAAAGGCGCGGGTCGCGTCGTTGATCATCGGCTCGAAGCGGTGGTCCTCCAGCCGTTCGAGCGCTCCGGTAAGAGCGTAGATTGCATTGTCCGGGCGCGGGCTTGAACTATGGCCGCCCTTGTTCGTCGCCACGAACGCATAATCGGCGTAGGTCTTTTCCGCGACCTGCATGTAGAAGGCGTCGACCCGCCCGTCCTTGTACACCAGGCCGCCGCCGGCATCGGCGTTGAGCGCATATTCGGCATCGACCAGGGGGCGCCATTCGGTCACCGCTCGACGCACGCTGTGCATCGCCGTTTCCTCGTCGCCGGTAAACAGCACGACGATGTCCCGCGTCGGCTGGAATCCGGAGCGCTTCAAGTTCTGCAGCGCGAGGACAAGGCCGGTCAGCGCCGCCTTGTTGTCGGACGCGCCGCGGCCGAGATAATAGCCGTCCTTCTCGCGGAATTCGAACGGCGGGTTCTGCCAGTCGGCGGGGTTCGCCTCGACCACATCCATATGGGCCAGCAGCAGGATCGGCTTCTTGCCGCTCGGCTTTGCGGCCGGCCAGCGCGCGATCAGCGTTTGCGTTCCGTCATGGTCCTTGACCACGACATCGGTGATTCCGGCTTTGCGGAACTCTGCTCGCAGCAGCGTCGTCAGCTTCCTGAACTCGTCCAGGCGACCGTACACCGTTGGGGTCTCGACGACCTTTTCGAACAGGTCGCGCTCGGCCGCGCGCCGCGAATTCTGCGCCGGCTGCGCCGCAGCAGCGGTGGACAAGAGTGCGGAAATGATGACGCCGCGAATGAGCATGTGCTGGCCCTTCCCATAGGAGAGCGCACGCTAGGCCGCGCAATTGCGCCGTCAAGCGGCGAGCCCGTGCCCCTCGGCAAGATATTCGGCGCTTCGCATCTCCTCGAGGCGGCTGACGGCGCGCTGGAATTCAAAGCTTCCGTCGCCCTTCGGGAACAGGCCGGAAGGCTCTGCATCGGCCGACGCCAGCAGCTTGACCCGATGCTCGTAGAGCGCATCGATCAAAGTCGTGAATCGCGCCGCCTCGTTGCGCATCTCCGGCCCCATCACCGGGATTCCGACGATGATCACCGTATGATAGCGCTGGGCAATGGCGAGATAATCGGCGGCCCCGCGCGGGCTTCCGCAAAGCCGCTTGAACGAGAAAACGGCAACGCCTTTCAGGCTCTTGGGCACGTGCAGCGCCCGTCCGCCGCCGACGTCGAGCTCCTCGCTCGGCACCTTGTCGCGGTCCTCGACCGAATAGTCGGTGAGCTTGAAGAAGGCGGCGCTCAGCGCCCGGGTCGACTCCGGCCCGTTCGGCACGTGCCACACTTCGACGCCCGCCAGCCGGTCGAGCCGGTAATCGGTCGGGCCGTTCACCTCGACGACCTCGAAGCGGGCCTCGATCATAGCGATGAACGGCAGGAACAGCTCGCGGTTGAGCCCGTCCTTGTAGAGGTCGTTCGGCGGCCGGTTCGATGTCGCGATCACTCGAACGCCGCGCGCCAGCAGCTTCTCGAACAGCCTCGACAGGATCATCGCATCGGCCGGGTTGGTGACCTGCATCTCGTCGAAGGCGAGCAGCCGCGCTTCGCCGGCGATGTTCTCGGCGACGTCTTCGACCGGGTCGACGTCTTCGTCGCTTCGGGCCGCCTTGAGGCGCTTGTGAGTCTCGAGCATGAAAGCGTGAAAGTGGACCCGGCGCTTCGGTTCGACTTCGATGTGCGCGAACGCCAGGTCCATCAGCATCGACTTGCCGCGGCCGACTCCTCCCCACAGATAGGCTCCGTCAGGCCCGTCGCTGGCCTTGCCGAAGATGCCGAAAAGCCCTCCCCCGCGTCTTCGGAGCGCCTGCGCCAGCCGGTCGAGCGCCGCGACTGCCCGCTGTTGCGCCGGGTCGGGCTTCAGTTCGCCTGCGCTGACGAGCTGCGCGTAGGCGCGCTCTACCGGGCCGCTCATGCAGGTTGGTTTCGATCTCGGATGCGAGCCAGAGTGCCGGTGAAGCTGTAGCAGGGCTCGCCGTCCTGCCTCACTACGCCCTGCAGGAACGCATGGCCGCGGGTCTGCTTCACCAGCTCGACATGGGCGTCGAGCGGTACTCCGGGGCGTCCGCGGGCGAGGAAGTGCGTGGTCATGTCGAGAGTCACATAATGCCCCTCGGACATTCCGGCGCAGCGCCCGCCGGCGAACATCGCCATGTCGATGAAGCTCATCACGGCTCCGCCATGGATCGACCCGCCCATGTTCTGGTGAGCCTCGGTCGGAAACATCCGGCAGATCGCGCGGCCCGGCCCGTCCGGCTTGAACACAAGCCGGCCGGTCGCTCCGGCGAACGAACCCTTTGGAAAATCGCCCCAACTAAACCACCCGGGGTGGTCGGGGTCTTCGCCGGCGCCGGTCGGCAGGCCGACGTCTTCCAGCCCGTCGCCCTCGAATGACTGACTGTCGTCGTTCACTCTGACCGTGATCCTTGCTGGTCGCTCAAACAGCCCGCTCCGCGATCAGCTTCTTGGTCTCGGCGATCGCCTTGGCCGGATTGAGCCCTTTCGGGCACACGTTGGCGCAGTTCATGATCTGGTGGCAGCGGTAGAGCCGGTACGGGTCCTCGAGCTGGTCGAGCCGCTCGCCGGTCGCCTCGTCGCGGCTGTCGGCGATAAAGCGGTAGGCCTGCAAGAGCACCGCTGGCCCGAGGAACTTGTCGGCACTCCACCAATAGCTCGGGCAGCCGGTCGTGCAGCAGAAGCACAGGATGCATTCGTACAGGCCGTCGAGCTTCGCCCGGTCCTCGGGCGACTGCAGCCGCTCCTTGCCAGACGGCGCCGCGGTTACCGTTTTCAGCCACGGCTGGACCGACGCATATTGTGCATAAGCGTGGCTGAGGTCGGGGACGAGGTCCTTGATCACCTCCATGTGCGGAAGCGGCGTGATCTGTACCTCGCCCTTCAACTCCGCGATTGGGGTGGTGCAGGCGAGACCGTTGCGCCCGTCCATGTTCATCGAGCAGGAGCCGCAGATCCCCTCGCGGCACGAGCGCCGGAAGGTCAGCGTCGGATCGATCTCGTTCTTGATCTTGATCAGCGCGTCGAGGACCATGGGCCCGCATTTGGCAAGGTCGATCGTGTAATGGTCCCAGCGCGGATTGGCGCTTGTGTCCGGATCGTAGCGATAGATTTTGAACGTCTTGAGCCGCTCACCGGCCTCGGCCTTGTAAGTTCGGCCCTTGGTGATCTTGCTATTTCGCGGAAGCGTGAACTCGGCCAACGCTGGTGCTCCTCTTCAGTGACGCCGGCGCTATCACGCCGCCGGCCCCCTTTCAAACGGCCTCCGAACGCTCCCGAACCGCGCCGAGCACCTCGTCGGCATGGCCGGGCACCTTCACCTTTCGCCACGCCTTTTGAACGGTCCCGTCGGGGCCGATCAGGAAAGTCGAGCGCTCCATGCCCATATATTTGCGGCCGTACATCGACTTTTCGACCCAGGTTCCGAACGCATCCGAAATCTGCCCGTCCTCGTCGGAGGCGAGCGGGACGGCGAGGCTGTACTTGTCGATGAACTTCTCGTGGCGCTTCATCGAATCGCGCGAGACTCCGACGACATACGCGCCGGCGCTCTCGAACTCGCCGGAAAGCTCGCTGAAGTCCTTCGCCTCGCGAGTGCAGCCGGTGGTGTCGTCCTTGGGGTAGAAATAGACGACGACGGTGCTGCCGGGCTTCGAGAGGTTGAAAGTGCGTCCGTCACTCGCTGTCACGTGCACGTTTGGCGCTCGGTCGCCTTCGGAAATCATGTCGAAACCTCTCCTTTCACTTGTGTCCACAACGCCGCAACGCTGTGCCGCGCCTCATCGTGGCGGGCAAGAAGCTCGCCCCAATTATCGGCGCCGCATGCCTTCGCCATCAACTCGCAGCTTTCCCCGCTCGGAGTGGTCGTCTCGGGCGCGACGAGGCGGATTGTCACCAGCATTTCTGTAAGCAAGCGTTGTGCATCTACAACCTTTGCGTCTATCAAACCAGCTTCGGCGAGCTGCCCGGTCGCAACCTCCAGCCGCGGGTCAAGCCCTTTCTTGTGGGTCAGCTGGAGCAGGTGAATTGCGAATTCGAGATCGACGAGGCCGCCTTCGCCAAGCTTCACGTCGAGCGGCCCGGAAGGCGGTTTGTGGCGCGCGATGTCTTCGCGCATCTTCACCGCGTCGGCGACCAGCTTCGAGGGATCGAAGGGCTTGAGGAGGACTTTTGAGATCAGACTCGAAACTCGCTCGCGAGCGCCCGCGGATCCGAACACCGGCCGCGCGCGGGCTAGCGCCATATGCTCCCAGGTCCAGGCTTCCTTGCGCTGATAGTCGGCAAAGGCGTCGAGCGAGACGACGAGCATCCCTTGCGACCCCTGGGGGCGAAGCCGCGTGTCGACATCGTAAAGCGGGCCTGCGGGACTCGGAACGCTGAGCGCCGCGGTCACCCGGTTTGCAAGCCGATTGAAATAATCGGCTGGGCCGAGCGGCTTCAGCCCGTCGGACGCCTCCCCTTCCGGGTTCGTGAACAGATAGACGATGTCGAGATCCGACGCGTTCGTCAGCACTCCGCCGCCGAGCCGGCCGAGGCCGAGGATCAGAAGCTCCGCTCCCGGAAACCGGCCGTGGGCGGTCTCGAACTCGCCTATTGCGGAGTCGGCGAGCGCGATGAGCGCCCCTTCGGCAACCCGCGCATAGCCCTCGCCGACGGCCAGCGGGTGTTCGCGCAAATCGATCAGCTGCACGCCGAGCGCGAAGCGCCGGTCGTTGATCAGCCGGCGCGCCCGGTCGAGCGCGAGGTCGTACGGCTGCCCCTTCATCTCGTCTTCGAGGAATTTCGCGAACTCGGCAGCCGGCGACGGCGGGTCGAAGCAGGACGAATCCAGCAGCGTATCGAGAAGCTCGGGGCGGCGAGCAAGCTGGTCCGAGAGCGCGGGCGCGTGCGCAAGAATGCGCGCAAGCAGAGTCGCAAGTTTCGGCTGCGCCTCGAGCAGCCGGTAGAGGTTGACCCCGCTCGGGAGCCGCTCGACGACGTCGCTCAGGCGATTGAGTGCCCGCATCGGATCGGCGCTCCGCCCGATCGCCCGAAGGAGCGCCGGAAGCATGCCCTCGAAAGCGCTGGTCGCAGCCGCGGAACGAAGCGAGCGCGGCCGCCCGGACCGCCATTCGGCGACCCGCCGAAGCGCCGAATCGACGTCTGGAAAGCCGAGGGCTTCGAGTTCCGCCCGAAGAAGCTCGGGATTTGTCGCAAGCCGCTCCGAGCTTTCGTCGGCAAGCTCGTCGAATGCGGCCCCGACGCGTTCGACCGAGGGTGCAAGCCAGTCCAGCAGCTGTGAGCCGGCTTCAAACCCGTGCAGCTTTGCGACATTGGTCAGCGCCGCTTCGCCGGGAGGGAGCAAATGCGTCTGTTTGTCGTCGACCATCTGCACGCGATGCTCGGCGGTACGGAGCCGGCGATAGGCCAGCGACAAATCGTCCGCGAGCCCAGGATCCAGATAACCCGCGCGTTCGATCGCTTTAATCGCGTCGAGAGTCGCCGAAGCGCGCAAATCGGGCTCGCGGCCGCCGTGAACGAGCTGGCTGGCGTGGACGAAGAACTCGACCTCCCGGATTCCGCCGCGCCCCCGTTTCAGGTCGAAACCGGGGCCGAACTTCTGCCCCTTCGAATAATGGTCGCGAATCTGCTGGGTCATCGACGCGATTTCGTCGATCGCTCCGAAGTCGAGCGCCCGCCTCCACACGAACGGCTCGATCGCTGCAAGGAAATCCTCGCCCACCGAGCGGTCGCCGGCGCAGCAGCGGGCACGAATGAACGCCGCACGCTCCCACCCTACGGCCGCGGATTCATAATGAGAGATGGCCGCATTCACCGGCAGAACGATGGGCGTGACTTCCGGCGACGGCCGGAGCCGCAGGTCGACCCGGGCAACATAGCCGTCCTCGGTCCGCTTCTGCAGCAGCTCGACCATTCGCCTGCCGATTCGGACCGCCGAATCGCCCGGCTCTGCGCGGTCTCGGCGAGGCAGCCTGGCCGGGTCGAACAGCAGAACCAGATCCACATCGGAGGAGAAATTGAGCTCGCGGCTTCCAAGCTTCCCGACCGCAATGACGGCCAGTCCGCGCGGCTTTTCTCCAGCAAACAATTCAGCGACCGCGACCTCGATTGCCCGATCGATGCTCCGGTCCGCGAAATCGGAGAGCAAAGCGGTAACTTGCTCGAGATCGAGCTCACCCGAAAGATCCCCGAGCGCGACTGCCAAAGCCAGGCCCTGCCGTCGGCGCCGGAGTTCCGAATCGGCTGTTTCGCCGCCGGCCTCCACCGCTTCGAAAGCCGCCGCCTGAGCGCCTTTGGCGAGGAAAATCTCGACGACGTCAGGTCGAGCCGCGATCGCATCGCGAAGGAACGGCGCGTACCGTTCGGCGCGTTCAATTGCCTCATTTCGGGTCGTCGCTGGTGGCGCACTCACGGTTTTGGTCCTTGCCCGAAACGGACGAGCGAGGAAACTTCCTCAGTAACGCATCGTTCTTTGCGGAGATGAAGGCGCAGCAGAAGCCAATGAGAACGGAAACGATAGACATGGACCGCCGGCCGATCCGGATCGACATGCCGCCCGAGCATTCGGGTGTCATGGCGGCGCTTCGGCGTGCGTTCGAGGCTGCTGCTGAAGAGCCGAGTGACCGCGACTTCGCCGATTTGTTGCGAAAGCTGAACTGACCGGGCTCGAGTACATCCTCGCGAAATGACCGAAACGCTGTCTTCCGGATAACGCCGTTTCGGCGATAGACCGCCGACCTCAAACGTCGCGGCTGAGCTGGTCGACCTCCCCCATGATCGACTGAAGCGCCGACTTGTTGGGATCGGTCTTGTGCTGCCGTCGCGACGGAAGCTTTCCGCTCGACATTAGCGCCTCGAGCGCCACCCGCCCGCGGGCGACCCGGCTCTTAATGGTTCCGACCGCGCAGCCGCAGATTTCCGCCGCTTCCTCGTAGGCAAAGCCGCCCGCCCCGACCAGGATCAGAGCTTCTCGCTGTGGCTGCGGCAGGTGCATCAGGGCGCGCTGCATGTCGGCCAGCTCGATGTGGCGGTCCTGACTGGCGGGCGCGGCGAGGATCTTCGACGCGGTGAGCTCGTCCCACTCGCCCTTGAACCGGGCGCGGCGCATCTGGCTCAGGAACAGGTTCCTCAGGATGATGAAGGTCCATGCGCGCATATTGGTGCCGGCCTGGAAGCGCTTTCGCGCCGCCCACGCCTTCAACAGCGTCTCCTGGACCAGATCGTCGGCGAGGTCACGGCTGCCCGAAAGCGACCGCCCGAACGCTCGCAGGTGCGGAATGACCGCAGCGAGATGCTCCTTGAACTCTGGATCGGAAAGTGGGGTCGGCTCATCGGTCGGCTCGTACTCGACCTGGCTCTTACTTTTTTCGGCCATTGTTCCCCACCCGGTTCAGTCGCCCCCGGCCTTGGAGACCGTTCGCTGAACCTGACATTATCATTGCGGTTGTGACAGAATCCAGACTGGCGCCGGTCACGAGCTGCCGATGAAAAAGATGATCGCGAAGATCACGACGACGAGAGCAGTGCCGATTACCAGCACGTGACGGGTCATGTGCCGGTTCGCGCCGCCGCGCGCCTCGGTCGTCGTTATATGTTCCCTGGGCTCGTTCCTCATCGCCTCGCTCGAACGTTTGTATCGTCAAAGCCAACGCCAGTTCGGGAATCATGTTCCCGAGCCGCAACGATGAGCAGGTCCGGACTGCTGGGGTCAGTCCCGCTTGCTGCCTTCAGGCCGGGACTGTCGCTGCGTCGAAGAACAACGCCTGGGCGATCGCCGCCTTCACGGTCGAGCGCTGGAACGGCTTTGTAATGAGGAAGGTCGGCTCCGGCCTGGTGCCGGTCAGAAGCCGTTCGGGGAAAGCAGTGATGAAGATCACCGGCACCGAAAATTCGGCGAGGATATCGCGCACAGCGTCGATTCCGCTGGAATCGTCTGCGAGCTGGATGTCGGCAAGCACCAGTCCCGGAGGGCTCTGGCGAGCCATTGACACCGCTTCGTCGCGAGTGACCGCGACGCCGGTGACATTGTGGCCGAGATCGCGGACGATGGTTTCGATATCCATCGCGATGATCGGTTCGTCCTCGATGATCAGGACGTCGGTCAGCGTCTGGCGCTCGATTTCGCTGAGCGCTTCGGAGACCAGCGAGTCGACATCCTCGGGACTGGCATCGATGAGATAGGCGCAGTCGTCGGAAGAGAAGCCCTCGAGCGAAGTCAGGAGCAGCGCCTGGCGCGATAGCGGAGTGATCTTCGACAAGCGCGCGTGAGCGATGTCTTCGGCGCCGGAAATTCCCTTCGACGGCTCCTCGCCTTCCTCGACGTTGGCCGTCGACCAGATCGCATGGAACGTCTTGTAGAGCCCCAGGCGGGGGTCGACGTCACGCGGAAACTCGTCCGGCTTTGCGACGATGGCCTCGAGCGTTGCGCGCACGAAGGCGTCTCCATGAGCCTGACTGCCGGTGAGCGCGCGAGCGTAGCGGCGCAGGAAGGGCAGATGGGGCGCGAGTTCCTGTCCAAGCGACATTGAATGCGAATCTCCTAATCAGCGGCGCGTCCCGCCTATTGGGGAGGCGCAGTATGCGTTGCAACCCTGGAAGGACCGGCTCTCGTACCTCCGGCGCAGCTCCCCGCAGTGAATGAACTCTGACTGGAACAAAGCATCAGCCATTTGGTTTCGCCCCGTGTGGCGGGGTTTGTGACAGCTCGTTGACGAAATGGGAGTGCCGAAGTTAGGGCAGTGCCAGGCGCTCCTTTACAACATTCGTCACCGTTGCGCCTCATAGTGTCGCCTTCTGCCACAGGGCGCCCGCACCCGCGCAAGGGGGGACGAGAGGTTGAGTGACAAGAAAGTGGCCGAGTCCAGCGGCGTTGAAGGGAAAAGGAAGAAAGCTGCCCAGGAACCGGCGCCCAACCAGAAATCGGCGCCCAAGAAGAGGCCTGCGAAGCGCGGCAACGACATCGGCCGGGCGTTGCGATCTGTCTATGACGAAACGCTTCGTGAAGACGTCCCCAACGATTTTCGAGACCTGCTCGGCAAGCTTAGCTGAGCAGCGACCTTTGGGGCAGGCCTGACCCATGCCTACCGCTGCCGAACGTTTCGCCAGGCTCTCGACGCCTTCCAAACTTCTGCTGATCTTGACCGCGGCGCTGCTTCCGATCGGCTTCGGGCTCGTTTGGGTCGCCTACGACGGAATCCGGCAAGCCAACGCCGCTCTAAAGATGCAGTCCGACGAGCAGGCACGGGTCGCCGCTCGCGGAGTAGAGAGCCTTATCGCCCGCAATGCGCTGGCGCTCAGAATTGCTTCGAACGGCCGTCTCGACGGGCCTCGGCCCTGCGAGAGGGTCCAGCGCTCGCTGTCGGTCGCACCGGCGGTGGCGCAACGATTTCGGCTCCAGTCCGATGACGGGTCGGAGCTTTGCAGCGTCGGCGACCTTGGCGAAGCCGGCGAGCTGCCGCCGGTCGCGCCCGGCGATATTCACCTTCGCGTTTCTCCCGATGAGGGCTCGATCATCATCCGCGACGGCATCGTCGGCGGATTTGCAACGACCGTGGTGTCGGCGGCGGAGATCCGGGCTGCGGCTCTCACCGAAGACGCCGGAATTCACGCCCTCGCGATCAGGGACGGTGAGCGCGAGATCGACATCATGGGCTCTGACCAGGTCGTTGCATCGGGCCAGCAGCCCTATTTGACTCGCTGGCAAATCGGCGACGGGCGCCTGAGGGTGGATGTCGAAGGACGGGTTCCGGCGATCACGGCCGTCGATCAGCTCATCATCCTGCTGCCGGTCGTGATGTGGGTGATTGCCGCGCTGATGACCTGGTTTATGGTCACCCGCCTGCTGATTCAGCCGCTTCGAAGGCTTCAGCTCGCAGTGTCGCAATACGAGCCGGGCGAGTCCGTTCTCGAGCTTCCAAACAAGCTCGGTCCCGCCACCGAAATCCAGGAGCTTCGCGACGCCTTCGCCCGGGCGGTCACCCGAGTCCAGGAATCCGAACGCGAGATGACTTCAGCGCTCGACGGGCAGCGGCGCCTCGTTCGCGAGGTCCACCACCGGGTGAAGAACAATTTGCAGGTCATCGCCTCGCTTCTGAACATCCACGGCCGGACTGCGGAAACGCCGACCGCACAGGCAGCCTACGGCTCGATCGGCCGGCGGGTCGGGGCGCTGTCGATCGTGCACCGGAACCATTATGCGGAAATGGAAGAGAACCGCGGAATCGCGATGAGGCCGCTGCTCGCCGAGCTGGCTGCGGAACTCAGGGCAGGAGGGCCAGATTCCGCGCGCGGACTGATGATCGAGCTTGAGGTCGAACCCCTTCACACCACCCAGGATGTCGCCGTCTCGATCGCCTTCCTGGTCACCGAGGTTGTAGAGTTCGCGATGCTCCACCGGCCGGACGAGCCGGTCGAAATCTCGCTCCGCCGCACCAGCGACCTCACCGGACGCCTTGCCCTTGCCAGCCCGGTGCTGAACCCGGACGCCGACGATGGTCGGGAAAAGGTTCAATTTGAACGCATTATCTCGGGGCTAGCCAAACAACTGCGGTCGACGCTCGATCGTAAGCTTGGTCGTTACAACGTCGACTTGCCGGTTTTTCCGCCGCGCTGAGGGATCGTTTCGGCAGCGGACGAAAAAAAAAGTCGGCGGCGCCGGAACCGCCGCAAAAGAAGGGGCGTTATGCGAACGGATAGTGACCTTTTGCCCCCCGCTCTCGCTATCCAATCAAATGGGCCCGGAACCGCCAACCCTCCCCCCCCCCGGTGGCGCTTCCGGGCCCTCACTTTTCTCCGCATCCAGCTCTGACTCGACCGGCTCCCCGGCGCGCTTTGCAGCGCGCCAGTGAGTTAGCCGGATCGCCACGATGGCGAGCTCGTAAAGAGCGTAAAGGGGGATCGCGAGCATGAACTGCGAGATGGCGTCCGGCGGAGTCAGGACCGCCGCGACCGCGAAGGCCGCGACAATCATGTAGCGTCGGCCCTTCACCAGCTGCTCGCGCGTAACGAGCCCGGCGCGCTCCAGCAGCATCAGCAGGATCGGAAGCAGGAAGGCCACTCCGAATCCGAACAGGAAGCGGGTCGAGAAGCTCAAATAATTGCCGACTCCCGGAAGCGCGTCCTTCTGAACTCCTCCGACCTCGCCCTGGAAGCCGAGCAGGAAGTGAAGCGCCCACGGCATGGCGACGTAATAAGCAAACGCCGCTCCGGCGATGAAAAATACCGGAGTCATTAGCAGGAACGGCAGAAGCGCCTTTTTCTCTTTCGCATAAAGCCCCGGTGCGACGAACTTCCAGATCTGGATGGCGAAAAAGGGAAAGCCGAGCATCAGCGCAGTGAACAAAGCGACCTTCACGTCGACGAAGAACGCCTCGAAAATGTCGGTGAAGATCACTCGCCCCTGCCCGGCCGCAAGCAGCGGCTGGACCAGGAATCCGAAGATTATTTCCGCGAAATAGAGGCTTACGGAAAATAGCACGACGAGCACCGCGACCGACCACAGGAGCCGTCGCCTCAGCTCGATCAAATGGTCGAGCAGCGGAGCCTTGGTTTGATCGACGTCGTTCACGGCAGGTCGCGGGCGTCCGGCGGTCGTGGCGCCGGAGGCGTATCGTCCACTTGCGGCGTGTCGCCGAGCGGCAAGGTCGGCTCGTCCGGAGTCGGGCCTTCGCCGGGAAACGCCGGATATTCGCGCATTATGCGCTCATTCTCCTCGCGCCACTTCTGCTCCATTTCCTCGAGCTCGGCCTCGCGGACCATCGCCTCGAAACCGGTATGGAAGTGGCGCGCCATTCCGCGGACCTTGCCGACCCAGCGGCCGACCGCCCGCATCGCCGCGGGCAGGTCCTTGGGCCCGATGAAGATCAGGGCCGCGATTGCGACGAGGATGAGTTCGGTGGAATCGATGCCGAACATCGGCTTGGAAGCTCCGCTCAGCCGCGCGGCTGCTCGTCGCTCGGCGGAGTCTCGTGCGCACGGGGTTCGGGCCGGGGTTCGGGACTAACGTCGATCGGCCGCTCGGGCGCCTTGTTCTGCGGCGGCAGGTTGCGCTGTTCGCGGGTGCCTTCCTCCTCTTCTTCCGAAAGGCCCTTCTTGAAGCTTTTAAGGCCCTTTGCGACGTCGCTCATCATCGCCGAGAAGCGGTTGCCGCCGAACAGCAGCAGGATGACGATTGCCAGGATAATCCAGTGAATGAGGCTGAAAGAGCCCATGAGCACACTCCGATAGGTTGCGGCCTCTCTAGTCCTCCTCGGCTTCGCTTTCCAGTTGCTCTTCGCTTTCGCCTTCCAGCTGGAGCTGGAACGCGGCTTCGTCGAGGGGGTCGAGAAGGCCGGCGGCCTTGAGATCGTCGATCCCGGGCAGGTCCTTGCGCGACGACAATCCGAAATGCGTGAGGAAGTCGGGAGTGGTCGCGTAGAGCAGCGGCCGGCCCGGTGACTCGCGCCGGCCTGCCGTTCTGACCCATCCCGCTGCCATCAGCACGTCGAGCGTTCCCTTGGAAATCTGCACGCCTCGGATCGCCTCGATCTCTGCCCGGCTGACCGGCTCGTGATAGGCGATGATCGCAAGAGTCTCGGTTGCAGCCCGCGACAGGCGGCGTGGTTCCTCGCGAGTCCGCCGAAGCAAGTGGGCAAGGTCCGGGGCGGTCTGGAAGTGCCAGCGTCCGCCGCGCTCGACCAGCTCGATCCCGTGCCCCTGGTAGCGCGCGGCAAGCTCGGCGAGCGCCGCTTCGACGTCGCCTTCGCCGACATGGGCAGAAATGTCGGCGACGCCCAGCGGCTCGGCCGAGGCGAAGACCGTCGCTTCGACGGAGCGCAGGAACTCGTCCATTACGCCGCTTTGACTCGAAGGGTGGCGAACGGCTCCTCCTGGTCGAGCTCGATTCGGCCGCGGCGGGCCAGCTCGAGCGCGGCAAGGAAGCTCGAGGCGAGCGCCGAGCGCCGAAGCAGCGGATCGTCGGTGTCGGGCAGGAACGCCTCGATAGCGGTCCACTCGATCGCCAGACCGAGCATTCCGCCGACCCGGTCGAGCGCTTCTTCGAGAGTCATCACCGATCGCGCGTGGACGACATGCATCGGCGGAGAGGCGCGTGCCTTGACCGCCCCGTAAGCGGCGAACAGGTCGAACGCGCTCGCCTGCCAGTCGGACTTGCGGACCAGGCGAAGCCCCTCAGGCGAGCCGCGCTCGAAGACGTCGCGGCCGAGGCGGTCGCGGCCGAGCAGCCGGGCGCCGGCTTCGCGCATCGCGTCGAGCCGTTGCAGCCGCATCTGGAGACGAAGCGCGATCTCCTCGGCGCTCGGATCCGCTTCCGGGTCCTTTGGCAGGAGAAGGCAGGATTTCAGATAGGCGAGCCACGCCGCCATCACCAGATAATCGGCGGCGATCTCGAGCTTCAGCGCTCGTGCCTCGCTGAGATAGGCGAGATATTGCTCGACCAGCTCGAGGATCGAGATCTGCGCGAGATCGACCTTCTGCACTCGAGCAAGGCTCAGGAGCAGGTCGAGCGGGCCTTCCCAGCCGTCGAGGCAGAGATTGAGCTCGTCACCCTCGCGGGTCGCGGAATAGAGCGGTACCACCCCCACGGCGACAGATTAGCTCAAACGGCCGATATTGAAAGAAAACACGTCATTGCGAGGAGCGTCGGCGACGAAGCAATCCACACTTTTCTGAATCAGGCGAGCGCCAGAAGCTCGTCGCGCTTGGCGATCGATTCTTTCAGGCCGGGGCCGTCTACAGCCGCTGCAATCGTTTCCATCGCTCGCTTGAGGCGCGACTCGCCCTTGGCGCTCATTTCCGGCACCGCCCGCGCGACCGCCACCATCTCGTCCATCTCGCCCGAGCAATGCAGAACAACGTCGCACCCGGCGGCGATGACGCCCGCAGCGCGCTCGCCGAAGCCGCCCTTGAGCGCCTCCATCCCGATGTCGTCGCTCATCAGCAAGCCGTCGAAACCGATCCGGCCGCGGATAATGTCCCTGACTACCGTCGGTGACTGGCTCGCCGGAAGCTTCGGGTCCCATGCGGTGTAAACGACGTGGGCCGTCATCCCCATCGGCGCCCAGCTTAAGCTTTCGAACGGCTCGAGGTCGGTCGCCAGCTCGTCTTGGCTCGCCTCGACGACCGGAAGGTCCTTGTGGCTGTCGCAGGTCGCTCGGCCATGGCCGGGGATATGCTTGATCACCCCGACAACTCCGCCGGAGCGAAGCCCGTCGAGGATCGCCCGCCCGAGCGCCGCGACTTGCATCGGGTCATGGCCGAGCGCCCTATCGCCAATGATCTCGTCCGCCTCCGGCTGGCGGACGTCCAGCAGCGGAAGGCAATCGACGTTGACCCCCGCCGAGCGCAGCATCAGCGCCAGCGCCCGGGAATTTGCCCTCGCCGCCTCGATCGCCGACGAGGGAGCCTTCTCGTAGAGCGCTGCGAACGCCCAGCCGGGCGGGAATTCCGGCCAGTGCGGTGGCCGCATCCGTGCGACCCGCCCACCCTCCTGGTCGATGAGGATCGGCAGGTCGGCCCGGCCCGACAGCCCGCGAAGAGACTCGGTCAGCGCCTCGACCTGCTTCGGATCGATGCAATTGCGCCTGAACAGGATGTAGCCGGCCGCGTCGGAATCGCTGAAGAAATGCCGCTCGTCCTCGGTCAGGACGGGGCCGGAAAGGCCATAGATCGCCGCCTGCATCAGCCTTTTAGCCTATCGAGCCACGAAGCAGCTCTCGCCGGCTGCCTTCAGCGCCTGGCATAGCTGCCGCGCCTGGTCGGGCGAACCGGCCGCGGCGCGCAGGCGATAGCCGCTGCTTCCCCCCGCGGAATAAGGGACCACCATCTTGGTCAGCCCGGACAGCTCCCCGAAACGCGAACTCAGCGCCGTCCAGGCGCGTTCGGCCTGCGCGGTGTTCCGGTAGGCGCCGAGCTGGATCACGCTTCCAGGGGCGCCCGACGGCGTAGCCGGGGGCGCCGCCGCAGGCTCGGCCGGCAACGGCTCTTTGGTCTCGTTCGGGGGAAGGCGCTTGGGCGGCGCCTTTGGCTCCGTTCGCGGCTGCCCGGGAATGTCGAGGCGGGAGTCGATGTCCTGGCCGGCGCTCGTCTCGAAAGCGGTCTGGCTTTCCCCGGTCACGTCGAGCCCGCCGGGGTCCTGCGGCTTGACCTTGTACGGTGCGTCGGGCGCCCGGATCAGCTCTGGAGCGCCGCCGGCGGCAATGTCGCGACGGCCGAGCCAGAAGAAAGCGGCGGCAATTACCGCTGCGACGACAAGGACGACGATGAGGCCCGCGATCATCTTGCCGGCCGAAACTCCGCGCGGCGCGTCCTCGTCCTCGACTTCCTGGAGCCAGGGAAGGTCGGGATCGTACTCGGCATGGCTGTCGCTCATCCGCGTCTTGGTCCCAGCCCGAGCACCATGCAGCCCTCCCCAAGCACCCTCAGCCGCTGGCATAGCAGCTCGGAATGGGCGTGGGAAAAGGTGCCGAGCTGAAGCCGGTGATAGGTCCGCCCACGGATCCTTGATTTCAGAACGCGCGGCGAGAGCGGGCGAAGGAGCGGGTAGCGTGCATAGACGCGCCTCCACTCGGCCTGCGCCTGGGCAGGAGTCTGGAAAGCGCCAAGCTGGATGATCCGCCCGCGGACGCCGGAATTCCAAGCTTTCGGATCATAAGGCGGCGCGGCGCTCTTGGCTGCCGGAACGGAGGCCTGCGCCGATCGGGTCGGCCCGGCGGCCTTCCGGCGCGGCGCGGCGGTTCGAGCGCGCTCCCTTGGCGGCGCCGGAGCGACGGCCGCTGCGCTCGAAGGTGGGGTTTGGGGACGAAGCGCCTCGCGCTCGCTCACCGGCCGAGGCTGCGCATCCGCCGGAGCGGCGGCTAGCGGCGGCGGAAGCGGCACGGTCTGGACGGAGCGGACCGGCGCTGGCGCCGGCGCGGTGCTCCGTTGACCGATCGTCCAGCCGCCAAAGGCAATCGCGCCGGCCGCTGAAGCGGCAATGACCAGCGGATACCAGGAGCGCCGCGATTGCCGCGGTTGCGGACGCGCCGCGTCGCTGAGCCACGGAAGCCGCTCGGAAGGATCAGCATGAACGGCGTTGGACATCACCGCATCTCCTCGGCGGCTTCGACTCCCATCAGGTCGAGCCCGCTTCGGATGATCTGCCCGATGCCGGTGGCGAGTTCCAGACGCGCCCGCGAAAGTTGTGGATTATTCTCAACGAGAAAGCGCCGGCCGGAATCGTCGTTGCCTCGGTTCCAGAGTGCATGGAATGCGGCCGCCAGATCGTAGAGGTAGAAGGCAATTCGGTGCGGTTCGTGGCTCACCGCCGCGCTCTCCACACCGCGTGGATATTGGGCGGCGAGCCTCACCAGCGCCAGCTCCTCGTCGTCGAGCAGTTGAAGGTCGGCCGCAGCCCCAGGCTCGACCCCTGCGTCGGCCGCCTTGCGGTGGAGCGACCGGATTCGGGCATGCGCGTACTGGACGTAGAAGACCGGATTGTCCTTCGATGCCTCGACCACCTTGGCGAAGTCGAAGTCGAGCGGTGCGTCGGCGCGGCGAGTAAGCATCATGAATCGGACCACGTCCTTGCCGACTTCGCTAACCACATCGGCTAGAGTTACGAACGTGCCGCCCCGCTTGGACATCTTCACAGGTTCACCGGAGCGGAACAAACGGACCATCTGGACCAGCTTCACGTCGAGGTCGACGCGGCCGTCGGTCAGCGCCTTCACGGCGGCCTGCACCCGCTTCACCGTCCCGGCATGATCGGCACCCCAGATGTTGACCAGATGGTCGGCGCTTTGCGCCTTGTTCCAGTGATAGGCGGCGTCGGAGCCGAAATAGGTCCAGCTCCCATCCGACTTCTTCAGCGGCCGGTCCTGGTCGTCGCCGAACCGGGTCGACCGGAACAGGGTCAGCTCGACCGGCTCCCATTCGTCCTGCTCGTCCAGGCTCTTGGGGCGCTCGAGGGTGCCTTGATAGACGAGCCCCTTCCCGCGCAGCACCTCCATCGCCTCGGTGACCGCGCCAGCTTCCTGCAACTGCGCTTCGGAGGCGAACTTGTCGTGGTGGATCCCGAGCAGCGCCAGATCGTGCCGGATAAGCTCGAGCATCGCCGGGACCGAGCGCTCCTGGAACAGGCCGAGCCACTCGCTCTCCGGAGCGGCGGCGAACCTGTCACCGAACTCGGCGGCGAGCTCGGCGCCGACGGGCTTGAGATATTCGCCCGGGTACATCCCCTCGGGGATGTCGCCGATGTCCTCGCCCAGCGCCTCGCGGTAGCGAAGGTGGACCGAGCGGGCGAGCGTCTCGACCTGGGCGCCGGCGTCGTTGACATAATATTCCTTGGTGACCCGAAACCCCGCCGCCTCGAGCACGCGCGCAAGCGCGTCGCCGACCACCGCGCCCCGGCAATGGCCCATGTGCAGCGGCCCGGTCGGGTTCGCCGACACATATTCGACATTGACCCGCTCGGCCTTGCCGGCGTCCGACTGTCCGTAGCTCTCGCCTTCGCGCAGGATCGTAATCAGCTCGTCGCGCCAGGCGTCGGGCGAGAGGCGCAAATTGATGAACCCCGGCCCCGCAACCTCGACCGAGGCGACCGCAGGCACCGCCTCCAGCCTGGGCGCGATCAGTTCGGCCAGCGCTTTCGGGTTGGTGCGCGCCTGCTTGGCAAGGACCATCGCCGCGTTGGTCGCAAGGTCGCCGTGCGCGGCATCGCGCGGCGGCTCGACCGCAACCCCCTTGCGGTCGAGACCCGCCGGAATCGCGCCTTGCGACTGAAGCTCGTCGAGCACTCCGTCGAGGAGCGCCGAATATCGGGCGTAGAGGCTCAATTGCATCTCACGAATTTGGAAAGCGAGGCGTCTAGCGTAGCGCCAGCGAGTCGTCACCTGTTCGGGCCAATGTCCGCTTTCGATCCATAGCGGACATAAGGAAGTAGCGTTGGTATGGCCGGGCAATGTCAGGTTCGCAGGCCCACAACATCTCGTTTGGTGACGCTGTCAAAGTTTGGGCGCGGGTCGCG
>JBPCOC010000065.1:0-121840 GCA_051000635.1 Sphingomicrobium sp. | reverse complement strand
ATGCCTGCGCGTTGACTGCATATTGAGCAAACGCCTGCGGGTTCTGAGCCATCGCCCGGAATGCCTGCGGATGCTTGGCAAAGGCAGCGAAGGCCTGCGGGTTTTGAGCCATCGCACGGAATGCCTGGGGCTGCATGGCCATGGCGCTAAAGGCGTTGGCGTTAAGCGCCATTGCCGCGGCGGCTTGCGCTTGCTGCGCGCTAGCGACATTCGTCCCAGCTGAAACGGCGGAAGCGGACATGAGCAGCGCCCTGAACGCCTGCGGATTTTTGGCAAGCGCAGCGAACGCTTGAGGATTAGCGGCCATCGCAGCCATCGCCGCTGGGTTCTGGGCAAGGGCGGCGAATCCCGGATCGCTGGCGAGAGCTCGGAAGTTCGGATCCTTCGTCATCACTTCGAATGCGTCGGTTTGCATCAGTTCCGCCACCGACGTGTCGCCAAGTGCCACATCGCCGTCACCGACCTGGCTCGCCTGGTACCGTTCCGCCGGCGCTATCGTGCCGGCGCTCGGTCCCAGCGGCGGATACACTCTTCCGAGCCCGTAGGCCCCTGCTGCGACGAAGACGACCGCCGCTCCAGTTACTAGAAATTTGCGATTGTTGTTGGCCGTGGTCCCGGTCATGGCGCAACTCCCTTTATTGCTGCTAAGCCCCCCATGGACTTAACTGGGTAGGGGTAGCACCGGTTAACCGGGAGTCAACTGAGTAGAAGTGCACAACGGTGCACAGGCAAACGCATTCTTGCGAAGTAAAGACTTACAGAATAGTTGGTTACCACATGCAGGTGACTGTCGTGCGGAGGTCGCGCGAACTTTCCGACACCAACAAGAGTTGCTTATAGCTACTTAACATGCTCGGCGTCCTGAGAGTCCCGCAGCGAGACAATTAGCGCGCGTAACAACTTGAGCGGTATTAATAAAATCGCTTGTAGCAAGCTAGTTAACCTGCTCTAAACCCTTGCTTCTCGGGGCGCGACTCGGCCCCGCTCGAGGGGAGGGGGGCCCCGAATGACTCGGACGACTGGTCAAACAAGGTTCGGCGACCGGACGCGCCAGGTGGCGGCCGTGCTGCTGTCGTCCGTCCTGGCCTCGACCTCGTCCGCTACTACTGCGCAGACCGCGCCCCAGGTGCTTCCTCCGACTCGCGAGGAAGTCACTCGTCCCGACATCCAGGCTCCTCGGGATGTTGCTCCGCGTCTCGAGGTCGAGGGCGGTATCGAGCGTGCTCCTTGCGCACTCGACAGCCCCGAGTTTCAGGACATTCGGTTCGCCATCCGTGGAGCAGAGTTCGAGGGGCTCCAAGGCCTGCCCGCAAGCGAGCTTGCGTCGTCCTACTCGTCGCTGATCGGAACCGAGCAGCCGATCTCCGTCGTGTGCGAGGTCCGCGACCGCGCCGCGACCATGTTGCGCGACGCAGGCTACATTGCCGCGGTCGAGGTGCCAGAGCAGCGGATTGCCGACGGGATCGTCCGCTTCCGTGTTCTGATGGCGCGCCTGACCCAGGTTCGGGTGCGCGGCAACGCGACCGGCGCCGAACGCGCGATCGCGGGATATCTCAACCGGCTGACCAGGCAGCCGGTATTCAATCGCTTCGAGGCCGAGCGCTACCTCCTCCTGGCGAGCGATCTGCCTGGCTACACGGTTCGCCTGACGCTTCGTCCCGCCGGAACCGAGCCGGGCGAAGTGATCGGCGACGTCACGGTTCAGCGCTTGCCCGGCTATGCCGACTTCAACGTACAGAATGGCGGCTCGCGCGAGCTTGGCCCGTGGGGCGGATTGCTTCGTGGGCAGCTGTTCGGACTGACCGGACTGGCGGACCGGACGACGCTCGCCGCATTCACCACCGCTGACCTTAAAGAGCAGCAGACAATTCAGCTCGGGCACGACTTCCGCCTTGGTGCGGAGGGTCTCGGCCTTGGCGGCCTGCTGACCTACGCGTGGGCGAATCCGACAATCGATGGCGGCAGCGACGTCCGCGCCAGGACTTTGCTTGCAACGGTGCAGGCCGACTATCCGCTGATCCGCAGCCTTGCGCGGAACCTGCGCGGATCGGTCGGAATGGATTTCGTCAACCAGGACGTCGAGCTGGATTCGATCGACCTCACCCGGGACCGGCTTCGGGTGGCGTTCGCCCGGCTCGGCTTCGACGCGATCAACACGCGCTTGTCGCCCGGCAGATCGCTGGCCGAGCCCGAGTGGCGGTTCAACGGCCTCCTCGAACTGCGCAAGGGCCTGAACATTTTCGGCGCGACCGACCGATGCGGGCCGACGGGAGCCAATTGCCTCGGCCCGAATGACGTCCCGCCAAGCCGGCTCGAAGGAATATCGACGGCAGCGGTCGTCCGGGCGCTCCTCTATGGCGAGTACCGCTCGGTGCCGAAGCTGACTTTCGCGCTCGGCGCGCGCGCCCAATATGCGTGGAAGCCGCTGCTGAGCTTCGAGGAGTTCTCGGCCGGCAACTACACCGTCGGCCGCGGTTACGATCCGGGCGCATTGCTCGGCGACCGCGGGTGGGGAACCCAGGCCGAAGTGCGTTTCGGAAGCACGGTCCCGACCAGCGCCCGAAGGCCGGCGATCGAGGGCTATTTATTCTGGGATCATGCCCGGGTCAGCAATTTCGACCGGCTGTTCGTGATCGAAGGATCGAGGCACCTGGATTCAATCGGCGGCGGCGCTCGAGCGACGTTCGACCGGTTCGTGCTCGACGCGGCTCTCGCCGTACCGATGACCCGCGTCGGAATTCTGGACAAGAAGCCCGATCCGCGAGTTCTGATTTCGCTGACAACTCGCCTGTGGCCATGGAGTTATCGATAATGTCCAGTGCGTATCCGCTTTCGAGTCGCTTCCCTTTGAGCCGCAAGGCGCTGATGCTGTCTTGTGCAGCGGCGGCGGTTGCATGCGTGCTCGTCCAGCCGCGCGAAGCGAAGGCGCAGACCGCGCCGCCTTCGGGGGCGTTTCAGGGTACTCCGACGACCAGCACCGGGACGGTAAGCTACGATCGCGGAACGGGCACGGAAACGATCACCGTCGGTTCGCCCACGGCGACAATCAACTGGGCGCCGTACGATTCGACCGGGACGGGCAACATCAACTTTCTGCCGCAAGGCAATGTCGCGACGTTCACCAGCACGCCTAGTGTCGCCGACTACACCGTTCTAAACCGCATCGTGCCCAGGGATCCGACGCGCGCTATCGAGCTGAACGGCGACATCCTCTCGTTTGTCGCGGGCACGTCGACCACCGGCGGCAACATCTGGTTCTACAGCCCGGGCGGAATTCTGATTGGTTCCACGGCGGTTATCGACGTCGGCAGCCTGCTGCTGACGACTCTCGATCCGGGAAGCAACTGGAGCACGTCGGCCACGGGCTTTTCAGCGAGCTTCTCCCAAACGGAAGAGAGTGTACCCGGCGCGATCCAAGTTCTCGACGGCGCGCAAATCACCGCACTTAATGAAGGCAGCTACGTCGCGCTTGTCGCTCCGCGCATCGAGCAGGGCGGGAACGTTCAGGTGAACGGCGCCGCCGCCTATGCCGCAGCCGAGCAGCTGACGATGACGATGAGCCAGGGCCTCTTCGACATCCAGGTGGACGTCGGAACCGGCGACGCCAACGGCGTCGTCCACACCGGCACGACTGGCGGGCCGGCAAGCACAGACAACACGACGGATCCTCACCGCATCTACATGGTCGCCGTTCCAAAGAACCAGGCGTTGACAATGCTGCTGCGCGGGAGTCTCGGTTTCGCTCCCGCCGCAAGCGCAGTGGTAGAGAACGGGCGAATTATCCTCTCGGCCGGTTACAGCCTTTCGGGAGACACTTTCGACCGTGATGATCTCGGCAGTGCAACCGGGCTCGCCAACATCTCGATCGACGGCCGCGGTCTTACCTCCACTGCTTACAGTTTGGCGACGGGAGCTATCGAAGCACGCATTAGCAATGGAACGATCGAACTCGGCGTCTCTACGTTCGGGCAGCTCGGAACCACTCAAATCAGCGATGGAGGAGCCGGTGCAGTCGGCGTCCTCGATACGCGCACCGGATATGAGGGAATCATTGACGGGTGCGTGTGTGAGGGATGGGGCGTAGGTATTTCCGAGACTGGGGCTTGGGGCGGAGCGAACAATTCGGAATTCGTCAATTCGCAGGGCGGCTCCAACCTGACTTTATACTCGCACACCATGACGTGGAATTCCCTCACTTCGGTTGCGACGATCAACGGAACTAGCCTGCAGGTAACGCATAGTTTTGTTCCAAGCGCGACTACCGACTTGTACGAGGTGATAGTGTCCATCACAAACACGGGCACAGTTGCGACGGGTGACATTCTTTACCGACGGGTGATGGACTGGGACATTCAACCGACAGCCTTTGACGAATTCGTCACTTTACACGGTTGGGGGGCTTCGAAACTCATCGGCTCGTCGGACAATGGCTTCGCAACTGTCAATCCGTTCGGCGATCGCGGTGAGATTGTTCCAGGAACCCTGAACACGAACTTCACCGACAGCGGGCCGGCTGATCATGGCGCCTTGTTCGATTTTAACTTTGGCTCTCTTGAGCCTGGTGAAACAATTGCCTTCTCGATTTACTATGGTGCTTCGCTCTCCGAGCCTGCGGCAACCACCGCGCTCGGATCGGTCGGCGCAGAAGTGTATTCGCTGGGACAATCCAGCGATAACATCGATGGCTCAACGGCCGACCGGTCTACCTTCATATTCGGTTTCGCTGACGTTGGGGGGACGCCGGTCCCGCCACCACCACCGCCGCCGCCGCCGCCGCCGCCGCCACCTCCACCTCCGCCGCCACCTCCGCCTCCGCCGCCACCACCGCCGCCACCTCCGCCGCCACCTCCGCCACCTCCGCCTCCGCCGCCACCACCGCCACCTCCGCCGCCACCTCCGCCTCCGCCGCCACCACCGCCGCCGCCTCCGCCGCCACCTCCGCCGCCACCTCCGCCGCTGTCAGCGGAATCGGTTCTCGGTCCGGCCGGACTCATGGAAAGCACGACCGACCCGGCCGAGGAATCTGGGGAAGAGGAGGGCGCCGACAGCAACTCCGGCACCGATTGCGCCGCCGATACAAGATCAAGATTCAGGACGTGTCTGATTGACACAGGACCGCTGCAGCTCGACACGATCATCGATGAACCAGTCACCAGCGGGAGCGACAACCCCGACGGACCGAATTAGACGGAGAATCCGATGCGCAAGACAGGAATTTCCCTGGCTGCTTTAGCCTTTTCGGTCGCACTGTCGCCGCCGGGACCGGCTGCACCGCTGAGTGTCAGCGACAGCTTCCGGATCGGCAGCAGCGGCTCGACCTTCTGTTCGGCACAGCCTGTCGCCAAGGACCCAGCGCTCTCAGGGATGTTCGACGTCGGCTACGCAGTGACTTGCCGCGACGCCGCCCTCCCGGTCGGAAACCTCTATGTGCTCCGGGGCGACGATGCCGCTGCGAGGCTCGGCACCGCCCGCCGGGATCGGGCGACCTGCTCCGTCCCCCAGCCCGGGTCGATCGAGGGGCTCGGCGATGTCGAAATCATCGAGTGCAAGCTCAACGACGCCGATGTCGGCTACCGAGTCTACCACTATCGTAAAGGCAGCCAATTGTTCAGCGCCGAGGGACTTGCCGGATATGACAGCGCACTCCAGCTTGGCCTGAGAAGCATCGTCGCCGATAAGCCGGTCGAAGGCGAAGTCTCGATCGCCACGACGGGTGCGGGCGACCCGGCCGCCTTGGCTCGAGTCCAGGCGGGGACGCTGGATCCGAGCCGTGCGCTCGCCGAAGCTTACCGCCGAAACAATGTCGGAAGCTATGCCGACGCCGCCGAATTCTTCGCGTCCGTCAGAACCGCCGGGGATGCGCCGATCGGCCGTGCCGAAGCTCTGGTCAACGAGGCGCTGCAAAGATCAAACCTGGGACGGTATGCGGAGGCCGATTCACTGTTCGACCGGGCGGCGGCGGAGGTCAGGGGAGATCCCATTGATGCTCGGCGGCTTCGCAATTACCGGGCGATGCACTTCCTCAATCTGCGTCAGGCGGACGAAGCTCTGAAGGAGCTCGACAAGCCGGTGCCGACAGCTACGCCGGTTGCTGCAGCGGGAGCCGGGAGGGGTCTGGAAATCGATGCCGTCACTGCCAAGCGGCTCAATTCGGAACCCGGCGCGGCCAGGCAGCTGGGCAAGTCATCGGATGAGCTTCTTCCGCAAGAGAAAGCGGAGATTCTCGACGGTCAGGCGCTTCAGCTTCGCGGTACCTCTCTGCGGATCAACGGAGACAACTCCGCCGCTTCCGATGCTCTTCGCCTCGCCGATGCGAAGCTCCAGGCAGTGCGCGGCGGGCGCGTCGTGTCGATTGTCTGGATGCGCGCGCAAATCCTCGGCGATCTCGCTGCGATTGCCGAAGAAACCGGCAATGTCGCCGACGCGGATCGACTGTATCGCGAAGGTGTCGCCCTCCTGGAAGCGAACTATCCGGGCTCGGCTGCGCTGCTGAACGCGCGCGCACGGCTTGCCGGCTACCTCGCGCGATCCGGACAGCTGGACGTCGCCGAAGCGACGTTCCGTGAAATCGTTCACTCCCAGGCCGACGCAAGCAACCTGCCGCCTTCCTTTGCTCGAGTCCTCCGCCCTTACGTCGACCTCCTGATGAAGAAGGAAGGAGATCCGGAGGCGGCTGCAGAAATTTTCGTTGCGACCCAGCTGATGATGCGGCCCGGCCTCGCCCAAACCCAGGCTGTCCTCGCCCGCGAACTTAGCGGCGGCACCGACGAGGCGTCGCGGCTCTTCAGACAGGCAGTGACTCTCACCCGGCAAGTTGAACAAAACCGGATTGAGCTCGCGCGGCTCGAGGAGTTGTCGAATCCCTCGCCCGGCGACCTCGCCAGGGCTCGCTCTCTCCGAACGCAGCTGGAGCAGGCGCAGAAGGATTCAGTTGCGACTCAGGCAGCTCTGGCCAGCTTTCCTCGATACCGCGCCGTTTCGAGCGAAGTGATCCCGCTCGACGAGTTCCAGAAGTCGCTTCGCCCCGGCGAAAGCTACTACCGGATGACCGTCGTCGACGATCACATCTATGCCATCCTCGCCACCGCGTCGTCCGCCCGCGCGGTCAGGCTGGGGCTCACTGCAGAAGAGCTCGACGGACAGGTGAATTCGCTTCGGGAAACGATTTCGACCGTCGAGCAGGGACAGCCGGTCACCTACGCTTATGACGTCGCGCTCGCGCACAAGCTCTACCGCGACCTGTTCTCGCCGTTCGAAGGCCAGCTCAAGTCGACCACCCACCTGATCTTCGAGCCCGACGGTGCGATGCTTCGAATGCCGCCGAACCCGCTCGTCGTCGACCAGGCGTCGGTCGATCTTTACAACCGGCGAGTCGCGGCGAATCCGGATGACGATTTCGATTTCCGCGGTATCAACTGGTTCGGGCGCAATCGCGACATCAGCACGGCCGTGTCGCCGCGCTCGTTCGTCGAGCTTCGGCAGTCGCCGGCTGCATCCGGCGCCAAGCAATATCTCGGCCTTGGCAATAACACCCCGCCGCCAACCAATGCCGCCGCCGGGTTAGTTCCCGCCGCCGCCGACCGCGACTGCATTCTGCCGCTGTCGACGTGGAACCATCCGATCTCGGGGCGCGAGCTGGTGGTAGCGGGCGACATCATGTCGCGGGTTGATCCCGACGGAGTTCAGATCGTCACCGGCGATGCCTTCACCGACTCGGCTATCGAGCAGCGGACCGACCTTAGCGATTATCGGATCATCCATTTTGCGACCCATGGCGTGGTCACTGCAACGCGGCCCAAGTGCCCGACGCAACCGGCGCTCCTGACCAGCTTCGGCGGAGCCGGATCGGACGGGCTCCTGACGTTCCGCGAGATCTTCGACCTCAACCTCGATGCGGACCTGGTGATCCTCTCGGCCTGCGACACGGCCGGCGGCGCAACCGCGATTGCCACTCAGAGCGCCGGGCTCGGCACCGGCGGGGACGTCGCGCTCGACGGGCTGGTCAGGGCGTTCGTCGGTGCCGGCGGCCGCCTTGTCGTCGCCAGTCACTGGCCGGTGCCGGACGATTTCAACGCAACCGAGCGATTGATCTCGGGCCTGTTCACGGCTCCACCGGGCACTCCGACGGTCACTGCCTTGCGGCTTTCGGAGCAAAAACTGATGGACGACAAGGACACGTCGCACCCGTTCTACTGGGCCGCGTTCGCGGCTGTCGGTGACGGCGATATTCCGGTGATCCGCGCTACTCCGCAGATCGCTCAGAAGAACTAGCGAAGACGCTTATTCGTTGGGGGTCTGGTCGCCGCAGCGGCAGGTGGTGACTCGCGCCCTGCGCTCCCGCTTGGCGAGCGCTGCAGCATGCCGGTCGGCGCCTGCCGGAGTGTGAACTTCATCGGCAGCAGCAATTATGACCTTGATGTCCTGATCCGCTGGCTGGTCGGCGGTGCGCACGGGCGCCTTGGCAGGCTCCACCGCAGCCGCGGCCGTCGCGAGCGACAGCCCCGAAAGTGCAGCAATCAGCAGACGAACGCGCATTGCGGCCTCCATCAGACAACAGGGCCGGATACGACGATGAGGGTTTCGAAACGGCTACTGCCGCTGGTTAACGCGCCGGTAGCGATCGCCCGGCCGCGTATCGCGCAGCCGCTGCTCGCGAGGGCTGTCTAGTGTTCGACTATGTCTTTGAAAAAATGGTGGACGCACTAGGGCTCGAACCTAGGACCCGCTGATTAAGAGTCAGCTGCTCTACCAACTGAGCTATGCGTCCACACCATTCCGAAAGAGGCGCCCCGGCGAGGCGCGGCGGGCCGGTAGCATGGCCACAGATGGGGCGCAACCGCGGTGGTTCAATCACTGTGGAGGGTGCTCGGCTACTCCAGCCCGGAATCGGTCCTCTGCTGCCTTTGGAGCGCCATCAGCAGGCCGATGCAGAGCATCACCGTCATCACCGCCGACCCGCCGTAGCTGACGAGGGGAAGGGGGACCCCGACGACCGGGGCAAGGCCCATCACCATCATCAGGTTGATCGCGACGTAGAAGAAGATCGTCGCCGATAAGCCGGCCGCCGCAAGCTGCGCGAAACGGGTCTTCGCTTTCACGGCAACCCGCATCCCCCAGCGGATCACCATCGCGAACGCAAGGATCAGGATCAGGCCGCCGGCAAAACCCCATTCCTCTACCATCGCCGAAAAGACGAAGTCGGTATGGCCTTCCGGAAGGTAGTCGAGGTGGCTCTGGCTGCCCTGGAGGTAGCCTTTTCCGAACAGGCCGCCGGAGCCGATCGCGATCTTTGACTGGGTGATGTGATAGCCCGAGCCGAGCGGGTCGCTTTCGGGATCGAGGAAGATGAGCACGCGTTTGCGCTGATATTCGTGCATGAACGCATAGGCCGCCGGAGCAGCCACCGCCAACGTTCCCAAAGCGCCGGCGAACAGCCACCACGGAAGGCCGGCAACGAACATCACCGTGGCGCCGATGAAGAGCACCATCAGCGCCGTTCCCATGTCGGGCTGTACGAGGACGAAGGCGAACGGGAGTCCAAGAAGCAGCGCGGCGGGCCAGATTCCTCGCCACCGGCGAATGTCGGCCGGCGGCAACAAATCGTAAAAACGCGCGAGCACCAGCACGATCGCCGGTTTCATGAACTCGCTCGGCTGGAGCCGGACCGGGCCAACGTCGAGCCACCGCTGCGCGCCCTTGCCGACGAAGCCTAGCATCTCCACCAGCACCAGCATCAGCAGAACCGCCGCGTAGACCGGGAAGGCGGCAGTCTTGATCGTCGACTCCTTGAGCCACGACATGCCCACCGCGAGCATCAGGAACACCGAGAAGATGAGCGACTGCTTGAGCGCCCACGGAGTCATCGACCCGCCCGCCGCCGAATAGAGCGTGAGAAGCCCGATCATGGCTATGCCGATAACGAGGAAGAACAGCTGCCACGGAAGCCTGGCGAGCGGTTGCGGAATGAGTGCCGAGGAGATCATGCGGTGTTGCCCCTCGCCGCTGCCCTGAAGGCGGCCGACCGCCGCTCGTTGCGCTCGGCAAGGGTGCCACCCCATTGCTCTTCGAGCGCCGCCAGCGACGTCATCGCCTTGTCGCGGTCGAACAGAAAGGTGAGCACGTCCTTGGCGACAGGAGCCGCGGCCCTTGAGCCGCCCATTCCGTGCTCGATGACGACAGAGCCAGCGTAGCGCGGCTTGTCCGACGGGGCGTAGAAAACGAACAGCCCGTGGTCGCGATATTTCCATTCGCCGCTTTGGCCGCGCTGCCCCGCGGCAACCCGCCGCACCTGCGCAGTGCCGGTCTTGCCGCTCATTTCGATGCCGTCGAGAGGCAGCCGGCTCGCCCCCGCGGTGCCGTCGCCGTTGACCACCTGCCACATGCCGCCGCGCACCATCTCCAGATGCTCGGGCGGCAATCCGAGCATCGGCGCCGGTTCCTTGTGGACACCAAGCAGCTGCGGCTCAACATCGCGCCCCGACGCGATCCGCGCCGACATCACTGCCAGCTGCAGCGGGTTGAGGAGGAGAAAGCCCTGGCCGATCGAGGCGTTGAGCGTGTCCGAAGCGGTCCAGTCGGGCCGTTCGACGAAAAGGCTGTTCTGCTCGAATTTTTCGGCCTTCCACTCGCTGTCCGGAACGGTGCCATAATTCTGGGTCACCAGCGGCAGGTCGAATTTCTTGCCGAGTCCCAGCCGCTTCGCCATCGGCGCGATCTTGTCGTAGCCGATGCGGTGGCTCATCGCGTAGAAATAGGTGTTGCAGCTCTTAGCGATCGCCCGGCGCATGTCGACCGAGCCGTGGCGGCTGAGACAGCGGAAGAAGCGATTGCCGAGCCGATAGCCGCCGGGACAGAAAATTCGTTCCGACGGGTCGATGCCGTGAGCCTGGAGCGCAAGCGCGTTCATCGGCTTGATCGTCGATCCGGGCGGATAGAGGCCCTGGGTTGTCTTGTTGAGAAGCGGCAAATGGTCGTCCTCGGACAACATCTTCCACTCCGTGCGGCCGATCCCGCGCGAGAAGCTGTTGGGGTCGTAGGCAGGCATCGACACAAAGGCGAGCACGTCGCCGGTGTGGCAGTCCATCACCACGCATGAGCCCGATTCTTCGCCCATTCGCCTGGCGGCATATTCCTGGAGGTCGGAGTCGATCGCCAGCTGCACGGTGCGGCCGCTGCGGTCCGGTTTCGGGTCGAGTTCCTTGATCAGCCTCCCGCGGGCGGTAACCTCGACCCGCTGGCCACCGGGAGTCCCGCGCAGATAGGGCTCCAGAGTCGTTTCCAGGGCGGCCTTGCCGACCTTGAATCCGGGGGTGATGAGAAGCGGGTTCTTGTCCTCTTGCGCATATTGCGCTGGTGACGCGGTACCGACGTAGCCGACCAGATGAGCAACCGCGGGGCCGGCCGGATAGTAACGCGAGAAACCGCGGGTAGCCTGGACTCCCGGAAGCTCGGGCAGCCGTACGGTCACCGCGGCGTAATTTTCGTACGGGACGCTGTCCGCGACCTCGACAGGCTGATAGCCGCGGCTTTCCTTCAGCTCGTTGAGGATCCTTTCGAGGTCATCGCGGTCGAGATTGAGAAGCTGCGCGAGGGTCTTGAGAGTCTGCTCGGTATCTTGAAGTTGCTGCGGAATGAGGTCGACCCGGAAATCGCTTCGGTTGATCGCGATCGGCTTTCCGTGGCGGTCGACAAGCCACCCGCGCCGGGGCGGGACGACGATCAGCTGCACCCGGTTGTTTTCCGACAAAAGTTCGTATTTCTCGTTCTGGGCGACCGCGAGATACCCGAGGCGGCCCACCAGCACAGTGCCGACGAACGCCTGCGCTCCGCCGACGAGCATCATCCGCCGCGAAAACGACAGCGACTGGTGAACGGACGTGAACGACTGGTGCTTCATTGACTCCCTAGTCTCCAGCGGTCGAGCCGAGACACAATCCGCGCAAATATGGGAAAGGCCGCGACCGAAATCAGCAGCGGTGGCAGCATAGCCGCGAACGGCACTCTCGCGCCCATCCACGCAGCGACCTGCCACTGCGCCGCTCCGTTGAGCAGGATCAGGAGCGACGCGAGCACCCACTCGATCCAATAGTCCCGCCATATGGTGCGCCGATCGACCAAATCCAGCACGAGCATCGACACGGTCCAGATGGTGACGGACAGGCCGATCGGGTAGCCGGTGACGAGGTCATTCAAAAGCCCGAGCGGAGCCGCCCACCAGCTCGGCCACACATCGGCTCGAAGCAGCCGCCAGGCAATCAGGACCAGGAAGCCAAAGTCGGGGAACCAGCCATTCTGGACCACGATCGGAAGGTTCGCCAGCAAACATGCGGCAATCACCGACGCGGCCGGCACATAGGCGGCGCCGGCGACCGGGCCCTGGCCGATCCTCCGCTTCGACACGAGTGCGGAGCGGACCATCAGGGCAGCTCCTCTTCCGAAGGGCCGGCCGATTCCATTGCCGCCGGCTCGAACGGCTGCTGGACGATCGCAAAGCTGGTCGCGGCAGGATCGGCAAGCGGAAGTGCAAGGGCATTGTCGCCCTCGAGCCGAACCACCCGAGCGACCGGCACAAGCGGCGGATACAGTCCGCCGGTGCCCGAAGTTATCACGATATCGCCGGGGCGGAACGGATTGCGCCCGACCTCGATCGGCTTCACTTCGACGGTTCCGTCACCCAGTCCCTGTACAATCACTGGCTGGCCGGTGCGCAGGTGGCGTGACGGGACGATATTTGCACGGTCGGAAACCAGCAGGACTCGCGACGAGAAGGTCCCGGCATCGATCACCCGGCCGATCAGCCCTGGCGCAGAGCGAACCGGCATTCCGACCTGAACCCCGTCGCGCGTGCCCGCCGAGAGGATCGCGAACCGGCGGGGGCTCTGGAACGAAGAGCCGACCAGCCGTCCGGTGGTGACGGTGTCAGCGGTTTGCTCGCTCAGCTGCAAGGCGGCCCTGAGCTGCCGGTTCTCCTGCATGATGGCCCGAGCGGCGGTCATCTGCTCGCGCAGAGCATCGCGCTCACGCTTCAGCTTCGCGTTCTGGTGTGCGGCATCCCAATAAGCGCCGGCGCCGGAGGCGAGGCCCTCGATGGTCGCAGTCACCTCATGCAGAGGGACTGTCAGCGGCGCCGTCACATCGAGCGCCAGGCCCCTTAAGTCCCTGAAGGTGTTTGGCGCCGCAATCGAGAAAGCGAGCAAAATCAGCCCGATCGCGACCCCGGCGATTGCGGCGATGAAGCTGAAAAACAGCCCGTATTGCGCGCGTCTCGACCAGCCGGGGCGCGGCGACGCCACCGCTCAGCCCGTCCTCAGGCCGTCTGGAGAACGCCGCGGAACTGCTCTTCCTCGAGCGCTCGGCCGGTTCCAAGGGCGACGCAGGTGAGCGGGTCTTCGGCGACCGTCACCGGAAGACCCGTTTCATCGCGAAGCACTTCATCGAGGCCCTGCAGAAGTGCGCCGCCGCCGGTGAGCACGATGCCCTGATCGCAGATGTCGGCAGCGAGCTCGGGCGCCGTGTTCTCAAGCGCGATTCGAACGCCCTCGACAATAGTTCCGACCGGTTCCGACAGAGCCTCGGCGATCTGGCCCTGGTTGATCGAGATTTCCTTCGGAACGCCGTTGACGAGGTCGCGGCCCTTGATGTGCACCGTCTCGCCGATGCCGTCGGTCGGCGGCTTGGCGATTCCGACCTCTTTCTTGATCCGCTCGGCGGTCGCTTCGCCGATCAAAAGATTGTGGTTGCGCCGGACATAAGAGCTGATTGCCTCGTCCATCTTGTCGCCGCCGACGCGCACCGAGGTCGTATAGGCGAGCCCGCGAAGCGACAGGACTGCAACCTCCGTGGTGCCGCCGCCGATGTCGACCACCATCGACCCGATCGGCTCGGTCACCGGCATGTCGGCGCCGATCGCCGCCGCCATCGGCTCCTCGATGAGATAGACGGAGCTGGCACCGGCGTTGGAAGCGGCATCGCGGATTGCCCGGCGCTCGACCGAAGTCGACCCGCTGGGGACGCAAATCACGATTTCCGGGAAGCGCCAGGCGCGCATCTTTCCTCCGTGCACCTTGTGGATGAAATGCTTGATCATCTGCTCGGCGACGTCGATGTCGGCGATGACTCCGTCGCGAAGCGGCCGGATCGCCTCGATCTGGTCAGGCGTCTTGCCCATCATCAGCTTGGCGTCCTCGCCGACCGCCTTGACCCGCTTGACGCCGTTGATCGTCTCGATCGCGACCACCGACGGCTCGTTGAGAACGATTCCTCGGCCACGGACGTAGACGAGCGTGTTGGCGGTCCCGAGATCGATCGCCATGTCGTGAGACATCCATTTGAACCAGCGCGCCCAGAACATCTTTGCTTAGTCTCGCCTTCGTCTTGCGCAGCCGAAAGTCCCCCCGGCCACTTCATTGAAAATTAAACGCTTCCCATTGAACGCGAACTGAATTTTCCTGGCCCAAATCAGCGCTTCGCGGGATGGCTCGGATTGGGCTAGGACCCTTAACATGTCAATAAGAAGACTGCCGTCCGAGCTAGTCGACCGGATCGCCGCCGGCGAAGTGGTCGAGCGGCCGGCGAGCGCGCTCAAGGAATTGATCGAAAATGGTCTCGATGCCGGGGCTGGCACCATCACCGTCCGGTTGTCCGGCGGCGGCATCGGCCTGATTGAGGTAAGCGACGACGGCGCCGGGATGAGTCCAGGCGACATGCGCCTGGCGCTCGAGCGGCACGCGACCTCCAAGCTTCCAGGCGACACGATCGAGCACGTCACCAGCTTCGGCTTTCGCGGCGAGGCGCTGCCGTCGATCGCCAGCGTTTCGCGCCTGACGCTGGACAGCCGCGAGCGCCCTTCGGCAAGCTCAGGACAGGATCCTTCGACGAGCTCAGGACAGGCTTCCGAGGGCTGGCGGATCGAGGTGGATCACGGAAAGCGGGTCAGCGAGGGGCCGGCGGCGCTCCCTCCCGGAACCCGGGTCCGGATCGAGGATCTGTTCGGCAAGGTGCCGGCGCGAAGGAAGTTCCTGCGCAGTCCCAGAGCCGAATATTCCGCGTGCCTGGATTCGGTGAAGCGGCTGGCAATGGCGCGCAACGATGTCGCCTTCACGCTCGAGCATGACGGCCGCAAGATCCTGTCGCTGCAGCCGTCCGAGGCTCCGGCCCGGGTTGCCGCCTTGCTGGCTGCCGAGCTCGAGAAGCACGGAGTCGGGGTCGACTGCGTTCGCGACGGGCTCGGCCTGACCGGCGTCGTCAGCCTTCCCACCTTCAACCGCGGTGTCGGCGACCAGCAATATCTGTTCGTCAATTCCAGGCCGGTGAAGGACCGGTTGCTGGTCGGTGCGCTTCGGGCCGCCTACCGCGACCTGATCCCCCGTGACCGTCACCCGATTGCCGCTTTGTTCCTGTCGATTCCGCTCGAGGAGGTGGACGTGAACGTCCATCCGGCGAAGACCGAAGTGCGGTTCCGCGACCCGGCTGCAGTTCGCGGGCTGATCGTCGGCGGGCTCCGCTCGGCGCTCGATGCCGAATCGCACCGAAGCGCGGCTCGCGAGCAGTCGGCAGCGCCGGTCGCGTGGACGAGCGGCGTGTCGACGCCGCAACCGCCGCTGACAGGAGTCCGCGAGGAGCGGGCGCTGTTCACTGGAATCCGGATCGACCCCGCGGCCCGCGCCGAACCGGCGACCGAGCCTGTGTCATCGCATCCGCTCGGGGTCGCCAGGGGCCAAGTCGCAAGCACCTACATTGTCGCCGAGGCCGAGGACGGCCTGGTGATTGTCGACCAGCATGCGGCGCACGAACGGCTGGTGCTTGAGAAGCTCCGGGCCGCCCGGACCGGTGGAGCGGTGCCGCGCCAGGATCTGCTGATCCCCGAAGTGGTCGAGCTCGACGAGCCCGATTGCGACCGGCTGGAGGGCGCCATCGCCGAGCTTTCGGGCCTCGGGCTCGAGATCGAGCGCTTCGGTCCGGCGGCGGTTCTGGTCCGATCGGTGCCGGCAGCGCTCCGGGGCCCGGACGTCGGTCGGCTGCTCGCCGACCTTGCGGCGGAAATCGCCGAGCTCGGATCGGCGCTGTCGCTCCAGGAAAGGCTCGACCATGTCGAGGCGACGATCGCCTGCCACGGCTCGGTCAGGGCGGGGCGGGTCCTGTCGGTCGCGGAGATGAACGCGCTTCTGCGCGAGATGGAGGTCACTCCGCGATCGGGGCAGTGCAACCACGGCCGGCCGACCTGGGTGAAGCTCGCCCATTCCGACATCGAGAAGCTGTTCGGGCGCCGGTAGAGGCGTTACGGTACTGGAACGGCTGGAACTCGATTCTTCCGCGGCAGGTTCAATTGTCAAACAGGGGAGTTTGATGATGGTTCGAGGGGCCGTGTTGCTGTTGGCATTTTCCTGGGCGTCCCCAGGGCTTTCCCAGCAGCCAGGGCTTTCCCAGCAGAACGTCGGACCGTCTTTTTCCTCACCGTCGTCAGAGCCGGGGCTTCAGCTTGGGAATCGCAATTTCGGTCTTCCGGTGATCGAGTATCGAGCACCGGATGGAACATGGAAGCGCGGCCACGGGATCATCGTCGGCCATGACATCAGCCCGAATGCGTCAGTGGGCCTCGGCTTTTTCAAAATCAGGCCCAAGCATCAGGACAAGACCGTCCCGTCGCCGGCGGGAGGAAAATCGAAGAAGATGTCGCTGGGATTTTCGCTTCGGTTCTGAGCGGGCCGGGCCTTGGCTCATTGCAACGATATTGCTAATCCGACGACGGGAATGGGGTCTCCCGTATAACCGCCGGAACCGGCTGATGACTCCTGCTTGCGCAATTGAGATGCAGTAGGAGGATCATGGCCTATCTCATTGTATTCCTTGGCGCCGGGATCGGCGGTGCCCTTCGTCACGGAGTCAATCTGGCGGCCGTTCGGCTGCTCGGCTTCGATTTTCCGTTCGGCACCCTGGTAGTCAACGTGCTCGGCTCGTTCCTGCTCGGCCTGTTCGCCGGCTATTTCGCTTTCCGGACCGGCCTCGACCAGCATTTGCGCCTGTTCCTGACGACCGGAATTCTCGGCGGCTTCACGACCTTTTCGGCGTTCTCGCTCGATGCCGCGCTGCTGATCGAGCGGCATTCCTACGGGCTCGCAGCGGCCTATGCGGTCGGCTCGGTGTGCCTGGCTTTGGCGGGCCTGTTCCTCGGACTCGCAGCGTTCCGGCAGGCGTGAGACGACTTGAGCGGGAAAACCTGCTAGGCTATCCGGTCCAGTAGGAGCGGAGCGATGGAAGAGCAAAACGGCAGCAGGGATCGCGGATATTACGCGCAGCGTGCCGCCGAGGAGCTCGAGCGCGCCCAGGCGGCGACCGATTCCGAAGCAGCGGAGGCCCATCGCAAGCTCCAGCGGGCCTATCTCGAGCGGGCTTCCGTCGGCGAACGGCCGATGCCCGTGCACGACGAGATCGGCTAGCCGCCCGGTAAATCCTTCAGCTTGTTGAACACCCGCTCGATCGGCTGTGACCGGGCGTTCTGGCGCGCGGACTCCAGGATCGGATATCCTTTTTCGGTCTCGCTTCGAAGCGCCCTGGCGAACTCGCCCGAGCGGACCGCATCCAGCACCTTCGCCATCCGCGCGCGAACCGTTTCGTCAACGACCGCGGGGCCGCCGAGCACCGCCCCCAGCTCGGCAGTGTTGGAAATTGCCTCGCGCATTCCTGCAATTCCGCGCGCTTCGATCAGCTCGGCGATGAGCTTCAGCTCGCCTACGCACTCGAGATAGGCGACTTCGGGCGAGATGCCGGCCTCGACGAGGGTTTCGAAGCCGGCGCGTAGAAGCTCGGGCACGCCGCCCCAAACCACCGCATTTTCGTTGAACAGGTCGGCGACCGCTTCCTCCTCGAACGTCGAGGCGATCAGGCCGGCGCGGGCACAGCCGATCGCGCGGCCGTAGGCGAGGGCGATCTCACGCGCCGAGCCACTTGCGTCCTGAACGACCGCCCAAAGCGCAACCATGCCTTTGCCGTCCTCGTAGAGTGAGCGGAGCGCGGTTCCGGGACCCTTGGGCGCGACCAGATACACGTCGAGGTCGTCGCGCGGCCGGACGAGGCCGAAGTGGACGGCTAGGCCGTGGCTGAAGCCGAGCGCGGCGCCGTCGCGAAGCTGCGGCTCGATCTCGCGATAGAGGTCGCCGAGGATCTCGTCCGGAGCAAGCAGCATCACGATATCGGCGGAGGCCGTCGCCCGGTCGATCAAATCCACCTGGAGACCCGCAGCTTCGGCCAGATCCCTTCTCGCCGAGCCGCTGCGAAGCCCAACGACGACGTCGATTCCGCTGTCGTGCAAGTTGAGCGCCTGGGCGCGGCCCTGGTTTCCGAAGCCGAGGACCGCGACCCTTTTGCCTTCGAGCGGACTCGGATCGATGTCCTGTTCCCGGATCAGCTCCATGGCTCGCCGCCTACGCGACTGGCTCGAGCAGGGCCAGTGCCTCGGCCATCGCGCGCTCGTCGAGCTCGCCGGTGAAGCGCGTCCAGTCGGGCGGCGGCTGATGAGCGAACCAGGTGTACTGGCGCTTCGCATAGTTTCGGGTCGCCTGCCGGCCCCGCTCCATCATCTCTTCGCGGCCGATCTCGCCGGCAAGACAGGCAGCGATTTCACGCACTCCGATCGCCCGCATCACCGGCAGCGCCGGATCGAGCCTGCGGGCGAGCAGCGCCTTCACTTCCTCGATCGCGCCGGCCTCGACCATTGCTTCGAACCGCGCGTCGCAGCGCGCGTACAGCCAGGAACGGGGCGGAAGCAGGATCAGCGGCTTGAGAGAGATCTCCTCGCGAATCCCGCCTTCGCGGTATTTCTGCCAGTCGCCCAGAGTCCGGCCCGTCGAGAGCGCGACTTCGAGCGCCCGGCCGATCCGCGCCGTGTCGGCGGGCCCCAATTTCGCCGCCGCTGCGGGGTCTGCTTGCGCCAGCCTGGCGCGGTTCGCCTCGAGCGGCGCGGCGCGCACCTCTTCCCGGATTGCCGGATCCACTGGGGGCACCGGGGCGATGCCTTCGAGCAGGGTCCGCAGATAGAGGCCCGTTCCGCCGACCAGGACCGGCAGCCTTCCGGATGCGTGAGCGTCCGCAATCTGTGCCTTCGCGATCGCCGCCCAGTCCGCCGCCGAGCAGGGCTGCGCGCCGTCTAAAATGCCGTAGAGCCGGTGCTCGGCGAGCGCCCGGTCTTGCGCCGAGGGAGCCGCGCTGAGGATCGGCAGGTCGCGATAGATTTGCGCGCTGTCGGCGTTGATGATGACCGCGCCGGCGCTATTTGCGAGCGCAAGCGCAAGTGCCGACTTGCCGCTGGCCGTTGGCCCCGCAATTAGTGCAACAGGAGGTTTGCGTTCCCCGATGCTCATTGCAACGCTGATAGCAGCCGGACGCCTTGATGACAGGCTGGTCGACCGGGCGCTCGGGCTGCTTCGCGAGCTCGACCCCAAGGCGCGATTCGGCGGCTGGATCGACGAAGGCGACGCGGTGGACCTGCGCGTTTCCGCCGACGCGCGGGCAGTGCGCTGGGCGCTCGAACCGCTACCCGAGGCCGATGTCGTCGTCCAGAGCGAGGAGCCGCGGTTCCGAAAGCTGCTCGTTGCCGACATGGATTCGACGATCATCGGCCAGGAATGCATCGACGAGCTGGCCGATTTCGCCGGCCTCAAGCGCGAGGTCGCCGAGATCACCGAGCGGGCGATGCAGGGCAAGCTCGACTTCAAGGCCGCGCTTCGCGAGCGGGTCGCGCTTCTGTCGGGCCTAGAGGAAGACGCAATCGCCCGCTGCCTCGCCGAGCGGGTCGTGCCCAATCCAGGGGCTGCGACCCTGGTCCGGACGATGCGCGTGGGCGGTGCAAGCGCACTTCTCGTTTCTGGCGGCTTCCTGTCCTTTGCCGAACCGATCGCCAAGCTGATCGGCTTCGACCGGGTGCAGGCCAACCGGCTGTTGTTCGACGGCTCGCAGCTCAGCGGACGGGTCGAGGACCCGATCGTCGACGCCCAGGCGAAGCTCGACGCGCTGATCGACGCGCGCGAGGAACTCGGGCTTCGGCCCGAGGACGTCGTCGCGATCGGCGACGGCGCCAACGACACTCTGATGGTCGAGGAGGCGGGGCTCGGAGTCGCCTACCGGGCGAAGGAGATGCTGATCGAGGCCGCCGACGCGAAGATCGACCACCACGGGTTAGATGCGCTCCTGTGGGCCCAAGGCATCCGCAAGAAGGAGTGGGTGAAGGGGTAGGACCGGTCGCGACCGGTGGCTATTGTCCGGTTAGGGCGAAAGTGGACACGAGAAGTTGGAATACCTTGCCGATGGCCACTCGCGCAGCCGACAGGTGCCGAGTAGAGTCACCCAATGCCTGGTGCGGATGAGCAACTACTCGAGAGTATTGGCCTCAGCCCGATCGCCACGGTAATCAGCAACCCCAGGCGTCCCGACAATCCGCTAGAGGTAGCGAATCCGGCATTTTGCGCGCTGACCGGGTACTCGGAGAGGGAGGTCGTCGGTCGCAACTGCCGCTTTTTAGCCGGCGATGCGACGGAACCGTGGATCACTGATCGAATACGCGATGCGATTCGCTCCCAGCGACCTGTGCTTGTGGATATTCTCAACTATCGACGCGACGGGACCGAATTTCGCAATGGAGTTCTAGTCACGCCGCTGTTCGACGAGGATGCACGCCTCGCGTGGTTCCTCGGCTCCCAAGTCGAGTTGGGGCCGGACTCGCCGCTTCAGTTCAATGCGCGGCGGACCCGGGCAGTCTCGTTGGTCAAGTCGCTTCCGCCAAGGCGGCGACAGGTGCTTGAGTTGATGTCGCGCGGGCTGCTCAACAAGCAGATCGCCTGGGAATTAAAGATCAGCGAAAAGACAGTGAAGATGCACCGAGCACTGCTGCTCGAGCAACTTGGCGTGTCCACGTCCGCGGATGCGATCCGAATTGCGGTAGAGGCCGGGCTCTAAATGCGGACCAAAGGCCGTATGGAGGCTGCGACGCCGCAGCCCTAATTCCTGACCTGACGCCAACCGAGGCGCTTAGAAAAGGAATTATGATGACTTCACGTTTCAAAGCTTTGGGGCTTGCCGCCGCTGCGGCGCTTGCGATTGTCCCTGCCACCGCTTCGGCGGGCGGAGCCAAAGGCAATCTGGTTGCCGCGGCGGTGCAGTCACAAGACCACGAAACTCTCGTCGCCGCTGTGAAGGCTGCGGGCCTCGTCGATACTCTTGCAAGCGGAGGCCCGTTCACCGTCTTCGCGCCGACCGATGCTGCTTTCGCCAAGCTTCCAGCGGGCACTGTCGACACGCTTCTGAAGCCCGCCAACCGGGACCAGCTGAGGGCAGTGCTCACCTATCATGTCGTACCCGGCAAGGTCAGTTCGGCGGAACTCGTGGAGGCGATTCGCAAGAGCGGCGGTCAGGCGACCCTGAAGACGGTCCAGGGTGGCACTCTCACCGCCAGTCTGTCTGGCGGATCGGTCACGATCACCGATGGTACGGGCGGGACCGCGATGGTCACAAAGGCGGACCTGGTTCAGTCGAACGGCATCATCCATGTTACGGACGCGGTATCCCTCCCCATGTGACCGCGTTCGCGCCGGCCGTTTGCCCGCCAGTGATTTCAGCGGCCGGCGCACCCCCCTATCGAAACTCAGGAGATAAACATGCCAGTCATCAACAAGATCACTTTGCTGCTGCTGATTGTTGGCGGCCTCAACTGGGGCCTCGTAGGCCTATTTGGCTTCGACCTCCTTGCGGCCCTGTTCGGCGAAATGACCCTGCTCAGCCGGATCGTCTATACGCTCGTCGGCGCATCGGCGCTGTGGCAGCTAATTCCGCTGTTCGGCGGAGCGGAAGAGGGTCGGCGAAGCGTCGCTAGCAGCTAAACTGCACGTTCCGTGGCGCTCGTCGAAGAGGGCTTGGCTCGGGAGCAAATCGCCCGCGAGTTCAGCGCGGTAGTCAACATGACCGCGGACGAATTGGGGGATTGGCTAAATACGGAAAGGAGCCAGGGCGTCGGCTGGAAGGGACCGGACGGCGCCCTTCGCGAAAGCGTCGGACACGCGAGCGGCCGCCGGATTGTCTCCATTCTCCGCAAGCAACCTTGTGAACGGACCGCCAACGACTACGCGCATATGCGCAAGGTGGTTGGCTTCATTCGCCGCCACCGTGCCCAGGAACCGGCGAACCCGGTGACCTCACGCTGGCGCTATTCGCTCATGAATTGGGGACACGACCCTCTCAAGAGCTGTGGCGAGAGCAGTAACGGGCTGCGGAGTTGATGTATCGGTTGTTCGGAAGAGGACGCTATTTCGCCTCGACCGGGAAGCAGGGCTGGCCCAGCTTGCTCAATTCAACGCACGCAGCGGCCGCGGCCGAACGGCTCTGGAACGGTCCAACCTGCAGGCGCGTGACCGCACCGGCGGCAACATAGACGGGCTGGCGCCCGGAAAGATGGCCGGCCCCCGACAGCCGGCGGTACAGCGCCTCGGCCGACGACCGTTTTGAGAAAGCGCCGAGCTGGATCCGCCATCCGCCTTTCGCAGCGGGTGCCGGCGCAGCCGGAGCGGCGGCTTGAGCCTGTTTCTTCGGGGCAGTTCCCGAAGGCTTGGGCGCAGCCTTGTCGGGGGTCGGCTTGGCCTTGGCCTGCTGGAGCGCGATCGCCACGCCTTTCTTCCGCTGCTCGACCGGGAGGATCCGGTCCAGTTCCTGAAGCGTGCTCTTCGCCGGTTCCAGGCCCTGGGCAGCGGCGCGGCTGACGTAGGCGTAGGCGAGCACCGGGTCGCGGGCGACACCGTCGCCGTTGAACAGCGCCGTGCCATAGACCAGCAGCGCCCTCGGCTCGCCGCGCTCCGCCGCCGTCTTGAGCCAGCGCATCGCCGCCTGGCGATTGCCGCTGCCGAACAAAAGCAGTCCGAGCATGGTTTGGGCATCGAGGTGATCGGCGCGGGCTGCACGCTCGAGCCATGTCTGCGCCTGAGCCAGATCGACGGCGACTCCGCGGCCAAGCCGATAGGCCTGTCCCAAGTTGAACGCCGCGTCGGCATCGCCTTTTTCCGCCAGCGGCCGCCAGATCGCGACCGCGGCGGCATGGTCGGAGCGCTGCCACGCTTCGATCCCATCCCTGACCGTCTTTGGCGTCGAGGCGAGCGACGGCATTGCAACGAGCGCTGTCGCGGCGACTAACAATCTGAATCGACGGGACTTCGTCACGCCCATCTCCTGCTCGCAGCCTAAACATGTTCCAAACGCGAGCAACAGGGGTCTGGCGACATTAACCAGATTTTAGAGCCTTGGGTGCCACTCCGGCCTCGAACGAGCGCAAACGGGGTAGGGGAACAGCATGCGCGTACTGGCTCTAGCATCGCAGAAAGGCGGATCGGGCAAGACGACCCTTTCCGGTCATCTGGCAGTGCAAGCGCAGATGGCGGGCGCAGGTCCCGTCTGCCTTATCGACATCGACCCGCAGGGCAGCCTCGCCGACTGGTGGAACGAGCGCGAAGCGGAAATGCCCGCCTTCGCCCAGACCACGGTCGCCCGGCTTGCTTCCGACCTCGAGGTCCTTCGCCAGCAGGGCTTCCGTCTAGCGGTCGTCGATACCCCGCCGGCGATTACGATGGCCATCCAGAGCGTCATCACCGTTGCCGAGCTGATCGTCATTACGACCCGGCCGAGCCCGCACGACCTTCGCGCCGTCGGCGCAACGGTCGATCTTTGCGACCGCGCCGGTAAGCCTTTGATCTTCGTCGTCAACGCGGCGACTCCGAAGGCCAAGATCACCTACGAAGCCGCGGTCGCGCTCTCGCAGCACGGCACGGTCGCGCCCGTCACCGTCCACCACCGAACCGATTTCGCAGCCTCGATGATCGATGGTCGGACGGTCATGGAAGTGGATGCCAACGGCCGTTCGGCCCGCGAAGTCGTCGAGCTGTGGGACTATATCTCGGATCGGCTGGAGAAGAATTTCCGGCGCACCGTTTTCGCCGCTCCCAACGCCGCCCCCGGAATCAGCCAGGCAAGTCCGCGCCCAGTCGGCGGCTTCGGCCGCCGGGTCGCGGGCTAGTAGGGGGAACGGCGTGACGAGCGAACCCAAACCTTTTGCTTCCCTCTCTTCGGGTCTGCTGGCCCGCAAGGGCGCGGCCCGGCCGGCGATGCGCCCGCAGGGCTTCGGACAGGGCCCGGGCCTTGAGGATCTCGGCTGGAACGACATGGGATTCGAGCCGCCCAAGCCTGTCGAGCCGGCCGTTCGCGATTCCGAGCACGACGCGTTCGGAGAGGTGGTCCCGGCCCATCCGCATAACCTGGCGGGCCTGACCCCGGTCAATTCGCCGGTCCACGACCAACAGGCCGAGATTGCCGGGCGGCTGTCCGCTTACACGCCCGAGGATTCGGGCGAGGAAGAAGTCGACGAGACCGCCGAGCTCTACGATTCCGAAGACGACGCCGCGCAGGCAAACGAACCCGAGGCGGAGGCGCTCGAGGAAGCTCCCAAGCCCGTGCCTCAGGTCAAGCCAGCTCTCGTGGCAAAAGTGCAGCCGACAGGAGTCGTTCGACGGCCGCACAAGCCGCGCGCAGCGCCGGGGAGCAAGGCCAAGGCGGCGTTCACTTTGCGCCTCGACCCCGAGCGGCACCTCAAGCTTCGCCTGGCCTATGCGGTCAGCGGAAGCTCGGCCCAGCTGCTCGTCACGCAGGCGGTGGACGACTTCCTGGCAACGATGCCGGAGCTGAACGCAATGGCCGAAAAAGCGAAACGCAAGGGATGACCCAATGACTCGCCGAGCTCGCTTCACGAACGCTCTTTCCACGCTTGCGATCGCCGCAGTGATTTCGGGCTGTGCCGCCGGCCAGCAAAACCGCGAATCGATCTTTGGATCGAAGGTCGACCGCGAGAACATCGGCAAGCTCAACGGCGACCGGCAGCTGGCCTTCGGCAAGGGCCGCCTATCGCGATTCGCTGACTCTGATCCCTGGTCAGCCGGAGCTGATCATGAAGGTCGCGCTGGTTCAAATCGCCCAGGGCAAGAATGGCGAGGCGCTTTCGGTCCTTGCCGCTACCCAGGACATGCTCGATCCGGCCAATTTCGGACTGGCCCTGGCGCTTGCAGGCCGCCCGGACGACGCCGTTGCAATTCTCAACCAGGTGGCACGAGTGCCGGGCGCCGATGCCCGGGTTCGCCAGAATTTGGCGCTCGCCTACGGGCTTTCCGGCGACTGGACGATGGCGCGCACCGTGGCCGCGCAGGACGTTCCCCCCGATCGGCTCGATTCGCGAGTCCAGCAGTGGATGGCCATGGCAACGCCGGCCCGCCCATCGGACCAGGTCGCGGCGCTTACCGGAGTTACGCCGGCAGCCGATCCCGGCCAGCCGGAGCGGCTCGCGCTAAACCGCAATTCGCGTGCTGGTGAGGCTCAGGCCCAGCTAGTCGTTCCGCAGGTCGCACCGCAGCCGCAGCCGGAGCAGATTGCACCGATTCCAGCCGCTCCGCCGCCGGCTCTTCCCGAGCCGATGCCTGCACTTCCGGTCGTCAATGTCGCCGCAGCCCCGGTCGTCATCGACTCGCCGCCGCCCGCGCCGGTCGTCGAGGCCGATCCGGTGGTCGCGCAAGCCGTCGAGTCGCTGATCGAGCCAGTGCCGAGCGTCGTTCCCGCGGATGTCGAGGCCCCGATCGTCCAGGCCGTCGCCAAGCCGGTGCCGGAGCTGCCGACGAAATTCGAAGCCCCGGTCCAGCCGGCCAGCTATGTCGCGATCAGCGATACGGTTCGCCGCGCGGCGAAAAATGCCCGCAAGCCAAGCGGCAAGTCCAATTCGGTCGTCCAGCTCGGCGCCTACAGCTCGCCCGAGCGCGTGAGCATCGCCTGGAGCCGGATCACGAAGAAATACCCGGCGCTCGGCGACTACACGCCGATGCGGGCCCGCTTCGACGGGGCCAAGGGAACGGTCTGGCGGCTGTCGGTCAAGGGCTTTGCGAGCCAGCAGGAAGCGATTCAGCGCTGCGAACTCCTTCAGAGCCGCGGCGGCAGCTGCTTTGTCCGCCGAATTGCCGGAGACGCTCCGGTCCAGTTTGCGTCACGCTAACCGGCTCCCGCCCGTCATCAGGTCGAGGCACGCCATTCGAACGGCGACTCCATATTCCACCTGAACGGCGATCAGCGACCGCTGCGGATCGTCGGCAACCGAATCCTCGATCTCGACACCGCGGTTCATCGGCCCCGGGTGCATCACCACGGCGTCCGGAGCGGCGCGCTCCAGCCGCTCACGGGTGAGGCCGTAGCGCTCAAGATATTCTCCCGGAGCGTCGCCGAGGTCCTCTCCGAGCCGCTCGCGCTGGACCCGCAGCATCATCACCACGTCGGCGCCGGCGATCGCCTCGTCGACGCTCATTGTATCGAGGTCGTCGGGGACCAGCTTTTCCGGCCCGGCGAGGCGGATCTGCGCACCGAGCCTTTGAAGGAGCTTGATGTTCGAACGGGCGACCCGGCTATGGTTGACGTCGCCGCAGATCGCGACCTTCAGGCCGTCCAGCTTGCCGAACCGTGCCCGCAACGTGAGCGCATCGAGAAGCGCCTGGGTCGGATGCTCGTTGGTGCCGTCGCCGGCATTGATCACCGGGCAGTCAGCAATTTCGGCGACCCTAGCCGGGGCTCCGTTCTCGCGGTGCCGGACGACGAGCAGGTCGGGACGCATTGCGTTTAAGGTCCGCGAGGTGTCCTCCAGGCTCTCGCCCTTCTTCACCGACGAATATTCGACCGGAAGAGTAACGACGCCGGCGCCGAGCCGGTGCGCGGCGACTGAGAAGCTCATCAGAGTCCGGGTCGAATTTTCGTAGAAGAGATTGCAGACGATGCGGCCCGCGAGCCGGTCCTGCCGGTGCGGCCCGCGGCGGTTGAAATCGAACCACCGCGACCCCTCGTCGAGGATCGTCGCGATCTGGTCGTCGGTCAGCGAATCGATGGAGATGAGGTCCACGGGAACCCCGCTTATTCCGGCGCCGGAAGATTTGCCAGAGCATCGATGGCGCCCTGGAGAATGTGCGCTGCGGCGAGCGCATCGACTTTCCGCGCGCGCCTGGCGCGGCTGACGTCCGCCTCGACCATCGCCCGCTCGACCGCCTGTGTCGACCAGCGCTCGTCCCACATGAGGATCGGAAGCTCGAGCGAAGCGAGGTTGCGGGCGAAGGCGCGCACCGACTGGGTCCTTGGCGAATCGCTGCCGTCCATGTTGAGCGGAAGACCGATTACCAGTCCGACGGTATGCTCGCGGGCGATGAAGCCTTGAAGCGCTTCGAGGTCGTTGGTGAATTTGGTCCGGCGGATGGTCTCGGCCGGGCCGGCGAAGCTCCAGCCTTGATCACAGACGGCAAGGCCGATCGTCTTCGTTCCGACGTCGAGCCCGGCGAGCTTGCCTCCATTCGCAAGCGTTCCGGCGAATTCGACTGCACTGGCCGTGATCATTGGGCGGCACCGTTGCGTTGGAACCAGGTGTCGGCGCGGCCACGGGCGTCATTGTGAATTGGCCACCAGAACAAGGCGTAGTCGTACACGTGGTAATTATTCCCGGGCAGGACGAACGGCCCGAGGTTGGGAATGTCACCGCCGATGGTCAGGAAGCCATTGTCGCAGCGCGCTCCGACCCGGCCCGGCTCGAGGTGGGCCGACACCATGTCGGCGGTTGGGACGAGCGTGCCGGGATTGGCGCTCGGCGGAGCGCCGCCGCCGCGAGTGCCGGTGATTGGATTGACGCACAGCATGTCGGAGCGAAGCCGCTCGGCGCTGGTCGGGCCGCGCGTGCCTTCCCAAGCCTCCAGCACGACCGACGGGTTCCCCGGCTCTCCGAAGCTCTGCCAGGACAGGACGCAGCCGGACTGGTCGGGCGTTTCGCACGGCGGAAGTGCCATCGGCGCCAGGTCGGCAGCGACGCTCACCGGCCAGCCGACGACATAGGCGCCGACAAGCCGGTCGCGAAGCTTGGGCCCGTGCTCGGCGAGCAGCCGGGTAAGATGCAGCGAGCCCTGGCTGTGGCCGGCGAGGATGATCGGCTGTGCGTCGGGAATTTCGCTGAGGAATCGGTCGAAGGCGGCGCTGACATCCGAATAAGCAAGGTCGAGCGCATTTTGAGCGTCCTCACTGTCCAGCAGGAAGGCGCCATAGGCCGCCTGACGGTAGCGCGGTGCCCAGACGTCGGCGAACTGGCCGAAGGCGCTGGCCTGGCTTCGCACGAACAACTCGGCGGTCTCGCGGCTTTGCTGATCGCCGAGCGGCGCGTTCCACCGCTCGCGCTGCAGATAGGTGGTCGGATGGATGAAGAAGGCCGCGACCCGCTTCGGCTCGAGGGTAGGGGGAGGGAAGCCTTCCGGGCGCCACTCGGACGGATCCTCGGCGAGCGCCGGATGGGCGATCCAGCTTTCACCCTGCGCATAGTCGGGGCCGCTGGCGGCGGGCGGTGCCTCGAAATGGCCCTGGGGCACCATCTGCCGCTTGAGCATGTCGCCGCCGAACTGGAAGATCGCGAACGCGCCGGCGACGGCGAGCAGCGTGAGGATGGTGACCGCAATCAGGAACCGGCGAGCGCACATTGGCGGCGGCCTCTATTGGCCGCCGGCGGGCAGGGCAACTGCTCGAACGGTTGCAATGGTCAAAACCCTGCGCGTGCGTGCCCCGCGCGGGATTGAACCAGTCCAGCATGAGCAACGTTAATAACTGAAGCGAGGGGGCGCCTTAGACAGGAGTCCCGATATGACCAACCAGGAAAACAGACCAGGCGGCGGCCAAGGCGGCGGCAAGGGTGACCGTGACCGTCAGGGCGGTGGCGGCCAAGGCGGTGGCATGGGTGACCGTGACCGTCAGGGCGGCGACGACCAGGGCGGCGGCCAAGGCGGCGACCAGGGCGGCGGCATGGGTGACCGTGATCGCCAAGGCGGCGGCCAGGGTGGCGGTGGTCAGAACCGCTAGCCGAACTGAACTGCCAAAGATCGCCCGGGGGAAACTCCGGGCGATTTTTTTCGTCCGCCGCGCAGGTCGCCCCAGCCATCGCAGACGGGTACCGGCTACGGTCGGAGCGAAGACTACCTAGAACGCCACTAGAACAATCCGACTCTTCCGAGCCAGGTGACAAAAACGACTCGTCGCGGACCTAACGCAAGTTATCGTGCGTGCATCCCGATTATGGAACGGTGCAGCTTCTTATGAACTGGTTAGGTATGGCAGTAGATATTTGGAATATACCCAAACAAGAAGCTCAGAATACACATAGGATAAGGAAGCTTTTTAGTAGGTCATCCCGATCCAATCTTCTTCGCAAGGCCCGTGGGTCCAGGCCCGGCCGTCGCCACATACGCATTGCGGTGATGGCAACTGTGCCGCCGGCCGCTTTGTTCGGTTTCAGCGCGATGCAGCATCCTGCGCCTGCCGATTCGGTCGTCGTCACCTTGCCGATGTCGAATGCCGCAAAGCCTCTCCTGGCCGCCGTGGGAGACTCACTGGCCCGAATCCCCGAGGCCAGCCCCGCTGCGCTCGAGGCGAGCTATTACGGCAACGAGTTTGCCGGCCGGCCGACAGCCAACGGGGAGACATTCAATCCGGAGCTTCGGACCGCAGCCCACCGCACCTTGCCGTTCGGGACGTTGGTGCGGGTGACGGACGCGCTTACCGGCAAGGCGACCCTGGTGAAGATCAACGACCGCGGCCCGTTCCACGGCAATCGCGAAATCGACTTGTCGACCGCGGCCGCCCGCGACATCGGAATGATCGCCAGGGGAACGGCCAGGGTCATCCTCGAAGTCGTAAGACACGCCTAAGAGACCCCGCTTGCCGCTCCCCTAGCGTGCGGCTATCGCGCCGCCGCAATGTCCGTAACCGCCGAACAGGTCCGCCACATCGCCAATCTGGCCCAAATCGCGATGAGCGAGGAGGAGATCGAGCGGCTGGTGCCCGAGCTCAACAACATCCTCGGCTGGGTCGAGCAGCTCGGCGAGGTCGATACCGAGGGCGTCGAGCCGCTGGCGACCGTGATCGAGCAGAAGCTCAGGCTTCGAAACGACGAGGTCACCGACGGCAATCGCCGCGACGAGATCCTCGCCAATGCGCCCGCCGCCGAGCACGGCTTCTTCGCGGTTCCGAAGGTGATCGAGTGACACGGTCGTTCGTCATCGCGAGGAGCGAAAGCGACGAAGCGATCCAGAGAAGCACTGGATTGCTTCGCTTCACTCGCAATGACGGTGAGCCTCGATGACCGACCTCACCTCCCTCACCATCGCCGAGCTCCGCGACGGCTTCCGTTCGGGCGAATTCAGCGCGCGCGAGATCGCCGACGCGTATAATGAAGCGGTTGCGGGGGCCCGGGGGCTGAACGCCTTTACTGTCACGACACCCGAGGACGCGCTCGGCGCCGCCGAGGCGGCCGACGAGGCGCGGGGGCAGGGGGAGCCTGGGCCGCTCGCCGGGATTCCGCTCGGTTTCAAGGACCTCTTCGCGACAAACGGCGTCGATACCACCGCCGGAAGCCGGATCCTTACCGGCTTCCAGCCGCCCTACGAGAGCAATGTCACCGCGAACCTGCGCAAGGCGGGCGCAGGGATGCTCGGCAAGCTCAACATGGACGAATTCGCGATGGGCTCGTCGAACGAGACCAGCACCTACGGACCGGTGATCAGCCCGTGGCGGCGCAAGGACGGGGGCAATGCCGCGCTTACGCCGGGCGGATCGTCGGGCGGATCGGCCGCGGCGGTGGCCGCGGGAATCGCTCCGGGGGTCACCGGGACCGACACCGGCGGGTCGATCCGGCAGCCCGCCGCCTTCACAGGCATCTGCGGGATCAAGCCGACCTACGGCCGCTGCTCGCGCTGGGGAATCGTCTCGTTCGCAAGCTCGCTCGACCAGGCGGGACCGCTCGCAAAGACGGTTCGGGACTGTGCGATCCTGCTTCAGGCGATGGCCGGGTTCGACCCAAGGGACTCGACGTCGCTCGACCAGCCGGTACCGGACTGGGAATCGGGGTTGTCGAGCGATCTCAAGGGCAAGAAAGTCGGGATTCCCAAGGAATATCGGATCGAGGGCGTGCCCGAAGAGATCAACGCGCTTTGGGACAAGGGGATCGAATGGCTCAAGGATGCCGGAGCCGAGCCGGTCGAGATCAGCTTGCCGCATACAAAGTACGCGCTTCCGACCTATTACATCATCGCCCCGGCCGAGGCGTCGTCGAACCTCGCCCGCTACGACGGCGTCCGCTACGGGCTTCGGGTCGAGGGCGACGGGTCTCTGGGCGAGATGTACAGCGCGACCCGCGCTGCCGGCTTCGGCGACGAGGTCAAGCGCCGGATCATGATCGGTACCTATGTGCTCTCGGCGGGATTCTACGACGCCTATTTCACCAAGGCGCAGAAGGTCCGCACCCTGATCAAGCGCGATTTCGCGCGCGCCTTCGAGCAGTGCGAAATGATCCTCACGCCTACGGCGCCGTCGGCGGCCTTTGCGCTCGGCGAGAAGAGCGACGACCCGATCGCGATGTATTTGAACGACGTGTTCGCGGTGCCGGCGAGCCTCGCCGGGCTGCCGGCGATGTCGGTGCCGGGCGGCCTGGACGGGCAGGGGCTTCCGCTGGGCCTGCACCTGATCGGGCCCGAGCTTGACGAGCAGGGCGTGCTCAATGCCGCGCTCGCGATCGAGGAGCGCGCCGGATTCACCCATCGGGCGGAGAAGTGGTGGTGAAGGAAAGCGAACTGAGGCACGAGGAAGCGGAGCTCGATCGCAGGATCGATCTCATCAACGTCATCTTCGGTGCCGCTCTTGGCGGCTATATCGGCGATGTGATCGGGCAGGAGACGCTTACCGGTCATCGCGGCCTGATCCTCGCGTTGGCGCTCGTGATCCTGGTCTGCCTGCTCGTCGCGATCCGAAACCTTGTCCATGTGCTCAAGGGCACCCACAGCGGATCGTGGAAGGTGCCGCTCGGAGTCTTCATGGGCGGGCTGGTCTTCTTCTACGTGATTCGCGGCGACACGTATCTCGACCTGTCGGCGCTGATCCCGGTGGCCGTCGGCTGGGCGGCGGCGTTCGCCGTCGTCATAGCGTCGCAGATGTTCCTGTTCAGGAAGTTGAGATGACGCAAGCGTATCGCCTGAAGGGCGCGACAGGGGAGTGGGAGGTGGTGGTCGGGCTCGAAGTCCACGCGCAGATCACCGCGACCGCCTCGAAGCTTTTCTCCGGCGCGGCAACGGAGTTCGGGGCCGAGCCCAATAGCCAGGTCAGCCTGATCGACGCGGCGATGCCCGGCATGCTCCCGGTTCCGAACGGCGAGTGCATCCGCCAGGCGGTGCGAACCGGCCTTGCGCTCGACGCGAAGATCAACCGCTGGAGCCGGTTCGACCGCAAGAATTATTTCTACGCGGACCTCCCGCAGGGCTATCAAATCAGCCAGCTCTATCATCCGCTGGTCGGCGAGGGCGAAGTCGAAATCCTTCTCGACGAGAAGGACGAAAGCTCGACCAAGCGTATCGGCATCGAGCGGATCCACGTCGAGCAGGACGCGGGCAAGCTGATGCACGACCAGCATGCGACGATGAGCTACGTCGACCTCAACCGCTGCGGCGTCGCCTTGATGGAAATCGTGTCGCGCCCGGACATGCGTTCACCTGCAGAAGCAGGGACTTACATCAGGAAGCTGAGAGCAATCCTCCGCTACGTTGGATCGTGCGACGGCAATATGGAGGAAGGCTCGATGCGCGCCGACGTCAACGTCAGCGTTCGCAAGCCCGGCGAGGAGCTCGGCACCCGGACCGAGACCAAGAACGTCAACTCGGTGCGGTTCGTCATGGCCGCGATCGAGCATGAAGCGAAGCGGCAGATCGAGGTCATCGAGGAAGGCGGCAGAATCGTCCAGGAAACGCGGCTGTTCGACCCCGACCAGGGGGTCACGCGCGCCATGCGTTCGAAGGAAGAGGCGCACGATTACCGCTACTTCCCCGATCCGGACCTGCTTCCCCTCGAGCTCGAGGAGGCGTTCATCGAAGAATGCCTCGCGAGCCTCCCCGAGCTGCCGGACGCGAAGCGCAAGCGCTACGAGAGCATGGGGATAACGCCCTACAATTCCAGCGTTCTCACCGCCGACGTCGACATCGCCCGCTGGTTCGATGCTCTGCTCGACAGCGGAACCGAGCCCAAGGCCGCGGCAAACTGGACGGTTTCGGAATATTTCGGCGCCCTCAACCGCCTCGACCTCACGGTCGGGGACAGCCCGGTCGGCCCCGCAAAGGCCGGCGAGTTGCTGAAGCTGGTCGCCGACGGGATTTTGTCGACAACGCTCGCCAAGCAGGTGTTCGAAATCATGCTGGAGACAGGCGAGAGTGCCGCCGAGATCGTCGACAAGAGAGGACTCAGGCAGACGTCCGACACCGGCGCGATCGACGAGGCGGTCGACACGGTGCTCGCCGACAATGCCGACAAGGTCGAGCAGTACAAGGGCGGCAAGCAACAGCTGTTCGGATTCTTCGTCGGCCAGGTCATGAAGGTGATGGGCGGAAAGGCTAATCCGAAGGTCGTCAACGAGCGGCTGCGAGCCAGGCTCGACTAGTACTGCTCTCCGAGCTGCACTGGCTCCCGCATCTCTAGACCATTCAAAAACTTGCACTTTTTTAATCTCGGGTTCAGACGTGCTGAAGCAGAAGGATTGGTCGCAGCGGCCGCGAAGTGGCCGCGGGGAGACTTCGTACATGCGCAAATCCGGGATCGCGATGACCGTCGCGCTGAGCGTCACGCTGGCCGCGTGCGTCCAGACCCGCCAATATGCCGACCTCCAGTTCACGCCGCCGCAAGGCGACTTTGATTTGCTCGTGCTCCGCCCTGACGTGACCGTCGGATCGGTGACGACCGGCGGAATGACCGAGCCGCGGGCCGACTGGACCGAGCAGGCGCGGACCAACATCGTCGCGGCGCTCAAAGCGCAGCAGGCAGCCCTTGGCGGCGACGTCCTGATCGCCGAGCGCCGCAGCGACATCCGCGGGGTCGATCCCGACACGGTCGCGGAGGTCGAGCGGCTTAATTACGTCGTCGCCCAGTCGATCGTGCTCCATAAGTATATGGGCGTTTACCTGCCGACCAAGCGCGGCAAGGGCCTCGAGTACACGCTGGGCAAGGCGGCGGTCGATTTCGGCCAGAAGACGGACTTCGATTACATGCTGTTCCTGCACGCGGAGGACAGTTTCGCGTCCACCGGGCGAATCGCGCTCCAGGTTCTCGGAGTCGCCGGCTGCGTCGTCGGCTTCTGCGTTCCGAACATCGGCGGCGGCGGACAACTCGCTTACGCATCGCTTGTCGACCTTCGCACCGGCGAAGTGGTCTGGTTCAACGTTCTCAAGACGGGAACCCAGATCGCCGGAATCAACATGGGCGACATCCGAACGCCCGAAGGCGCCGCGCAGATGGTCGAGCGGCTGCTCGGAAGGATGAAGCCCGGCCGCGACATCCGCCGAGCACAAAGGGTGCAGGGCTGATGTGCATCAGATGCTTCGAGCTCAATCGCCGCTCGCTGCTGGTCGGCGGAGGGGCGATCGCCGCCTCGACGATGACCGGAGTCGCTCACTCGAGGATCCGGCCCGCCGACATGGTCCCGCTGATCGGTCCTAACTACCGGCCGACCGAAGAGGACGAGCAGGGCCTGTGGCAGATGATGGAGCGGGTCGAAGAGGAAGTCGCCGGCTCGAACCTGCTGATCAAGGATCCTGAGCTGAACACCTATCTGCAGGACCTGATCGGCAAGGTCGGCGGTCCTGCGGCGAACGACATGCGGATCTACGTCGCGCGAATCCCCGAATTCAACGCCATGATGTTCCCCAGCGGCTTCACCGTCATCTTCTCCGGGCTACTCCTTCGAATGCGCAACGAGGCGCAGCTCGCCGGGGTAATCGCGCACGAGTCGGGCCACTTCCTTCGCCGGCACATGATCCGCCAGTGGCGCGACATGCGCCGCAAGAGCGATATTCTTTCGATCGGCGCGATGATCGCCGGAGTCGGCGGTGCCGGGGCCGGAGTGTACATGGGCGACTTCGTCCAGCTCGCCCAGCTCGGCACGATGCTTTCGCTGTTCCGCTACAACCGCACGCTCGAGGCCGAGGCCGATGCGATGGGCGCCCGACTGATCGCCGAGGCCGGCTACGCGCCAGACGAGATGGCAGACACCTGGGAGCAGTTGATAGGCGAGATGGAGGCGAGCGCGCGTTACCGCCGCAAGCGGCGCGACCGCGGATATGGGTTGTTCGACACCCACCCGGCGCCCGAGAGCCGGATGGCCGACCTCAAGGCCAGCGCGGCGGAGCTGACGGTGCCGGGCCGGACCTACGACACCGGCCGCGCCCGCTATCTCGAGGCCATCGGGCCGATCAGGCAGATGATGCTCGAGGATCAGGTGAAGCTGAACGATCCCGGAGCGAGCCAATATGTGATCGAGACCCTGGCGCAGGATGGCTGGAACGGTCTCCTTCGCTTTTATGAAGGCGAGATATGGAGGCTTCGGAACCGCGACAGCGAGGGCGATTCGCGGCGCGCCGCGCAAAGCTATGCGATCGCGGTCGCCTATCCGGACGCGCCGCCCGACGCGTGGCGCTGGCACGGCCTGTCACTCATCAAGCAGGGCCGCCGGGCCGAAGGGCGGCAGGCGTTGTCGCGCTATTTGTCTATGAAGCCGGATGCCGCCGACGCGCCCTTCATCCGCCAGATGATCAGTTAGGACTCCTGACGATGAACCGTAAGATCAAGCTGGTCACTGCCGCCGTCGTGCTGTCGGTCACGGCACCGGCGTGCACCGGCCTTGGCGGGTACGGCGGGTTCAGCAATTATTACACCCTGGTTCGGCCGCAGAGCGTAAGCGTCGCCGACGGAGGGATGGCGGTTACTCCGCCGCGAGAGTGGAACCGCCAGCGGCGGCTGTTCTTCGACGACGTCAGGTGGGTCGAGGACTGGACGCTAAACGGGCCGCTGCTCGACAATTTGTCCTTCATCAGCGGCCTTCCGCACGGAAGATATCTGATCCGGACCGACAGGCGCGACGCCCAGCAGGTGCCGAGATTCCACTCCGACATGACCGCTCCGGAAATCCAGGCGATGCTCGAGAGCGCGTTTAGGGTTCGCGGAGGGGCCGTCGACTTCCGGACCCTTTCGCTGGAGCCCAGGCAGTTCGTGAGTTATCCGGGATTCCAGTTCGACTTCGAGCATCTCGACACCGATGAAGTGTGGCGGAAGGGCCGGGCAGTCGGCGCGGTCATCGACGGCAGGCTCTACCTCATCATGATCGACGCGGTCCGCTCGCATTATTATCCCGACGCGCTCACGGACTTCGAGGCGATGGTCACCTCGGCGCGGCTGCGCCGCTAGCGTTCAGGCCGTTGGCTGGCCTGGGGCTGTTCCCGGACCGGGTCCCGGCGGTTGCACCGGCTGCTGGGGAGAGGGCACGTCGATGTCCGGCGCAGTCGGCGGCGTTTCGGGCGGAACTGGCGCAGGCTGGCCCGGTGCCGGCGGCGCCGGGGTTTCGGGCGGGACTTGCGGCTGGCTCGGGTGCTGTGAAATGCCTCTTCTCCTTTTCACGACTAAACGCCGGCGGAGACGGCAGGTTTCAGCGGCTGGCGCATTTGAGCGCGCTTGCCCCTTCAGCGATCCTTGCTATAGGCCCGCGCACCCTTGAATAAGCGTCCGGGCGCGCGTGGCGGAACTGGTAGACGCGCTGGATTTAGGTTCCAGTGTCGAAAGACGTGGGGGTTCGAGTCCCTCCGCGCGCACCAAGTGCCGACCCGTGCCGGACAGTGAGTGAGCAGGACCCAAGTGACCATCAAGACTGTCGAGACCGAGAGCGAAGGCCTCAAGCGCGCCTTCATGCTGACAATTCCGGCCAAGGACATCGACGCGCGCGTCGACCAGGAGGTGAAGCGCCTCGCTCCGCAGGTGCGGATGCCCGGGTTCCGGCCCGGCAAGGTGCCGCCAAACCTCATTCGCAAGATGCACGGCGAGGCTCTCCAGCGCGATGCGCTGAGCGGCGCCGTCCAGGAAGGCGTTCAGAAGCTGCTCGAGGAGAAGAAACTCCGTCCCGCGATGCAGCCGGAGGTGGAGCTCGACGAGCGCTACGAGCCTGGCAAGGACGCCGAGGTCCGAGTCCGGCTCGAGGCGCTCCCCGAAGTCCCGGTTCCGGACATCGGCAACCTCAAGCTCGAGCGGCTGACTGTCGAGCCCGACGAGAAGGCGGTCGACGAGCAGATCGACCGGCTTCTGCAATCTAACAAGAGCTGGAAGGACGCAGCCAAGAACCACAAGGCCGGGGCCGGCGACCTGGTGATGATGGATTTCGAGGGGAAGGTCGACGGCACGCCCTTCGAGGGCGGCACGGGCGAGGACATGTCGGTCGAGCTCGGCTCGGGCCGGCTGATCGCCGGTTTCGAGGATCAGCTCGTCGGCGCCAAGGCCGGCGAGTCCCGCGAGGTAAAGGTCACTTTCCCGACCGATTATCCGGTCGATACGCTCAAGGGCAAGGATGCCGTTTTCGATGTGACGGTCAAGGCGGTGAAGGTCGCAACCGAGGCGAAGGCGGATGAGGATTTCGCCAAGTCGCTCGGGCTGGAGAGCATGGACCAGCTGCGCGGGATCCTGAGCGACCAGCTCGGCCAGGAGATGAACGGGCTGACCCGGACTCACATGAAGCGGCGGCTGCTCGACCAGCTCGCCGAACGCTGCGACTTCGAAGTTCCGGCCTCGATGGTCGAGGCCGAGTTCCAGAACATCATGAACCAGCTTCGCCACGAGGCCAGCCACGAGCCGGATCCGAAATCGGCGCTCGCCGAGATCGAGAAGGAGGCCGGCGATTATCGCAGCATCGCCGAGCGGCGAGTCCGTCTCGGGCTTGTGCTCTCGGAGATCGGAGCGGCGAACGGGGTCGAGATCAGCGATTCGGAAATGAACCGACTGATCGCCCAGGCCGCCTCGCAATATGAAGGCAAGGACCGCGAGCGCTTCCTCCAGTACATCCAGCAGGAGCCTGCCGCGGCGGCGCAGCTTCGCGCGCCGCTGTACGAGGACAAGGTGGTCGATTTCCTCTTCGACAAGGCCGATATCACCGAGCGCAAGGCGACCCGGGAGCAGCTCGAGGCCGATCTCGAAAGCGAGGAAGGCCATGTTCACGGGCCGGGTTGCGGCCATGACATTGGCGAGCAGCCAAAGAAGACCGGGAAGGGCAAGAAGGCTTCCGCAGCTCCGAAGGGCAAAGGAAAGAGCCCCGAATCGCACAAGCCGGTGACGACCAAGGCGAAAGCCGCGCCAAAGAAGGCGAAGCTGGCCGAAGAGAAGGCGGCCAAGCCCAAGCCTACAAAGCCGAAGAAGTCCGAGCCGCACAACGAGGCCGCAGCCAAGAAGGCGGAGAAGAAAGCGGCCTCCAAGCCGGCTTCGAAGAAAGCGCCGGCGAAGAAGCCTGCCGGGAAGAAATAATCGTCATTCCCGCGCAAGCGGGAACCTAGCTATATCTGCGTAACTGGGTCCCTGCTTCCGCGGGGATGACGAGATGGGGGACCATGGCCGAAGCCGCTCAACCGACAATTGCCGTTCTGCTGCCCTGCTACAATGAGGAAGCGACGATAGCGGCGACCGTCGAGGGGTTTCGCGCCGCTCTGCCGGGCGCCATTGTGTACGTCTACGACAACAACAGCGCCGACCGGACTTGCGAGGTCGCGGGCAGGGCCGGAGCCGTCGTTCGCCGCGAACGCCAGCAGGGCAAGGGCAATGTCGTCCGGCGCATGTTCGCCGACGTCGACGCGGACGTCTATGTGATGGCCGACGGCGACCTCACCTACGACCCCAAATCCGCCCCCGAGATGGTCTCTCTCCTGCTGACCGAGCAGCTCGACATGGTCGTCGGGACCCGAAACCACGAAACGGCGGCAAGCGAGCGCAAGGGCCACCTGATCGGCAACCGGATGTTCACCGGGCTACTCGCCCGTTTGTTCGGTCGAAGCTTCAACGACATATTTTCGGGATATCGCGTGTTCTCGCGCCGCTTCGCCAAGAGTTTTCCGGTGCTCTCGTCCGGCTTCGAGATCGAGACCGAGATGAGCGTCCATGCACTCGAGCTGCGGATGCCGGTGGGGGAGGTCGAGACTCGCTATCTCGCCCGCCCGGAAGGTTCGCAGTCGAAGCTTTCGACCTTCAGCGACGGGTGGCGAATCCTGACGACGATCGCGACCCTCTACCGAGTCGAGCGGCCGGCCTTGTTCTACGGCTCGATCGGAGCGCTTCTGGTGATTGCCGCCGTGCTGTTGTCGATCCCGCTCGTCGTCACTTATTTCGAGACCGGGCTAGTGCCGCGCCTGCCCACCGCGATCCTCGTCACCGGAATGGTCATCGTCGCGGTGCTTTGCTTCCTCGCCGGGTTGATCCTCGACACGGTCACCCGAGGACGGCGGGAAATGCGGCGGCTTGCCTATCTCTCGCTCGACGCGCCGCCGGAGCTGGAATCTCCCTAGCGCGTTCCCGAAGCCTTTCGTTTTTGATCGCCAGCTTGAACCGCGCCCGCTTCCAGCCGATGTAGGCGCCGCACCATTCATCGAGGACACGTCAACAACCATGGATCACCAGGACATTGTCTCGCAGCTCGTTCCAATCGTCATCGAACAGTCGAACCGTGGCGAGCGCAGCTTCGACATTTATTCGCGGCTGCTGCGGGAGCGGATCGTCTTCATCACCGGCGTCGTCGAGGACCACATGGCCTCGCTCGTCACTGCCCAGCTGCTCTTCCTCGAGTCCGAAAACCCGAAGAAGGACATCTTCATGTACATCAACTCGCCCGGCGGAGTGGTGACGGCGGGAATGGCGATCCACGACACCATGCGGTACATCCGTCCGAAGATCGGCACCGTGTGCATCGGTCAGGCGGCATCGATGGGCAGCTTTCTGCTGGCCGCCGGAGAGCCCGGAATGCGAGTGGCGCTGTCCAACGCCCGGATCATGGTCCATCAGCCGTCGGGCGGCGCCCAGGGAATGGCCGCGGACATCGAGATCCAGGCGCGCGAGATTTTGCGCATTCGCTCGCGCCTGAACTCCCTCTATGCAATGTACACCGGCCAGGACATCGAAGTGATCGAGAAGGCCATGGACCGGGACAAGTTCATGGAAGCCAACGAGGCGAAGGAATTCGGGATCATCGACGAGGTGTTCGAGACCAGGCCCGAGCAGGGGGAGGATTCCGGCACCCACGCAGGCGAAGTGACGCCGACCTAAGCCGCTAAATTTCCCTGGGGGTTTCTTTGTCGGGCTCGCTTGCGCGAGCCTGGGCGGCATTCCATATCTGGGACAGAAACGCCACGTCGGGCGGGTCCGTTAACCGAAGCCCAAGCTTGCGTGTGCGATAAATCCGGTTAGCGTGGCCGGTGCGGAGCCTTTGGGCGCCGTGAGCGTAAGGCCAAATGGCACAAGGGATTCGATGACAAAGCTTTCGGGCAGCGACGGCAAGAGCACCCTTTACTGCTCGTTCTGCGGAAAGTCGCAGCACGAGGTGCGCAAGCTCATTGCCGGGCCGACGGTGTTCATCTGCGATGAATGCGTCGAGCTGTGCAACGACATCATCCGCGAAGAGAGCAAGTCGGCCCTCGTCAAGACCCGCGACGGAGTCCCGACTCCGGCCGAAATCTGCAAGGTCCTCGACGATTATGTGATCGGCCAGGACCGGGCGAAACGGGTTCTCTCGGTCGCGGTCCACAACCATTACAAGCGGCTCAACCATGGCGCCAAGACCGGCCAGGAGGTCGAGCTGGCCAAGTCCAACATCCTTCTCATCGGTCCGACCGGTTGCGGAAAAACGCTTCTTGCCCAGACTCTTGCGCGCATTCTTGATGTTCCCTTCACAATGGCGGACGCGACCACGCTGACCGAGGCTGGCTACGTCGGCGAGGACGTCGAGAACATCATCCTCAAGCTGCTCCAGGCGTCCGACTACAATGTCGAAAAGGCGCAGCGCGGGATCGTTTATATCGACGAAATCGACAAGATCAGCCGCAAGTCGGACAATCCGTCAATCACCCGCGACGTGTCCGGCGAGGGCGTTCAGCAGGCGCTCCTCAAGCTGATGGAGGGGACCACCGCCTCGGTCCCGCCGCAAGGGGGTCGAAAGCACCCGCAGCAGGAATTCCTGCAGGTCGATACCACCAACATCCTGTTCATCTGCGGCGGCGCGTTCGCGGGCCTCGAGAAGATCATTTCTGACCGCATGGAAGGCAAGTCGATGGGCTTTGGAGCCCACGTGGCCGCTCCGGATGAGCGCAAGACCGGAGAGATCCTCCAGCATTGCGAGCCCGAGGACCTGCTCAAGTTCGGGCTGATCCCCGAATTCATCGGCCGCCTGCCGGTAATCGCAACTCTCCTCGACCTCGACGAGGAGGCGCTGATCAAGATTCTGGTCGAGCCCAAGAATGCGCTGGTGAAGCAATATCACAAGCTGTTCGACATGGAGGATGTCGAGCTTGCGTTCAGCGACGACGCGCTCGGGGCCGTCGCCCGCAAGGCGATCGACCGGAAGACCGGCGCCCGCGGGCTTCGCTCGATCCTCGAGGGGATCCTTCTCGACACAATGTTCGACCTGCCGTCGATGGACGGAGTCGATGAGGTTCACATCGACAAGGATGTCGTCATGGGGACCAAGGATCCGGTCAGGGTCTATGCCAAGAAGGGCAAGGCGGGCGACGCCGCGTGAGGACTGACGGGCTCGCCGCCGGACCGGCGGTGGGGTCCGGAACTCCGCTCCAGTTTCTACCGACAGCCGTTTGCGTGCCGAGACGGCCTTTTGCCGCGATCGTCGTCGGCTGGCTGACCGCCTTTGTACCCAGCATCTTCCTTGCCGTGGTCGGAGCATTGCTCCTGCCACAGGCGGAGCGGCCGCAGTTCCAGGTCGATGGTGCCGCGGCGATCCTGGCGCTGGTCGCCTTCGCACCCATCGTCGAGACTCTGATCATGGGCGCGGTTCTGCTGGTGTTGCTATGGTTTCTGCCCCCGGTGGCGGCGATCCTCGTCAGTGCGATCGGGTGGGGCGTGGCCCATTCCCTGGTCGCGCCGATTTGGGGGCTGGTCATCTGGTGGCCGTTCCTGGTCTTCTCGACCCTGTTCGTTACGTGGCGGAGCCGATCCTTGATGCTCGCCTTCCTTATTCCGATGGGCGCGCACGCGCTCCAGAACCTCGTCCCGGCGCTCTTCCTCGCGGTCGGAACGCCTGCCTAGCTATTCGCCGTCGAGCGGGAGCGTATCCACCGCTCCCTGCGACGCGCCGAGATTGTCCGCCGCCTTTTCCATTTGGAGGTTCCCGTCGTTGCACCTGGCCTGCCTGCCGCCCATATAACGCCTATGACTCGCTTCCTTCCGCTTCTTCCGCTCCGCGACATCGTCGTTTTTCCGCAGCGCATCGTTCCACTGTTCGTCGGCCGCGAGAAATCGGTCGTCGCGCTCGAGGCGTCGATGGTCGCCGACAAGGAGCTGTTCCTCGTCAGCCAGCTCGACCCGGCCGAGGACGATCCCGGCCGTGACGATCTGTACGACCTTGGAGTGATCGCGACAGCGATGCAGCTCCTGAAGCTGCCCGACGGCACCGTGCGGGTGCTGGTCGAGGGAGCCAAGCGGGCCAAATTGATCGACATGGTCGAGCGCGACGGCTTCGTCGCGGCCGAAATCGAGGAAGTGGCAGACGAGCCGGCCGACGGTCCCGAGGCACAGGCGTTGATGCGGTCCGTCATCGAGCAGTTCGAGAATTACGCCAAGCTCAACAAGCGGCTTCCGCCCGAGACCGGGATCCAGCTGGCCGAAATCGATGACCCGTCGGTCCTCGCCGACGCGGTCGCGTCCAACCTGTCGATCAAGGTCGCCGATAAGCAGGCGCTGCTCGGAGAGCTGAACCCGGCACGGCGGCTGGAGATGGTGTTCGCTTTCATGGAGGGCGAGCTAGGCGTTCTCCAGGTCGAGAAGAAGATCCGCAGCCGGGTCAAACGCCAGATGGAGAAGACCCAGCGCGAATATTATCTGAACGAGCAATTGAGGGCGATTCAGCGCGAGCTCGGCAATGAGAGCGAGGAGGGCGGCGACGAGCTCCAGGAGCTTGCGCAGAAGATCCGCAAGACCAAGCTTTCGAAGGAGGCGAGGACCCGAGCCAATGCGGAGCTCAAGAAGCTCAAGGCGATGGCGCCGATGTCCGCGGAAGCGACGGTCGCCCGCAACTATCTCGACGTCCTGCTCGGGCTCCCCTGGGGAAAGAAGTCGAAGGTCAAGAAGAACATCGCAGAGGCCCAGCTGGTCCTCGACGAGGACCATTACGGACTGGAAAAGGTCAAGGACCGGATCGTCGAATATCTGGCGGTCCAGGCGAGGACCAACAGGCTGAAAGGCCCGATCCTTTGCCTGGTCGGCCCGCCGGGCGTCGGCAAGACGTCGCTCGGCCGGTCAATTGCGCGCGCCACCGGCCGCGAGTTCGTTCGGCAATCTTTGGGCGGAGTTCGTGACGAAGCGGAGATCCGCGGGCACCGCCGAACCTATATCGGTAGCCTTCCAGGCAAGATCATCTCGAACATTCGAAAAGCCGGGACGACCAATCCGCTGTTCCTGCTCGACGAGATCGACAAGATCGGTCAGGATTTCCGGGGCGATCCGTCATCGGCGCTGCTCGAGGTGCTCGATCCTGAGCAGAATTCGCGCTTTCAGGACCATTATCTCGAGCTCGACTACGACCTGTCGGACGTGATGTTCGTCACCACAGCGAACTCGCTCGACATGCCGCAGCCGCTGATGGACCGGATGGAGATCATCCGCCTCGAGGGCTACACCGAGCACGAGAAGGTCGAGATCGCCAGGCGTCACCTGATCCCGAAGCAGATGGAAGCCCACGGGCTGAAAGAGGGCGAACTCGAGTTCAGCGACGACGGCTTGCAAGCCATCTTACGCTACTACACTCGCGAGGCGGGAGTCCGAACTCTCGAGAGGGAGCTTGCCAAGGTCGCCCGCAAGTCGCTCCGCCACATCCTCGAGGGCAAGTATGAGAGCGTGACGGTTAACGGAGACAATATTCGGGACTTTCTCGGAGTCCGCCGCTTCCGTTACGGGATCGGCGAAGAGGAAGATCAGATCGGCGCGGTCACCGGGCTCGCCTGGACCGAGGTCGGCGGCGAGCTACTGACGATCGAGGCGGTCACGGTCCCCGGCAAGGGTCAGATCAAGACGACCGGCAAGCTCGGCGAGGTCATGCAGGAGTCGATCCAGGCCGCCATGAGCTTCGTCAAAGCCCGTTCGCCATCGTTCGGGGTGAAGCCGAGCCTGTTCGCCCGCAAAGACATCCACGTGCATCTTCCGGAAGGCGGAGTCCCCAAAGACGGACCGTCCGCCGGTATCGGAATGGTGACGGCGATGATTTCGACACTCACCGGCATTTCGGTGCGCCGCGATGTCGCGATGACGGGCGAGGTCACTCTTCGCGGGCGAGTGCTTCCGATCGGCGGACTGAAGGAAAAGCTGCTGGCGGCGCTTCGCGGCGGAATCCACATTGTTCTGATCCCGGCCGAGAATGAGAAAGATCTGGCCGAGATTCCGCCGGCGATAAAAGACAGTCTGGAGATCATCGCCGTCAGTCATATCGACGAGGTGCTTGCGCACGCGATGACCGAGCCGATGCGGCCGATCGAGTGGACCGATGCGGACGAACATGCGACCGAGCCCCCTGTCCCGCCGGTCGAGCCCGGTGGCGAAGCCGCCGTTCGGCACTAGATCCGACGCTAGCCTTTGACCCAGCCTTTGACTCGGAGGCCGACTCTCGCCTTTAGTCTGGTAAAGAAACTGCGCGAGTCCCGCGCGGGCGACCGGGAGCAGTGAGGCAATGAACAAGCAGGAACTGATCGGCCATATCGCCGACCGCGCCGGACTGAGCAGGAATGAAGCGGCGCGCGCGGTCGAAACGATGCTCGAAGTGATTACATCGGCGCTCAAGCGCGGCGACGAGGTCCGGCTGGTCGGTTTCGGGAATTTCTCGGTCACTCGCCGCAAAGCGTCGACCGGCCGCAACCCGCGCACCGGCGAGCCGATGCAGATCAAGGCGACATCTCAGCCCAAGTTTCGGCCCGGCAAGATCCTGAAGGACGCGGTCCAGTAGCGCGAATCGCAGCGTTCAGGGGGCACTTCGAGAACGACGCTGGACACGCGGGACGGCGCGTCTATATCGCCTGTCCCGGGGACGGGCGCGTAGCTCAGTGGTAGAGCACTGTGTTCACACCGCAGGGGTCGCAAGTTCAATCCTTGCCGCGCCCACCATTTCCTCGCGCAGCATGCCCGGGGGACATGCAAGCTTGAGGATCTGATTTAGTCCAAATAAGCGGCCTGGAAGCTGCCGATCCGGCGTAGCTCCTGCCAGTCTCTGAACGCGAGTTCACGTCCCTTCCGCTCGATCACCCCTTGGCGCTCGAGATCGGCGAAAACCCGGTTGACGTTGACCGAGGTCTGCCCGGTGATGTCGGCAATCTGTTGCTGAGTGAACGGGTTGACCATCTTCTCGCTCTCGATGTCGACGCCGCTGCGCATCGCTGTCTCGCAGAGCAAATGCGCGACTCGCGCCGTCGTATCGCGGCGGCCGCAATTGACGAGCCATTCGTAACCGATTGCTTCATTGCGCTGTATGAGGCGCCAGAAGAAGCGCTGGAGCTCGGGATTTTCGTCGACGATAGCGTTGAAGTCCTCTCCTCGGCCAACCATCACCTCGCTTCGGACGATCGCCTGAACGCCATAGCTGGCGACGCCCTCCCGAGGCAGGATTCCTTCGCCCGGGAAGCGAAGGGCGACGATCTGGCGCCGGCCCGACGAATCCGTCTTGAACTTGGCGAGAATCCCGGAGCGTACGAACATCACCTCGTCGCGGGGCGATCCCGGCTCGCGGAACGGACGCCTTGGGTCAGCCAGGATGAGCTTGTGCGGTATGTCCTCGAGGAGTTGAGCGAGATCAACGTCGAGCCCGGCCTCAACCAGCGTCTCCTTGAGCGATACACGCGGAGCGGCCGCGGCCCTTGGCCGTCGACTCGATTGCATTGCAGTCTCCCCAGCCAAACATGAGCCTGCTGTCAGCCTTGCGCAAGGATGAAACACACCTGCGTTGTATAAGGAGGCTTAGAAAAGCGCCTTCAGCTCGTCGCGCATCGAGCTAATCTGCCGGGGTTTCAGATCAACGGCAGCTTTCAGTTGGGGCGGACCCGGCCAACCCTCGTCCCCGAACGGAATTTCCTCCCAAAGCCGCGGCTCCGAGTAGCGGGGAATGACGTGGAAGTGCACGTTGGGGTCGACCATCATCAGCATCAGATAGTTGATCCGCTCATAGCTGCAGAATTGGCGAAGAGCCGTTTCGATCGAGCGAATTGCGAGCGCCTGCTCGGCGAACGCCTCGTCCAGAAGGTCGGAATAGGCGGTGACCTCGCTCTTGGCAGCAAGCACGAGCGAGCCCAGCGTCACCTGGCCAGGGCGAAGCAGGACGACCCAATGATCCAGCTCCTTGATCAGGGTCTCAGGATAGCCGAATTTCCGCATGGTTTCGTTGGCCATCGCACTCTCCGTTCGGGTTGCGTTCACGGTCGCCCAACCCTAAGGAGCGCCCGCGCATTGGGGAACCTTCAGCTGGTCCCCTGGGGCGCGTCGTGGCGATCGTAGCTCAGCTGGTTAGAGCACTGGTTTGTGGTACCAGGGGTCGGGGGTTCAAGTCCCCTCGGTCGCCCCATCATCATTGCAAGCGGGACCGATCCACAAAGATGAAGACGCCCTGGGGCTACCCCGATTTCGACTCGCATGAGGTCCTGCACTTCGTCGACCAGCCCGAGCGCGGGCTGCGGGCGATCGTCGCGATCCACTCGACGCGCCTCGGCCCGGCGGCGGGCGGAGCGCGCTTCTGGCATTACGAGGACCCGGCGGAAGCGCTGACGGACGCGCTCAGGTTGTCGCGCGGAATGAGCTACAAGAATGCAATGGCGGGACTGCCGCTCGGCGGGGGCAAGTCGGTGATCCTGGCGCCGCCCGATCAGAAGAAATCCCCCGAACTTCTCGCAGCATTCGGCAAGGCCGTGGACGGCTTGTGCGGCCGCTACATCACCGCCGAGGATGTCGGAATGAGCGTCACCGACATGGTCGAGGTCAGCCGCCAGACCAATTATGTCGCCGGGCTTCCGGCCCAGGGCAAGGAGGTCGGAGGCGATCCTGGGCCGCACACCTCGCTCGGCGTGTTCCTGGGACTCAAGGCGGCGGTTCGCCGGGCGCTCGGCAAGGACAGCGTCGACGGGCTGCACATTGCGATCCAGGGCGCCGGAAGCGTCGCCACCGGCGTTGCGTTGCACGCGGCCAGGGAAGGCGCGAAACTGTCGATTGCCGACGTCGATTCCGACAAGGCGAAGAAGCTGGCCGAGGCGACCGGCGGCAAGGTCGTCGAGCCCGACGACCTCCTGTTCCTCGAGGCGGACGTCGTCAGCCCCAACGCGCTTGGAGCCATACTCGATGAGGAGAGCATCGCGAGGCTGAAGACCCCGATCGTCGCCGGCGGCGCCAATAACCAGCTCGCAACGCCTGCCGATGGAGCGTTCCTGCACGAACGCGGCATACTCTACGCTCCCGATTATGTGATCAACGCCGGCGGGATCATCAACGTGTGCACCGAATATCTCGATGACGGCGACGCCGACCTCGTCCGAGAGCGGATCGAGGGCATTCCACTACGGCTCGACCACATTTGGTCCGAAAGCGCCGCAACAGGCCGTGACCCCGCAGCTGTCGCCGACGCAATGGCGCAGCGGCTGATCGGACGAGGGTAGCCGCGCCCGTCATGCACGCGCTCGCCAACCCGGCGCGTTTCCTACGCCTCGCCAGGCCCGCAACCGGGATGTTGCTGGGCATCGGGCTGCTGCTCACTGTGATTGCCCTCAGCGCCGGGCTCACGCTCACTCCGCCCGATTATCTGCAGGGCGAGACGGTGCGGATCATGTACGTGCATGTGCCCGCCGCCTGGCTCGGAATGGCCGGATGGGCGGGTCTTGCGGCGGCGGCAATCAGCCAGCTGGTCTGGCGCCACCCGCTGGCTGCGGTTGCCGGCCGGGCGATCGCGCCGTGCGGGGCGACATTCACCGCAATCTGCCTGCTGACCGGCTCGATCTGGGGTCGGCCGACCTGGGGCACCTGGTGGGAGTGGGACGGCCGGTTGACTTCGATGCTGGTCCTGTTCTTCCTCTATCTCGGCTACATCGCGCTTTCCGCCGCCGACCGAGAGCGGGGCGGCGAGGGGCGGATCACGGCGCTGTTCGGGCTGGTCGGAACGATCAACCTGCCGATCATCCATTATTCGGTCCTGTGGTGGCAGACGCTTCACCAGGGCCAGAGCATCGGGCTTACCGGCACGACCATCGATTCCTCGATCCTGTGGCCGCTCCCGCTGGCGACGATCGGCTTTGCCTGCCTGTTTGCGGCAGCGACCCTGATGCGGATGCGCTCCGAGCTTGCCCGTGCACGCGTCGAAGCACGAATTCGAAGGGCGGCTGCGGAATGAACCAGTGGGCGTTCGTCATCGCTGCTTACCTGGTCGCGATCGCCGCAACCGCGGCGCTGCTGCTGCAGTCGTTCGTGTCGATGCGGCGAGCCGAAGCGGAGGCCGACAAGCTCCGGGACCGCCGATGATCGCCAAGCCGAAGCATCAGCGGCTGGTGCTGGTCGTCATTGCCGTAGCCGCGGTCATCGCGGCCGTGCTGCTGGCGATGTGGGGCCTCAAGGACCGCGCCGCCTATTTCTACACTCCGAGCGAGGTCGCCAGCGGAGAGGCCGCGGCCGGTCAGCCGATAAGGCTCGGCGGAATGGTCGAGGAGGGCTCGATCGAGCAGCTGCCCGATGGGGTCACGACCCGTTTCCGGGTCGGCGACGGAGCGGCGCAGGTGCCGGTCCAGTTTCGCGGAATCCTGCCCGACCTGTTCCGCGAGAACAGCGGCGCTGTTGCCGAAGGGCGGCTTGCGCAAAACGGCACGTTCGTCGCCGACAACATCCTCGCCAAGCATGACGAGCGCTACATGCCGCCCGAGCTCGGCAACCAGGCAGCCGGGCACAAGGCTGCGAAGACGGTGGAGCGGTGATCGCGGAGGCGGGTCTCGCAGCGCTGTGGCTTTCCGCCGCGCTGGCGCTACTCCAGCTTTTGCTGGGCTTCGGGCCGGCGCCGGTACGCACCGGGTCCGGACCGATCCGCGCCGTCGCCATCGCCGTCGGGGCGCTGACTCTGTTTTCGATGACGATGCTGGTTCTGCTGTTTTTGCGCACCGATTTGTCGGTGCTTCTGGTTGCCCAGAACAGCCACAGCGCCAAGCCGTGGATCTACAAGCTCGCCGGCGCCTGGGGGAACCACGAAGGCTCGATGCTGCTGTGGGTAACGGTTCTCGGGCTCTCGGGAGCTGTTCTCGCCATCTTCTCGCGCCGGCTCGAGGAGCGGACGTTCACCGCTGCCCTCGGCGCCCAGGGCGCATTGGCGCTCGGCTTTTTCGCATTTCTGCTGTTCGCGTCGAACCCTTTCGCCCGGCTCAATCCGGCCGCGCCGGAGGGCAGGGGGCTCAACCCGCTGCTCCAGGATCCCGGCCTCGTGTTCCACCCGCCGACCCTCTACCTCGGCTACGTCGGCCTGTCGGTCGCCTTCAGCCTGGCGGTCGGGGCGCTGATCACCGGCCGGGCCGACTCCGCTCTGGCCAAGGCGATGCGGCCGTGGGTGCTCGGCGCATGGGTCCTTCTTACGCTCGGGATCACGGCGGGAAGCTATTGGGCCTATTACGAGCTCGGCTGGGGCGGCTGGTGGTTCTGGGACCCGGTCGAGAACGCGTCGCTGATGCCGTGGATCGCGGCGACCGCCCTGCTTCACTCGGTCAACGTGCTTGCAGCGAGGGATTCGCTTCGCGCGTGGACGATAATGCTGGCGATGGTCGCCTTTTCGATGTCGATGATCGGCACGTTCCTGGTGCGCTCGGGAATCCTGACGTCGGTGCACGCGTTCGCGGTGGATCCGCAGCGGGGCACCTTCATCCTCGTGCTGCTCTCACTCTACATCGGCGCCGCTTTCATTTTGTTCGCGCTTCGGTCGGGAAGGCTGGCGGAAGGCCCGCGCTTCGAAATCCTCAGCCGCGAAGCGGCGCTGGTCGGAAACAATCTGCTCCTGACCGTGATCCTCGGGATCGTATTCTTCGGAACCCTGTACCCGCTGTTCGCCGAGGCGGTGACCGGCGACAAGCTGTCCGTCGGAGCGCCCTACTTCAATGCCGTTGCGGGGCCGCTTGCGCTGATCCTGGCGCTCCTCGTCGCCGTCGGGCCGCTGTTGAACTGGCGGCGCGACAGCGGGGAGAGGCTGAAGCGGCTCGCGATCCCCGCGCTCGCGGGCGTGACGGTTCTGGTCATCCTGCTGTTCGTCGTGCCCGGCGGGGGGATTCTTCCCAAGCTCGGCCTAGCCGTCGCCGCCGTGCTGATGCCCGCAAGCCTGCTTCCACTGATTGGCCGAAAGCTTCGGCGCACGCCTTTGAGCACATTCGGGATGGTCATTGCCCACTTCGGGGTCGGAGTGGCGCTCGTCGGAATGAGCGGGAGCGCGATGTTCACGAAGGAGGTTCTGACCGCCGCACGGCCGGGAGATCAGGTCGAAGTCGGGCCCTGGGTCGTGCAGTTCGAGTCCATCACTCCGGCCGTCGGCGCCAACTGGACGGCGCTCGAGGCGGAGCTTCGAGCATCGCGAGGCGGGGGCGTATCGATCCTCAGCCCGCAGGCCCGGGTCTATACCGACCCGCCGACGGAAACGAACGAAGCGGCGATCGAAACCGTATTGACGGGGCAGTTGTACGCGGTGCTTGGAAAGCCCGCCGAGGACGGCCGCTGGCAGCTCCGCCTGTGGTGGAAGCCGCTCGTGACCCTGATCTGGCTCGGGGGCGGCCTGATTGCGCTCGGTGGAGCGCTCTCGCTGGGTGGCCGGGCGTGGCGGGGCTGGCGCAAGGAGCGCGAGTCATGAGCAAGTGGCTTCGCTTCTTGCCCGTCGTTATCGTCGCCCTGATCGTCGGAGCGCTGGTGTGGAGGCTCGCCAATCCGCCGGACCCGACGATCGAGTCGCAATTGATCGGCAAGCCTGTTCCGCAATTTGCCGCCCCGGGGGCCTTGCCGGGCAAGGCGCCGTTCACCTCGGCCGACCTTGCCGACAATAGGCCCAAGCTGGTCAACTTTTTTGCGAGCTGGTGCGTCCCGTGCATCGCCGAAGCGCCGGTGCTGATGGAGCTCAAGGAGCGCGGAGTGCCGATCTTCGGCCTCGCGGTTCGCGACCGGCGGGAGGATATCGCGCGTTTCCTTGCCGAGCACGGCGACCCGTTCGAGCGGATCGGGGCGGACCGCCGGAGCGAGCTTCAGCTGGCATTCGGTTCGGCGGGCGTTCCGGAGACCTTTCTCATCGACGGTCGCGGGATCGTCCGGATGGAGCATGTCGGCCCGATAGAGCCGCACGAAATTCCGGAGATCGTCCGGGCGGTGGAGGAGGCACGATGAAGCGGCTGCTGCTGTTCCTGGCTCTGTTTCTCGCCGCGCCGGCGCTCGCCGACTCGTCGCTTCCGCCGGCCGAGTGGGCGAACCGCCAGCTCCCCGACCCGCGCAAGGAAGCGCAGGCGCAGGCGCTGATGGAGGAAATCCGCTGCCTGGTCTGCCAGGGCCAGTCGATCGCCGATTCCGATGCCGAGATGGCGGGGGACATGCGCGACCTGGTTCGACGGCGAATCGCCGCCGGCGAAACACCTGAAGATATCCGCGCCTGGCTGGTTGAGCGCTATGGGCCGTGGGTCACCTATCGCCCGCCGGCCGAGCCCGTCACCTGGCCGCTGTGGCTTGCGCCCGTCGCGTTGCTCATCGCCGGAGCGCTGATCGCCCGGTCCCGGCTGAAGCGGAGGCACGGCAAGTGAGCGCCTGGATCGTCCTCGGCCTGCTGTTCATCGCTGCGCTAGGCGCGCTCTGGGCGCTCGGGCTTCGCGGCCCGCTTCTGCAGATGGCGGCCGCGGCGCTGCTGTTCGGCTGCGCCGGCTATGCGCTCCAGGGTCACCCCGGCCTTCCCGGCTCGCCGCGCGCCGAGCGGTCCCCCGAGCCGCCCCCGATCCCGCTAACGAGGCTCCGCCACGCCTTCTTCGGCCAGTTCACGGGTGCCGAGTCGTGGCTTCGGATTTCGGAGGCTTTGGCAAGCCGCGGCAACACGGGCGATGCAGTCGGTGCGCTTCGCTCGGCCGTTCGGGAACATCCCAACAATCCGGTGCTGTGGATCGGCCTTGGCAATGCGCTGGTCGACCATGCCGGAGTGCTCACCCCGGCGAGCGAATTCTCCTACCGGCGCGCGGCGGAGCTTGCGCCGGGCCACCCGGCGCCGGTCTTCTTCATGGGCCTGGCGCTGGCGCGGTCCGGAAACACTCAGGCAGCGCTTGCTTTTTGGAACGAAATCCTCGCCGGCGCGCCCGCGGACGCGAGCTGGCGTCCGGTCGTCGAGGATGCGGTGCGAGCTTTCGAGCCGCGCCAGCCAGAGCGCTAGTCGAGTCCGGGCGCCGGCTCGTACGGCAGGTCGAGCGCTTCGGCGACGGCATGGTGGCGGACCTTTCCGTCGGAGACGTTGAGGCCGTGGGCGAGGTGCGGGTCGGCGCGCATCGCTTCCTCTGCCCCCATGTTGGCGATCCTCAGCGCGAAAGGCAGGGTCGCATTGTTGAGCGCGAAGGCGCTCGTCCGGGCAACGGCGCCCGGCATGTTGGCGACGCAATAATGGATGATCCCGTCGACTTCGAAAACCGGGTCGGTATGGGTCGTGGGGTGGCTCGTTTCAAAGCATCCGCCCTGGTCGATCGCGATGTCGACCAGCACCGAGCCGCGCTTCATCGTCTTGAGCATGTCACGGGTGATGAGCTTGGGCGCAGCGGCGCCGGGGACTAGAACGGCGCCGATCACAAGCTCCGCTTTCTGGACGGCACTGGCGATGGCCGCGCCCGATGCGTAAGCAGTTTTGATCTGGCTTCCGAAGAACATGTCGAGCTCGGCCAGCCTGTCGTTGTTGATGTCGTAGATGGTGACGTCTGCTCGCATTCCGACGGCCATCTGGGCAGCGTTCACCCCGGCAACGCCGCCTCCGAGGATCGCGACGGTAGCAGGAGCGGCTCCTGGAACGCCGCCGAGAAGCACTCCACGGCCGCCTTGCTCCTTTTCCAGATAATGGGCGCCGACCTGGATCGACATCCGGCCGGCGACTTCGCTCATCGGCTTTAAAAGCGGCAGCGCGCCGGAGCTCGAGGTCACCGTCTCATAGGCGATGCAGGTGGCGCCCGATTCCATCAGGCCGAGAGTCTGCGGCTTGTCGGCGGCGAGGTGGAGATAGGTGAAAAGGATGTGCCGGGGTTCGAGAAGCGCGATCTCCTCCGGCTGCGGCTCCTTGACCTGGACGATCATGTCGCTCGCTTCGAACACCTCGGCCTCACTGGCGACGATCGTCGCGCCGGCCTGTTCGAAGGCTCGGTCGGGGCAGTCGATGCCCATTCCAGCCATGGTCTCGACGAACAGCTCGTGACCGGCGAAAACGAGGTCGGCGACCAAAGCAGGGGTGAGGCCCACGCGGTACTCGTTGTTCTTGATCTCCCTGGGTACGCCAATCCGCATCGTTCGCTCGCTCCACTCTGTTCAGCGCGGGCGCCTATAGACGGCGTTTTCGTGCTTGTCCCGCAACGATTGCGGGGCTGGAACGCCGGTGCTAGGGCGGCGCCGCCTTGCCCATCTGGGGCGTGGCAGGGGGCGTCCCGGGTGGTTCTCTGATCCTGTCCGATGACCGATAAATCCAATCCAGTGCAACCCGCGGATCGTCCCGCGGGCCATGTTCCCGCTCAGGCAAGCGTCGCTGGCCTGACCTTCCTGGCTCTCGGCGTCGTCTTCGGCGACATCGGCACCAGCCCGCTCTACGCGATCAGGGAAACCTTCGCCGGCGCGCATCCGCTGCCGATCGATCGAATCCAGGTCTATGGCGTCATATCGCTGATCTTCTGGTCGATGATGCTCGTCGTCGGGATCAAGTACATCACGATCCTCACACGTGCCGATAACAAGGGGGAGGGCGGCAGCCTGGCGCTGCTGGCGCTGATCTCGCGCAAGGCCAAAGTCCGCCGTTCGGGCGGCATCGTGCTGCTCGGAGTGTTCGCCTGCGCGCTTTTCTACGGCGATTCGATGATTACTCCGGCGATCTCCGTCCTCTCCGCCGTGGAAGGGCTGACGGTCGTCCAGTCGAATCTTCAGCCGCTGGTCATCCCGATTGCGATCGTGATCCTGGTTGGCCTGTTCATGATTCAGCGGACCGGCACCGCCAAGGTCGGCGCGCTGTTCGGCCCGGTCGTCACCGTCTACTTCACGACCATCGCAATTCTCGGGGGCGCCAGCGTGCTGCAACACCCCGAGATCCTGTGGGCTCTCAACCCCTGGTACGCCGTCAACTTCTTCATCATCGACCAGTGGCTCGGATTCCTCGCTCTGGGTTCAGTCGTCCTCGCTGTGACCGGCACCGAGGCCCTCTACACCGACATGGGCCATTTCGGGCGGCGCCCGATCCGCAACGGCTGGTGGATGTTCGTGATGCCTGCCCTGATGCTCAACTACATGGGACAGGGGGCGCTGCTCATCGACGATCCCGCGAACGTCAGCAGCCCGTTCTTCCTGCTCGCGCCCGAATGGTTCCGGCTGCCGCTTGTCTTCATCGCCACTCTGGCCACCATCGTCGCCAGCCAGGCGGTGATTTCCGGCGCCTTCTCGGTCACCCAACAGGCGATCCAGCTCGGGTTCATTCCGCGCCTGAGAATCACCCACACCAGCGCCCGCGCCGCCGGGCAAATCTACATTCCGGCAGTGAACACCATGCTGATGGTGATCGTCATTCTGCTCGTCCTCTTCTTCCAGAACTCCAGCAACCTGGCCGCCGCCTACGGGGTTGCGGTGACGGGTGCGATGCTGATCGACACCTTCCTTCTCGCGGTCGTCCTTTCCAGTTTGTGGAAATGGCCGCGCTGGGCCTCGTGGCCGCTGCTCGCCATCTTCTTCATCGTCGACACCACCTATTTTGCCGCGAACCTGACGAAGGTCCCCAATGGCGGGTGGTTCCCGCTGTTGATCGGGCTGATCGGCTTCACTCTGCTGACGACCTGGGCGCGCGGCCGCAAATTGTTGCTCGATTGCATGGACGAGGCGGCAATCCCGGTGCCGGTGTTCATCAAATCGGCGGTGCATAGCGCAACCCGGGTCCCGGGAACGGCGGTGTTCATGACTACGACCGCCGAGGGCGTTCCGCACTCGCTGCTTCACAATCTCAAGCACAACAAGGTGCTTCATGAGCGGGTGATCCTGCTCACGGTCAGGATCAAGGACGAGCCCTATGTCAGCGAAGACAGGCGGTTGGAGCTCATCGAGCTCGGCGACGGCTTTTACCGGGTCATCATCCGATACGGCTTCATGCAGGAGACCGATGTGCCAACAGCGCTGGCCAAGCTCGAAAATGGCGCGCCTGTCCGAATGATGGAGACCAGCTTCTTCCTCGCCCGCCAGACGCTGCTTCCCGCCGCTTCTCCTGGAATGCCGCTGTGGCGCGAGAGGCTGTTCGCGTGGATGCTTAGAAGCGCGGAAAGCGCGATGGAATTTTTCAGGCTTCCGCCCAACCGGGTGGTCGAGCTGGGAAGCCAGGTCGAGATTTGAACCGGCCGCCGCGCTCGAGGGTTGCGACTGGATGGAACAGATCGCCTCCTTCGCAGCCCCCATCGCGACGACCCTCGGCGCGCTCATCGTCGCCTCCAACCTCGGCTCCCGGATCACCGGCTTCGGGTTTATCGTCTTCACCATCGGATCGATCTCGTGGACAGCGGTGGGACTGGCGACCGACCAGCCGAACCTGCTGTGGCAGAATGTCGTGCTCACGGGCCTGAACCTGTTCGGAATCTGGCGCTGGCTTGGATGGCAGGCGCGAATCGAAGAGGGCGGAGTGTCTGCGGCGAAGGAGAGCCGATCGGAGCCCGGCGAAACTCTTTTTCCAGTGTCGTTGCTGACGAAGGGGCGAGTGGTCTCGCAGGATGGACTCGAACTTGGCAGCTGCGTCGACGCGATGGCGGGCTGCTCGAGCGGGCGTCTGTCCTATCTGGTGGTCGCCGAAGGCGGACTGGCCGGAGTGGGGGAGACGCTCAGGCGCTTGCCGTGGAGTGGCTGCTCGGTCGATGGGGATTGCGTGAACACGCCTGTCCCTGTGTCGCAATTTTGTGCATTGGAAGCCCTAGAGCCGGACCATTGGCCGGCGCGCTGATCGTGACCGCCGAGCTGGCGAAGGCCGATCTCGCCTGGCTCGACTCGCTTCGCCGCCACCATTACCCGCCGGAGCGAAACCGCGTGCCGGCGCATCTGACGATGTTCCGGTCGCTGCCGCCATCTTCAGAGCGCGAGGTTCGCAGAAGTCTCGGTCGCGCGGCGTTGGCGGCTGCACCCGAGGCGCAGATCAGCGGCGTCATGGATCTCGACAGCGGAGTCGCGCTTCGAGTTGCCTCCGAAAACCTGGAATCCATTCGCGACGAGCTTTCAGGCGAGTTCCACGGGCTTCTAAGCGCCCAGGATGTTGGGCGGTGGACACCGCACATCACAATCCAAAACAAGGTCGAGCCGCGCGTGGCTCGGGCGCTGCTCCGGCAGATGCGAACCCAGTTCGAGCCGCGAGCGCTCGGGATCGCCGGGCTTCAGCTGATCCGCTATTTGGGCGGGGAATGCGAGCCGCTGGCGAGCTATCGCTTCCGCGGCGCTTAAGCGACCTCGCCGATACCGTCGCAGTTGAGGTCGAAGGCGGCGAGGCCCGCCTCGAGCACCGACGGCAGCATCGGCATGTCGAGCAGTTCGTCGACGATCGCTTCGCCGGTGCCGTCCTGGTTGATGTCCTGGGCTTCCTGGAGCGCTTCGTCCCAGTCGGACGTGTCATAGGTGCCAGCGCCAACCCAGCAGAAGGCGAGAACCTCGATGAGCTGGTCCTCGCCGAGGTCCTCCAGGATCGAGCGAAGCTCTTCCTCGACGCTGTCGTTGATCGCATCGTCGAGCACGGACAGCGCGCCCTGGTCCTCGTCGTCGACATTGTCGGCTGCTTCGCCGGCGTCATAGTCGCTCGGCGTTTGCGCCTCATATTCGCGGGCCCGGAGGATGATCCGGCAGAGGGTCTCAAGCGGGGTTGCAGGGTCCATTAAAAGCCTCTCATGCTGATCGGCTCAACGACATCGGCGCTAAGCGGTTCCTCTCGTTGACCGGGGGACTCGCGCCACTTATATCGCCGCCGCGCCTGCCTCGGGCGCAGCTTCCCTGAAGCCGCATCAGCTCTCGCGGCTTTGGCTTGGGGCGGAGTAGCTCAGCTGGTTAGAGCAGCGGAATCATAATCCGCGTGTCGGGGGTTCAAGTCCCTCCTCCGCTACCAACCTTCGACAACTTCCCGATGACTGGAAAAGCAAACGCCCGGGCCGATTGGGCCCGGGCGTCCTGCGTGACGATTGCTCGTCAGCCCCCTTGACTGTGTACCGGCCGCTGCTCCAGCGGCCCCGGACATCGCCCGAGGGGCGGAGCATCCGGCAGCGGTGGAGCGGTAGACGCCGCTGCTGCGAGTTGTCACTCCGCCAAGTGGTCATTCAGCCATTTTTCAATGGCCGCTGTGTCGATGAGGACACAGAGTGGATCGAGGCCCGCGCGCATTGCGTTGGGCGGTAGAGCGCCCTAGGGCTTCCGCCGCGAACAGCCACCAGAGGAAGTCGAAAAAGCTTGCGTTTTTCCCGCTGTTTTCTGCCAGTCCTGAAGGAAAGCCCATCGGGCGCCGAGATCGTCAGCCACAAGCTGATGCTCCGTGCGGGCCTCATCCGCCAGACGGCGGCCGGAATCTATGCGTGGCTTCCGATCGGTTTTCGAGTGCTCAAGCGCATCGAGCAGATTGTTCGCGAGGAGCAGGACCGCGCCGGCGCCCAGGAAATGCTGATGCCGACGATCCAGCCGGCCGAGCTGTGGCGCGAAAGCGGGCGCTACGACGCCTACGGCCCGGAGATGCTTCGGATCCGCGACCGGCACGATCGCGAGATGCTCTACGGGCCGACCAACGAGGAGATGCTCACCGCGATCTTCCGCGACGAGGCCAAGAGCTACCGCGACCTTCCGCGAACACTCTATCACATACAGTGGAAATTCAGGGACGAGGTCCGCCCGCGCTTCGGTGTGATGCGCGGCCGCGAATTCCTGATGAAAGACGCCTACAGCTTCGACCTGGACGAGGAGGGGGCGAGGCTCAGCTATTACACGCAGCTGCTCGCCTATCTGCGCACGTTCCAGCGAATGGGAATTCGGGCTGTGCCGATGAAGGCCGCGTCGGGCCCGATCGGCGGAGATCTCAGCCATGAGTTCATCGTACTCGCGCCGACCGGCGAGAGCGAGGTGTTCTACGACTCCGCGTTCGAGGGGATGGACTGGCAGCAGTCCGGCCTCGCTTACGATGATGCGCAGGGACTGACGGCGCTGTTCGAGCAGGTGAGCTCCACGTATGCGGCGACCGACGAGACACACGATGAAAGCCGGTGGGCCGAGGTCCCGGAGGAACGGCGGCGAACCGGCCGCGGGATCGAAGTCGGCCACATCTTCTATTTCGGCGACCTGTACAGCCGAAAGATGGGACTGAAGGTTTCCGGCCCGGACGGGCAGATGATCGCGCCGATGATGGGAAGCTATGGAGTTGGCGTGTCGCGGCTGGTCGGAGCGATCATCGAGGCGAGCCATGACGATGCCGGGATCGTCTGGCCGGAGTCGGTGGCGCCGTGGGACGTCGGACTGGTGACCATGCGTTCGGACGATCAGCCGACCAGCTCCGCAGCGGAAAACCTCTATGGGGATTTGCGACGCGCCGGGCTCGACGTACTTTACGACGACCGCGACGAGCGCGGCGGGGTCAAGCTGTCGACGATGGACCTGATCGGGCTGCCCTGGCAGCTGATCGTCGGCCCGCGCGGGACCGCCAACGGAATGGTCGAGCTCAAGCGCCGCTCGACGGGCGAGCGCGAGGAGCTCAGCCTCGAGAGCGCTCTGGCGAGGCTCACGGGATGATCCTGAACTCGTACGAGCGGATGGTTGCCCGGCGCTATCTGCTGCCGGGCAAAGGTGAGGGGTTCATCTTCCTGGTCGCGTCGATCAGCCTGGTCGCAGTGGCGCTCGGAGTCGCCGCTCTGATCATCGTCATGAGCGTGATGAACGGCTTCCGCGCCGAGCTGTTCGACAAGATTACCGGGCTCAACGGTCATGCGATCGTCCAGGGTTACGAGGGCCGCCTCGACGGGTGGCAGGAGATCGCCGTCCAGGCGCGTCAGCTTCCAGGAATCACTTCGGCCACCCCGATGATCGAGCAGCCGCTGATGGCGTCGGCCAATGGACGCGTCGAAGGCGTGCTCGTACGTGGAATGCGGCTCGAGGATATCCGCGACAATCCGGTGATCGCCGGCAACGTCAAATCCGGTGACTTGCGGCTGGTTGCGCCCGACAGCGGGCGAGTCGCGATCGGTTCGCGCCTGGCCGAAGCCCTCGGCGCCTATCCCGGGAGCCAGGTCAGTCTGATCAGTCCCGAAGGGCGGTCGACCGTCGTCGGCACCGTCCCGCGAATCGTCACCTATACCGTTGGCGCCGTCTTCGAGGTCGGCATTTACGATTACGACAATGCCTTCGTGGTGATGCCGATGGAGGACGCGCAGACGCTGCTGTTGATGGGCGACAACGTCACGACGATCGAAGTCCAAGTTACCAATCCGGATCGCGTCGGCCAGATTCTCGAGCCGCTTCAGCCGATCGTCCAGGGACGGGGCATCATCGTCGACTGGAGGCAGATGAACTCGGCGCTGTTCGAGGCACTCGAGATCGAGCGGGTGGCGATGTTCGTCGTGCTGTCGCTGATCGTTCTCGTCGCGGTATTCAACATCCTCTCGTCGCTGATCATGCTGGTGCGCGCCAAAACCCGCGACATTGCGATCCTCCGGACGATGGGCGCGAGCCGCAGGGGAATGATGAAGGTCTTTGTCACCGTCGGAGTGACAATCGGCTCGCTGGGAATCGTGCTCGGGCTGATAATCGGAGCGGTCTTCCTGTTCTTCCGACAGGGCGTCGTGAACGCGATCCAGTATTTGACCGGACAGAATTTGTGGGACCCGTCGGTCCGGTTCCTGTCGGAGCTCCCGGCCAAGACCGATCCGTTCGAGGTCACCGCGATCGTCCTTACCGCGCTGGTTCTCTCATTCCTCGCCACGCTCTACCCGGCGTGGAAGGCAGCGAGCACCGATCCGGTGCAGGTGCTCCGCTATGAATGATCCGGTCCTCCAGACCCGGGGCCTAAAGCGCAGCTTCGTCCAGGGCGACGTGACGATCGAGGTCCTTCGCGGGGTCGATCTTCAGGTCATGCCCGGCGAAATCGTCGCTCTGCTCGGCCCGTCCGGATCGGGAAAATCCACGCTTCTTCAGGCCGTCGGCCTGCTCGAGGGCGGCTTCGAAGGCTCGATCCGGCTTCAAGGGCGCGAGGCGTCGGAACTTGACGAGGAGGGGCGAACCCGTACCCGCCGTGAGCTCCTTGGCTTCGTCTACCAGTTCCACCATTTGCTTCCCGAGTTTACCGCGCGGGAGAATGTTATCCTCCCGCAGCTGGTTCGAGGCGCGGACATGAAGGCGGCCGTTTCGCGGTCGGAGGATCTGCTTGGAACGCTGGGCCTTGCGCAGCGGCTCGAACACCGCCCGTCGAAACTGTCGGGGGGAGAGCAGCAGCGAGTCGCGGTTGCCCGAGCGCTTGCCAACCGGCCGCCGCTGGTGCTTGCCGATGAACCGACCGGCAATCTTGACGAGGCGACCGCCAATACCGTCATTGGAGAGTTCTTGAACCTGGTCCGCGGCGAAGGAAGTGCCGCGCTGGTGGCGACACATAACGAGCGGATGGCGCGAAAGATGGACCGGGTCTTTCGGCTGCACGAAGGCGTGTTGGAGTAGGATGGAAGACGAAGAGGTCATCGTCGAAGAGCGCAAGCAACGCAGCTGGTGGCTCATCGTCGCGCTGGTGGCGGCGGTCGCGGCCGGAGTTCTACTGGCGAGCACCGTTTGGGAAAATCGCTGGTCGGAAAATTCGGTCGGCAATGAATTGATCGAAACGCAGGCGCCGGACCTGCAGGCCTGGTGTGCCGCACAGGCGACGTATGATGCGATCCGGCGCGAGCTGTTCCGGCGGGCGGCGCAGGTCCGCGGAAGCGATCAACAGGCCTACACGCGACTTGCCGATTTCGCACTTTTGCGTGTCAGCGGCCCGGTTGCCCGCGATGTCGACGGCCAGCTCCAGAGCGTAACCTGCAGCGGCACCGCGAATCTGGACCTGCCACCGGGCGTTGCCGCGTCCGGCGGGCGGCGGTCGCTCTCGGGCGATCTCGACTATATGGTCCAGCCCGCCGCCGACGGCACCGGGAACGTCGTTCGCCTCGGCAATGCCGATTCGATCGTGATTCCCTTAGCCACTTTGTCGCGCAGAGGCGCACCGCAGACTGCTCCGCTGGTCCCGCCGGAGCTTCAGGAGCAAGTCACCCAGGAGCAGCGACAGCCCGAGCAGGAAGACAGGTTGCCGCCGGAAGAGAGCCAGGACACGTCTTCGCCGGCAGTCGCCAATCCGAGCTTTGACTGCAACAGGGCACGAACGCGCGGCGAGATCGCGGTGTGCGGCGATCCCGGCCTTGCGGCGCTCGACCGGCAAATGGCGGCGCAGTTCAATGCGGCTCTCGGCCGCTCCGATTCCGGGCAGCGGCGGCTGTTGAACCGCACCCGCGGGCGGTTCCTCTCGTTCCGTGACCGCTGCGCGACCAATCAGTGCATCGCCGAGACCTATCGCAGCCGAATGCGCGAGATCAGCGACATCATGGCCGGGCGCTGGCGCGGCTGAGGTTGCTCGGCTTCCGCGTTCATGCTCGAAAGGCTTGTCGCTTCGGGGGAGAGGATGAATGACCAAAAGCCGCATTGCATTTCTGCTGGCCGCCACCGGCACTGCAGCAGCAGCTACCGCCCAATCGTCGCCGCCACCTCCGCCGCCGCCGGCATGCACTTCGCCTGAGCATCGGCAGTTCGATTTCTGGGTCGGCGACTGGGATGTCTATCGCACCGGGACCGACACGCTTGCCGGGCGCAATCGCATCGAGAATATTTACGGCGGCTGCACGATCCGCGAGAACTGGATGTCCGTTCGCGGGAGTGGCGGCGGCAGCCTCAACATGTACGATCCGGTCGACAAAAGGTGGCATCAGACCTGGCAGGACGGCTCCAACGCGCGTGTCGAATTCGATGGGGGGCTCAGTGACGGCAAGATGATCCTGATGGGCTATTGGCACGGAGTCGGCGGGCCGGGCAAAGACGCTTTGGTGCGCATGGTCTACACGCCCAATGCTGACGGAACCGTCCGCCACCTTGGCGAGCAATCGACCGATCATGGGCTGACCTGGACCCCCGGCTGGGATCTCACCTACAAGCCTCGGCGAGCCGCCAACTAGCTGTGGAAAAAAGCGAACGGTCGACTTCACTCGACCGCCCCACCTGCCATAGTGGGTGATGTGACCGGCCCCTACGTCCCGCTTCGCGTTCTTTCCTGCTTCACCATGCTCGAAGGGGCGATGGAGCCCAAAGCGATCGCTGCGCAGGCGGCGAAGCTCGGCTTTCCCGCCGTCGCACTGACCGACCGCAACGGACTCTATTCGGCGATGCCGTTCACCGATGCCTGCATCGGGAAGGGGGTCCAGCCGGTAATCGGAACGACGCTTGCCGTCGCGCGTCCGGCGGAGCTTGGCGGGACGATCGACTGGCTGGTGCTTCTGGCCAAGGAAGACCTTGGATATTCGAATCTGTGCAAGCTGGTTTCGGCGGCCCATCTCGACCGGCCTTTGAGCGAAGATCCGCACATCCCGTTTGCGAAACTCGACGGCCTCAGCGACAGCCTGATAGCGCTCACGGCAGGCTCGGAAGGGGCGCTGGCGCGGCTGCTTGCGGACGGGCAGTCGGACAAGGCGAACGCCTATCTCGACCGGCTTCAGCAACTGTTTCCCGATCGGCTCTACATCGAGCTGATCCGGCGCGCAGACCCGATCGAGCAGGCGGCGGAAGAGGCGCTGATCGACCTCGCCTATGAACGCGACCTCCCACTGGTGGCGACAAATCCCGCCGCCTACCTCGACCCGAGCTTCCACTCGGCGCACGACGCAATGCTGTGCATCGCCGCCAGCCAGTATGTCGAAAGCGCCGACCGGGTCTCGTCCTCGCCCGAAGCGTGGCTCAAGGACGGGGCGGCGATGGTCGATCTTTTCGCCGACGTGCCCGAAGCGATCGTCAACACTGCCGTGGTCGCGCAGCGGTGCGCGGTCGGCGCGCCCAAGCGCAACCCGATCCTGCCGCGGCTGAGCGACCATGAGGACTGGCAGCTTCGCCGTGACTCGAAGGCCGGGCTTGCGGATCGCCTGGCAGACCGCAGTGAAGAGGATCGGGCCCGCTACGGCGAACGGCTCGACTATGAGCTCGGCATCATCAACGGCATGGGCTTCGCCGGCTATTTCCTGATCGTCGCCGACTTCATCAAATGGGCGAAGTCGAACGACATCCCCGTCGGCCCGGGCCGCGGGTCGGGCGCAGGCTCGGTGGTCGCCTGGGCGCTAACGATCACCGATCTCGACCCGATCGCCCTCGACCTGCTGTTCGAGCGCTTCCTCAACCCCGAGCGTGTGTCGATGCCGGACTTCGACATCGATTTTTGCGAAACTCACCGCGACAAGGTCATCGCCTACGTCCAGCAGAAGTACGGGCGCGACAAGGTGGCGCAGATCATCACTTTCGGGAGGCTCAAGGCCCGGGCGGTGCTCAAGGACACGGGACGGGTGCTTCAGATGAGCTACGGCCAGGTCGACCGGCTGGCGAAGCTGATTCCCAATCACCCGACCGACCCCTGGACCCTGGAGCGGTCGTTGAACGGGGTTTCGGAATTCGCCGCCGAGTACAAGGGCGACCCGGACGTCAGGCGGCTCGTCGATCTGGCGATGAAGCTCGAAGGCCTGCCGAGGCATGCATCGACCCACGCCGCCGGAGTCGTCATCGCCGACCGGCCACTCGACGAGCTTGTCCCGCTCTACCGCGACCCGCGCTCGGAGACGCCGGTCACGCAGTTCGACATGAAATATGTCGAGGCTGCGGGGCTTGTGAAGTTCGACTTTCTTGGTCTCAAGACGCTATCGGTGTTGAAGGAAGGGCAGCGCCTGCTTGCAGGGCGCGGGGTCGAGGTCGACTATGCCTCGCTTCCGCTCGACGACCCGGCAATCTACGAACTCCTCCAGCGCGGCGATACGGTCGGCGTGTTCCAGCTCGAATCGGAAGGGATGCGGCGTACCCTGTCGGCGGTTCGGCCGACCGCGTTTGGAGACATCATCGCGCTCGTCTCGCTCTACCGGCCTGGCCCGATGGACAACATTCCGATGTTTGGCGACCGCAAGAACGGCCGCGCTCCGATCCAATATCCGCACCCGCTCCTGGAGGACGTGCTCAAGGAGACCTACGGGATCTTCGTCTACCAGGAGCAGGTGATGAAGGCGGCCCAGGTGCTCGCCGGCTACTCGCTGGGGGAAGCGGACCTTCTGCGCCGCGCGATGGGCAAGAAGATCCAGAGCGAGATGGACGCGCAGCGCGCCCGTTTCATCGACGGTTGCGCGGCCAACGAGATCAGCCCGGACAAAGCGTCGGAGCTGTTCGACTTGATCGACAAGTTCGCGGGCTATGGCTTCAACAAAAGCCACGCGGCGGCCTATGCCCTGGTCGCTTACCAGACAGCGTGGCTCAAGGCTCACCACCGGCCCCAATTCTACGCGGCCTCGATGAGCTTCGACACGGCGCAAACAGACAAGCTGGCCTTGTTCGTCGAGGACATGCGCCGAGGCGGAGTCGAGTGCCTGCCGCCGTGCATCAACTCCAGCGAGGCTCGCTTTACCGTCGACGACGATTCAGTCCGCTACGCGCTCGGTGCCCTCAAAGGCGTCGGCGAGAAAGCGATGGAGGCGCTTGTCGAAGAGCGCCAGGCCAAGGGGCCGTTCAAGTCACTCGACGGCTTTGCCGAACGGATCGATCCGCGCCTTCTCAACCGCCGGCAGATCGAGAGCCTGGCCGGCGCCGGTGCGTTCGATCCGCTCGAGTCCAACCGGGCGTCGGTCTTCGCCGCGGCCGAGACCATCCTGGCGCACGCAGCAAGCGCCGCCGAGCAGCGGGAAAGCGGGCAGCACGGATTGTTCGGGTCCGCCGACACGAGCGTCCCTCCGATCCGCCTTCCTCAGGCGGAGTGGACTTTGGCCCAGCGAATGGCGGCAGAGCGGGATTCGTACGGCTTCTACTTTTCGGCGCATCCGGTGGATTCGCATCGGCATCTGCTCGCGGCGCACAAGGTGCGCAGCTTCGCGGAGCTGGCCTCGCTTCCGATTTCGGCCGAGGATGGACGCGCGACGGCAGCCATGGCGGCGCTGGTCGAAGACACGCGGTGGCGCACCTCCGCGCGCGGGCGGCGGTACCTGATAGCAACGCTCAGCGATTCATCCGGTCAGTTCCAGGCAACGGCCTTCGACGACGAGCCGATCGACGCGCTTCAGAAGGCGGCGGCGAGCGGCGCCTGCGGGGTGTTGACGGTCGAGGTGGACCGAAGGCCGGGCGATGAGCTTCCGCGCGTCGCAGTGAAAAGGTTTCGGGCGCTGGAAGAGCTCGCCAGGCAAAGCCGGCTGCAGATGGCCGTCAAACTGGCCGATGAGGCGCTCGTTGGAGCGATCGCGGCCGAGCTTTCGGCCAGCCGTGGCGGCAATGGCATGGTGCGCCTGGTGGTTCCGCTGTCGGGCGGCGGCGACGCGACGATCCTGGCCGGGCGCGACTTCGTGCTCGATGCCGAGCTTGCAGCCCGGGTCGAGCGAATCGCCGGCGAGGGAAGCGTCGACCTGTCGGTCCAGGAGCCGCCGAAGCTGGCCTTGGTCAGCTAGCTCGCCTGTCCACCGGACCGTCTGCGCGCATTACGCCTGCCAGAAGCCGTCGCGGTTCACGAGGTTGGTGATCCGCGAATTCTGCTCTTCCGTCAGGTCCTTCTTGAACTTCGGGAAGATTTCATCCTCTTCCTCGTGCGCGTGGCGCTTGACGAGGTCGCGGAACTCACGAACTTTCTCGAGCCAGTTGGGAGCATCGGTCTCCATCTGGTGGAGCTCGTAGATGAACGTCTTGATCTGCAGATGCTCCTCGTTGAGGTGGTCCGAGTCGGTCTCCATGTTGGCCTCGCGAAGAGCCGGGTAGATGATCATCTCCTCCTCGTGGGCGTGCTTGTCGAGCGCATGCTCAAGCTTCATCAGCAGCATTCCGCGCTTCCAGGTCTGGCTCTGGTCGGTCGCGAGCATCTTGCCGAAGATTGCCAGCGTCGCCTCGTGCTCGGTGGCGAGGACCTCGTCCCAGTCGCCGGACATTCCGGACATGCTCTGAGTCACGAACTTTCGGCCCATGTTGGCGGCGAATCCGATCGCCACTCCGGCGATCGCCGCGCCGATCATCGGGCCGGCATTCTCGCCCCAGGAGAAGGCGCTCCTATTTCCCTGATTGCTGGTGCGGTTGCTCTGGTTCGAACTCTTGCCCGAACTACGGCTTCTGGTACGCGTGGCCATTCATTCCTCCTTCGTTTTTATGCTTGAGGAATCAACGGCGTGACAGGCGCGGCGTTCCTATTGCGAATGAGTCGCTGCGGTGAACGGAGGGTCAGCCGGCGCCGGGTGGGGGTTCCTGCGGAATCTCGGACGTTGGCTCCGGCACCTGATTGACCGGTTCGACCAAATTCTCGCCCCCGGCCTCAGTCGCTGCCGGACTCTCCCCGGGGCTCTCGCCAATCGGCTCCTCAACCGGCGCAATCGGCCCTTGAGTCTCATATTCCTCGCCCGGAAGCGGCCGAGTCCTGGTCGTGACCGGCGGCGGCGTCTTCGAATCGGGCGCCGTGATGCCCTCGTAGACGCACGAATCGAGCCCGTCGCGCCGAACGGCCCCCATCCGGGCAGCGATGGTATTGCCGTAGCGCCGGGTGAAGCCCTTCGGGGCGACCGCGCCGCGCGCCTTGGGAAGCGGAAGAACCGCCGCGATGCGTGCCGCCTCGTTCGCCGTCAGCGCGCTTGCGTCGCGTCCGAAATAGCGCTGCGCGCCGGCATTCACGCCGTACGTGCCGATGCCTGTTTCGGCGAGGTTGAGATAGACCTCCATGATCCGCTGCTTGGGCCACATTTGCTCCATAAGCAGGGTGAACCAGGCTTCGAGGCCTTTGCGGAAATAGCCGCCGCCCTGCCACAGGAAGGCGTTTTTCGCGGTCTGCTGGCTGATCGTCGAGCCGCCGCGGATTCGGCCGCCTGACGCGTTGCGCTGGGCTGCCTGCTCAATCGCCTGCAGGTCGAAGCCATTGTGCTGGCAGAATTTGCTGTCCTCGGCGGCAATCGCCGCCCGCACCATGTTTCGGTCGATTTGCGTGATCGGCATCCAGTCGCGGTTCGCGCCGCGCCCGGCGACGATGTCGCCGACCATCGTCGCGGTGATCGGCGGATTGATGAAGCGGTAGGCGAGCACCCACAGGACCGAAATGATGAGAAAGGCGAGCACAAGCTTGACGATCCAGCCAAAGATCCGGCCGAGGACAGATCCTCGCCGCCGGCGCCGCTTGTAGGCCGGGATAGTGGATGCGGGGCGTCTTGCCATCAAAGCCGCCTAACGCGCGGGAGTTGCGGTGGCCACTCTGTTGCTTTCGAGCGTCGCAAGAAAATGGTCGGGATCGATCGCGACATCGTCCTGGCCGATCTGGTCGAAGGGATTTTCGAGATGGTCCTGGATGTTGGACAGCCCGACCAGGATCAGAGCGAACAGCGCCGGCATGACGAAGAAGAGATCGGGACTGAACTCGATGGCTTGGTAGGCGAAATAGGGGCCGTAGAGGACGGACAGGAGAAGGATGAAGAATTCGCTGAATGCGCGCAGCGTCCGTGGGGTCCGATATTCGTAGATGTGCTTTATGTTCTCAAAAGCCGTCATCATCTGGCTGACATATTGATTGAGGCGCGAGCATTCGGTGGCTGAAAGGTCCGCTCCCCGCATATCGCGAACGAAGAGGGAGAGGCGGCCGAACGCGACATGAATGCGCGCCTCGTAACGCGCCATATCGGTCAACGGGCTGGTGAACATGTCACGGCTGGCGCTGAGCAGTTCGTACAGCGCCGCCTTCAGTTCGCCATCGCGCCTACTGTCCTGACGGGGAAGCCAGTCGCGCGACGCAAGGTAGAGGGAGCGGCCGAGCGCCTTGAGCTTCCCATAGTCTTCCAGCGCCTTCTCGCGCCGCTGATATGCCGTGCTGATCGAGAAGACGAGCGGGAAGACGATCGCGGTGGCAACGAGAGTGAGTGGGAAATCAGCGGTGATTCCCAGTCTCAGCGATACCCACGTGGACAGCACGGCAAGCGCGGCGACTAGCGCGCTTTTGAGGTTCACTACGTGAGTCAGGCTGGCAATGGATCGAATCAAGGCCGCTGTTCCCCTGGCCCGTGTGGACCTGCGCTGATTAGCGGAAAAGAGGTCCCGTCGGGAAGGCACGCTCCTTGCCGCAGTGCAACAGCGCATTTACATCGGCTGCAAGATGAGCTCGACCAACGACATTCGCCGCTCCTTCCTCGACTATTTCGAGAAGGCCGGTCACGCGCGCGTTCCGTCGGCGCCGCTCGTCCCACACAATGATCCGACATTGATGTTCGTCAACGCCGGCATGGTGCCGTTCAAGAACGTGTTCACCGGGCTGGAATCCCGGCCGTACGATACCGCGACAAGCTCTCAGAAGTGCGTTCGGGCCGGAGGCAAGCACAACGACCTCGACAATGTCGGCTATACCGCCCGGCACCATACCTTCTTCGAAATGCTCGGCAATTTCTCGTTCGGCGATTATTTCAAGGACCGGGCGATCGAGCTGGCGTGGAACCTCGCCACCAAGGAATGGGAGATCGACCCCGACAGGCTGACGGTCACCGTCTATCACACCGACGACGAAGCGTTCGACCTGTGGAAGAAGATCGCGGGGCTTCCCGATGAGCGGATCATCCGAGTCCCGACCAAGGACAATTTCTGGGCAATGGGCGACGACGGACCGTGCGGACCCTGCTCGGAAATCTTCTACGACCATGGCGACCATATTGCAGGCGGGCCTCCGGGTAGCGTGGATGAGGACGGCGACCGCTTCGTCGAGATCTGGAACCTCGTCTTCATGCAGTACGAGCAGGCGGCCGGCGAGATCGTCACCGAGCTTCCGAAGAAGAGCATCGACACCGGAATGGGCCTCGAGCGGATCGCCGCGGTGCTCCAGGGCGTCCACGACAATTATGATACCGACACCTTCCGCGCCCTGATCGAGGCCAGCGAGGATCTCACCCACACGAAAGCCGAGGGCGAGAACAAGGCGAGCCACCGGGTGATCGCCGACCATCTGCGCGCGTCGGGTTTTCTCGTCGCCGACGGTGTTCTTCCGGCGAATGAGGGCAGGGGCTATGTGCTCCGCCGGATCATGCGCCGGGCGATGCGCCACGCTCACCTGCTCGGGGCGAAGGAGCCGCTGATGCACCGCCTGGTGCCGGAGCTGGTCGCCGAAATGGGCGCCGCCTATCCGGAGCTTGTGCGGGCGCAGCCGCTTCTCGAGCAGGTCCTGGCGCAGGAGGAGAGCCGGTTCCGGCAGACTCTGGTGACCGGGCTCAAGCTGCTTGACGAAGCAACCGGCGAGCTTCCGGAAGGCGGGACGCTGGCCGGCGAAACGGCCTTTAAGCTCTACGACACCTACGGATTTCCGTACGACCTCACCGAAGACGCGCTGCGCGCCCGCGGACTGAAGGTGGACCGGGCGGGATTCGACGAAGCGATGGCGAAGCAGAAAGCCGCGGCTCGGGCCGCCTGGAAAGGCTCGGGGGAGAAGGCGTCAGACGAGCTGTGGTTCGACCTCGCCGAGGAGTTCGGGAGCACCGAGTTCACCGGCTATTCCGGGGACGAAGGCGAAGGCGTCGTGCTCGCGATCGTCAAGGACGGTGCCCGCGTCGAGAATGCCGAAGCCGGCGAGACGGTGCAGGTCCTGACCAACCAGACGCCATTCTACGCCGAGAGCGGCGGCCAGACCGGCGACAGCGGAAAGCTGTCTACCCTCAAGGGATTCGAAGGAGAGGTTGAGGACGCATCAAAGCCGCTCGGCCGCCTTCACGTGCTCAGGACCAGGGTGGTGGCCGGCGAGCTCAGCGTCGGCGACACCGTCCACCAGAAGGTGGATTCGGAGCGGCGGGACCGGATCCGCGCCAACCACAGTGCGACCCACCTGCTGCACGCGGCGCTTCGCCACCGGCTCGGCAGCCATGTGACCCAGAAGGGCAGCCTGGTCGCACCGGACTATTTCCGGTTCGATTTCTCGCACCCAAAGGGACTGACGCGCGAGGAGATCGAACAGGTCGAAACCGACGTGAATGCGCAGATCCGCTCGAACGAGCCGGTGACGACGCAGCTGATGACTCCGGACGAGGCGATCGCTGCGGGCGCGATGGCGCTGTTCGGCGAGAAATATGGCGACGAGGTGCGCGTGCTGTCGATGGGCCGGACCGAAGATGCCGATTATTCGGTCGAATTGTGCGGCGGCACCCACGTCCGCGCGCTTGGCGATATCCAGTTGCTGAAGATCGTGTCGGAAAGCGCGGTGTCGTCGGGGGTCCGCCGGATCGAGGCGCTGACCGGCGAGGCGGCTCGGCAGTGGCTTTCCGAGCGCGAGGCCAAGCTTCGCGAAGCGGCGACGGCACTGAAGAGTGCGCCTGACGAGGTTCCCGCCCGGGTCGCGATCCTCGTCGAGGATCGAAAGCGGCTCGAGCGCGAGCTCGCCGACGCGAAAAAGGCTCTGGCGATGGGTGGCGGAGCATCGAAGTCCGATGCTCCGGACCCAGAGCGCGTCAACGGGCACAAGTTTCTTGGTCAGGTTGCTGAAGGGCTTGATCCCAAGGACTTGCGCGGCGCAGTTGATACAATGAAGCAGCGTGTCGGTTCGGGGATTGCTGCCCTGGTCGCGGTCAACGACGGCCGCGCCAGCGTCGCCGTGGGCGTTACCGACGACCTTACCGGGCAGTTCAACGCTGTCGAGCTCGTGAAGGCGGCCGTCGCGGCGCTCGGCGGGCAGGGCGGAGGCGGCCGTCCGGACATGGCCCAGGGCGGCGGGCCCGACGGCGAAAAAGCCACGGAAGCGTTGCAAGCGGTGCGGCTGGAGCTGGAGAAACTCGCCGCCTGATGGCCAGATCGGTGGGCTATCCGGTGACGCGCGCCGCTGCGCGCCGGCTGCTGTTCCCGGCAGCAATCTTCGCCGGGTCGTTCCTGCTGTTCCTGGTGCAGCCGATGATCGCGCGGGTCGCGCTTCCCCGGCTGGGCGGGGCGCCGGCGGTGTGGAACTCCGCGATGGTGTCCTACCAGCTGCTTCTGCTCGGCGGCTACGCTTATGCGCACTGGCTGGCACGTCACTCCGCGAGATCCCAAGCGCGGCTGCATCTTGCACTGATGCTAGTCGCTGCCCTGTTCCTTCCGATCGGGCTGTCTGCGGCCACGCTTCCGCCGGGCATCAGCGCGTTCCTGTGGGTTCCGTGGCTGTTCTTTTCCTCCATCGGGCCGCTCTTCTTCCTCATTTCGGCCAATGCGCCGCTGCTGCAGCGCTGGTTCGCCTCCAGCGGCGGCGGCGACCCTTATCCGCTCTATGCCGCGTCCAACCTCGGCAGCTTTTGCGGCCTTATCGCCTATCCGCTCCTGCTCGAGCCATTATTGCCGGTAACGGCCCAGCGGCTGCTGTGGAGTGGCGGCTACGGCCTTCTTCTCGTCCTGCTTCTCGGCTGCGCATGGACACTGGGCAAAGGCGAGCGGGCCGATCCGGTCCAACCGGAGATCCAGCGAACGGGCCTGCGGGCCTCCCTCAAATGGGTGTGGCTCGCCTTCGTCCCTTCGGGGCTGATGCTGGCGACGACGCAGTTCATCACCACCGACATCATGCCGATGCCGCTGCTGTGGGTGCTTCCGCTCGGCCTTTACCTCCTCAGCTTCACGGTTGCCTTCGCGTCCAGAGGGCGCGCAGCAAGGCTGGTCGCGTTGATCGCTCCGTATATGCTCGTCCCGGCCGCCATTGCCTTGTTCCTGGACGACCGACTGTTGCCCGTGATCGTCGTGATCGTGCTGATTGCGCTGTTCGCCATTTCGGTCGCCTGCCATTTCAAAATCTACCAGACCCGGCCGGATCCGAAGCAGCTGACCGGCTTCTATCTCGCAATCGCGGTCGGAGGCGCGCTCGGCGGGCTGTTCTGCGCGCTGGTCGCGCCCCTGATTTTCGACTGGACCTATGAATATCCACTTCTGCTGATCGCGGCAGCGGTTACGCTGCTGCCGGCCCCGTGGGCGATCGTGCCGAGCCGCTGGCTCGAACGGCCGCGAGTCCTGGCCGCGATGGCAGGGCTGTCGGTTCTGTTGGTCGGAGGTGCGCTTGCGGTTGCCTTTTCGGCGCCGGACAACGCCGAGCTCGCCCAATATGGCTCACTGGCGGCGCTCATGATCGGCACATTCGCCGTCGGCAGCCGGCTGTTCCTGACCAGCACCATGCTGGCCGCTATGATCCTGGGAGGAGCGTGGCAGAAACTGCAACTCTCCGCGGCGCCGGACAGGATGATCCGGACCTATTTCGGAGTCTATTCCATTGTTGATACGAGCCAGGCGCGCCAGCTGCTGCACGGAACGACCTTGCACGGCGTCCAGCTGCTGAGTGCGGGTTGGAAGCGATTTCCAACCACCTATTACGGCAGGGAGTCTGGCGTCGGCCGCTCACTCCAGCTCGCTGGCCCGATGTTCGGGCCACAGGCGAGCGTCTCGGTCGTCGGTCTCGGGACAGGAACGCTGGCCTGCTACAAGCAGCCAGGTCAACGCTGGACCTTTTTCGAGCTCGATCCGGCCGTCGTGGATCTGGCTACCGACTCGGGGCGATTCTCGTTTGTGCCGCTGTGCGCTCCCGACGCACGGATGGTGATCGGCGACGCAAGGCTCGAGCTCGCCAAAGAACCGCCAGGGAGCGCCGATGTGCTGGTCGTGGACGCCTTTTCGTCGGATGCGGTGCCGATGCACCTGCTTACGAAAGAGGCGTTCGAAATCTACGGACGCCACCTCAAGCCGGCCGGCCTGTTGCTAGTTCATGTCTCCAACAGGCACCTGAACCTGGAGTCGGTGGTCGCGGCCGTGCCCGGGTGGGCGAGCCGGTTCGGGAAGTTCTCTCCTTCCTGGGATCACCGCCACGAGGTTGATTCTGACTGGATCGCTCTGTCTCGATCGCCAGCGACCATCGAGACGCTCGTTCGGCTGAGCGAGGAGTCGTTCTGGAGGCCGACGACGAACAAGACGCTTTTGTGGACCGACGACAGTGCATCGCTGCTGTCGGTGTTCCGATAGCCGGCTCGGCGTCGGAGATGCTCCTGGAGCGAAGGACCTGCATATGAAGATCGACGTGATATCCTCTCGTCCGGTGACCCTCGAAGGCTCTTGCCACTGCGGCGCGGTGAAGTTCACGGTCGAGCTGCCTCACGGCCTGTCCTCGGCACGCCGCTGCACCTGCAGCATCTGCCGAATGCGAGGCGCGATCGCGGTGACTGCCAACGCCGGTCGCCTGAAGGTCACGCGAGGCGAAGGTGATCTCGCGACCTATCGCTTCAACACCGGGACGGCGGAACATCACTTCTGCAGCGTCTGCGGTATCTACACCCACCATAAGCGCCGCTCGAACCCCGATGAACTCGGAGTCAACGCCGCCTGCCTTGAAGGCGTGTCGCCGTTCGATTTCAGGGAAGTCATTGTTTACGACGGCAGTTGCCATCCCGCCGACGATCCCAAGCGCAAGAGCTACGTCGCGGGGGTGCTCCGCTTCGAGCCCGCTTCCGACGGCTGAGCGGCGTCCCTTAGCCGCCGGCTTCCGAGCCGCGGCTCTTCCTCCATCTCCGCCGCAGCCTTGATTTCGGCGCGAAGCTCGTCGCGTTTCGCGTGAATCGAGGCGATCACCGGGCCCATCGCAACGCCAAGATCGACAAGGGCAGCCTCGGAGAGTTGCAGCGACGCCTCCAGCGTCTCCGGCACCGCGTCGGTCACCCCGGCCCGGTACAGCTTGGCGGCATGGGCGGTGTCGCGCGCGCGAGCGACGATCGGCAGATCGGGGAACTCCTGGCGCAGCCGCTTCGCGACCCGGGCGATCAGCACCGGATTATCCATCGTCAGGATGAAGGCTGACGGGCCGCCGCGCTGCAGCCGGGCGATGAGCTCGGGATGGGAGACGTCGCCGAAGATCGCCGGAAAGCCGTCGCGTGTCGCTGCCGCGACCGTGTCCACGTCGGCGTCGATCGCGACATATTTCTTGCCGTGGGCTTCGAGCATCTCGGCGACCATCCGTCCAACCCGGCCGAAGCCGAAGATTGCGACCTTTCCGGTCCCGCCTTCCTGGAGAGAGCCGGTTACCTGCGTCGGCATGTCACGCTCCGCTCGCCGACCAGCGAGGCGACCGAGCTTGGCGAGCAGCGGCGTGATCGTCAGCCCGATCGCGGTGACGATCTGCCAGAATGCCGCGGTCTCCGCCTGGATTAGTTGGGCCGCGCTCGCCGCGCCAAGGACGATGAGCGTGGTTTCCGACGGAGAGGCCATCAGGACACCGGTCTCGGCGGCGACCGAGCGGCTCGCGCCCTCGATCCGAAGCAGAACGCCGGTGACCAGAGCCTTGACGGTCAGCACTCCGACGACGGCAAGCAGAATTTCTTCCCAGCTTCCGGCGACCAGCCTCACGTCGACGCTCATTCCCACGGTGATCAGGAAAATCCCCAGGCCAAGGCCGCGGATAGGTGCCGTTATGACTTCAACTTCGCCGCGGTACTCGGTCTCGGCGATAACGATGCCAGCGATCAGCGCCCCGAGGACGGGGGAAAAGCCGATCGCGGAGGTGATGAGGCTCGCCGCGATCACCACCAGCAGTGAGGCGGCGAGGAAAAGCTCCGGGCTCTTGGTGCGCGCCGCCTGAGCGAACAGACGCGGGAGCAACAACCGTCCGGCAATCAGCATTGCGACGGCCGCAGCGCCTCCCAGAAGCATGGTTGTGAAGAGGTTCCCGACGCCTGCATCTGCCGCATAAGGCGACATTGCCCCCAGCGCGAAGACGATCGGAACGATGGCGACGTCCTCGAACAGGAGCATCGCCAGTGCCGACCGGCCGACCGGACCTTTGGTGCCGACGAGAGGAATCACCAGCGCAGTGGACGATAGGGCGAGTGCGAGGCCGAGACCGATCGCGCCCGGCCAACCCTGGCCGACGAAGTTCAGTGCGATGGCGATGATTGCTGCGGAGCCAAGCAGCTCGGCGGCACCGACCCCGAACACGAGCCTGCGCATTCCCCACAATCGGCGGAACGACAGCTCGAGCCCGATCGAGAACAAAAGCAGGATGACTCCAAGCTCGGCGAACGGCGCAACCGCCTCGCGATCCGAGATGGTGATGAAACTGAGCCACGGATACTCATCGGCGAGCGATCCGAGGCCGGCGGGGCCGACAGCCAGGCCGACGAGGATGAAGCCGATGATGGGGCTGATCCGGAAGCGGGCGAACGCCGGGATGACGACCCCGGCAGCGCCGAGGATGACCAGCGCGTCGCGCATTCCGTGTCCGCCTAGCTCAGCTGCCATATGTTGTTCTAAGCAGCGCGAACGATGCTTGTCACTGTAGCAACTTGGTGAAGGCGGACCTCGACCTCATCATCGTCGGCGGCGGACCGGCGGGAATGATGGCGGGGCTGCTGTTCGCGCGCGCCGGTTGCGAAGTGCTGGTGCTGGAAAAGCACGCCGATTTCTTCCGCGATTTCCGCGGCGACACCGTGCACCCTTCGACGATGGAGATCGTCGACCAGCTCGGTATGCTCGAGCGATTCCTGGAGCGGCCGCATAACCGCGTGAAGCAGGCCAGGCTCGAGATCGCCGGCCGCGAGTGGACGATCGGAGACCTGTCCAACCTCAACACTCCCGCACCGTTCGTTGCGATGATGCCGCAGTGGGAGTTCCTCGACTTCCTGCGCGATGAGGCGAGCGCGTGGCCCGGCTTCCATCTCGAGATGAGTGCGCCGGTCGAAAGCTTCGTGGAAGAAGAGGGGAGCATCGTCGGCGTTCGCTTCGAGGACGGCCGTGAATTGCGAGCGCCGCTCACCATTGCCGCCGACGGGCGCGATTCGCTGGTGCGCGATGGCATGCTTCCAGTCGAAAAGCTCGGCGCGCCAATGGACGTCCTCTGGTTCCGCCTTGCCAAGCCCGACCCCGGCGGCGAGGCCGTGCGCGGGAACTTCGAACGGGGCCGGCTGCTCGTGCTGATCGATCGCGGCGACTATTGGCAGTGCGCGCTGGTGATCCCCAAGGGCAAAGCGGACGAGATCAAAAGCAAGGGCGTCGCGTACGTCCGCGAGATCGTCGCCTCGGCGGCGCCCGACCTGGATCTCAGCGAACTGGACGAAGTCGAGGACCTGAAGCTGCTGAGTGTCGCCCTCGACCGGCTGACCTGCTGGCACCGGCCGGGCCTGCTGGCGATCGGCGACGCCGCGCACGCAATGTCTCCGATCGGAGGCATCGGCATCAATCTCGCGGTTCAGGACGCGGTTGCGGCGGCCAATGCGCTCGCGGGGCCGCTCGCGCGCGGCGAGGACGTGAATCCGCTCCTCCCAAAGGTTCAGGAGCGGCGGCTGTTTCCCACGCGGGTGGTGCAGCGGGCGCAGAAGCTTGCGCAGGACAATATCATCGGGCGGTTGCTGGAGCCCGGCGAGCCGATCCGGAAGGCGCCGCTTGCGATCAGGCTATTGGACCGTTTCCCGCTGCTTCGGCGAATTCCGGGCCGCGCAATCGGCCTCGGAATTCGTCGCGAACGGGTCGAGTCTCCCGCTCAGCCTCCGCCCGGCGTGTGAGGCTCGGTCGTCGGCGGCCGCTTCATCGGCGCGCCCTCTCCGGGCTTCGGCTTGGGCCATTTAACGTCGTAAAGGTCGAACCGCCGGTCCGCGAGATTGCGCACCGTTCCTTCGGCACGCGCCCAGTTAAGGTCGGCGAGATTGATGTCGCTGATCGTCAGGGTTTCGACGTTCTCGCTCGCCTCGGCGGCGATTCCGTCGCGGGCGAAGGGGAAGTCGCACGGCGTTAGGATGCAGCTTTGCGCATATTGGATGTCCATGTTGTGGACCTTGGGCAAATTGCCGACGTTGCCAGCCAGCGCGACGAAGCATTGGTTCTCGACTGCTCGCGCGTGGCAGCAGTAGCGAACGCGCATGTAGCCCTGGCGGTTGTCGGTGCAGAAGGGGACGAACAGGATTCGCGCGCCTTCGTCAGCAAGCCGGCGAGCGAGCTCGGGGAATTCCGCATCGTAGCAGATGAGCACTCCGATCGGGCCGCAGTCGGTCTGGATGGCGTCGACCGAGTCGCCGCCCTTGATGTTCCACCAATAGCGCTCGTTTGGAGTTGGATGGATCTTCTCCTGTTCGTGCACGGAGCCGTCCCGAAGGCAGACGAACGCTACATTCTGGATGTCGCCATCATCGGTGCGGGTCGGGTGGGAGCCGCCGATGATGTTGATATTAAACTTGAGCGCCATGTCGGCCAGCGCGCTTCGGATCTTCGGAGTGTAGGTCGAAAGCTTTTCAATCGCCTCGAGCGGTGACAGCTCCTTTTCCTCGAACGAAAGCAGCTGGAGCGTGAACATCTCGGGGAAGAGGATGAAATCGGAACGGTAATCCGCAGCGATATCGACGAAATAGTCGATATAGCCGAGAAAATCGTCGAAGCTGGACACCGCTCGGGCCTGAAGCTGGCAGGTGGCGACACGAACGCTTTCGACGCCTCGCGGAAGCCGAAACTCTTTGGGAGTGTCACTTTCGACATAGGGGTTGCGCCACACCATCAGCGCGGCGTGGCCGAGCGACTTGCTGTCGCCCGGAAGATAGTCCTCGAGAACGGCAATAGGCGTGAAGCCGTTGGCTAGCTGGAATCTGAGGACCGGGTCGTGGATCTTTCCGGTCTCTACCTTCTCAAGATAGTCTTCCGGCCCATCGACCTTGCGCCGAGACCGGGCGAAGTTCGGCATCCGGCCGCCAAAGACGATTCCGCTTAGCTGGAGCCGTTCGGCCAGGCTTCTGCGCTCCTCGTAGAGCCGCCGGCCGAGACGAGTCCCGCGCACCTTCGGGTCGACGCACATCTCATAGCCGTAAAGCCAGTCTCCCTTCGGATCGTGGCGCGAGCCAAGACCTCCGCCGGTGATCTCCCGCCAGCCGTGAGGCTTTAGAGCGATGTCCCCGGAGATCCGCATCGACGCGCAATAGCCGACGATGCGGTCGTCGAGCTCGGCGACGAAGCAGCCGTCGGGGAAGTTGTTGATCTGCGCGCGCACTTCGGCGGCCGTGTAGCCCGGCAGGTCCGTGTAGCTTCGATGGACCAGGTCGACGACTGCCGAAGCGTCCGCGACCTCGGCCTGCCGAACGTCGAGACGCGCCTTGGTTTTCTGTCTGACCATCACTCTTCCGGGCTCAGGCCCAGTCCCATCGCCTCTTCGAGATTGGTGCGGATCGCCTCGAAGAACTGCTCGGTCGTCATCCACGGCTGCTCGGGTCCGACGAGGATCGCGAGATCCTTGGTCATCTGCCCGCTCTCGACCGTCTCGACGCAAACCCGCTCGAGCGTTTCAGCGAAGCGCACCACGTCTGGCGTGTCGTCGAACTTGCCGCGATACTTGATCCCTTCGGCCCAGGCGAAGATCGACGCGATTGGATTGGTCGATGTCGCCTTGCCCTGCTGGTGCATACGATAGTGACGGGTGACGGTTCCGTGCGCTGCCTCGGCCTCCACCGTCTTGCCGTCGGGCGACATCAGCACGGAAGTCATCAGCCCGAGCGAGCCGAAGCCCTGGGCGACCTGGTCCGACTGCACGTCGCCGTCGTAATTCTTGCACGCCCAGATGAACTTGCCGCTCCACTTGAGGGCAGAGGCGACCATGTCGTCGATCAGCCGGTGTTGATATTCGATACCAGCTTTCTCGAATTTCGCCTTGTATTCCTTCTCGTAAATTTCCTGAAAGATGTCCTTGAACCGCCCGTCATAGGCCTTGAGGATCGTGTTCTTGGTCGACAGGTACACGGGCCAGCCGCGGTTGAGGCCGTAATTGAAGCAGGCGTGGGCGAAGTCTCGGATCGACGCGTCGAGGTTGTACATCCCCATCGCAACGCCGGAGCCGGGGAAGTCGAATACCTCGAACTCCAGCTCGTCGCCATTCTCGCCGGCCCATTTGATCGTCAGCTTGCCGGGCCCCGGCACCAGAAAGTCGGTCGCCTTGTACTGATCGCCGAACGCATGACGGCCGACGACGATCGGGTCGGTCCAGCCGGGGATGATCCGCGGCACGTTCGACATCACGATCGGCTCGCGGAAGACGACTCCGCCGAGGATATTTCGGATCGTCCCGTTCGGCGAGCGCCACATCTTCTTGAGTCCGAACTCTTCGACCCGGTCCTCATCGGGAGTGATCGTCGCGCATTTGACTCCGACGCCGTGCTTCTTGATCGCCTCTGCAGCTTCGACGGTGATCCGGTCGTCGGTCTCGTCGCGCTTCTCGATCGACAAGTCGTAGTAGATCAGGTCGACGTCCAGATACGGCTGGATCAGCCGCTCGCGAATCCACTGCCAGATGATTCGCGTCATTTCGTCGCCGTCGAGCTCGACGACCGGGTTCTTCACCTTGATCTTGGCCATTTGCCGTCCTGTTGTGCTGGGATTGCCGGGCGCATAGGCGAAGCCTCCGAACCAACGCAACCGCGCCCGATTGTGAATGCCGCCTCGTCACTCTAAGGGCTTGCACCATGCCCGCCCTCGAAAAGCCGGACAGCCCGCTCGTCACGACCAATGTGAAATGGCGGTTCCCGTCGGTTCACCCGGAAGGCCGCAAGTTCCTCTTGATCGCGGGTGTCGCCACCCTCGTCCTGTACGGGGGAGTCAGCCATTTCCTCGGATGGCTCGGGGTAGGCCTCACCATCTGGGTCGCCGCTTTCTTTCGCGACCCCATCCGGACGACACCCAAGGGCGACAATTTCGTGGTTGCGCCCGCCGACGGGCTGATCACCATGATCGCCAAGGTGCCGCCTCCGCGCGAGCTTGCCGGTGCCGATGGTCTGCCGGATTCGGAAATGGTGCGGATCTCGATTTTCATGAGCGTCTTCGACGTCCACATCAACCGTTCGCCGGTGAGCGGGAAAGTGCGGCGGATGGTTTATGTGCCGGGCAAGTTCCTCAACGCCGACCTCGACAAGGCGAGCGAGGAAAATGAGCGGCAGCATTTCCTGATCGAGGGCGAGGGCGGTTTCCAGATGGCGGTCACCCAGATCGCGGGGCTTGTGGCACGGCGGATCCTCACCTTCGTTCACGAAGGTGATTCGGTCGCTGCGGGCGAGCGGATCGGGATGATCCGCTTTGGAAGCCGGGTCGATGTCTATCTTCCCGCTGGAACGGGCCCGCAAGTGCTGCTCGGCCAGCGCGCGATCGCCGGCGAAACCATGCTTGCCGAAATCGGAATCGAGCCCGCCCTAACGGGCACCAGTCAGTGACGGACGGCAGGGCGGGAAAGGGAGGAATCGCGTTCCGGGCGCTGCTTCCGAACGCGGTCACGGCGCTGGCCCTGTGCTTCGGGCTGACGGCAATCCGATTCGCCGCTGGTGGCGAATGGGAAAAGGCGCTGGCAGCGATTATTTTTGCCGGCATTCTCGACGCGATGGATGGGCGCATCGCCAGGCTGTTGCGGGCAGACAGCCGGTTCGGCGCCGAGCTCGACAGCCTTTCGGACGTGATCGCCTTCGGGGTGGCCCCCGCCATCGTCCTCTTCCTGTGGTCGCTGACGGATGCGCCGCAATTCGGCTGGATCGCGGCGCTTGCGCTGGCGCTTGCCTGCGCGTTGAGGCTGGCGCGGTTCAACGCCCAGATCGACGCCGACTGGCAGCCGCACAAATCCGCCGGCTTCCTGACCGGAGTGCCGGCCCCGGCCGGCGCCGGGCTTGCGTTCATTCCGGTCTATCTGTGGCTGCTCACCGACATGGAGCTGTTCCGGGCCTGGTATGTGACGATGCCCTGGGTGCTGTTCGTAGCGATGCTGACGATCTCGAACATCGCCACCTACAGCTGGTCGAGCCTGCGAATCCGACGCTCCTCGCGCCTGTTCGCCATTGCCGGGATCGGCCTTCTCGGAACGGCGCTGGTCACCAACCCTTGGTCGACTTTGCTGGCGATCGCCGGCCTCTATCTGCTGCTGCTTCCGTTCAGCATCGCCAGCTACGCGCGAGTCAAGCGCCGGCGCGCCGGGGCAGGCGCTTAAGCCCGCCGCGACCGAGCAGCGCGGCAATGATATCGGTTCGGCTGTCGCGCAGAAGCCGAACGGCGATGCTTCCGGCGATCCACAGGCAACCGAGGAAGAGTAGGTTCAACAGCGGTCCAAGCATGGGATTTCGTCCCTGTTCCTAGTTGCGCTGGTCGCACGTCAGCGCCGTTGAGACAAAACAATGTTCCTGCTTTGTTCCTCCTTGTCAAGTCGTTCCTCGGATTGCCGCAACAGCTTGAATCGCCTCGCCTGTTCGGCTAGGGGCGCGCCATCCCACAGGCGGAGCTTACATACCGGTGCCAGCCACAAGGCTGGTGACACGGCTCCGTCGAGGCAGAACCGGAAGGAGAAGACCAATGGCGACGAATGTCGTCACCCTGCAGCAATTGCTCGAGGCCGGAGTGCATTTCGGCCACCAGACCCACCGCTGGAACCCGCGGATGAAGCCGTACATCTTCGGCGACCGAAACGGCGTCCACATCATCGACCTCTCCCAGACGGTGCCGCTCTTCGCGCGCGCCCTGGATTTCGTCCAGCAGACCGTTGCTCGGGGCGGCAAGGTGCTGTTCGTCGGCACCAAGCGTCAGGCTCAGGACGCGATCGCCGAAGCCGCGCAGACGTGCGGCCAGCATTTCGTCAACCACCGCTGGCTCGGCGGAATGCTGACCAACTGGAAGACGATTTCCAACTCCATCAAGCGACTGAAGAGCCTCGAGGAGCAGCTTTCGGGCGACACCGAGGGCCTCACCAAGAAGGAAGTGCTCCAGCTTACCCGCGAGCGCGACAAGCTCGAGAAGTCGCTTGGCGGCATTCGTGACATGGGCGGCCTTCCGGAGGTCATGTTCGTGATCGACACGAACAAGGAGGAGCTTGCCGTCAAGGAAGCGAACGTCCTTGGTATTCCGGTTGTCGCGGTCCTGGACTCGAACAGCGATCCGACCGGGATTGCCTTCCCGGTGCCGGGCAACGACGACGCCAGCAGGGCAATTCGCCTTTACAGCGACGCTGTCGCGGCTGCAGCGAACGCCGGTCGGACCGGCGAAGCCCAGGCGAAGGGCGAGGACATCGGCGAAATGGCCGAGCCGCCCGCCGAGCCGGCGCTTCAGGCGTGAGCTTTTCCCCTCCCGCTCGCGGGAGGGGAATGAGGGGAGGGTGTTCTTCCCACTTCCATGCTGACCAAACCCTCCCCCAAGCCCCTTCCGCAGGCGGGAAGGGAATGAAAGGAAAGATAAATGGCTGAGATCACCGCCGCCGCCGTCAAGGAACTTCGCGAGCGCACCGGCGCCGGGATGATGGACTGCAAGAAGGCGCTGACCGAGAACGGCGGCGACATGGAGGCCGCTGTCGACTGGCTGCGCGCCAAGGGCCTTTCCGCAGCCGCCAAAAAGGCCGGCCGGACCGCCGCCGAGGGCCTGATCGGCGTTGCCGTCGAAGCAACCCGCGGCGCAGCTGTGGAGGTGAACTCCGAGACCGATTTTGTCGCCAAGAACGAGCAGTTCCAGGAGTTCGTGCGCAATGTCGCCGAGCTGGCGCTCAAGCACGGCGGCGACGTCGAAAGCCTGCTTTCAGCCGAATATCAGGGCGGCGGAACGGTCCAGGAGGCGCTGACCGACAATATCGCCAGGATCGGCGAGAACCAGTCGCTTCGCCGTGCCGAGCTGCTCGAGGTCAACCAGGGCGCGGTCGTGTCTTACGTTCACAACGCGGTGGCTCCGGGCCTCGGCAAGATCGGAGTCCTCGTCGCACTCGAAAGCGGCGCTCCGGCCGAGACCCTGCAGACGCTCGGCAAGCAGATCGCAATGCATATCGCCGCGGCCAACCCGCTGGCCCTGACCGGCGACCAGCTCGACCCGGCGCTGATTGAGCGCGAGCGCGGGATAGCCATCGAAAAGGCGAAAGAGAGCGGAAAGCCTCAAAACATCGCCGAAAAGATGGTCGAGGGCAGCATCGCCAAGCTCCGCAAGGAAAGTTCGCTGCTGTCGCAACTGTTCGTGATCGACAACAAGACACCGGTTGCGGACGTCCTCGCATCGGCGGCGAAAGAGGCTGGAAGCGGCATCGAGATCGCCGGATTCGTTCGCTTCCAGCTCGGTGAAGGCATTGAGAAGAAGCAGGATGACTTCGCTGCCGAGGTCGCCGCGGCAGCCGGAACCAACAAGGCGGAGCCGGTCGCCTGAGCGGCTGTGAGCGCAAAGCTGTTGGAATCGGGGCGGCTGCGTCATAAAGCGTGGCCGCCCTTCTTTCAGTCTTGAGGACAGTCCAGCCCCGATGACCCGCCCGCGCTTCAACCGAATCCTGCTGAAGCTGTCGGGCGAGGCTTTGATGGGTCCCGTGCAGTTCGGGATCGATCCCGACGCGGTCAACGGCCTTGCCGGCGAAATCGCAGCCGCCAAGGCGCAGGGGCACGAGCTCTGCCTTGTCGTCGGCGGCGGCAACATTTTCCGGGGAATCGCGGCTGCAGCAAAAGGCTTCGACCGGACCAGCGCCGACTATATGGGCATGCTCGCGACCGTGATGAACTCGCTTGCACTGCAGAACGCTCTTGAAAACCAGGGCGTCGACACTCGCGTGCAATCGGCAATTCCGATGTCCTCGGTCAGCGAGCCGTACATTCGCCGCCGAGCGCTTCGGCATATGGAAAAGGGCAGAGTGGTGCTGTTCGCCGCGGGCACCGGAAACCCCTATTTCACCACCGACACCGCTGCCGCCTTGCGTGCTGCGGAGATGGGCTGCGACGCAGTCTTCAAGGGAACCAGCGTCGACGGCATCTACACCGCCGATCCGAAGAAAGTTTCGGACGCGAAGCGTTATGACAAGCTAAGCTACAATCGGGTGCTCAGCGACGATTTGCGGGTGATGGACGCCGCCGCCGTGGCTTTGTGCCGAGACAACGATATCCCGATCGTCGTCTTCAACATCCGCCAGCCGGGCAATCTCGCCGAGGTTCTCGCCGGCCGCGGAACTGCGACGGTTGTGCAGAACGAGGAGTAGAAGATGGCGACGAGCATCGACACATCGGACCTGGAGCGGCGTATGCACGGCGCCGTCGAGGCGCTGAGGCACGATCTTGGCGGGCTTCGAACCGGACGCGCGTCGACGGCGCTTCTCGATACGATCCAGGTCGAAGTCTACGGAACCAACATGCCGCTCAACCAGGTTGCGACAGTTTCCGTTCCGGAGCCTCGGATGCTGACCGTGCAGGTGTGGGACAGCTCGAACGTTCAGCCGGTCGAGAAAGCGATTCGTTCGGCCGGCCTGGGCCTCAACCCCGTCACGGAGGGACAGCTCATCCGCTTGCCGATCCCGGATCTGACCGAAGAGCGGCGCAAGGAGCTCGCGAAACTCGTCGGCCAATATGCCGAAAAGGCGCGAATCGCGGTCCGCAACGTTCGGCGCGACGGCATGGATCACGTCAAGCAGGATGAGCGAAAGCACGACATCAGCGAAGACGCGCGCACGCGGCTGGAACAGGAGATTCAGAAGCTGACCGACGATACGATCAAGGACATCGACGAGCTCGCGCACTCGAAGGAAAAGGAAATCCTCGGCAAGTGACCTCCCCCATTGCCGCTGCAGCGGAGGGGGCAGCGGCGCTTGCCGGAGACGGCGGTGCCGTTCCGCGCCACGTAGCAATCATCATGGACGGGAACGGCCGCTGGGCGAAACAGCGAGGCCTTCCGCGCGCCGCCGGCCACAAGGCCGGCGCCGAGGCTGTTCGAAGGACTTTGGAGGCGGCCGCAGACGCCGGTGTCGAGGTGCTTACGCTCTACGCTTTCTCCTCCGAAAACTGGCGCCGGTCGGACGAGGAGATATCCGACCTCAAGGGGCTGATGCGCTACTATCTGGGGCGCGAGCTCCAGAGGCTGATGGACGAGGGGGTCCGGCTCCGGCTGATCGGGGATTATCGCGCGTTCGGACCGGAGATGAGCCGGCAGCTTGAAGATGCGCTGGAAAAGACAGCCGGCAATGGCCGGCTCACCCTGGTCGTGGCGCTCAACTACGGCTCCAGGTCGGAAATCGCCGCCGGAGCGGCGTCACTGGCTAGAAAGGCCGTTTTGGGAGAGCTCGACCCGGCCACGATCGACGAAGGGGCGGTCGCCGCCGAGCTCGAAACAGCCGGGCTTCCGGACCCCGACCTTGTGATCAGGACATCGGGCGAGGTCCGGCTGTCGAATTTCCTGCTCTGGCAGAGCGCCTATGCCGAGCTTGTGTTCACGCCGATCCTGTGGCCGGATTTTGACGAGCAGGCGTTCCGTTCGGCGCTCGACCAGTTTGCAGCGCGCCAGCGGCGTTTCGGCGGCCGATGAGCGAGCTTCCGATCCGGTTGGTGACCAGCGTTGTGATGGTCCTCATCGCCCTCGGCGCCGCGTTGATAGGCGGCTACAGCTTCGCGCTGCTTGCTGCCGCGGCCGCGACCGCGGTCTTTTACGAATGGACCAGAATCACGCGCGGCTGGGGTGCCGGCTGGTATGTGGCCGGGTTCGTTTACGCATTGATGGCGGCGCTTTCGGTGCTGTGGATCCGGGATCGCGCCGACAATGGGGTTTGGCTCGTGCTGTGGGTCTTCCTCGTCGTTTGGGCAACCGACATCGGGAGCTATTTCGCAGGGCGGGCGATCGGCGGGCCGAAGCTCGCGCCGACCATCAGCCCGGGGAAGACCTGGGCCGGTCTGTACGGAGGTGTGGCCGCAGCGACGGTCTTCGGAGGAGCATGGGCGCTGTTCACCGGCTTGCCGCTCATCCTGCTGTTGCTCGCGCCGCTGTTCGCGGTCGTCGCCCAGGGTGGCGATCTATTCGAAAGCCGGATGAAGCGGCGGGCGGGTGTGAAGGATTCCGGTACCTGGCTGCCCGGCCACGGCGGCATTTTTGACCGTTTGGACGGACTGCTGCCGGTAGCGATCCTTACCGCTCTCGCTGTCGTTACAGGTGTCGCATGAAGCGGCGAATCTCGATCCTCGGCGCGACCGGGTCGATCGGCCGGTCGACGCTTGACCTGGTCGAGCGCTCGCCCGAGCGCTTCGAAGTCGTCGCCTTGACGGCACAGACCAATGTCGAGGCGTTGGCGGATGCGGCCCGGCGGACCGGTGCGAAGCTGGCGGTGATCGCAGATTCCAGCCGCTTTGGCGAACTGCGCGACAAGCTCGGCGGGAGCACTTGCAAGGCGGCGTCGGGCGCAGACGGGCTTTTCGAAGCCGCCGCTGGAGACGCCGATTGGGTAATGGCGGCGATCGTGGGTTGCGCCGGCCTCGTCCCGACGATGGCGGCGATAGAGGCAGGCAAAACGGTCGCTCTCGCCAACAAGGAGGCGCTGGTCACCGCCGGATCTCTGATGACCGACGCGGCCGAGCGAAGCGGTGCAGTTCTGCTTCCGGTCGACAGCGAGCATAACGCGATTTTCCAATGCCTTGCGGGAAGTCGCCGAGAAGATGTCTCACGTCTGGTGCTGACTGCGAGCGGTGGCCCTTTTCACGAATCCTCGCTTGAGCAGATGCGAAGTGCCACGCCCGCCCAGGCAATCGCTCACCCCAGATGGTCGATGGGCGCCAAGATATCGGTCGATTCGGCGACTTTGATGAACAAGGGGCTCGAGCTGATCGAGGCGCATCACCTGTTCGGGCTGGAATCCAGCCGGATCGACATCGTGGTCCATCCGCAGTCGGTCGTGCATTCTCTGGTCGAGTTCGTCGACGGTTCGCTGCTCGCCCAGCTCGGCACCGCGGACATGAGGATCCCGATCGCCTACGCGCTTGCATGGCCCGAGCGGATGGAGACGCCCGCCGAGCGCCTGTCATTGACCGACATCGGCAGGCTCGATTTCCAGGCGCCCGATCCACATCGGTTTCCGGCCCTTCGCCTTGCCCGTGGTGCATTGGAGCGTGGCGGAGGGGCGGCCGTGGTTCTCAATGCAGCAAATGAGGTCGCCGTCGAGGCCTTCCTAGAGGGCCGGATCGGCTTTTGCGACATCAGCCGCCTTGTCGAGCAGGCGCTCGACAAAATCGACGTTCCGGTTCCGGCATCCGTCGCCGACGTGGTCGCTCTGGACCAGGAGACGCGCCAGCACTCCGATTCGATGATTATTGAGAACTGCTGCTGATGCTCGAGCAGCCACCACTCTGGCTAACCGTCATCGCCTTCATCTGCGCGATCGGCCCGCTCGTCTTCTTTCACGAGCTCGGTCACTATCTCGTTGCCCGGCTGTTGGGAGTGGGCGCCGAGACCTTCTCGATCGGCTTCGGCCGCGAAATCGCCGGCTGGACCGACCGCAGCGGCACACGATGGAAGATCGGCTGGCTACCGCTTGGCGGCTATGTCCGCTTCGTCGACGATGAACATCACTCCGGGGCCGTCGAGCGCAAGGTCACGAAAAACCCGAAGAGCTTCGCCGGCAAGCCCGTGTGGCAACGGTTCCTGATCGTTCTTGCGGGGCCGATGGCGAATTTCCTCCTCGCGATCATCATTTTCGCCGGGTTCTTTGCCGCATGGGGCGTGCCGCAGACGCCAAACGTAGTGATGGCGGTGCAGCCGGGAAGCGCGGCTGCGGAATTAGGGCTTCGCCCAGGCGACCGGATTGAGGCAGTCGCCGGGCAGCGCACGTCGTCCTTCGAGGATGTGCAGCGAATCGTCGCGCTTCGGCCCGGCGAGGAGGTGACCATTCGAATCGCGCGTGGCGACACCGCAGCGACCGTGCGGATGACATTGGGAGTCCACGAAGAGCAGGATCGGTTCGGACAGAAATACCGGCTCGGCCGGCTCGGCGTCCTGGCGGCCGGTCGCCAGCTCGAGCGAGTGCCGGCGTCCGAGCTCGTGCCGCAGGCGGCCCGCTACACCTGGTTGTTGACCACATCCATAATCGAGGGCCTGGCCCAGATCATTACAGGCCGCCGCTCGATCGAAGAGCTCGGCGGGCCCTTGAAGATCGCTCAGGTCGCCGGTCAGCAGGCGTCACTCGGCCCGTTTCAGTTCGTCCAGCTGCTGGCGCTCATTTCAATTAATCTCGGATTCATCAACTTGTTGCCAGTCCCGGTGCTGGATGGCGGTCATCTCCTCTTTTATACCGTCGAGGCGGTTCGGCGGCGGCCACTTAGCGTTCAAGCGCAGGAATGGGCATTTCGGGGAGGTCTCGCACTGCTCCTTGCCTTGCTTCTGTTCACAACGGTGAATGATCTTGGATCATTCGGCTTATGGGAACAGCTCGGGCGCTTGATTGGCTAGGTCGGTTGGGGCAGGGCAGCACATCCAAAGGGCCGTCGCATTCGCGGACGGCACAGCTTTTCAAGGGCGGGGACGAGTGACTCCACATAAATCGAAGATTTCCAGGCGCGCAGCTACCGTGCTCCTAGTCGGCACAACTCTCGGGGGCTGGTCGGTGCCCTTGCTGGCGCAGGAAGTCCCGGCGCCGACGGCGCCGCCCCCGGCTGCGCAACAGGCTCCGTTCGTCGCGGCTCCGCAGATTGCAGGAGCCATCCGCTCGATCGGCGTTCGCGGTAACCAGCGCCTCGAGCCGGCGACGATCATTTCCTATTCGAACCTGCAGCCAGGCCAGACATACACGACCGAGACTCTCGATCAGGCGCTGAAGGACCTCTACGCGACGGAATTGTTCGCGGATGTCGTCATTACCGGCGCCGATACCGGCAATATCGTGATCACGGTTCAGGAAAACCCGGTCATCAATCGCATCGTTATCGAAGGGGAAAGGCGGCTCAAGGAAGACAAAATCCTTCCCGAGATCCAGCTGAAGCCTCGTGAGATATTTACCCGCTCGAAGGTGCGGGCCGACGTCGAACGAATCGTCGAGCTGTACAAGCGCGAGGGCCGATTTGCCGCCCGAGTTGAGCCGAAGATCGTCCAGCTCGATCAGAACCGCGTCGATCTTGTGTTTGAGATTTACGAGGGGCCCCTTTCAAAAGTCCGGCAGATCAACATCATCGGCAATCAGGCGTTCAACGATGGACGTCTGCGCAAGGAGATGTTCACTCGCGAAGCTGGAGGCCTGCTTGGCTTCCTCAAGTCGAACGACACTTACGATCCGGACAGGCTCGCCGCCGACCAGCAGAGGCTGCGCGCCTTCTACCTCACCGAGGGTTATGCCGATTTCCGAGTTGTTTCGGCGCTTGCCGAGCTGACCCCGGATCGCCGCGACTTCATCATCACCTATGTGATCGAGGAAGGGCCGCGATACAAATTCGGTACCGTAGGCGCCCAGAGTGCCGTCCGGGACCTGACTGAGCAGCAGATCATGCAGGTCGTCGATATCGAACCTGGAAGCTGGTTCAACGCCAAGGCTGTGGAAGACGCAGTCACCGAGTTGAACGAAGTCGCGGGCAATCTCGGATACGCGTTTGCCGACATCGATCCGGCGTTCGAGCGCGACGCTGAAAACCAACTGATGAACTTGACGTTCCGGGTTGGCGAGACACCTCGCGTCTACGTCGAACGCATCGACATTCAAGGCAATACGGTCACTCGCGACAAGGTAATTCGCCGCGAGTTCCGGGTGAATGAAGGCGATGCGTTCAACGCGATCAAGATCAAGCGTTCACAGGACAGGATTCAGTCGCTCGGCTTCTTCCAGGAGAATGTCGAGATCACGCAGACCGAAGGCTCGGCCCGCGATCGCGTGATCCTGGGGGTCGATGTCCAGGAAAGGCCAACCGGACAGCTGCAGTTCTCCGCCGGATATTCAAGTCTCGAGCAATTCTTGCTCTCGCTTGCGGTCCAGCAGTCGAATTTCCGCGGCATGGGCCAAAGTCTCGACGCAAACGTGAGCTGGTCGCGCTACTCCAAGTCCGTTTCCGTGGGGTTCACCGAACCATATTTCCTGGACAAGCAAATCTTGCTTGGGGGACAGCTCTATCGCCGGGACTTCAGCGCCTTCAATTTCCGGGGCGGGGAGCGGAACCAGACCTACTCTCAGCTGAGCACCGGCGGCGGACTTCGGCTCGGCTTTCCGATCACCGAGTATTTAACCTACGGCCTCCGTTATTCGCTGGTCCAGGACGAGGTCTCGCTCAGCAAGGATCTTTTTTTCACCGATCCCGACGGTCCAGAGGGTCCGCTTGAGCTGGTTTGTGATCCGCTGAAGGCCGGCCGCTACCTTTGCGACGAGATCGGAAGCCGAATCACCTCATCGATCGGCCATTCGGCTGCTTATGACGATACCGACGGAATTCGCCCGACGCGCGGGCAGCGGCTGGTCTTTTCACAGGACTTTGCCGGACTCGGCGGCGATGTGAAATACATCCGTACTCGCGCCGACGCCACCAAGTGGATGCGCGTCAGCGGCGGTTGGATTCTATCAGCTCATTTGGAAGGCGGGTACATTCACTCGCTGCAAGAGAGCCCCGGGCCTGGACGCGATCCGATCCGGCTGACCGACAGGTTTTTCGGTTCGCAGTTGCGCGGGTTCGACATTCGGGGGATCGGACCCCGAATCGAACGCATAGCCTATGATTCTGAGGGCAATTTGATTCTCGATGACGAGGGGGATCGCGTCACGGACGCCCTCGGCGGTCGTGCATATTATATGGGTCGCATCGAGCTGGAAGTTCCGACGAGCGCCTCGATCCGAAGCCTTGGCTTGCGCCCGTCGGCGTTCGTCGACGTGGGATCGGTCTGGGGCCTAACGAGGCCACAGCTCATCGACCAGGTCGGTACCTGTGTGCCTTTGGGAGCCGACGATCCACTGATTCCCGTCATCCCCCCCCAGACCCCGGCGATCTGCCCGACAACGAATCCTGCTACCTACACCTTCGTTCCCGGCTTCAAGGAAGTGTTTCTCGGCAATTCGCCGAAACCACGCGTCTCGATCGGTATCGGAGTTAACTGGGTATCACCGTTCGGCCCGCTCCGGATCGATCTGGCCAAGGCGATCGTCAAGCAAGAAGGTGACGATACCAAACTCTTCTCATTCAATGTAGGAACCCAATTCTAATGCATAGAATCCTTTTGCTTTCTGCCGTCGCGACTGTACTCGCAGTCCCCACTTCAGCTCAGGCGCAGCGCGCGCCTGCCGCAATTGTCGTTGTTGTCGACAGTGACCGTATCTATCGCGAGTGCAATGCTTGCCGTACGGCTCAAACGCAGCTGCAGTCGCAGGTGACTGGCCTACGGAACCGGCAGCAGACACTTACGACCGAGCTTCGGACTGAGGCGGGGTCGATCCAGACCGCCGTGCAGGCGCTGAGCGGGAGGGAACCGGATGCCGCTCTTCAGAAGCGGGTCCAGGACTTTCAACAGAGGCAGCAGCAGGCACAGCAGGAGCTCGAGCGCTCCGAGCAGAACCTGCAGTCGATCCGCGCCAATGTGATCCGCCAGATCGACGAGCGGATGCGCCCCGTGATCAATCAGGTGATGACCCAGCGCGGCGCGAATATCGCCATGGATGTCGACGCAACTCTCGCGCACGCGCAGACGATCAATGTGACAGATGCCGTTCTTGCTGGTGTTAATGCCGCGCTCCCGTCGGTGAGCGTAACTCCGCTGCCGCAGCAGCGGCAGCAGCAGCAGCCGCAGGGACGGTGAACCGGCAGGCGGAGGGGAACGCCATCGGCCCGCTGGACGTCCGGCGGGTGATGGCGGCGCTTCCGCACCGCTACCCTTTGCTCCTCGTCGACCGGGTCGAGAGCCTCGACCCGGATCGCGGCATCGTCGCAATCAAGGCGGTGACGATCAACGAGCAGTTCTTCCAGGGCCATTTCCCGGGGCGGCCGATCATGCCCGGCGTCCTCATCGTCGAGGCACTGGCGCAGGCGGCCGGAATCCTCGCCGTCGAATCGCTCGGCCTCTCGGGCACCGGCAAGCTCGTCTATTTCATGGCGATCGAGGGCGCGAAATTCCGGGTGCCGGTCGAGCCCGGAGTGCTTCTCCGGCTCGAGGTCGAATTCGTCCAAAAGCGGCCCAGTGTCTGCAAATTCGCCGGCCGCGCCCTGGTTGACGAGAAGCTCGTCGCCGAAGCGAATTTTACAGCGATGATCGCCGACCCTCCAAAGACCGGCTAGCGGCCGGCGATCCGGAGCCCCGCGTAAACGGCGCGGCCCTCGGTCCGGTAGCCGAACACATCCTGATAGCGGGCATCGAACAGGTTGGACGCCCGGGCAAAGAGTTCCAGGCCCGGGCGAAGCGCATAAGCGACACGCCCGCCGGCGAGCCAATAAGGCTTCAAGCGCACGCGCCGGGCGGGAAACAGGTCGAAATCGGTGTCGATGCGTGCGCCGACATACGCGAGCGACACGCCGTAGGTGAGCCGCCCCGAGCTGCCGTCCACCGCGACCGATCCGCTGTGTTTTGGCCGCCGCACCTCGCGGAGCTGAGCGGCCACCGCCGATTCGGGCTCGGTCGCGTGGAGGTAGGCGTAATTGGCCGTGAGCCTCAGCGTTTGACCGATTTGCAAGCCGACCTCCGCTTCGGCGCCCGAGCGATGGCTTGGAGTGGTTCGGTTGACCGTGGTCGACAGGAACGTCGCCGGGTCGAACACATCGACGATCTCGTCGCGCAGCTTCTGCCGGTAGCCGGTCAGGGCCGCATTGAGCCCGCCGTTGCGGTAGCGGAGCGACGCCTCGAACCCGCGCGAACTTTCGGGTTTAAGCGACGGATTGCCGACGAAGGCGGCCGGGAAGAAGCCGTAGAGGTCGAAGAAGGTCGGCTGGGCGATGCCTTCGGAATAGGATCCTGCCAACGCGAAGCCGCCGCCCAGAGCGACAAGCGCCGACGCTCGGACGGTCGTCGCGTCCTCGAAGCTGCTGAACGCGTCCCGCCTGACGGCGAGATCGGCGATGACGGACGCAATCTCGGAGCGCCACTGCGCCGTCACCGCCTGGTGGTCGCGGCTCCGGTCCTGATTGCTCGCACCACCGAAAATGAGGTCGCGAGCATGAAATTCCTCCCGGTCGTGATCGAGCGCCAGGATCGCGATGTGCCGCAATGCCCCGGTTTTGAAACGGAACTGGAGCTGCCCGCTGGCGGTCCGGCGCTTGCCGCGCGTCCGGTTGATTTCGTCCGAACCGAGAAAATTGCGGTTTGACGAGCCGAGCAGCGAGGCCGCCACGGTGCCGCTGAGGCCGTCCTGGTCGTTCCCGCCGGAAATCCACAGCCGCCCGGCGGAGAGCCGGTTGCGGCTGCTGTCGAGCGTGTCGGCGCGCTGGAAGGTGACGGGGTCGAAGCCGTCGAACTCGCTCCGCCCGGTGAGCGCAAATGCGGACAGTCCGATTTCGAAGTCCGGAGCGAAGCTCCAGCTGCCGCGGACCCTTGCCGAAAGATTGCGGTAGCCGTCCGTGTCGCCCCGCCCGTTGAAGCTGTCGATGCCGGTCGCGCGCTGCCAGCCGACCGCGCCGGCCAGGCTGGCCGTGGACGATGTGACAGCGACCGAGCCGCTTGCACGGCCGAAGCCGAACGAGCCCGCTTCGCCGCTGGCGCGATGGCCCGGAGCTTCGGCGGGAAGCCCGTTGACGGCGATGACTCCGCCGATCGCGTCGGAGCCCCAGAGCGCCGATTGCGGCCCGCGAACGACCTCGATCCTGGAGACGATATCGGCGTTGAGCAGCTCGAATCGCGGGATGTCGCCTGCCGCTGGATCGTTGGCGCGAATGCCGTCGATGAACAGCAAGCTGTGATTGGCTTCGGCGCCCCGGATCCGCACCTGGGTCAAGGTTCCCGCCGGCCCGCCGGTCTCGACCGCGGCGGAGGGGACAAGGCGAAGGAGCGAGAAGGCGAGGGGATCGCCCAGCCGGTCGATCCGACGACGATCGATGATTGTCGCGCTTGCCGCCGTCTCCGACTGCTCCTGGGGAACGCGTGAGGCGGTGACGACGATCGGCGTGTCTTCGGCGTTTTCCGTTTCGGAAGCGCTCGCAACCGCGGGCGCCTGGGCGAAGAGAAGAAAAAGAGGGACGATCACAAGGCAACCTCCGTCAACGACACGTCATGTCGCCTCGGAGGTGCCGCACGGTCGCCCATGCAGCGCCACGCTTCCACGGCTGAACCCGGCCGGGTGCGGACGACTGACGGGGCAGGTTCCTGACTTGGCCGGCGCCGTCTGATTTCGGCCGGCCTTCACAGTTGCGGGCACAGCGCCGGATTTTCGCCGGCTTCCCTTTCAACCGCCCCCGCCGAACTTGCGTTCGTGGGCGGCACCTCGTCATTCGGGTGGCTATGTCCGGCGCATCGCGGTTCGTCAATCGGGCACCTTTGCGATGTGGCGAGCCGCGGCTATGAGCGGCAGCAATGGACAAGCTGGGGCTGACGATGGACAACAAGGCTCGCCTTTTTGCACTTTTCCTGGCGATCTTCGCTGCCGCCGCGTTGCGCCTGCTCCCGCACCCGCCCAATTTCTCGCCGATCGCGGCGATGGCGCTCTTCAGTGGCGCCTTCCTGCCGAGGCAGACGCTGGCGTTCATCGCACCCCTTGCGGCGCTGTTCCTGAGCGACCTGGTGCTCGGATTCTATCCGGAGATTGTGTTCGTCTATCTCGGCGTCGCCGCGACGGTGCTGATCGGCTGGGTCATCGCGCGTCGAAAGACAATGCTCCGGGTGGGCACTGCAGCCGTGGCGGGCTCCGTCCTCTTCTTCGGCGTCACGAACTTCGGAGTGTGGCTGCTTAGCGGAGGGTACCCCAGGACTGTGGAAGGTCTGATTGCCTGTTATGTCGCCGCAATCCCGTTTTTCCAGAACACGCTCGCAGGCGATTTGTTCTTCGCGGCGCTCCTGTTCGGCGGCTTTGCGCTTGCCGAACGGCTTGTTCCGAACCTCCGGCAGCCGCACGGCGCCCGATTGGCGGCCTGAGGCCCCATTGGTTGCAAGATGCGGCCTCACCATATATGGGGCCGCGATCCCTGTCGGCTGGTCGGAAACCAGCCAATCTCAAGGACAAGACAAAATGAAATCCGGTACCCACCCCGAATATCACGTAATCAACGTCGAGATGACCGACGGCACCACCTTCCAGACCCGCTCGACCTGGGGCAAGGAGGGCGACACGCTTCACCTCGACATCGACCCGAAGGTGCATCCGGCCTGGACCGGTGGCAACCAGAAGCTGCTCGACACGGGCGGCCAGGTCGCGCGCTTCAACAAGCGTTTCGGCGGGCTCAAGCTCGGCAAGCAATAGTGCCGAGCGCAGCTTGTCCGAGGGGCAAGCGGGCATGCTCCTGATCCGCGAAGCGCCGCAGATCGAAACGGAACGGCTCGTCCTTCGCCCGTGGCGCAAGGACGATTTCGACTCCCACTTCGCGATCGTCAGCGATCCCGAGGTGATGCGCCATTTCAGCGGCCCGATCATCTCCCGCGAGGATAGCTGGCGCCGGCTGGCGGCCTCGGTCGGAAGCTGGCCGCTGCTCGGCTTTGGCGGCTGGGCGGTGACCCGCAGATCCGACCGGGCGATTGTCGGAATGGTCAGCCTCTTCAACGCCTGGCGAGCTCTCGAGCCCGAATTCGGGGAGGAGCCCGAGATGGGCTGGATCTTCGCCACCGAGGTGCACGGGCAGGGGATCGCTTCGGAAGCGTGCCGGGCGGGCCTGGACTGGGCCGAGGCCAGCCTCGAGCCGACGCCGGTCTGGGCGATCATCGACCCGTCGAATGCGCCCTCGTTCCGGCTTGCCGAACGGCTCGGGTTCGAGCGCCTAAGCGACACCCTCTACAATGATGAACCGACGGCGGTCCTGAAGCGGCCGGCCTGGAGCTGATCACCAGCCGCCGCCGCCGCCACCGCCGCCGCCACCGCCGGACGAACCGCCACCGCTCGAGCCGCTGCTCGAACCCGGGGCCGTCGAAGCCGAGCTGACGGTGCTTGCGAGCGACGATCCGACGCTTCGAGTGAAGCTGTTGGTGTCGCTCCACGGGCTGCGCGAACCCGAATACCAGGCGAACCCCTGCTGGCCCTGGGCAGCGGCAGCGGCGAGCACCCCGGCGAAGCGGGCGGCCCAGCGGTTCTCTACCCCGAGCGCGATCGCGTAGGGCAAATAGCGCTCGAAGAGCTCGGGCGTGTCGTCGGGCGGGGTCATACGGTCGAGCCGGTCGCGCTCGGTGATCGACAGATATTGCTTGAAGCCGGCAATCCGGTCGAGGACCTTTCGGCCTTCCATGGTCGGTGCAGACATCCACCAGAAGCCCGAAATCACGACCGGCAGCGCCAGCGCCGGGAGCAGGAGCGGAAACCACCACCCCGTCTCGAGCGCCGTCACGAACAGCGGGACCCCAAGCGCCAGCGCGCCGAGTCCGAAGAGCAATGCACCCGCGATGAGCAGGCACTTGCCGACGGTCTGCACCTGATTGACGAGCAGCAGGAGCAGCGCCGTCGTCAGGATTGCGCCAACGGCAACCCCCACCTCGATCGGCGCAGCTATGCCGGTCGAAAGTGCGACGGCAGCGGCGGAAAGCCACAGCGCGGCTACGAAGATGGCAACGCCTGCAGCCGCCCAACCATAGTTGCGGTGGAACATCTTTCCTTCGAACCGAGTCTTCAGAATCTTCTCCAACGCTTTCTTTGCAGAGGAGAATTTCGAGTGGTTCTTCTGTTTCATCTCGATCGTCTGGCCGGTCGAGACGAGCTGGGCCAGCGCCGCCTGCTCCTCTTCCGGAAGCGGCGCAGAGCCGGCCAGGCGCTCGATCCTGCGCGTGTCGGCCGAGAGCCAGCCGCCGTCCTCCTCGACGATCCGGACGTGACCGCGAACCCCCATGTCGACGAGCGCGGCTGCGAAGGACCGATTGTCGGCGTCCATTTCGACCAAATAACGCATTGCTGCGGGACTCAGGTCGTCGGGCGGCGAGAACAAGGGAACGATGGTTCCGGGCCGGGGGTCGCGCCCGGCTCGCTGCCAGGCAAGGAAATAGAAGGCGAAGATGCCGAACAGGCCAAGAGTGCCGACGACCGGCGGCCCGTTGTCGGATAGCCACCAGCCAAGCCTGGTGGTCTCGTCCGGTTCGCTTATGACCCCCTTCGGCCAGGCGGCGGCCACCGTCAGGCCTTCATACGGGCCAAGGGGCCAGGTCGTCCTGAAGACGATCTCGCCCGGCTGTTCGCTGACGACCTGCGCATTGCTCGTCGTCGAACCCTGGGGCCCGGTGTAGGCGGCGCGGTCCCCGAAGTTGACGGGGGAGGGCAGGCGGATCCGCGCCTCGGCGGTCTCGATCGGAAACCCCCAGCCGTTCCCGGTCGCGTTCCAGTAGAGCTCGTCATAATCGGCGAAGCGGCCGATCTGGCGAGTGGTGCGATAGCGGATCACATAGCGGTGCTCGCCGGGCTCGATCAGCGTGTCGGCACTTCCGATCCTGATCCTGACGCCGTTGGACAAAGGTTCGACTGCGGCAGGCTCGGGCTTGCCATCGCGCTCGGCGCCTTCGAACTCGAAGCCGACGCGTATTCGGCTTCCACCGCGGCCGCGGTAACGGGTCGGGAAATCGCGATAGATTCCTCGCCGGATCTGATCGCCTTCGGAAACGACGTCGATGGTCTCGGTAACGTGCAGCGACGAATCGTCCTGGACCGCCACGTCGCTGACGAAGCTCGTGATCCGCTCTTGAGCCGAAGCCTGCGCGGCGGCGAAGACCAGGAGCGCGGCGAGGGCGGCGCGGAAAGCGCGCATCGTCACGCCGCCGGGCGCGGGAACGACACCTTGGGCGCGGTTTGAATGGTCTGGTCTTCGTCCTGATAGAACGGTTCTTCAGTAAATCCCGCCGGACGGGCGATAAGGACGTCAGGAACGCTCTGGATCGTCGAATTGAGGTCGCGGACGGTAGCGTTGTAGTAGCGGCGGGCGCTCTGGAGCTCGGATTCGATGGTCTCGAGCTGGTTCTGGAGCTCGAGGAAATTCTGGTTGGCCTTGAGGTCGGGATAGGCCTCGGCAACCGCGATCAGCCGGCCCAGAAGCGCTGTCATGTGGGCGTCGGCCTTCGCGGTCCCCTCGACGCTTGCCGCCTTGGTCGCATCGGCCCGGTGCGCGGTGACTTCGTCGAACACCGCCCGCTCATGGGTCGCATAGCCCTGAACCGTCTCCACCAAATTGGGGATCAAGTCCGCCCGGCGGCGAAGCTGGACCGTGATCCCGCTGAAGCCCTCGCGGGCCAGTGCGCGGAGCCGCACCAGCCGATTGTAGGCGCTCACTGCCCAGAGAAGCGCCAGGACGATGACGCCAGGAATGATCCAGCCAGTAATGCCCATGTGAAATTGCCCCCGATTGCCCGGACGCGAGCATAGGGTGAATTCGGGCAGTTCGCTAGAAGGCAGGGATCCCGGTGATCGCCCGGCCGAGAATCAGCGCGTGGACGTCGTGCGTGCCCTCATAGGTGTTGACCGTTTCCAGGTTCGCCGCGTGGCGCATGACCTGGAATTCGGCCGTAATTCCGTTGCCGCCGTGCATGTCGCGGGCGATGCGGGCAATATCGAGCGCCTTTCCGCAATTGTTGCGCTTCAGCAGGCTGATGGTCTCCGGGATCAGCTCGCCGGCTTCCAAACGGCGGCCGACGCGAAGCGCTGCCTGAAGGCCCAGGGCGATCTCGGTCACTATGTTGGCGAGCTTGAGCTGCACGAGCTGATTCGATGCGAGTGGGCGGCCGAACTGCTTTCGGTCGAGCGTGTACTGGCGCGCGGCGTGGTAGCAGAATTCGGCGGAACCCATCGAACCCCAGCCGATCCCGTAGCGGGCGCGGTTGAGGCAGCCGAACGGGCCCTTCAAGCCCTCGACGTTGGGAAGGAGCGCATCCTCACCGACCTCGACTGCGTCCATCACGATCTCGCCGGTGATCGAGGCGCGCAGCGACAATTTGTCCTTGATCTTCGGCGCCGACAGGCCGGCCGCGCCTTTCTCTAGGAGGAAGCCGCGGATCTTGCCGTCGTGCGCGTCGGATTTCGCCCAGACGATGAACACATCGGCGATCGGCGAATTGGTGATCCACGTCTTGCTGCCGGTCACTCGGTAGCCGCCGTCGACCTTCTCGGCACGGGTCCGCATCCCGCCCGGGTCGGAGCCGGCGTCGGGCTCGGTCAGGGCGAAGCAGCCAACGATCTCGCCGCTCGCTAGCCGCGGAAGATATTTCGTGCGCTGCTCTTCCGAGCCGTAGGCGTAGATCGGGTACATCACGAGGCTCGACTGAACGCTCATCGCCGAGCGGTAGCCGCTGTCCACCCGCTCGACCGCGCGCGCGATCAGGCCGTAGCTGACATAGCCGAGACCGGCACCGCCATAATCGTCGGGAATCGTCGCTCCGAGAAGCCCGAGCTCGCCCATCTCGGTCAAGATCTCGCGGTCGAACCGCTCCTCGAGATAGGCCTCGGTGACCCGCGGCTGCAGCTTCTCCTGCGCATAAGCCTCGGCCGTGTCCCGGACGAGCTTCTCCTCGTCGGTCAGCTGGCTGTCGAGGTCGAACGGATCGGCCCAGTCGAACGGCAGGATGGCAGGCTCGCCCACTGTCTTTCAAAGCTCCGCGATGCGTGAAAATCGCGCCGCTCTTAGCTGCGTCAGCCGGACTGCGCCACCCCGCCGCCATTGCCGCCGCTGCCGAAGCTGCGCTTGATCGTCAGCCCGAAATTGAGGTGGCGGTTGCGCTCGCGGAACTCGTTGACGACAAGCTGCGGTGTCAGGCGGTTGGGTATGAAGATCAGCCGGTTGCGATTGCCGCTGGTGTTGAGCGCATTGTCGACGTCCAAAGTAATAGCCCAGCGAGGATCAGGCCGATATTCGATGAAGGCGGTTCCATATGGGCCGCCGTTAAAGTTCGTGTCGAACTCGTCGGTGCGGAAGAAGGTGAAACGATCGCGGTCGGCGACAACGAAGCCGTAGGAGAAGGCGCCGGAATCGCGACGCACGTCCACGTTCCACTCCCAGTCGGGGAAAAAGCCGGTGAAGTTGCGCGGCTCTCCGCTGATCGGGTCCTCGACGCGAGTGCGCTGCAGCTGGCCGTTGAACCGCACGCGAAGGCCGCTCCACACGTTTCCGAGCGGCGCGTCGAGTGTCAGCCGAGCGAACCAGCGCTTGCCCGTGCCGATATTGCCTGGCGCATCGAAGGCATTGCCCTCCTCGTCGAAGATGAGGACCCGGTCCTGGAGAAGGCTGATGAGATCATGGCCGACGTCGAGCTTGGCGAGCCCTTCCCCGAAAATCGGCCGATCGACGGTGAGGCGAAACTCCCACGCGCGTTGCGGCTGAAGATCGGCATTTCCGCCATTGACCCGACCGGACGAAAGGTCGGCGGCGCTGACGAAGTCGAAGAAATCGAGCTGAGCGACCGTGCGCTTGACCGACAATTGGGTGTGCCATCCGCCACCAGGCTTCCAGTCGACAGTGAGGTTGGGCTTGAAAAATCTGAGCTTCCGGTCGGCCGTCGCATCGCCGGTGACGGTGAGGTGCGAGAATTCGAACCGCGCTCCCCCGTCGACGCGAAGCGCCGGGCTGAGCTGCCGGCCCGTGTTGACGAAGATCTCGGCGCGCTTTTCCTTCACCACAGCGTTGTCGATCGGCAAGTCGATTGGAACCCGGCGGCCGTCTTCCTCGACGACGAACAGGTCGACATTGCTGTCGAGCGTGTTCAGAACCCCTTCGGCACCCGCTTCGAACGAGAATCCGGCGATATCCTGCCGTGACCAGGTCAGGCGGCCGATCGTTTCATCGCGCTTCGAGTTTCGGAATTGTTCGAAGCCGCCGACCTGCACCGCGCCATCCTCAAGCAAGCCGTCGCGGAGGACATAAGCGTCAAAATCGTCGAACTTCCGGCGGGTGGCAAGGCCGACCAGCTTGAGCGCGCCGTTGGCGAGCGGGCGGGTGACATCTCCGCCGAGCTCGAAGACCCTGTTGTCATAGTCCTGGATCAGCGAATCGTCGTGCGGCGCGCCGTCCGCGGGGAAGACCCGGTTGTCCTGAAAGAGATCGAACTGGCCGGGAGACCAGCGCGCGTTGACCCGGTAGGCGTTGTCGTCTCCACGCTCCAGAGCCCAGCTACCGGAGATGTAAGGGAAGAAATCTTCGTAGCTGTTGAACTTGCGGCGGAACTCGATCAGTTCGCCCGACGGCACGAACGTCAGGGTATCGGTGCCTTCTTCGCGGTTGAGGTTGTATCCGGTTCCTGCCGACACGTTGATGGTGGAAGCGCCGCGGCGGATCAGGGCCGAGCCGCTGACATCGCCGATGAGCTTGCCGGTGTAGAGCCGTCGCCCGGTGGTCGTGATGTTCCCGTCAATCCCGGCCTCGGCCGAAAGGATGATGTTCAGGACCTGGCTCTTGCTCGAATAATCGGCGCCGTAGAGATCGCCCGGCCCGATCTCGACGCGGACGACGCGGCTCGCCGGAATTCGAGAGAGGGTGGTTTCCAGCGATTCCGCTTTGGAGCTGGGGCGGGCGCCATTGATGACGACATTGCCGGCTGCCCCTGCGAATCCGCGAACGTCGGTGTCGCCCAGATCGAGGTTGAAGCCGGGCACCCGCCGCGCGATGTCCAACGCCGTTCGAGGCGCATATTGCGCGAAGAAGGCCGCATCGTAGCTCGTCGTCCGTGTCGCCTGTGCGGGCTCCGGCGCGGGCAGGTCCCCCGGCGTCGTGCTTTGCGCCTCGGCAGCGTGGGGGACGAGCAGCGCGAGAGCCGCCGCGGATGCGTAAAAAACGGGCGTACGCATAGACTCACCTCTGTGTTACTCGTTTAAGACAGTACGAAAGGAAGGCGCGAGCGGGCCAGCGCCGTTCGACAGACCGACAAACGGTTTCGCCAACTGCCGTCCGGGACAGACGCGCGGCCGGATCGGTGGCCACGTGCAACGGAAACTCAGAAGGTCCCGCGGATCGACAGGCTGAAGATCGGCCCAACGAGCTGGTTCTGTTTCTGGAAGAACGACACCGGGGTCCTGTCGCGGTAGCCGGTGTGGACGGTTCGCCAGACCTTGTGCTTGCTCTCGACAATGTTGTCGACCGACACCCGAACCGTCATTCCGAGCACGTTCTTGTGCTCGACATAGGCGCCGACGAAATAGGGCAGGTCGAGCGTGTGGTTGATCTCCGTCAGGTAGAAATAGGGCTCGTAATAATTGTACTGGGCGTAGGCGCTCCACGCCCATTGCGTGCCGGGAATGTCGTGGCGGATAGTAGCATTCGCCCACTTGCTGCGAACGCCGCTGATCGCTCGCTTTTCGCCGGTCAGCGGATCGGCGACTGACGTCCATTCGCGGCCGGCCGTCAGGTCGAGCTTGGCGCCGGTCCAGCCCATCGGGTCCAGCTGGATCGTGCTGACGCTTTCGAAGCCGAGCCGGTCGGCGCGAGGCAGGTTTCCGATCCCCTGGCCGTTCTCGCCGATCGGGATCACGTCGATGATGTCCTCGACCCGGTGATAGAACAGCCTCAGCCGGGTCTTTCCCCAGGCGCCGAGGTCGCGGGCGACCTCCGTCTCGACCTCCCAGCTCTGCGGCGGGACGAGGTTGGGGTTCCCGGCATTCTGGCGATCCTCGCTGAGCTTGGGCTGGGCGAGGAAGTCGTAAAAGCTGATCTGCCCGACCCGGCGGCGAAGCTTCAAGCTGGCGTCCCACCCTTGCGCCGGTCGCCATGCGAGATTGATGCTGCCCTTGGGGCGGAAGAACTTCCGCGCTTCCTGGTCGTCGTCGACCCGGTCGAGGTGGGAGATTTCGGCTCCCGCAGCCACTTGCAGGTCGAGGTTTGAGGTGAGTGGGCGGCTCCAGGTCCCCATGCCCTCGTAGCGAATTTCGGTCACTTTCCCGGTGCCTTGCGGAAAATCGATTTCGACGAACTCTCCTTCGGGGCTCAGCTCGAACAACGCGCCCTTCTGGTCGAGGGAGTTAAACGCCCGCTCAAGCGAGACCTGGAAATCGTTGGCGCCGGTTTTCCAGCCATATTCGCTGCGCAGGATCGTCTCTCCGATATGCGTATCGCGGCTGAAGCGGGTGCCGGTGGACGGGGCGCCGGTGGTATCGAAACGCAGCACCAGGTCCTGCACCAGAGGCTGATGTTCCCAGTGGCGGACGCCGATCAGCTTGAGCCGGCCCGGGCCAATGGCGAACTCGTAATCTGCGTTGATGTCCGCATAATAACCGTCGATCTCCGTCTGGATGTCGCGGCTGCGCTCCTCGCCCGTTGCGAGGATCAGGCGGCGATCGCGCTGGATCGAAGGATTCCAGTAAGGCGTGTAGCCAAGCGTCAAATTGCCGAGTGACGAACCTGGTCCGTCGAGTCCGAACTTCGCCTGCACGTTCGCCTGCTCATATTCGGAACGATAGACCTCCCGGCGCGTCTCGGTCAGTACGCCGTCGCTGTCCCGGATGTAGATCGGCCCGCCGAACGCCCCGCGCCCCGGAGAGTTCTTGGCCGACAAAGTGTAGTCGACGGGGCCCGCCTCGCCCGAATAGCTGATCGAGCCGGCAAGGAAGGACGGCTTCGCATAATGCACGCGGAAGTGCGGCTCATAATCGAATTGACCGCCGGCCGTCTGGTTCTCCTTGACGATCACGTTCGCCACCTGGCCGGAAAGCCCCGCGATCCCCAGGCTCGCTGCGTCGACGATCTCGATCCGCTCGACGTTGCCGGCGGGAATCCGCTGCAGCTGGCCGATCGCGCCGCCGGACTTGTTCGCGATCCGCTGCCCGTCGATGAGCACATTCTCGGACGCCTGCCCGAGGCCTCGCTCCTGGGCGGCGCTCCGGATCGAGAAACCGGGCACCTGCACCAGCATGTCGTAAGCGGTCTTTGGAGCAAATCGGGCGAAGTCGGCGGGGGTGAAGACTCGCTTGCCCGCGACCGGAACTGCGTCGGGGGCCGGCACGGCCGCAGGATCGGCCGTTGCCTGCGCCCACGCCTCGTTTGGCACCAACCACAAGCAGGCTGAGGAAAGCAATGCGGCCTGAACGCGTGGAGAAAAGCGGGTCATGTACAAAGCCCCTCTGAACGGAATGATCAGTTGCGGATGTCGCGGCTGACGGCGCGGATCTGGACGAGCCGGTCGGGCGAGGGCAGGGCATCGCCCTGCTGAACCGCCTTCACGAACTCTGGCGTGACGTTCATCGCCTTGAGTTGAACGAGCGTGCCGACCGGAAGGTCGCGGTAGCCCAGGCGCTCGAAGCCCGCGATATACTCGGGGGTGATGTCCAGCGCCTTGAGCTGGACGAGGTCGCCGGGGCCAAGGTTCGAATAGCCGGCACGCGCAAAGCTGCCGATGAATTCGGGAGTGATCTTCATGGCTCCGAACTCGACCAGCGACTGGAGGGAGGCGGGCCGATAGCCGACGCGCGCAAGTTGCGTGATGTAGCTCGGCGTTACGCCGACTGCGGACAGCTCCATTAGCTTGTTAACGCTCGGAGTGGGGTAGTTCGCGGCTGCGAGCGCCGTCACCAGTTCGCGGCGCGCGTTCACCGCGGTCAACCCGAAGGTCTGCTCCTCGGTCGGCCGGGTGATCCCGCGCGATGCGAGGAAATCGTTGAAGCCGCGATCGGGCACGAGACTGCAGGTGCCGATCGCCATCGAATTGCCGCCGTTGCCGGCACAGTCGACGCGCCCGGCCTCGCGAGCGATGGCGAAGCGGATCGGGCGCGTTGCGGCCGCACGGAACGTCGCGACGTCGAGTCCCGCAAGCTCCGCGGGTCGGAACGAGCTCGACCAGCTGTTGCTCCGGTAATTGTCGTCGGCCCGCTTGAAGCTGATCTGGAGCCGGTCGGCATCGCGCGACTGCTCGATGGTGAAGCGCAGCGGCGCCGGACTGTTGGCAACGCAGGCCGAGGACACGGTGACCCCGGTCATCAGCAGCGCGGCGATGAAAGCCAGCATCTTGGTCATTATTCGTCTCCTTCTTCGGTCTCGTGGGCAAAGTTCGCCCGTCCGCTCCAGTGGAGCGCTTCAAAATCAGTGAGTTGAGGTCAGATCAGGCGTTTGGCTGCGACGGAGTGGTCACGGCCCGTATCGCTCGCTCGCCTTTAGTTCCTCCGGCGTTATTCCCAGCGCCTTGAGTTCGGTCAGCTTGTCGACGTCAATGTTCGCATAGCCTGCCCGGCGAAAGCGTTCGATGTCGGCCGCGGTGACCCCGACAGCTCTCAACTGAGTGAGGTCCTCGAGCGACAAGCGCCCGTACCCAGCGGCAGAGAGCGAGCGGACGTAGTCGGCACGAACACCGACGGCATAGGCGCCGGTGATGTCGCCGGCATCGACAGCCCGATAGCCGAGCCTGGCCAGCTCGCGGACAAAGTCAGGGGTCACTCCAACCGCCTTGAGCGCGACGATATCGTCGTGGTCGAGGCTGAGCTGCGGAGCCACGGACCTGATTGCCGCCACATATTCCGGAGTCACCCCGACGGCCTTCATCTCGATCGCCCGATCGATCGCCGACGTGCGCCTGCGCGGCGGCACCGGCGGACTGGGCGGGTGGGGGTGGGCGATCGCGCTTGCCAGTCCCGGAACCGCGCGAGCGTCGGCGAAGGCCATGACGTTACCGTTGGAGTTGTGGAGCACGGTCCGGCGCTGGCCTTTTGAATCCGGCGCAGCCACCGTAATCACTGAACCGTCGGAGGAACGCAGAACCAATTCACCATTCTTGTTGGTCGTGATGGTGTTTCCGCCCGAATTCGTTTCGACCACGCCGTTGCTACCGAGCACGCTGGCCACCGCGCTGGCGGCCTCGGCTGCTTCAGCGGGCGCTCCAGGCCCTGCGTCCGAGGGGGAGGGGTAATAAGGGCTGTCGGTGGCGGCGACCGCGACGCCGGCTTGGTCCGAGGCCGCAGCAGGCACTGCCGGCACCACGTTCAGCGCGGCGACGGGGACCGCCATTCCCGCCGCGAAGAAAGCCGTGGCCGAGCCCCAGCGCCATCCTCCCGGAGCGCGCTTCACGGCTCCGTCGAGTACGCGCTTCACGCGCCGGGTAAGCGAGTTCTTCGCAGGGGCGACACCATGCGCTCCGATCAGGAGCCCGCGGCACTCGTGCCTGGCGACTCCCACCAGCAGCTTCGCATAATCGGTGTCTTCGATGTCGGTTGCCAGCACCGCGTCGTCGGCGGCTTCCTCGCGCAACTGGTGCGCCTCTCGCGCAAGCAACCAGGCGAACGGGTTGAACCAGAAAATCGCCACCGCGATCCGCGCCAGAAGCAGCTTCGCCCAGTCGAGATGCGCCACGTGCGCGAGCTCATGGGTGATGATCGCTTCCGCTTCGCCATGAGATTCGGCGGCTTCGGCATTGAGCAGGATGACCGGCCGAACCACGCCCCAGCTAATCGGCGAGGGTAGCTCGTTGCTGGTGAGCAGCGCGGTACCGTGCTTGAAGCCCATCCGCTTTTGAGCGCGCGCGAGAGCGGTCAGCCACGGCGCGTCGACCAGCACGCTGGCGCGCGCCTTGAGGACGAACAAGCGCCCGAGCGCGATCAGGGTAAGCAGGAGAAGCAGAGCCGCAGGGAGGGCGTAGCTCCAAAAGGGCCAGTCGATTGCTGCGCTCCCGGCGATCGCTTCATCAGCCACGGGCGCTGATGGAGTCGCGATTTGCGGCGATGTCGCCGGAAGCACGACCGGAGAAGGGGATACGACTTCGGCCTTGCCGACCAGGAACTCGGGGCCGGCGACGTCGAGCGTCGGGAGCGCAACAGTTGCGACCGGGAGCAGAAGCAGCCCGCCAAGGGCGAGATGTGCGATCAGGCTCCGGTCTGTGGCCGAGCGGTTCTTCAGAAGTTTCAAAAGCAGCAGGGCTCCGCCGGCGATCAGGAAGGACTTCGCCGCGAGGGGAATGAACCACTCCATTAGCGTGCTCCTTTGGCGCTGCGAGCCTTGGCGATCATCGCCTCGAGATCGTCGAGATCGTCGGTGCTGAGCTTGTCGGACATTCCGAGCAGGGCGCTTGCTGCGCCCGCGGGCGAACCGTTGAAGAAGACCCGGACGATTTCGCTAAGCGCCGACTTGCGAGCGGCGGTTTCGGAAACGGCCGGGCTATAGAGAAACCCGCGATCGGTATCCTCGCGCCGGACAAAGCCCTTGTCCTCTAGCCTCTTGAGCATCGCACGCACCGCCGAGCCGCTCAGCGGGTCGGGAAGGTGGCCACAGACTTCGCTCGTGGTCAGGGGGCCGGCCTCGAACAGGATGTCCACGATCTGGCGTTCACGGGGTGGAAGCTTGCTCAACATGAGAATCGGAGTCCTTATTCCGCGCTACATTTGTAGCGTGTGCTACATTTGTAGCGTGAACGCAAGATGAATGTTTGCCCGAAAGGCGGAATTTTTCGATGAATGGCGGAGGGCGAGAGTCTGGCGGCGAACTCTCTCGTCGAAGGCCTGCGCAACATGATGTGGCACCCGCGAAACTCCACGAACATAGTATCGGATTCGCGACCAGCGCCGGATCGGCTAGCCCCGCCACTTTACCCGGCGCTTCAGACGGCGGCGCAGACCTACCTCCTCGACAAAGCGAACCACGGTCTCCCGCCAGTCAGAGAAGCCGGGTTTATGCCTCCTGTGGGTACGTATGCATCGCCGTGTTCCCCGGGCTGCGGTTGGCGGTCAGTGGGCGCAAAGCGGGCCACTTCGATCGCCCATCGAGCGCGAAGCTTGTAGCTCAAGGGGTAGTGGGCCCAAGATTGAGCATCGCATTCTCGGGCGCCAATTATTGCTTTGAACACCCTTTCGCGCTTCAAAGCGTCTATGGAAATTCTGGACAACGTGACCTCGCTTTTCGGGGATGACCTGAAAGTAGAACTGGGCAGCAAATCAAGCGCCGACATAGCTGCCGCGACGTTCTCCATCCATGCGTTTGCAGCTCTGGAGGAACAGCTCCGGAGCCTCGACGCTTTCCGGTTCATTTTTACTGGCCCGTCTTTCGTCACGGATCACGGATCGACGAAAAGCCAGCATCGCGAATTCATCATTCCTCCGGTGATGAACCGCCGCGACCTGGCGGGAACGCCGTTCGAGATACGCCTGCGCAACAAGATGACGACGCGAGCTCTGGCCCGGGAATGCGCTGAGTGGATTCGGAAAAAGGGCGAGTTCAAGTCCAACCCAGGCAATCCGATCCCGTCATTCCTCTGTATCGGCGGCAGGGGCAGTCAGGCTCTATATACCGGGCTTCAAGGTTTCACAGCGGCAGACCTCGGCTATCAGCCCGGCAACCTCACCATGATCAACAAGGTCACCGACGCCCCTGCGGTCGCGCGGTATCGCCAGCTATTCGGCGAGCTCTGGCAAGAGCCCAACCGCCTGCAAGACGTAACCGAAGCGCTCTGTCGGCAGCTCGAGCAGGTCTATGCTGAGAATTCTCCCGCCCGCATCTATCATCTCATGCTGTCGATCATCTTCAGGACGTTCCTGGAGGACATCAACGAAGACCTGCTCCCGAACGATCGCACCGGCTTCCGGGAAACGAAGGTGTGGAACACACTTTACAAGTTTCAGCAGGACGCGGCCCTTGGCCTGATCAACAAGCTCGAGACCTTTAACGGTTGCATCCTGGCCGACAGCGTTGGCTTGGGAAAGACGTTCACTGCGCTCGCCGTCATCAAATACTATGAGCTGCGCAACAAGTCCGTCCTCGTGCTCTGCCCGAAGAAGCTGGCCGATAACTGGCACACCTACAACAAGAACCTGACCACAAACATCCTGGCCCAGGATCGGCTGAACTATGACGTTCTGGCGCACACCGATCTGCTGCGCACGAGCGGATATTCGATGGGCATGCCACTCGATCAGGTGAATTGGGGCAACTACGACCTCATCGTTATCGACGAGTCCCACAACTTCCGGAACGACGATGCGACACTCGCGCAGGGCGAGGCTGAAACGCGGTACCGGGCTCTGCTCAACAGGGTGATCCGCGCGGGCGTGCAGACCAAGGTTCTGATGCTCTCAGCCACGCCGGTGAACAACCGCTTCGCCGACCTCCGGAACCAGCTCGCGCTAGCCTACGAAGGAGACAGCAAGGCGTTCGCCGAGAAGCTGGGCGTCACCCAGTCGATCGAGGAAATATTCCGTCAGGCGCAACGCGCGTTCAACGAATGGGAAGAGCTTCCGCTCGAAGAGCGCACACCGCAGGCCATTCTCGACCGGCTGGACTTCGCCTTCTTCGACTTGCTCGACAGCGTGACGATCGCACGGTCGCGCCGCCATATCACCACCTACTACGATACCGAAGAGATCGGCGGCTTCCCCGAGCGACTGAAACCCATGTCTTTCCGACCCGCGCTGACGGGCCGGCCGGACGTGCCAACCTTCAACGACATCTATGACGAACTGAGCAAGCTCACACTCGCCGTCTACGCGCCGCTTACCTACGTTCAGCCGAGCCGCAGGGACAACTACGCGCAGTACGATACGACCACGGACACCAACGTCCTGCGCCAGACCGACCGCGAGAGCTCGATCAAGGCGCTCATGCGCGTCAACCTGCTCAAGCGGCTCGAGAGTTCAGTCGAGGCTTTCAGGCTTACGCTCTCGCGCCTCTCCGCCACGCACCACGCCACGCTGGAGGCGATCGCCCGGTTCGAGCGCGGCGGCGGTGCGGAGTACGCCTTCGAGATCGAGCGTGCAGACGACGAGGATGATGTGCCGACCGAGCTTGCGCGCGGACAGGTACGGGTGTCGCTCGAGGACATGGATCTCGTGTCCTATCGCCACGATCTGCAAGGCGACATTGCGTTAATCGACGCGCTGCTGACCGGAATGGAACGCGTCAGGCCCGAGGACGACACGAAGCTCCAGCACCTGATCGACCTCGTGGCGAAGAAGCCCGAGCAGCCGATCAACGAGGGCAACGGCAAGCTGCTGATCTTCACTGCCTTCGCCGACACCGCGGAATATCTTTACCGCGAGCTGGCGCCGCTGATCGCCGAGGCGGACGGGCGGCATTCAGCGTTGGTCACCGGTAGCGGCGGCCCGAAATCCACGCTCGGCACCGGCTTCGATTTCAATGCCGTCCTCACCCTGTTTTCGCCGCTCGCCAAGAAGAAGGCGCAGATCGAGCGGCTGAAGAACGAAGAGCGTGAGATCGATATCCTGATTGCCACCGATTGCATTTCCGAAGGCCAGAACCTGCAGGATTGCGACATGGTGGTGAACTACGACATTCACTGGAACCCGGTGCGGATCATTCAGCGCTTCGGCCGCGTGGACCGCATCGGCAGCAAGAACGAGCGTATCCAGCTCGTCAGCTACTGGCCCGACATCGAACTCGACGACTACATCAATCTCAAGGACAGGGTCGAAGGCCGCATGGTCATCGCCGATCTTACCGCCACGGGCGACGATAACCCGCTCACCGCGCGCGAAAACGACATGGAGTACCGCCGGGAGCAGCTGCGGCGGATGCAGGAGGAGGTGGTCGATCTCGACGACCTGCGTCAGGGCGTCGGCATTACTGACCTAGGCCTCAACGACTTCCGCATGGACCTGGTCAGCTGGGTGCGCGAGAACGGCAGTCTGGACGATGCACCGCTCGGGATGCACGCGATCGTGCCAGCGAGTGAGAAACTGCCGCCCGGCGCGATTTTCTGTTTGCGCAATCTCGACGCGGCCGAGGAGCTGCAGCAGCACAACCGGCTGCATCCTTTCTACCTTGTCTATGTGAGGCAAGATGGTGAGGCACTGGTGCGGCATACCGATCCCAAGACGGCGCTCGACATGCTGCGCGCCGCCGCGCGCAATCGCACCGAGCCCGATCCGGCGCTCTACGAGCCGTTCAACCGCGAGACCGAGGACGGGCGGCGGATGGAGGCCTATTCGGACCTGCTCAACGATGCGATCCGCTCGATGATCGAGGAAAAGCAGGGGCGCGACATCGATAGCCTGTTCGCCACCGGGCCGACCACGGCACTGATTGGCGAAGTGGCCGGTCTCGACGATTTCGAGCTGATCGCCTTTCTGGTCGTGCGCGATACGTCTGCGTGAGCGCTCTCTACGCCTGGCCCGCCGCGGCGAAGGTGGAGAGCCGCATTCCGCGTGACCGGCTGTTCCGCTCGGCCGGCGGCGGCAAGGCTATCCGCGGGCTGTACGAAGAACAGGTCGAGCGGATCGACTGGGCCTTCAAGCTGTTCGAGCGCAGCGTCAACCTGCCCCCCGCCGGCGGGGTGGACGAGATCGAGGTGTTCCGCGTCACCCTCCGCGGCGATCGGATCGACGATCGCGTGCTCGCCCATATCGACAAAGCCATCCCCCATCCGATCCTGTTCGAGCTGGTGCGCCACGCGCCCGATGGCGACGAGGTGCAGGTGGCGGCGGCGTACAAGCGGCGGAGCGAGGCCGACAAGGCGCAGGTGGTGACACGTGAGCACTGGCGCGGAAAATGGATTCCAGCCGACCGCGAGCGGGTGCCCCTACCCCAATCGGCGAGCCTGGAGGGACTCTACGCCGGCTTGCTGCGTTCGCTTTGGCCGCATGGACAGCGCGCCGGGGAAACGCTGCGCAATCAGGTGGAGCGCTTGAGTCGCATCGCCACGCAGGGCAAAGCTGTGGATCGCTTGCGGCTCCGGCTGCGTCGCGAGGGGGACTTTGCCCGCAAGACCGAGATCAACCGCGAATTGCGTGCGGCCCAAGCCGCGTTGAAAGAACTGACGGAACAAGCATGACGATTGAGAAACTGGACGCCGCGACCCCCGACCTCACCCGGCAGAATATCGAGCGGCTGCTGGAGCTATTCCCCGAATGCCGGACGGAAGGCTCGCGCGAGGATGCGCCTTCGGTCGATTTCGACCTGCTGCGCCAGGCGGTGTCCGGTTTCCTCGTGGAGGGTCCGGCGGAACGCTACCGGCTCGACTGGCCGGGCAAGCGCGAGGCGCTGCTCACCGCCAATACGCCGATCGACAAGACGCTGCGTCCGATGCGCGAGGAGAGCGTGGACTTCGACAGCACGCGAAATCTGTTCATCGAAGGCGACAATCTCGACGCGCTGAAGCTGCTGCAGGAGACCTATCTCGGCAAAGTCAAGATGATCTACATCGACCCGCCGTACAACACAGGTAGCGACTTCATCTATAATGATAACTTCCGCGCGCGTCGCGAAGAATATGAAATCGAAAGCGAACAACGCGATGGTACTGGAGGGAGGCTCGTTGCTAATCCTGATAGCAATGGTCGCTTTCATTCGGATTGGCTAAGTATGATGCTGCCACGCATAAAGCTGGCGCGGAATCTACTTTCAGATGACGGCGTCCTTTTTGTTAGTCTTGATCAGAACGAAGATGCTTCATTCAGAAAGCTGGCCGACGAGATCTTCGGAGAGTCGAATTACGTCTACTCGCTTGCGGTCAAGGTGAATCCGCGTGGGCGGCACTTGGATCGCTACATAGCAAGTACGCACGAGAATTTGATCATCTACGCTAAGAATGCGCAGAGCGGTAATGCACTCAGGGGCATGTCTCGCTCGGATGAGATGATCGATGAGTTTGATCGCGAAGACGAGGCTGGCCCCTATCGGCTTCTGGGACTTCGAAATCGAAACCAGGCTTTCAACCCGGAAACGAGGCCGAACCTCTATTTTCCGCTCTTTGTGCGCCCTTCCGACGGTGCCATTTTCTTGGAGCAGGATGCGGGCCTTGAAGGTCCGGTGCTGCCGCTTGCATCGGATGGAACTCCAACATGCTGGACCTGGAGCAGGGAGAAAATCTCTCGCGAGAGCGATGCCCTTCTTGCTGAAAAAGTCAGAGGCGAATGGAGGGTATTTCGAAAGAGCTATCTACACGGGGAAGACGGCGAAGCGAGCAGAACACTTCCCAAAAGCATGTGGGATGGGCCCGAGTTCAACAATGATCGGGGGCGTTCCGCGGTGAAGGAACTTTTTGGCAAAGCCGTGATGGATTTCCCAAAACCACCCGATTTAATCAAGCTACTTATCGAGATAGGCACCTATCAAGATTCCATAATTTTGGACTTCTTCTCCGGGTCCGGCACCACCGCACACGCAATGCTCCAGTACAACGCTGAGCACGGCACGAGCCATCGCTTCCTGATGGTTCAGCTCGACGAGCAAATTGGTCCTGACACGGACGCAGGGAGGCAAGGATTCACGTCACTTGCATGTCTCGCTCGAGAGCGCATCCGCCGCGCGGGGGCAAGAGTCATCAAAGAAGGTGTCGGGCTCAAGGACAAGCTCGACACGGGCTTCCGTGCCTTCCGCATCGACAGCGGCAGTCTTCGCGACACCCGCGTGATACCGAAGGAAGCGACGCAGGAAGCGCTCGCCGGAATGGTCAGCCATATCAAGGACGACCGCAGCGAGGAGGACTTGTTGTTAGGCGCGCTGCTGCGCTGGGGCGTCGATATCACCCTGCCGATCGAGCAGCGCGAGCTGGCCGGGCGCACGGTCTGGCTGGTCGATCCAACCAGAGATGGGAGTGGCACGGGCGCGGCTCTGATCGCCTGCTTCGCGCGGCCGCAGAATGGCAGGGGCGGGATCGATACCGAGCTGGCCGACGCGATGGCCGAGCTCGTTCCCTTGCGCATTCTCTTCCGCGACGACGGCTTCGCCGACGACGCGACCAAGGAAAACGTCCACAGTCGGTTCCAGCAGCGGACGCCCGACACACAGGTTCGGGTGCTCTGAGCGCGCTATGACCAGGCAAATCTTCAAGCCGCTCGATTATCAGGCCAAGGCCGCGCAGGCCGTGGTCGATTGCTTCGCCGGCCAGCCGCGGATCGAGGGCGTCAGCTACCAGATCGATCCGGGCAAGGACGTGCAGGCGCAGGCGACTATGTTCGAGGAAGGGCTGCGCAACGCACCGCTAAAGCTCTCGGACGCCGACCTGCTCGCCAATATCCGCACAGTGCAGATGGCACAGCACCTGCCGCCCTCGGGCGAGCTGGTCCGCAGCAAGGCCGCGCCGGTCAATCTCGATGTCGAGATGGAGACCGGCACCGGCAAGACCTACGTATACATCGACACGATGTATCGGCTCTACGCCGAGTACGGCTGGTCGAAATTCATCATCATCGTGCCCTCGATCGCGATCCGCGAGGGCGTGCTGAAGACCTTCTCCGATACCGAGGACTGGTTCCAGGCGCTCTACGGTCACAAGGTCCGTTACTTCGTTTACAACAGTGGTCAGCTCAACAAGCTCACCTCGTTCTCTGAGGACGCGGGCCTGCACTGCATGATCATCAACACGCAGGCCTTCACCACCGATGTCCGCTCGGCCGAGACGGGCCGCGGCGGCGGGCGGATCATTTTTGACACACCCGACAGCTTCCAGAGTCGCCGACCGATCGATGTGATCGCCGGCAATCGCCCGATCCTGATTCTCGACGAGCCGCAGCGGATGGAAGGGGCGAAGACGCAGGCTGCGATGACTCATTTCCAGTCGCCGCTAGCGCTGCGTTACTCCGCCACGCACAAGACGCGCTACAACCTCGTCCACCGACTCGACGCGCTCGACGCCTATAACCGCAAGCTGGTGAAGAAAATCCAGGTGAAGGGGGTCACGACCAAGGGCCTGCCGGGGCTCGACGGCTATCTCTACCTGTCGGGCTTCCGTACCTTCACCGACGGCCGGAAGCCCGAGGCGCGGGTGATGATCGAGCATGGCCTCAAGGGCGGGCAGGTGAAGCGCAAGCCTGTGTGGCTGCGCGATGGCGACAAGCTGGAGGAGAAATCCGGCGGCCTGTCCGAATATGCCGGCTTCACCGTTTCGAACATCGATGCTGTCCAGCGCACGGTCGAATTCACGAATGGCGAGGTACTCGAGGAAGGCAGGGTCACCGGCGACACCAGTGAGGGTGCCGTCCGCCGCGTGCAAATCCGCGAGACGATCCGCGCTCACTTCGAACGCGAGCGCCTGCTGCATGCGCGCGGGATCAAGGTGCTTTCGCTGTTCTTCATCGATGAGGTGGCGAAGTACCGTGTCTATCAGGAGGGAGAGCCGACCCCGGGTGTTTATGCGCAGGTGTTTGAGGAGGAATACCAGCGCGCGCTCGACGAGTTGCAAGAGCTCGACGCGACCGACGAGGCCTGGCTCAAATATGTGAAACGCGACCTCCCTCGCCAGGTGCACGAAGGCTACTTCTCGATCGACAAGGCCGGCCGGATGGTCGACCCGTCGGTGAACAAGACCGGCGATGAGAAGGGCGAAGCGAAGGACGAATCGTCCTACGACCTGATTCTCAAAAACAAGGAGCGCCTGCTCTCGCTCGACGAGCCGGTGCGCTTCATCTTCTCGCACTCGGCGCTGCGCGAAGGCTGGGACAACCCGAACGTGTTTACGATTTGCACACTCAAGCAGTCCGACCATGAGATCGGCAAACGCCAGGAAGTCGGCCGTGGTCTGCGCATCAGCGTTGATTCCAATGGCCACCGCACCGACGACAAGAGCATCGTTCACCAGATCAACGTGCTGACCGTCATTGCGTCGGAAAGCTACGAGGACTTCGCCAAGGCCTTGCAGGACGAGATGGCCGATGCGCTGAAAGGCCGCCCGCGCGAGGCCAGTGCGGCCTATTTCCAGACACTGTCGGTCGCGACGCCCGAAGGAACGCAGGAAGTCTCGCAGGCCGAGGCTTCAGAGCTGGAATACTGGCTGATCGGCGAACGCTACATTGATCCGGCTCGTCATATCACCTCAAAGTGGCACGAGAACCGCGAAGTCATCGCTGAGGCGGTGGCCGCAGGTGCGGCGGGCAAGATCGAGGACGCCTCAGAAGACGCTCGGGCAGTTTGGGCGAGCTTTCCCTGCGCGCTGAAAGAGAACTCGGCGGAGTATGTCGCGCTCGTCGATACCGTCTTCGACGAATCTGCTCTACGTCGAATGACGGGCAACGGCCGCAAGATGGTCATGCCGGAAGTTCGAAGGAAGAACCTCGAGAAGGAAGCTTTTCTCGAGCTGTGGAATCGGATCAACCAGAAGGCCGTCTATTTCACCGACTTCAACACCGAGCGGCTGGTCAAGCGCGCCATTGCCCGACTCGACAGCGACCTCACGGTCGACCGGCAAAGGATAATTGTCACCGGTGCGGAACTGGCGACCGGGCTCCAGGTAGAAGATGTCCGCAGCCGCTCAGCCTTTCGCGCCGAGCAATCCCGGTCCGAGTATCAAGAGGTGGCCGTCGACAGCAGTGTGCGGTTCGACCTGATCGGCCAGCTCGCCTCGTTAACACGACTGACGCGCGTCACGACGGGCGAGATACTGACCGGGATCAAGGCGAGTACTTTCGCCATGTTCGGGCAGAATCCGGAGATGTTCTTGCGCAAGGCGGCGGAGCTGATTCGTCGCGAAAAGGTGGCGCTGGCAATCGAGTCCTTACGTTACGAGAAGACCGGCCAGACTTACGACATCTCGATATTCGAGACTGATCGTTACGAAATCCCGCTCGATGACGCGCTCCAAGCCACTAGCCACGTCTACAATTATGTCGCGGTTGATTCGAAGAATGAGCGAAATTTTGCGAAGGAGCTTGAGGCGGCGGAAGAGGTGATCGTCTATGCCAAGCTACCGCGCGGTTTCACCATTCCGACGCCAGGTGGCAGCTATAATCCCGATTGGGCAATTGCTCTGGAATGGAGCGGGCACCGCCAAATCTATTTTGTGGCGGAAACCAAGGCGGACACCAGCGAAGAGCAGCTACGGCTGGCCGAGCTGCAAAGCATTGGCAGCGCCGAGTGCTATTTCCGGGACATATCTCCTGAAGTGACCTTCAAAAAGATCGACGGTTTCGAGGAGCTTATGCAGGCGATCAGCTAGTGGACTCGGATAAGGGTGATTTGTGGGCCGAAGGCCGTACGACAGGTCCGCGTATTACTTTCACGAACGGCATGCCGCAATACCGCTCGACACGCGCACACGCGGTCTTGATGCAAACGGTGAAATCATCATCAAAGCTGTCGTCAGGACATCCGCAACTGACCATTGGGAACCGCAGATGGGCACGTAGGTCATGGTCAACGTAGATTGGTAAAGGCGCGCTTCTCAGCCGAAGTCCTTCTTCTCGTATAACGTGCCGATCGCCGTGCCGTCCCAGACATAGCAAAGGTGGCGCTCCTGGCGGCAGTTGGTCAGGAGCCGCGGGCGGAACACGCCGGCGCATTCGCCCCCTTCATCTCGAACGCTCTGGTAGACGATGCCGTCGGATCCTTCGTCCCGGAGCCGCCCTGCCAGTTCCTGCGATACGGCGTAGCTGGTCGGATGATAGAAAGCGGGATGGCTCTCCCGCATACCCCTGATGTCATGAAGCTCGGCATTCAGATCGACTGAATAGACGCGCATGTCGAGTTCCTGCGCCGGCTCATCTGTTGCCTGCAGGAAGCGGACACGATGGTGACGCGTTTCGGCAATGGCAGTCTCAATCGTCAGACTGGCATAGAACACGCCGTAAGAGCCATCCGTGAACCGGTCGCCCTCGGGGTTGAGGTGTGTGAACGCTGCCATGATGGGCGTTGTCCCGGGTCCGGAAATTCGGTCATCCGGCGCGACGAGCGCGAGATCACCCGCCTCGTCGCGCAACCGGTCGTTGGTCATAGCTTCGATCTGGAAAACAGCTTCAAGGTCGCCCGGATCAGCAACAGCGTCAAACAGTCCGATGGGCGGAAACCGGCTGGGTATGATCCGGAAGCAGGGGCACCATTCGGTCTCTACCGTCGGAATGTCCGGCATCAACCGCGCTGTGCGTCGATATACTGGCGCACAACGTAGAGGTCCGCAACATTGCCCGACGTCATCCGGTCGAGTGCCGAACGTCCGCCAAAGATCCCGGTCTTGTTGGGCTTGCGCACCCACTCATCGGCCGTCTTGGGAAGCAGGATCTGCAATCCCTTGTAGATCCCCAGAACATAAGAAATGCGCTCCAGCGCGTCCTTCGGAATGGCGGCGACAGCGCCACGCTTCCAGGACTGGAAGGTTGACCGGTTTTCGAGACCGAGCAGCCGCATTTGCTCCTGCTCTTTGAGAGCCCAGGCATCCGCAACACGGAAAAATGTTCGCAAGGCAGGGCCGGTAAGGTCTCTGCGGTCTGGCGCTTTGGCGACTGAGGCAGGCATGAGGCGTACTCCCTTCGCACCGATATGTTTAGTTTCTATACGTTTGTCAAGATTACGCAGAAATATGAACACTGGTGGCTTGCGAGCGATGCCCGCATATCCTTCAGCCTGATCAGACTGCCGCGCGGACAGCGGTCACCTCGACACCTTCGTTCAACCCAAGCGGCACCACCGAGGTGATATTCCAAAGCCCATCGGCGAAGCTGATGCGGTCCTCGACGCTGAGCGCCACGGTCTCGCTATTGGCCAGCACCCGGAACGTCGCCGGCTGCGAGGCCGAGAGCTGCGCGGCCTCACGTCGCTCGGCGCCCGTGCCCCAGATCACGCCCGCCCAGACGATAGCGTAATCGGTCCAGGTGGCGATCTCCTCGCCATAGTCGTCGATGATCACCGTTTTGCGCTGGAACACAATCTGGCGATTGCGGTGACCGGCTCTCATGATTGACTTCTCCCCCAGTCGATGAAGCATTACGGCCGAGACACCCAGCCGATGACGGAGAACATCTGTGGAGCTTAAAGACCTGCTCGCAGGCCAAGGATACGACCCGGCGGCGCAGAAGATCGTGCTCCTGCGCCATCGGCCATACGAAGCGAACTTGGCTCGAGTGATGCCTTGGCTCATTTCGGAACGGCCGGACCTGTTCGAGGCGTACCAGTCGGTTCCTGGCCGCCCGCAGAGTTCCCTTAGAAAGGCCGACCTAGTGATCAGTTTTCTGGGCCTTCAGCCAGGTACTGCGCACTTCGTCGGACTCTACCGAGTAGGGGAGTACTACCCGGTCGACTTCAAAGGTTTCTGGGCGCGACCCGAAAATCAGGATCTTCGGGAACTGGGCTATCATGGTCTGACAGAAGAATATGCGGCGAAGGTCGAAACGGTTCTCCAGTTCAATCTGGAACTCCTGCCTTTCTACCCCGAATGGCGAGGCAAGCTGGTGATCAACTTCCCGCCGCCTGAGCGATCATGGTTCCGCTGGCTGCACAACGGTACCTTTCCGGTGCGTGCGATCAACGAGGAGAGTGCCTTCGCCGCGGCGCCGCCGACATGGTCTGAGATAGACCTGAGTTTCGCGGAACTTGCGCTCCTGCCAACGTCATGGCGGCAGCGGCTGGCCGAATGGAGAGGAATTTATCTGATTTTCGACGAACGCGACGGAAAATCCTATGTTGGATCCGCTTCTGGCGGCGAGAACCTACTCGGACGCTGGATGAGTTATGGCCGGGATGGCCACGGCGGAAACAGAGAACTGCGGAAGCGCGATCCTCGGTCGTTTCGCTTCACAATCCTTGAGCGACTAGCCCCAGACCTTCCAACTGACGAGGTTATAGCCCGGGAGACGAACTGGAAAAGCCGCCTGCATACGCGCATGCCATTTGGGCTCAACGCCAACTGACCCTGCTTAACCCTGCATCCGCGCTGTCATGCACCCCTGCGGTAGTTGCACAGCAGACTGTCGAGGGTTGTCCAGTCGCCCGCTTTCGCATGCTCGCGCCGGTCGAAGCTGTCGGCGATGAACAGCAGCATGGCGTGCAGCACCTCGTCGGGCGGCGCGGCGCCGACCGAAGCCGTGAGTGTAACCCTCGATCCCGGTCGGATCGCAGGCCATGTCTGCCCAGGTTTCAGGACAATCGCGGGATCGAGATTGTCGGCACGCAGCTCGTAAACCGAGACCGGCAGCGTCTGTGTGTCGTCGTACTGATCCACATACTCGATCGATGTAACGGAATTCACGGGCGCAACTGGCATGCGCGCAAGGTCCGCAAAACTGTCGCAGTGCGCCACCAACACGCGCTCTGCGAAGGCGGCGCCACAGTAGGCCTCGGCGTGCGCCCGCGCAGAGGCGGTGTAGAGATCAAGCGTGTCGTCTTCGTCGGTCCCGATAATCCGGCACTGGAGCTTGGCCTGAGCGAGGCTGACCGGCTCCGCCGCAGGCGCAACCGGGACGACTGGGTACCAGCTCATCGAGACGCTTTCTTCCTGGCAGGCGCACGCCGCTCGGGCATTGGTTTCACCGCTCGCTCCAGCTTCACCTCGGCGACCGGCACGGCGAAGCCCGCTTTGATCAGGCGCACGGCCTCATCCTGCGGGAACTCGTGCTCGTCGCCTGGAGCGAGCGCATATTGCGGGCCCGCAAGGCTCATCGTCATCCTGATTCTCATGGAAGGAGGCTCCTTTCCGAAAATGGCGCACACACGGTTCAGGAAGAGGGCGGACCCGGAGACCCGCCCTTCCCAAATCACGCCTGAATGAGGTGCTTGATCGCAGCCGTGTCGCCCAGCTCACCGTCAAAGCGGATGAGGCCCGCGATCCCCATGTCTGGCCAGAAGCGCTCACGCAGAACGCCGATTACCGGCGCGCCGACCTTGCGGACGAAGTACTTGCCAAAGTCGCCGAACAGAACCGACTTCTGACCCGTCGCCACGTTCGCCATCGCCTGGTTGACGTGGTAGCGGTAGCCCAGCAGCGTGCCAGGAGTGCCCTGCTGGATATTGCCCATCTGCCATAGATAGTTGCCGTTCCCGTCCTTCAGCTTGCGAATGACGGAAAGCGTCGTGTCGTTGAACATGAACGCAACCTTCGGGCTCGTGCGATAGGCCGGATCGACCGAGTGGATGAGGTCGATCAGCTCGTCGCCGGTGATCGCGGCCACCGCCGCAGCCGTCTTGCCGAGCGTGGATGCCGTAACAACGCCGTGCGGTGCGGACGTGCCGGTGCCGACCGTCAGCTGCGTGTTGGCGATACGGCCGAGGCGTTCGCCAAGAAGCTCGCCCAGCAGGGTTTCCATATTGAAGATGGAATCCTGATCCAGCTCCCAGCTCCACCGCACGAACTCGGTGTCGAAGGCATAGGCATCGAGGCTCTTCTGCCCGAACACCACGTCCTTGCCGCCATCGTCAGTGATCGCGGCCGCCTCGATATGCGCCTCTGCGGTCTGGGCCGTGTCGTCCACCGTCGGCACCTTGATGGGGTTGCCGCTCGAGGTGACCATTTCTGTCGCGACATCGGGATCGTACATCGGTCCCCAAGCCTTCATCGACTTGATGATCTGGTCCGCCAGTTCGGTCGGCACGGTGAACCCGCCTGCGGTAGTGGTGCCGGCGGTCTGCGCGCGGAATTCGGCGCGGCCCTGGTTGAGGACGGCGCGTTCTTCGGCGGATAGTTCATCGGACATGCCGCACAGCACCTTGGCGAACACGGTGCGATATTCGATTCGCGGGCCATCATCCTGGCCGCGGGCCTCGATGTCGCCCGCAACCGGGCGCAGACGGCTGCGTGCTTCTTCAGCGCGCTGCTCGAGCCGGACAACATTTTCCTCGCGGATTACCTGCTTTTCGAGCCGGTCATGCTCCGCCATCGCCGCATCATGCTGGCTCTCCAGCTCGGCAGCGCGGGCTTCGTCGGTGACGGCACTGAT
>JBPCOC010000017.1:0-11109 GCA_051000635.1 Sphingomicrobium sp. | reverse complement strand
CGAAGGAGGGCGTCCTAATGATTAAGTCACGTTTGTTGAGAGCCGCGTTCGTGGGAGCAGCCATGCTTGCGCCGCTAAGCGCCGCGGTTGCGCAAGTTCCGGGTTCGGAAATCGTCGGCCAGACCCTGCAGGTGCAGGCGCAGGGTGTGACGAATTCCGTCTATCTCGCCCCGGACGGCACCGCGCAGATTACCACTCCCCAGGGAATGACGGTGCCGGCGACCTGGTCGGCAGCGAACAATCAGTTCTGCATCGCAGCAGGCGGCAATACGGAATGCGTTCCCTATTCGCAGCCGTTCCAGCCGGGCCAGCAGGTTGCGCTGACCAGCAGCTGCCAGCAAGTCCTCACCTTGCTTGCGACATCGACCAATCAGCCGGTGCAGCAGCCCACCGGCGAGCGCGGCTAGAAAGCCGACGGGAACAGAAAAAGGGCGGCCGTCCGGCCGCCCTTTTCATGCCCTTGAACCTGCAATCAGACGGGGCTGATTGGAGTCGGTCCTCGACGACCCGCAGAACTGCGCCTGCGAGCCGATGTACGCTGCTTGCCACTTAGTTTCCCCACGCAATCGTGATGAGGATATAAGGGGGCATGGCCACGCAGCTTCGCCAAGACCCTCACCCCACCCCTCTCCCGCGAGCGGGAGAGGGAGAAACGGCATGTGACTCGCTCGACGACATGAGCCTTCCGGGCTGGCTCTATTTCGATCCGGAATTCTTCGAGGCTGAGAAGCGCGCGTTCCTTCGCGCCGCGCCGCAGGTGGTGTGTCATGAGAGCGAAATCGCGCGTCCTGGCGAGTGGCGGTCGCTCGACTATCTCGGCGAGAGCATTTTCGTCATCCGGGGCGACGACGGCAAGCCGCGCGCCTTTGCCAATGTCTGCCGGCACCGCGGTTCGCGGCTGGTCGACGGCAATGCCGGCTGCGCCAAGGTCCTGACCTGTCCCTATCATGCCTGGAGCTACGCCCGCGACGGGCGGCTGGTCGGGGTCCCACACCGGCGCGAATATCCCGGCCTCAGGACCGAGGAGCTGGGACTTCATCCGGTCGTGCTCGAGAACTGGCACGGCTTTCTCTTCGTGACCCTCGAGCCGGGCGCGCTTTCAGTCGCCGAAATGATGGCGCCCTACGAGGCCGAAGTCGCGCCGTACCGGTTCGAGGAGCTTGAGGCGATCGGGCGCGTCACGCTTCGGCCGCGGCCATTGAACTGGAAGACGATCGCCGACAATTATTCCGACCATCTGCATATTCCGGTCGGCCATCCGGGCCTGACCCGATTGTTCGGCCGCAACTACCGGATCGAGGCGAAAGATCATGTCGACCGGATGGAGGGCGAGCTGGCCGAGAAGGAGTCGCCGAACCCGTCCGAGCGGGCATACCAGAAATATCTTCCGGAAGCGGAGCAACTGCCGCCGAGCCACCGGCGCAAGTGGCTCTATTACAAGTTGTTCCCCAATGTCGCCTTCGACATCTATCCCGACCAGGTCGATTTTATGCAGTTCCTGCCGGCGAGCGGCGCCGAGACGGTGATCCGCGAGATTTCCTATGCGCTTCCTGACGAGCGGCGCGAGATGAAGGCAGCGCGCTATCTCAACTGGCGCATCAACCGGCGGGTGAATACGGAGGACACTGAGCTGATCGCCCGGGTGCAGGAGGGGATGCAATCGGCGAGCTATGTCGCCGGGCCGCTTGGGATGAGCGAAGTGTGCCTGAGGAGCTTCGCGAGGAAGCTCAGGCGGCTGATTCCGGAGGCGCGCCTGGCCCAGCCTCCTCCGCCAGGGTGGAGCTGCCTTTCCAACGCATGAGGAAATAGACGGGGAGGCCCGTTGCGAGCAGCGCAAAGCCCCACATCGTCGCTTCGCCGCCGGCGCCCCAGAAGGCGAAGATCGCGAAGGCGAGGCCCGCGCTTGCGGTCAGCACGAGCACCGTACCGGCCATCTGCCCCCGGAGGGTGAGCCGAAGGCTAGCGAGCGTGCAGCCGAGATAGAGGAACAGGGTCGCCACCGTCGAAATCAGAAGCATGAAGGTGAACAGGTCGGCGAGCGTGCGCGTGTAGTTGCTTGCGATGAGGAGGGTCGCGAGGACGCTGGAGAGCACTTGTGCCCGGACGGGGGTGTCGGCACCGGTTGTTGCCGACAACCATCGCGGAAACACGCCGTCGCGCGCAAGTGTCAGCGGCACCTCCCCCGAACAGAGAATCCAGCCGTTCAACGCGCCGAGCGCGCTGATCGCCGCGAACAATGCGACCGCGGTTCCAGCGGCTGCGCCGAGAGCGGGCACGATCGCATCTGCGAAGGGTGCCGGGGAGGCGGCGATTTGCTCGGACGGGAGCAAGAACAGGATTGACGCGAATGTCGCGACGTAAATGACACCGACGGCGGCGGTGCCTGTGATCGTCGCGAGCGGGACGGTCCGCTGCGGGTCACGGATCTTTCCAACCGGGAGCGTCGCCGCCTCGAACCCGGCCATTGCGAAGACCGACAGAGCCGCGGCGGTGGCGATCGCTCCGGTTGAAAGCGGTACATCGGCAATCGCCGCCGACCGGTCGCCGCCGCCGAGCAGGACGGCCGCAACGACAGCGACAGCAATCAGCGGGAGGACCTTGAGTGCAGTGGTTACGAGTTGCACCCAGCCGGCGGTTCGCGCGCCGCGCATGTTGACGAAGGTCAGGACCCAATAGGCGGCCACCGCAGCGACCGGAGCGACGACGGGTCGGCCGAGTACGGGGACAAGGCTGCTCAGGTAGCTGATTGCGGCAATGGCGATCGTCGCCGCTCCGGTCCAGATCGAGATCCAATAGGCCCACATCATCATGAACGCCGGTAGATCGCCTGAGGCGGCGCGAACATAAGCGTAAGGCCCACCGCGGAATTTCCGAGCAAACTGCGCCAGCACCCAAGCGATGCACATTGCACCGGCGATGGTGATGCCCCAGCCAAAGATCGCGTTGGTGCCGAACGGCGCGAGAGCTTGCGGCAGGAGGAAAATTCCAGCGCCGATAACGTTGCCCATCACCAGCGCCAGCGCCATCCAGAAGCCGAGCTGCGGGCTTTCCGGACCGTTTGTCATCGCCCCGTCCCTTGGCATTTCGAGCCCCCCGGCCTAGTCGCCGCGGCGAGTAGATAGACCAAGTGGGGAAGCAATGCGCGCATTCCTTTTTCCCGGGCAGGGCAGCCAGTCGGTCGGCATGGGCGCGGGCCTCGCCGGGGCGAGCCGGGCGGCGCGCGACGTCTTCAGCGAAGTCGACGAGGCGCTCGGCCAGAACCTGTTCCGGCTGATGCGCGAAGGGCCGGAAGACGAGCTCAAGCTTACCGAGAATGCACAGCCGGCGATCATGGCTCACTCGATGGCGGTGTTCAGGGCGCTGACCAAAGAAGGCGGCGTCGAACTCGCGAAGGCCGCACAGTTCGTGGCCGGCCACAGCCTTGGCGAATATTCGGCGCTGTGTGCGGCGGGGTCCTTCGATCTTTCGACCACCGCCAAGCTCTTGAAGCTGCGCGGCCAGGCGATGCAGCAGGCTGTTCCGGTGGGGCAGGGGGCGATGGCTGCGCTGCTTGGGGCCGACTTTCCGATGGCTAGGCGGATTGCTGAGGCCGCGGCGCAGGGCGAGGAGTGCGCGATCGCCAACGACAACGACCCCGGCCAGGTCGTCCTGTCCGGTCACAAGGGCGCGATCGGCCGGGCGGTCGATATGGCAAGGGAGATGGGGGCGAAGAGAGCGGTGCCGTTGCCGGTCTCCGCGCCGTTCCACTGCCCGCTGATGCAGCCCGCCGCCGAGGCGATGCGCGACGCACTGAGCTATGTGGTCGTCGAGGAGCCGGCGGTGCCGGTCTACGCGAATGTGACGGCGAGGCCCGAGAGCGACCCCGACACCATTCGCGGGCTGCTCGTCGACCAGGTGACCGCGATGGTCCGCTGGCGCGAGACGATCGCCAACATGGGCCAAGCCGGAACGCAAGAGTTCGTCGAGGTCGGCGGCAAGGTGCTTGGGCCGATGGTGAAGCGGATCGCGCCCGACGCGAAGGTGACCAGCCTCGTCACCATCGACGATGTGGAAGCGCTGGCGAAGGAGATTGCATGATGTTCTCTCTTGAAGGGATGGCCGCTCTCGTGACCGGGGCTTCGGGCGGGCTAGGCTCTGCCATTGCCAGGGCGCTCGCCGGGCAGGGGGCGCGGCTGGCGATCTCGGGAAGCAATGTCGAGAAGCTCGAGCGCTTTCGAGCGGAGCTTGGCGGCGACCATGTCGCGATCGCTGCCAATCTGTCGGACGGGGCGGCGGTCGACCGGCTGGTCCCGCAGGCGGTGGAGGCCTTGGGTGGCAAGCTCGACATCCTCGTCAACAATGCGGGGGTCACCCGCGACAACCTGCTGTTGCGGATGAAGGACGAGGAGTTCGACGAGGTGCTGAAGATCAACCTCGAGGCGGCGTTCCGGCTGATGCGGTCTGCTGCAAAGCCGATGATGAAGGCCCGATTCGGCCGCATCATCTCGATCACTTCGGTTGTCGGAGTGACCGGCAACCCCGGCCAGGCGAATTATGTAGCCTCGAAGGCCGCGCTGATCGGAATGACCAAGGCGGTCGCGCAGGAGCTCGCCAGCCGCTCGATCACCGTCAACTGCGTGGCTCCGGGCTTCATGACCTCGGCGATGACGGAAGCGCTCAATGACCAGCAGCGCGAGGCCATCCTGTCGAAGATCCCGGCGGGCGCAATGGGGAGCGGCGAGGATATCGGCGCGGCTTGCGTCTACCTCGCCAGCCGCGAAGCCGGTTACGTCAGCGGCCAGACCCTGCACGTGAACGGCGGAATGCTGATGGTGTGAACCGTAATCCCGGCAAAGCCGGAATCCGCCTTCCTTCGATCGGTCGCAAGTGCAGCAGATCCCAGATCCAGTCCGGGATGAGGTTCCGTTCGCGCTCTTGTCGCTCCGGAACTGCCACCTATATCGCCCGCGAAACCAACAGCTCGGCCGCTTTTTAAAAGGGCCGGACAGGGGCAGAAGAGGGACTTATGGCGAAAGTGATCGGTATCGATCTGGGGACCACCAACAGCTGCGTTGCCGTGATGGAAGGCGGCAAGCCCAAGGTCATCGAGAATGCGGAAGGCGCGCGAACCACCCCGTCGGTGGTCGCATTCACCAAGGATGGTGAGCGCCTGATCGGCCAGCCCGCAAAGCGCCAGGCGGTCACCAACCCCGACAACACCATATTTGCGGTCAAGCGGCTTATCGGTCGACGCTTCGACGATCCGATTACCAAGAAGGACACCGAGCTCGTCCCGTACAAGATCGTTAAGGGCCCCAACGGCGACGCATGGGTCAACGCGGGCGGCAAGGATTACAGCCCCTCGCAGATTTCCGCCTTCATCTTGCAGAAGATGAAGGAAACCGCCGAGGCCTATCTCGGCGAGACGGTCACCCAGGCGGTGATCACGACTCCAGCCTATTTCAACGACGCCCAGCGCCAGGCGACCAAGGACGCCGGCCAGATAGCGGGCCTTGAAGTGCTCCGGATCATCAACGAGCCGACCGCTGCCGCTCTCGCCTACGGGCTTGAGAAACAGGACGGCAAGACGATCGCCGTCTACGACCTTGGCGGCGGCACCTTCGACATCTCGATCCTGGAGATCGGCGACGGTGTGTTCGAGGTGAAGTCGACCAACGGCGACACCTTCCTGGGCGGCGAGGACTTCGACGCCAAGATCGTCAATTTCCTCGCCGACCGGTTCAAGGAGAAGGAGGGGATCGACCTTCGAAGCGACCGGCTCGCGCTGCAGCGGCTCAAGGAAGCCGCCGAGAAGGCGAAGATCGAGCTGTCGTCGGCGTCGACCACCGAGATCAACCAGCCGTTCATTACCGCCCGGATGGAGGGCGGACAGACGACTCCGCTTCACCTCGTCGAGACGATCACCCGGGCCGACCTCGAGCGGCTCGTCTCCGACCTGATCGATCGCACCATCGAGCCGTGCAAGAAGGCGCTCAAGGATGCCGGGATCGACGCAAAGGACGTCGCCGACGTCGTCCTTGTCGGCGGAATGACCCGGATGCCGCGAGTGCGCGAGGTGGTGAAGGAATTTTTCGGCAAGGACCCGCACACCGGGGTCAACCCGGACGAGGTCGTTGCGATGGGCGCGGCGATCCAGGCCGGCGTTCTTCAGGGTGACGTCAAGGACGTGCTCCTGCTCGACGTCACTCCGCTGTCACTCGGAATCGAGACCCTGGGTGGTGTGTTCACGCGGATGATCGACCGCAACACGACCATCCCGACCAAGCGAAGCCAGGTCTTCTCGACCGCCGACGACAACCAGAGCGCGGTCACTATTCGCGTGTTCCAGGGCGAACGCGAGATGGCGGCCGACAACAAGGTGCTCGGCCAGTTCGATTTGGTCGGAATCCCGCCGGCTCCGCGCGGAGTGCCGCAGATCGAGGTCACGTTCGACATCGACGCCAACGGAATCGTCAACGTATCGGCGAAGGACAAGGGCACCGGCAAGGAGCAGCAGATCCGAATCCAGGCGTCGGGCGGCCTTGCCGACGATGACATCGAGAAGATGGTCAAGGAAGCCGAGCAGTTCGCCGAGGAAGACAAGAAGCGGCGCGCCGGAGCGGAAGCGAAGAACCAGGCTGAGAGCCTGATCCACACCACCGAGCGCCAGCTCTCCGAGCACGGTGACAAGGTCGAGGCGGACGTGAAGTCGGAAATCGAGAACGCCATTTCGGAAGCCAAGCAGGCGATCGAAAGCGGCGATCCCGAGCAGATGACCGCCAAGACGAACGCGCTCGCCCAGTCGGCGATGAAGCTCGGCGAGGCGATGTACAAGGCGCAGCAGGCCGAGACCGAAGCCGCGGCCGGGGCAGATGCCGGCACCTCGCCGCCGCCGACTGGTGAGGGCGAAGCCGGAACTGCGGACGAAGAGGTCGTCGATGCGGAATTCTCCGAAGTCGACGACGAGCAGAAGAGCTAGTGATGGTGCCGGCCGACATGCCGGCACCTAGTCGGCGTTCCGCGGGAGCAGCCTAGTGGAGCAGGACTATTACGAGCTGTTGGGCGTACCCCGCAGCGCGGACCTGCATACGATCAAGTCCGCCTATCGCCGGCTGGCGAAGGAATGCCATCCCGACCGCCACAACGGCTGCACGAAGCAGGAAGCGAAGTTCAAGTCCATCAGCGAGGCCTATGAGGTCCTCAAGGATCCCCAAAAGCGCGCCGCCTACGACCGCTTCGGCAAGGCCGCCTTCCAGAATGGCGGCGGGCAGGATCCGTTCGGAACCGCCGGTTTCGAGGGCTTTTCCGACATATTCTCGTCGATCTTCGGCGATTTCATGGACCGGCGGGGCGCGCAGGCCAATCCGGCCCGCGGCGCCGACCTGCGCTACGACCTCGAGCTAACGCTCGAGGAGGCATTCGCCGGCAAGGAAGCGGTCATCACCGTCAACGCGCTGGCGGCGTGCGAGCAGTGCGAGGGGCGCGGCTGCACGGCGACGGCGGATTGCGCGCGCACCTGCTCGACCTGCGGCGGAATGGGCAAGGTGCGGGCCCAGCAGGGCTTTTTTGTCGTCGAGCGCGGCTGTCCGGTGTGCCGTGGAAGCGGCGAAATCGTCTCCGACCCCTGCCGTGCGTGCGAAGGCGAGGGCCGGGCTGTGACCAATCGCAAGCTGACGGTGAAAGTCCCGGCCGGTGTCGACGAGGGAACGAGAATCCGGGTCGGCGGCGAGGGCGAGGCGGGAGTCCGCACCGGCCCGAGCGGCGACCTCTACATCTTCGTCCACATGAAGCGGCACCCGGTCTATGCCCGCGAAGCCACGACCCTGATCGCCGATTGCCCGGTGAGCTTCACGACGGCTGCGCTGGGCGGAACCATCACCTTGCCGGGGCTCGATGGCAACAGGATCGAAATGAAGATCCCGGCTGGCGTCCAGTCAGGAGAGCAGCTGCGCCAACGCGGGGCCGGGATGAGCGTCTTGAACGGCCGAGGCCGCGGCGATCTCGTGGCCCGAATCCTGGTGGAAACGCCGACCAGGATGAGCGCCAGGCAGAAGAAGCTACTCCGCGAGTTCCGCGAAACCGAAACCGGCGACGAATGCCCGGCAACGAAGGGCTTCGTGGGCCGCATCAAGGGGATGTTCGGAGCCTAGGTTTTCCAGCCTGCCGGTCTTGCGCTATCGTCGTTCAAGAAGGGGGAAGGCTCGATGCGAATCCGGCTGTTATTGGCGTTTCTGGCTGCCGCTGCCGCTGCCCCTGCCTCGGCGCAGCAGCAGGACTTCTCGAAAGTCGAGATCAAGGTCGAGAGGCTCGCGCCCGGCGTTGCCGTGCTGTTCGGCGCCGGCGGCAATATCGGATTGTCCTACGGCGACGAGGGCAATGTCCTCATCGATGACCAGTACGCTCCGCTGACGGACAAGATTCTCGCCGCGATCAGGACGATTGATGCCGACCCCGTCCGGTTCGTCGTCAACACGCATTGGCATCCGGATCATACCGGCGGCAACGAGAATCTCGGGAAGGCAGGCGCGGTGATCCTGGCGCATCACAACGTGCGCGAGCATATGTCTACCGACCAGTTCATGCGGCGGTTCAACTCGACTGTGCCGGCATCGCCGACGGGTGCTTTGCCCGTCGTCACTTTCGGCGACGGGGTGAACCTGCACCTGAACGGCGACACGCTCCACGTGATCCACGTCGCCAATGCCCACACCGACGGGGATTCGCTCGTTCACTGGCAAGAGGGCGACGTGCTGCACATGGGCGATACTTTTTTCCACCAGGCGACGCTGCCGTTCATCGACCTTGGCTCTGGCGGCTCGATAGACGGGCTGATAGCCGCCGCGAACAGGGGGCTCGACCTGTCGGGGCCCAATACGAAGGTCAACCCGGGCCACGGCCCGGTCGCGGCGCGCGCGGATCTGGTCGCCTATCGCGACATGCTGGTCGACGTTCGCGGCAAGGTCGCGGCCGGGATCGCGGCAGGACAGACGCTCGAACAGATCCAGGCGGGCAGGCCCGCGGAGCGTTACGCAATCGCCGACGGGTTCATCAAGCCCGAGGAGTTCGTCGAGGCGGTGTACGAAAGCCTTCGCAATCCGCCTCGTCCAGACACGCACAACCACGGCGGAACGAGCCACAGCCACTAACGGGGGAGGAGGCGATGGAACGACGGACGTTTCTCGGAGCAGCCGCAGTCCTTGCGCTTGTGCCGGCCGCGGCAGAGGCCGCTCCTTCGTCGAAAGAGGCCGATGCCGAGGCGATCATTCGGATGCTGATCCAATGGTACCGGGCGTTCGGAAATCCGCGAACGGACCGAGACTATTACCGATCATTCCTGACCGACGATTATCTGCTGCTGGAGAACGGCGAGTTGCTCGATCTTGCCGGAGACATGGCTTTGCTCGAATCGCTGGCGCCCGATCACGTGCGGACTGACCGCTTCGATTTCCGCTACATCAGGGTCGATGGTGACGATGCTTACGCCGTCTACTTCCTCGAGTCCGACATGAACGATTCGAAGAACGGGCCGCGCCGCCGACGATGGCTGGAGAGCGCGTTTCTCCGCCGCGTGAATGGCCGCTGGCGCGCCGCATTGCTGCATTCGACGCGGATCAATCCACCTTCGAGCTGAACACCCGCTCGAAGATCGCGTCGACGTTCTTCAGGTGGTGATCGAGGTCGAACAGCTTCTCGAGCTGCTCGTCCGGCAGCCGCGAGGTGACCTCGGGGTCGTTCTTCAGAAGCTCGAGAAGCGACAGTTCGCCGTCCGATTCCCACACCTTCATCGCGTTGCGCTGGACCAGCGCATAGGAATCCTCGCGGCTCAGCCCCGCCTGGGTCAGCGCCAGGAGCACGCGCTGCGAATTGACGAGGCCGCCCATCCGATCGAGGTTCTTTAGCATCCGCTCCGGATAGACGAGGAGCTTGTCCATCACCTGCGTCAATCGTGCGAGCGCAAAGTCGAGCGTGATGCAGGCGTCGGGGCCGATGAACCGCTCTACCGACGAATGGGAGATGTCGCGCTCGTGCCACAGCGCGACATTCTCCATCGCGGGAAGCGCATAGGCTCGCACCATGCGCGCCAGGCCTGTGAGGTTCTCGCTCAGCACCGGGTTGCGCTTGTGCGGCATCGCCGATGAGCCCTTCTGGCCCGGCGCAAAATATTCCTCGGCCTCGAGCACTTCGGTGCGCTGCAGGTGGCGGACCTCGGTCGCGAGCCGCTCGATCGACGAGGCGATCACGCCCAGGGTGGCGAAGAACATCGCATGGCGGTCGCGCGGGATGATTTGGGTCGACACCGGCTCGGGCTTCAGGCCAAGCTCTTTGGCGACATGCTCCTCCACCTCCGGAGGGACGTTGGCGAAGGTGCCGACCGCGCCCGAGATCGCGCAGGTTGCGATATCGTCGCCGGCGGCGGCGAGCCGGTCGCGGTTGCGCGAGAATTCGGCAAAGGCCTGGGCGAGCTTGAGGCCGAAGGTGGTGGGCTCGGCGTGGATGCCGTGGCTTCGGCCGATCGTCGGAGTGAGCTTGTGCTCGTAAGCGCGGCGCTTGAGCACCTCGAGCAGGTCGTCAAGGTCGGCAAGCAGGATGTCGGCGGACTGCTTGAGCTGCACCGCCAGCGCGGTGTCAAGCACGTCCGAGCTGGTCAGCCCCTGATGAAGCCAGCGCTTCTCCGGCCCCAGCTTGTCGCCGGCCCAGGTGAGGAAGGCGATGACGTCGTGCCTGGTCACCGCCTCGATCGCGTCGATCGCGGAAACGTCAATCTCGCCGAGCACATCGTCGTCATGCGCCTTGCGGATCGCCTTGGCGTCCTCGGCGGGGATCATCCCCGTCTTGCCCATCGCCTCGGCCGCGAACACCTCGATCCGCCACCAGATCCGGTAGCGGTTTTCGGCCGACCAGATCGCGGTCATTTCGGGGCGGGAGTAGCGGGGAACCATCCCCGGCGCGGCTAGCAGAGCCGCCGCCAAGCTTCAAATCGGCTTCCGTCAGATGAGGCCCAGCGCCTTCAGGCTGATGCGTCCCTGCGAGCCGACGATCACATGGTCGTGGACGATGATCTTCATGTGCTTGCCCGCCTCGACCAGGTTGCGCGTCAGCCGGATGTCCTGGGTGCTCGGGGTCGAATCG
>JBPCOC010000049.1:0-4185 GCA_051000635.1 Sphingomicrobium sp. | reverse complement strand
ATCCCGGAAGGGGTTGCGTCGACCTTCCTTCCCGCAAACTGTAGCCTGCTGTTCCGCCCAGCCCTGAGTAGCCCAGCCACGTGATTGCCACGCCTGACTATCGCACCCTCCTGGACACTGCCATCGCCGAAGCCCGCCAAGGGCTTGCCGAAGGCGGCATCCCCATCGGTGCCGCGCTCTACCACCGCGACGGTCGCCTGCTCGGTCGCGGCCACAACCGCCGCGTGCAGGAGAACGACCCGTCCGTGCACGGCGAAACCGATGCCTTCCGCAAGGCCGGCCGCCAGCGCAGCTACAAGGACACGATCATGGTCACCACCCTGGCTCCGTGCTGGTATTGCAGCGGCCTGGTGCGCCAGTTCGGCATCGGCATGGTGGTGGTCGGAGAGTCGGTCAACTTCGAAGGTGGCGTCGACTGGCTGCGGGAGCACGGCGTCGAGGTGGTCGATCTTGCCGACGAGCGATGCATCACCATGCTGGGCGAGTGGATCGCGGCGAATCCAAAGGTATGGAACGAGGATATTGGCGAAGAGTGAGTGTTTGATTGACCGCTACCGGCCGAAGCCGACGGTCATTGCGGCGACAACGCCGCGGCCGAGGGCTTCTCCGGTGTACTCAAGCGCGAGCAGATCAACCGCCGGCGCTACCTGACCTTGGCCGAGGCACGTTCCGACGTATTCGACTATGTCGACGCTTCCACAATCCCCGGATGCAACGCAGGCTGGACAGCCGGGAACAAGAGTTCATAGCCTAAACTCAACTGTACGCGAAAATGGGGTAAAACCCGCGGTAGAACCCGGGCCTGCGCTAGAGTCGGCAAAGCCCATTAGAGGAGGACGTCCAAATGATTCACAAAGCGTTTGCAGCGAGGGCAGGCATCGCGCTGCTATTAATCGTCGGCTCCATTGGCGCCGGTTCGACTCTGGCCCATAACTCCAAGCTCGTGGCTGGCAACCAATACAGGGTGAGCGTGGGCTTTATCAACGAGCCGATCCTCACGAACGAACGAAACGGTCTCGATCTTGCGATTCGTCTCGCCGGAGAGAAGGACACGATTCCTGATCTCGAGTCCGGTTTGCGTGCGGAGATCATTGCACCCGGTGGCAAATCCCGTCGCGAACTGCCGATCCGAGCGCGATACGGGCATCCGGGGCGCTACACGTTCGACGTCGTTTTGACAGAACCTGGTCAGTATTCAATTCGGGTTTGGGGTCAGATCAGGGGCGCGGTATTCGACGAAACATTCGAGATCAGCGATGCCAAACCGCTCGAAGGGATTCATTTCCCGAGATAGCGGCTGCTCCGGTGCTGGACGTCGATGTGGCGCCGATGTTGCAGCGATGGCCCGCCTTTTGGGTCGGCGCGATGTTGAACTTGGCGAGGAAACAATTGCGACCGGCGCTTCTCGGCCAGAAGCGGACATCTGCATCACTTGAAGATACGCTTCGCCTGCGAAGGGTGACGCTGGACTCACTCTTTGCCCCAGCACCCGGAAGTGAACCTGGACCCCGTTCCTGCGGACATTAAGTACATCGTTCCCTGCCACTAGAATCACCGCGCTGATCGGGTCTCTTCGCTCAACAGCTTAGCGCGGTGCGACGCGATAATTTGCAGCAAGCGCGCTTGTATTCTGGCATAGTCCGGAGACGAACGAAGCGGATCGAGGGCCGGATAGTCCGCGAAGTGGGGGGAAGTGGCTATACCCCGCCACCCCTTCTCAACCGCGCGATCGAGGGCGCGCAAGGCGCCCGCTTTGTCCCCCCGCAACGCAAGGAGCTGCGCCTTGGCGAAGGACAAATAACCTTCCGTATGGACCGCGGACCAGGGGCCGCTCCCCTCCCGGTTCAGCCTCTGGTCGAAACATTTGTGCAGCTTTGCAGCTTCGTCGTCGCGGCCTCGCGCCTTGAGCGCGACGATCAGCGACACCGGGATGATCGTTCCTCCCGCATCTTCGCACAGCGTTTTCATGAGGTCGGGACGGGCGTCATGGAGTCTTTCGAGATGCTGCCAGTCGCGCGCCGCCGCCAATGCAAAGACATAGACATCCTCCCAAGGCTTCGTCCAAATGTCGGCCCCTTCGGCCCGGACCTGGGTAAGTTCCGCATGATTCTGTCCGCTCATGATCAGGCGGGGAAACATCTCGGAGCCCGGGACGACCACCAATTTGGCCGCCCTTTCCGGAAAATTGAGCATTTGCGGCTGGTATAATATGAGTAAACCCGTCGCCACTTCGGGATCCGGGTTGAAGCGAAGCTCAAGTTGGGTCTGCTTCGCCGCCGCAGCGAGGTCTCCGCGCATGCGGGCAAGCTGGGCACGGATGCGCGCGACACGGCCGGGCTCCCCGCCGCGCTCCGAAAATTGATCGACAACCGCCTCGGCCGCCTCATGGCGGTCCAACGAGGCAAGAAGTCCGGCCAATCGTTGGATCGGCACATGCCACAGCGGATCCATGGCAGCGGCGGCCTGGATCTGCGCAACCGCCTCCGCCCGTCGACCCAATTGCCCGTAGGCGTTACCCAGCTGCAGCCGCAACTCGGTCCTCGACGGATCGAGGCGGATGGCGCGCTGAAGCGGCGTCACCGCATCTTCGGGCCGTTGGGCGAGACTTCCCAGCGCGGCAAAGCCCTCGGGGGAGTTTGGCGCCAGCTTGATGGCTCGCCTCGCATGCGCGGTGGCAAGCTTATGAGCGTAAGCGCGAGGATCCTTGCCGGCGAAGAAATAGCTCGGATTCCGGGATGCGAAAAACGGATTGCCCGCCAGCATCTCGATCAATTCAGCATAGATCGCATGGCCGGGCGCATAATTTGGGTCGAGGGCAATGACCTTTCTTGCCAGGTCCATCGCTTCCCGCAGGCTTTTTTCGTCGCGTTTTCGCATTTTCGCCCGCGCGGCAAGGTACAGCGAGTATCCATCGACCCCGGTTACCTGCCGTACGGCCTCACCGCCCGTTTCCGCCAAAGTGCCGCGCAGCTTGTCCGCAACCGCCCGGCCGATTTCGTCCTGGATAGCGAAAACACCGCTCAATCGACGGTTATAATCCTCCGCCCATAACTGCCTGCCGTTGCCGGCATCGACCAGCCGCACACTCAATCGGAGTTGATCGCCGTCAGTCCGGGCGCTCCCTTCGAGCACATGCGTGACCCCCAGCGCCGTTCCGATCGAACGGATGTCAGTTGAATCGTCGTGAAACTGCTTGGTCGAACTACGGCCAATGACCCGAATGTTGGGCTCGCTTGCAAGTGTGCTGAGTATGGCTTCGGCGACCCCCTCGGCGAAATAGGCTTTGTCACCTTGCGGCGAGAGATCGGCAAACGGGAGGATCGCGACGGTCGGTGTCTTTGAGTCCGGAAGTTTACCGCCTGAATAGAGCCAGGCGCCAAGGACCAGCAGGACCGCGAACGCCGCCACCACGGCTCGCGTGATCAGTGGCCGGGATCGCCAGCGCGGCGCCGTCGCTCCCGCGCCTCCGGCTAATGGGTCGGCCGGTCCCGGCGCCTTTGCGGAGAGCGCGCTGACCAGCGACTCGAAATTTGGCGGCTGTCCCCTGCCGCTCCAACCGGACATGTCAATCGATTGGCGCTGGCGAAAGCCGAGCGGCGCCTTGCTGTCGTCGAGCGCAACCGGCAGGAGTCGGCCGCTGTCGCGCCCTTCGCTGGCCTCGTCGCGAACCCATTCCGACCCGACCGACGCCCGCGACCACAAGACAAGCACGACCTGCGCCTTGTTTAGCGCAGCCTCGATCTCGCCCGAAAACTCGGAGCCGCCCTGGATGTGCCGGTCCCACCAAACTTCGTGGCCGGCTTTCTTCAGGGCCTCGGCAAGGGACTTGGCCTTGGCGCCATCTTCGCGTGAATAGCTAAGGAAGATACTCGCCATCGCCCCCCCCAGACCCCGACTGTGCGACGGACGCAGCACATCCGCAAGGCATTATGCGCTCACCGATGGACTGCTCGGGGAAAGGTCCGCCTTCCACCTTGGATTCAACCGAAAGCCGTCGCCCATATGCAGTTTGCTGCCAAATGGCAGTTAGATTGCCCGTTACTCCGTCTCTCCCAGCAGGTAACGCTGCCAGAACAGCATCGTCGCAGCACCGAAGTAGTCGCTGTTGGCCTTCTTGCGGAAGCCGTGGCCCTCGTCGTTGAATATCAGGAACCACACCGGCTGGCAGTTGCCGCGGACCGCTTC
>JBPCOC010000047.1:0-10592 GCA_051000635.1 Sphingomicrobium sp. | reverse complement strand
ATCCCGGAAGCAAGGTTGCTGAAGATCTTCTGAAGCCCAAAGCCTAGCCCGAGGCCAATTGTGCCGGAAAAGATCGACAGCGCGGTCGTGTCGATGCCGATGATGTCGATCACGGCGAAGATCGCGACGACGGCAATCGCGATGGCCGCGATCTTCTCTGCAAGCAGGGCTTGCGTGATGTCGAGGTTGGTGCGGCTACTGATGAAGGCCTTGGCGCCCTGGTTGACGATGCGCACCAGCGCGTACAGCACGACGCCTGCGACGAGGACTCCAAGCACGTCGAGAAGCGAGATTCGAGTCGCCCCGAACGTCACCGCGAAACCGTCCAGCGACCGTTCGACGAAATCGAGCTGCTCGTATCGGCTGGTGAGAACCCACAAGCCGCAGATGACGGCGATCGCGAGCGCCGCGCTTCCGGCCAGGCTGAATGCATGCGCAAGGCGCCACACGGCGAGGGCCGACGCAAGCGTGATCGCAAGGTCGAACAACAGCTTCGAATAGGGCGGCCAATCATGCGCCGCGGCGACAATGATCAGCAGCGCGACGGCGGCCACTGCCGCAATCGCGGCGGCTAGGTGATTGCTCGGAAGCGAAGGTTTGTCATCGGCGGTACCGAACTTGGGAACAATGCTTCGCTCGAGCCAGCGGCACAATCGGTTCGACAGCCAGCGGACGACGAGGATTGTGGCGATGAGGACGGCAACGGTGATCGCAAGGTCGCCGAGATCGGCCGCAGCCAGTGGCGGCAAGCCGAAGAAATCACCAACCGCCTCGGCCGCTTCTTCCGTGATCGGTGCATCGGTTGCCATGTCCATTCCTCCGCCAGCGGGTGTAGTCGGTCCGGCAGCCGGCATAAAGCACGAGGCTTCGGCGATGTCTCAATAGGTCAACGCTTCGCGGGCCGGGCGGGATGTCGTACATCCAGCCGTCGCGCCTCGCGCTACAGCAGCCTCTCGATCGGCAGCAGCGAGAACGGCGAAACCGCGGTGCGCTGCAAGCGGGTGGTGCCCGGCTCGGTCTCGTGCCGCACCAGTGAGACATGAAACAGTCGCTTGGATGCGATTCTCGGGCAGCGATCTAATGTCCGTTTTCGACCCAAAACAGACATTAGATCCGCTGCTGCATCGGCAGCGTTCGGGGCCACTTTATGAGCAGGAGTTGTTGCCCTAGAAGGTTTCGCTGAAACGTCATGTGGGGGTTTGCCCTGGTGTCTCGGCCGGCCGACGTCTTCATCTCCTACAAGGCCGAGGACCGCCGGCGAATCCAGCCGCTGGTGCAGGCCCTGCAGGCGGAGGGCTATTCCGTCTGGTGGGACCAGCATATCACAACCGGCGATGAGTGGCGGAGCACGATCGAGCAGCAGCTCGACGCTGCAAAATGCGTGGTCGTCGCCTGGAGCAAGCGATCGGTCGGGCCCGGAGGGCAATTCGTTCGCGATGAAGCCACTCGGGCGCTACAGCGGCACGTGTACGTGCCCGTCACAATCGACAACGTCCGCGTTCCTCTTGGTTTCGGCGAAAGTCAGGCAACCTCCCTGCGCGGGTGGCGAGGCAATCGTTCGGATGTGAGGTACCAGACGATTTTCACCGCCGTGCAGCGAATCGCAGGCGAGCCCAGCGCAATCTCACCGGCTGTCCTAAAGCAGCGTATCGACCGACGCGCCGTTCTCGCTGGAGGAGGGCTCGCGACGGCGGCTGTCGTGGGCGTCGGCGGATGGATGCTCTTGAAGCCGGAATCGGCCGGTGAATCAGACAGCATCGCCGTGCTTCCCTTCGAGAGTCTCAGCGGCGACCCGGCACACGCCTATTTTGCCGACGGCATGGCCGGAGAGATCAGAAATACCCTCACCCGGATTGCGGGTTTGAAGGTCGCGGGCAGCTCATCGTCCGCTGCCGTCCGCGAGGATGACGCTCAAACGGCAGCAAGGAAACTCGGAGTCGCCAACATCCTAACGGGAAATTTGCGCCACACTCCATCGATCATTCGCGTAAACGCCGAGCTGATCGACGGCCGCACGGGCCTGGCCAAATGGTCACAAAATTATGACCGGGCGCCCGGTGACGCGATCACGATTCAAACGGATATCGCCGAAAATGTCGCGCGCGCTCTTGCAGTCGCGCTTGGCGCAAGCGCCAGGAAAGTTCTGGGGGCCGGAGAAACCAACAACGTTGCTGCGCAGACCCTCGTCTTTCAAGCCCGTGACCTGAGCTATCAGTTTACCGTGCCTGCATTTCAGCAGAGCTTGAAACTGCTCGACCAAGCCATTTCGCTCGATCCGAATTACGCCCGCGCCTATGCGATCAAATCTTTCGTGGCGAATAATTTGGCGAGTGCCGCACGTAACCCCGCCGACTTGGCGAGGGGCCGGGCCCAGGCGCTGCAGTATGCAAAAACCGCGCTATCGATCGCGTCGGACCTGCCGATCGCGCGATCCGCGCTGGCGTTTGCGTATCAGCTCAATCTGCGGCTGCGCGAGTCGCTTCGCGAACACGAGATCGCCCTTTCGCTCGCCGGCGGAGATCCCGATGTCATGCGCAATTACGGATGGACCAGGAGTGGTATTTTCGGGAAGGGGGACGGGCTCCGGCTTGTCGACGAGGCGCTCGCGCTCGATCCGCTCAACTGGGCCTCACATTGGGCCCATGTGGATGTCTTGTTCGATGCGCGTCGCTACGTGGAGGCGGTCAGCTATTCGCTGAAGTTGAAGCAGGATTCTCCCGAACTTTTCAAGTTCTCGGAATTGCTCGGGCACTCGCTTCTGATGCTTGGACGCACGAAGGAGGCGGCTCTCGCTTTCGGGCAGAACATCCCTGGTCAAGCATTGCTGGCGGCAAGAAGTGGCGACCGCGAGCTTGCTTTCGCCAAACTCGCGGCTTTGCGGCAGCGCGATGGCGAAATGGCCAGTTATATCTACGCAGAGATTTACGCGCAGTCAGGCGAAAAGAACCGTGCGTTTGCGGCCTTGGACCGCGCGTTGCAAATTCGCCTTTCGGGGTTGAGTGGCTTGAAGACCGACCCGTACCTTGACCCACTTCGCAGCGATCCACGGTATTCGGCGCTAGTAAAGCGGATCGGCTTCCCAACTTAATGTCCGTTTTCCACCCCATTCCGGACACTCGCCTGCGGCTCGGGTTAGCTCCTCCCAACGACTGTCGTACAACAGTCGGAACAGCAGCCGATTGTGCGTCTTGTCGGCAGCAGTTCAGCCGAAACGATCCAAGCATGCCCGCATCACAGGCACGGGCGGACCCGCTTTCGCCATGGTGGCGAGCGCTTTGCGGCGTTCCTCTTGGTGCGCACTGGTTTCAGAGCCTGCGCGGCTGCGCAGGCCTGCTGCCAAAGTCGTTTCGAGGTCGTTGCCGAGCTTGCGGTACTCGCCTAGCTCTTTCAAATACTCTTCCTTCGCCTCAAGTGAGGAGCGAAGGAAATCGCCGAGCTCGTCGCATCCCAGTTGTGCCACGAAGCGATCCTTGGGCAGCGTGACCTGATCAACCGCAGCGGCCGGGAAGGCGGCGTTGCAGGCCGGTACCAGGTCCTGCCAATTCGCGTCGCCTACGGAGTCCTGCAGCTCAGACATTCGAGCCTGTACCGCCGCAGCCGTGTCGGATGAAAAACTTTCCCCGGCGGAGCCCGCGAGCAATGGATAGTGGAGAACTCTCGTGATCGCCTCAAGTGAAAGAGGAGCTCCGACGCCCGTTGCTGCTCGTGCTGAGGCAGCGGTTACGGAGCCGCAAGTTGCGGCCCTATCCACCGGTTCCTCCGGCAGGACCAAAGTCTTCGGACCGCAGGACGCCAACAGCCACGCACCGGCTGTAATGATGCAGGTCGAGAAGCGCGCTTCCATGATGCGTTCGTACACGTAGATCAGCAGATCTGCCACCTGTGAAGAACTGCCGGGGCACCGGCTGCGCGCAGTGCGGTGGCCTGGTGCTCGCGCGAACATCGCTGCTGAGGATCGAAGTAGGCTTCCCACCCTTGCGGACATTCGCCGCTTAGGTCTGCTTTCGACCCATTGCGGACATTAGCCAGTATTCGGAACGGACCGCCACCCGTGTGCGCTTTTTATATGTGCCGAAGCGAAAGCGAGAAACCAACGCGGAGCGGCAGGCCCGTATTCGCCGCATTGAGCGGCAGATCGAAGTGTTTTTGACAGACGAAGCCGCCAACCGCCGTGAGGACGGTGCTGCGAAGAAAAGCACCAATTGGGGTCGCTGAGGCCCGCTCCACCCATTGCGGACACTAGCCAGGTTCGGAACAGACCGCCTCCCCTGTGCGCTCTTTTTGTATGTCGAACCTAAGGCGAGAAGTGCCGCGATATTTCTTCAACGTGCATGGCGAGACGTTTGCGACGCCGGACCTGGTAGGTCGAAAGCTACCCGACGATGAAGCGGCGCGGGCAGAGGCCAAGTCCCTGGCAAACGAGTTAGCCGAAGCCGAAATCTCGAGCGATCTTTTGTCCAACAGCCCGTGGGTCGAGGTCGTCGACTACGACCAACGACCTGTCGCTGTCATACCGGCGACCGAAACGGCCGGCGCGGCAACGCGAGCACCTGAACCGCCGCCGGGCAGCCGAGAAGCGCTTCGTCCCAAGCAGTCTCGCTGCCCCGAAACCGTCGACTGTGCGGGCATTGCCGCAGCTCCCGCACTCGATCCGGAGCCCGAGCCGAACCTGACGAGATCGGCGGCCGTGCGGACGTGCTTCGTGGACATCGGCGAGCTCTAGCTGCGGCGGAACTATTCGTGAAAAAAACAGCGACCTGCCATCAGCGTAAACACTGACGAGTCGTCAGGGATGGGAAGTGGCGAGTTGCCTACGCTGATCGAGCCCGAGATGCTGTTGGTGCGTCGCGATGCCTCGAACCAGATCTTCGTATCGATCGGCCAACTCAAGGTGAGCCGTCCGCGCTCGCGCGTCTCGCGCCTGCAGGGCGGCCGTTCGCTCCTCAGAGGCCCGCCGCCGGAAGTACTCGGTGTCATTTTCCATACGCACCCCCTCACACGCTACTGCGACGTAAGTTACTAGGATAGCGGGATGTTTGATGTAAGTTCCGTTAACGCCCGTCAACTCAATTTTGTCGAAGCGGCCGCGAAATTAATGGCACTGGCCCGATTGCGCGTCGTTTCTCTTCTGCGCATTGTCTGAGGAGCCCGAGTGTGGCGAATGAACGGATTGTCGCCGTCGGGCTTCTCACCCGGCCGGATCTGGAGAGGCTGGGACCGACCTTCACCCGCTGCTGGCCGGTGGACGAAACACCTTGCTTCGGCGAGCTGCTAAGCGCGATCGACGAGGCGGATCGGGAGATCTGGCGCGAGCGCGACAACGCCGACGCCGACTAATGCTGTCTATGGACGGAGCTGACGCTCTCCGAGCAGTCTGGCAGTGCGCCCGCTCTCGTGTTTTGCATCGGGGGACAGGGCACGTTTGCGTAAGAGCAGAATACGCAACAGTCCCCGGCCTTCGGACGCAGCACCCTTTGGCAGTGCTTGCAGTCGTAGAAGAACTGGCAGGCGTTCGTCGGCATCGTTTCCGATGAAGCTCCGCCGCAACCTGGGCAGGCGATGGTCGAGGTCAGTTCGACCATTGCTCTAGCAACCCTGTGTCAATCAGTTTCACTATCAACCTGCCACTGCTCAGTCCGAACCGTATAGTTCAATCCTTTTTCGGCACACCTCTGGCGAATTGCCGCCGACCCGGTCGCTGGGTTGTTGTATGAACGTGTCAAAGAGCAAAACCATCGGCGATCCGTTTAGAAAACATTCCATGGTGAGGCTTCATCTTGCTGATCAGTCTGACGCAGCGGCGGCGCGTGGGCGAAATGGCGATTGGCTCAAGCGTGCGCCCAGCGCAGACCCTAAAAGACTGCTCTCGGACTGGATAGAGCTGATGCTTGAGGGTTCCCACGCCCCTAGTGGTCCTGACGATAGCTACCTTGAGAAGCGGGTGCGCGAGGAAGTGGAGGCCAGTGCAAGCGCCTTCAAGTTCCGCGTGTGCAGGAGCTAAGCGCCCAAAGCTGGATCAGCTTCCGTCGGTTGGCTCTAGGAAAGATTGTTTGTGTCCCTGCGCGCGAGCCGTGAAGGCGCGTGCAAGTTTTAGGTGCCAGTCCCTGGCTTCAGGCGTCAGCGCCCGCCCAGCTCTGCTCAGTTCCTCTGCAGCTCGGCGCGCATAAAACCGCTGGTCCGAAATCATTGCCGTCACCCTCGGTGCCGCTTCCCAGCAAGATGAGGACTCAACAACGCCGTCGCAATCCCGCATCCATCGCAGCCTTCCGTTGACGTTCTCGGCCAGACCTTCATCAACCTTTCCGGAAAAGCTTTCAACAAACATGTCAGCCACGGTAATAGAAAATGTCCTTTAAGGTCAACTAAGTGAGCGATGTCTGGTCGAGGGAATACACCTACTGGCACGACCGCCAACGGCTAATATCCGCTTTCCACCCATTCCAGACACTAGAGGCCGGTGCTTCCCATTTTCTGGAACTCCATCCTTAGAGCCCCCTCAGAGCAAAACTACTTGCGCGGCGCTACATTTGTAGCTCTACAGATGTAGCGCGCCGAATGGTGGTGTGATGGTGGAGGCTTTGATGCGTAAATTCAGGGGTGCAGCTGCGATCGGATTGCTTCTGGTGTTTACGACTGCGTGGCAGCACCCGGCCGCAGCACAGGCAGCCGTTGCTGCTGAACCTGCGCAATTACCCCACACAAAGGTTCTTATAGCGCCGGTGGCCGACCACCACGTGCATCTCTTCAGTCCTGCCGCCGCAATTCTGAACAGTCCGCCCCCGCTGCCAGAAATCAAGCTACCTGAGGAATTGGCAAAGGTCCTAGAAGCACGCAACGCAACGGCAACCGATCAGAAGGCGCTCGAGGAGTTATATACACGCGATGCAATTTACCACCGAGGCGGGACTCGAGGCTGGACGCAAGGAAACGAAGCGGCGGCCGGCTGGGTAAAGTGGACGATCTCGGATTTTCCGTATCGAATCGTACCGGTCGCGATCAACCAGAACGAGACCTCTGCACAGATCGCGGGCTATTTCCTGGAAGGGAAAAACCTGGACGAGCGATTTGGGACCTCTTTTCTGTCACTCGTGAAGGGTTCCGACGGGAAGTGGCGGATCGCTTCCGAGGTTTACATATTTGGACAACCTGAACCTGAAAAACCCAAGACCGCAGCGGACGCGGTGGCCCAGCTTGACGCCGTTGGCACACGATGGGGGGCAGTGCTTTCGAACGCCTATTATTTCGATTCAGTCCGTCCTGAGCCTCTGCGGAATCCCTATCCCCAGGTTAAGGCCGAGAATGACTGGACGGCTGAGCAGGTAGCGCAATATCCCGACCGCCTGGCGGCCTTTTGTAGCTTCAATCCAACGAAGCACTATGCATTGGCAGAGCTTCATCGTTGTGCGTCGAGCGGCCGCTTCAAAGGGCTGAAGTTCAACTTCAACGCTGCGCAGCTGAACTTCAGGGATCTTCAAGAAGTCGCAAAGGTGCGGGCGGTGATGTCCGCGGCCAACAAATACCGCCTTCCAATGATAATTCACGTTCGGCCCGGCAATGTGTACGGCCGTGAAGAAGCCGAGGTCTTCCTGCACCAACTGGTCGCGGCAGCACCGGATGTCCCGATACAGATCGCTCATCTGTGGGGCGGCGAGAGCTACTCAGGCGCTGCTCTCCAGGTCTACGCGGATGCTTTTTCGTCGGGGGACCCGGTCACGAGAAACCTGTACTTCGACGTGAGCGGCGTTTCAGGAGCGCATCGCAACGCCAGTCGAATGAAGGAAATCGCAGCCAGAATGCGCCAAATCGGCATGAGTCGCATGCTTTACGGGTCGGATGCTCCGCCGACCGAGGCATGGGAGGGCTTCCGCAAACATGTGCCCCTGTCTGAGGAAGAGTTCCGGATTATAGCCAGCAACGTCGCCCCTTACTTTCGGAGCCGCTAGGATCGGCGGAGCGCGACCGACGCAGCTGGCGTCGAAGTGCTAATGTCCGCTTTCCACCCAAAGCGGACATGCGGAGAATCTTGGCTTAGACTGACGGCTACCAATCCTCAGTGCTCAGCAGGAGGGCCCCGTGACGAATGCCGTCGCCTTAAAACCGGATCAAATCCCTGCCGCAGGCGCGGTGCTCGCTCGGTCACTCTTCGGAGACGGATTGACCAAGCATATGTATCCAGATGAGGAAGAGCGCAAAGCCCACACTCCGTGGCACTTCAGCGCCATTGTTCGTTATGGCGTGCTGTTCGGCCGCGTCCTCGCCACGGCTGGTGAGCCGCGCGGAGTCGCCGTGTGGCTGCCGCCAGGCGAGACCACGATGACGGACAACCGCATTGCGGCCGCCGGCTTGGATGCGTCCCCCGCGATGCTTGGTGAGCAGGCCTTCGGGCGTTTCATGAGTGTCATGGCGCAGATTGAGCTATATCACGAGCAGGACGTGCCGGCTCGGCACTGGTACCTGGCCCTTCTTGGTGTCAATCCTAATTACGCCGGCAGGGGTATCGGCAGTTCTCTCTTGGTACCCACCCTTGCGCAGGCGGACGCGGACGGCATCCCCTGTTACTTGGAGACCGCCGAGGAGCGCAACGTCGCCTTCTATCGGAAGCATGGGTTCGAAACGCTGCGCCACGGGACAGTTCCGGATACGGCGGTGGAATTCTGGACGATGCAGCGACTACCGCACTGACACACGCGTAGGGCCGCGAACCGAAGCTGGTCAGTGTCCGCTTTCCACCCAAAGCAGACATTCGCACAAATCGGTGCTAGTTTATGATTCGACAAGATCGCAACGGGTTTCGGTGGTGGTGCAAATGCCCCAGTGGGTGATTGAACGGGAGATGCCGGGTGTCGGACAGCTCGGCTTAGGAGATCTCAAGCTCGCATCGCAGACTTCATGCTCGGTGCTGCGGGACCTTGGCTCCGACATCCAGTGGGTCCAAAGCTACGTCACCGCCAACAAGATCTACTGCGTTTATCGTGCACCGAGCGAAGAAATCATTCGGGAACATGCGCAGCGCGGTGGTTTCCCGGCCAACCAGATCTCGCAGGTGCGGCGCACGATTGATCCGACCACTGCCGAGTGAGGATTGATGAGGGCTCGGGCTGATAGCACGGGGCATCCACAGAGACTGACTCGAGACGAGAGGGAGCAGTTTGGCGGACCTGTTCGTCTCCTACTCGCTGGCGGACGAGCCGCAGCCGAAGCGAGTGGCGGAAACGCTGTGCGCCCTAGGCCCGAGCAGGCGGTTTGAGCCAGCGTCACATGGTCGTAATCGGCGGCGGCTATTCGGGCACCATCCAGGCAATCGAACTTCTTCGCCAGACGGACGCGCGGGTGACGCTGGTCGAGCGGGCTGACCGGGTAGCTCGGGGCGCGGCCTACAGCACCGAACGTCCGGAGCATCTGCTCAACGTCCGCGCCGCGAAGATGAGCGCCCTCGCCGACGCGCCTGCCCATTTTGCCGACTGGCTCTCCAGGCGGCGCGGCGGCGAGGCGGCGAGCTTCGCTCAGCGGCGCCTGTACGGAGCCTATCTGGACGAATTGTTCGCCGAAGCGGCAGGCGAGGCAGGCGACCGCTTGCGCATCGTCCGGGGCAAAGCGGTGGCGGTCACGCCTACGATGGGAGGCGAGGAGGTGCGGCTTGAAAGCGGGGAGTCCCTCCAGGCGGACCTGGTGATTCTCTCGATCGGCAATCTTCGCCCGAATGTTCCGGCCGCCGTCCGGGCGGACCTGCCGGAAGGCGTCTATGTCGCCGATCCCTGGGCAGGTGACATAACTGGGGGGCTTTCCGGGTCAGATCAGGTGCTACTGATCGGCACCGGCCTCACCGCAATCGACGCGGCTCTGACGCTTGGGGCTTCGGGATTTGGAGGCGCAATGAGAGCAATCTCCCGGCGCGGAATGGTCCCTCGCCCGCACGACCGGGAGCTCGGTGACGTTCCCGAGCTGCGAGAACGACCTGAAGGTGGCCTTGCCGAGATCACCCGCCACGTCCGAAGCAATGCGCGACTTATCGGCTGGCAGGCGGCCGTGGACCAGCTGCGCCCGCATACTCAGGCGCTCTGGTCCTCCGCTCCGCCCGAACGTCGCAAGCGTTTCCTGCGCCACCTGAGACCATATTGGGACATGCACCGGAACCGCATTGCGCCCGAGATCAGCGACAGGATTGAAGCCATGCAGCGCGAGGGGCAGCTTTTGTTCGAAGCGGGAAAGCTTATCTCGATAACGCCGGCGGGCATGGGCGCGCGAGTGGTCTGGCGCCGGCGCGGCGAGGCCAGGTCGCAGGAGTTCCCCGCTGCCCGCATCGTCAATTGTACGGGCCCACGGGGTGATGTCACGCGCTCAGGCGGGCGGCTGCTGGGTCAGCTTGCGGCCGCCGGGCGGATTCGCCCAGACCCGTGCCGGATCGGCATCGACATCGACGCCGATTGCCGCGTCTTGTCTGCCGAGGGGACGCCCGCCACATCTGTTTACGCGATCGGCCCGATGACGCGCGGCGCCCTTTGGGAGATCGTCGCCGTTGCGGACGTTCGGGTACAGGCGAATCGGCTGGCCCGGCATCTGGCGGGTGAGGCGGGGCCATGATCGAGGTTGCC
>JBPCOC010000045.1:0-89714 GCA_051000635.1 Sphingomicrobium sp. | reverse complement strand
ATCTCGGGAAGGATTGGTTTGAGTATCGCCTGGTCCGGCATCACCCGCACCGTCTGGGAGGGATTGTCGACGGCAGGCGGTTGGAGCGGCTCGTCGGCGATCCGCTCCCGGGACAGGGCCATCAGGTCGTTCGAGCGCGCAGTGCAGGCTTCCAGCGCGGGCTCATCCGGTGCTCCGCGGCCAAATCGAGCGTGAAAACGAAAGAAACGCAAGATCCTCAAATGATCCTCGGCAATCCGTTTCAAGGGGTCGCCGATGAAGCGGACATGTCGCTCTTCGAGATCGGCGAGGCCGCCGAAATAATCGAAGATCTCTCCGGTGGCCGGGTCGGCCATCAGCGCATTGATCGTGAAATCGCGTCGCCCGGCATCCTCGCGCCAATCGTCGGTGAAAGCGACGGTCGCGTGGCGGCCGGAGGTCTCCACGTCCCGGCGCAGCGTCGTCACTTCGTATGGATGCCCGTCACTGACGGCAGTGACAGTGCCGTGCTCGAACCCGGTCGGGACTGCCTTGATTCCGGCAGCCTGGAGCCGCTCGACGACTTCCTCGGGCCGCAGCCGCGTCGCGAGATCGACGTCGCTGACCGTAAGGTCGAGCAAAGCGTCGCGAACCGCGCCTCCGACATATCGGGTCAGACCCTCGCCCGCGCCGAGCGCGTCGAGCAGATCGGACAGCCCGCGCCGTCGCCGCCAGCGCTTTGCGTCGACCTTCACTTCCATTGCAGCCGTCGCGACAGGTTAACGAGCATTGCCGCAGTCGCCCCCCAGATTAGCCGCCCGTCCCATTCGATCTGCCAGTAGCGGCGCTCGCGCCCGCCGAAAACCGCCGTTCGTATCTTCTGGTACGCCGGATCGAGCAGGTGAGCGAGGGGCGTTTCGAACCAGTCCGCCACTTCATTGTCATGCGGAGTCAGGGGCAGGTCGGGAGGAACGACAGCGACGGCCGGAGTGACCACATAGCCGGTGACGGTGCGATATTCGTCGAGCGTCCCGACCGGCTCCACCAATGCCGGGTCGAGGCCGAGTTCCTCGTGCGCCTCCCTGAGCGCTGCGGAGACCGGATCTTCCCCCGGATCGATTCGACCGCCTGGAAAGGCGATCTGGCCGGCATGCGTCCGCATATTCTCGCGCCGGACGGTGAGGATCACTCCGGGTTCGCTTCGGTCGGTGATGGCGATCAAAACGGCAGCAGGGATCGCCGCCCGCCCTCGAAGCTCCGGCAGATCGCCGGCGATCGGAGGACAGTCGGCCGGAGCAGCGAGGCTCGATCGAAGGCGATCGGCAAGGGGCAGCTGCTCTTCAAGAGATGGGCTTTCGGGCATCGGTGCCGGATTGCTTCGGTTCGCTCGCAATGACAACTAGGCGGGGATGGAGGACCCCAAAACCGCGATCGTCACCGGTGCAGGCAAGCGAGTGGGAGCGTATGTCGCCGCCGCCCTTCTCGAGCGCGAGTGGTCAGTCGTCGCGCACGTCCGAAGGAGCAGCGACGAGGTTGCGCAAGGCGCCGTCAAGGCGGCCGCCGACCTGATGAGCCTGGATTGTGCAGAAACGATCTTCGCTGCGGCCGAGGGACTTCCGCCGGTTCGGCTGCTCGTCAACAACGCGGCGCGATTCGCGTGGGACGGATTCGGGGAATTCAGCGCCGAGGAATTCGACGCTCACCTTCACGTCAATGTTCGCGCCCCGATTCTCCTGATCGAAGCACTCGCCGAGCGCCACGAGAGCGGCGATTCCTTGGTCGTCAACCTTCTCGATTCGAAACTTGCGGCGCCCAATCCCGATTTCCTGAGCTATACCGTGTCCAAGCAGGCCCTTTTCGGGCTCACCGAGGTCGCTGCCCGGGCGCTCGCTTCGGCAGGCATAAGGGTGAACGCTATCGCTCCCGCGCTGATGCTGAAATCGGCTGGCCAGAGCGATGAGAATTACCGCGCGATGCACAAGCGCAACCCGCTCGGCCGCGGAGTGACTCCGGCCGACGTGATGGCTGCAATCGACTATCTGGTTGCGACCCGGGTCGTCACTGGCCAAGTGCTGACGCTTGACGGAGGCCAGCGGTTCGATCCGCCGGGTCGAGACGTTCAGTTCCTGGAGGTTTGATGGACCAGTCGAAGCTTAGCGGCCTAGTTCCCGAGGGGCTGCGCCCGCGAAGCGCGAAGATCCTGCTCGATTCGCTTGAAGTGATGCTGGACATCGGCTTCCACGAGTTCGAAATCGGCACTCCGCAACGATTGCTCGTCACGGTCGAGGTATGGCTCGAGGATCCGACCGCGCCGGCCGGCGACGATCCCACCCATGCGTGGGATTACGACTATGTGCGCAAGCAGGTGAAAGAGATCGCCGGAGCGCGTCGATACAATTTGCAGGAGACCCTCGCGCACGCAATTTATTCGCGGTTCGCCGCCATGCGCGGCGTACGGGCCCTGCGCGTCACAACCTCGAAGCCGGACATCTATCGCGATGCCCGCGGGGTCGGTCTCGAACTCGCGTCTTTCGGCGGTATGGCGCCCGACTTTTAGAACAGCCGTTGGTGCTGTGGAACAAAAGCGCTTGCACGGCACTTGAAGCGGCAATAAGGAGGCCCGCTTGCTGCCCATGATATGTTAATACATGGACGGTTCCTATCCTGGCGACGGGGCTGCTCTGGGGAGGCCCGGTCCGACCGTGGAGTTCACGGCGTCTCGAGGAGAAGTGTGGGTTAATGTCTTACGCCCAACGCAAAGAATTAAGTGGCAATCGAACGCTGGCGATCATCATCGTCGTCGTTATCCAGTTCCTGCTGGGTTACGCGATCGTCACCGGTCTCGCTTACAATGTCATCAAGCAGGCGACGGAGGATCTGAAGACCTTCGACGTGGAGGAGGAACCACCGCCTCCCGAAGAACCGCCGCCCCCGCCGCCGGATCGACCGCAGGAGCCGCCTCCGGTGGTGACGCCGCCACCGATCGTTCGGACGAACATCTCTCCGCCGCCGGTCATCCAGCAGGTCCGGGAAGCGCCGCCGCCGGTGATCACTCCGCGGGCTCCGCCGGCCCCGCCGCCGCCGCCGCCGCCGCCCGCAAAGGTGACGAAGGCGGAGAGTGCGCGTGGCAATCTGCAGGGCCTGTTCTCAAGCGACGACTATCCGCAGGACGCGCTTCGCAATGAGCAGACCGGGACGACGACCGTTCGGCTCTCGATCGGGACTAACGGACGAGTCACGGGCTGCGATGTCGTCAGCTCCAGCGGCTCCCGGTCGCTCGACAACACGACCTGTCGAGTCCTGAGGAGTCGTGCCCGGTTCACGCCCGCTAAGCTCAGCAACGGGCAGGCGACGACCGACACCTATACTCAGAGGATTACCTGGCGTCTCCAGTGAGACGGCACTTTCAGCAGTTCATCAGAGGAAAGTAGACGATTATGGAACTTCTCCAACTCACAGCAGCAGCTGCCGTCCCAGCCGGAGAGAACCCCTACGGTCTGTGGCCCGCCCTCGAACAGGGTGGAATCATCGCCTGGGCGGTGTTTGCAATCCTGGTCGGAATGTCGATCGGCACCTTCTACATCCTGTTCACCAAGCTGATGCAGCAGCAGAAGATTATCGCCCAGGGCCGAAAGGTGCGCTCCAGCTTCTGGAACTCGCCCAATCTGCGTGACGCGTCGACCAAGCTCGACAAGAAAAGCGCCTACCGCGCCATCGTCGACGACGCTCTGCTCGCGCAGGACCAGCACACGAAGCTGACCGACCCCATCGACCAGCATGACTGGATGGCGAACAGCCTCGCGCGCAGCCAGGGATCGATCGGCGCTCGCCTCGGCGAAGGCCTGGCCTTTCTCGCAACGGTCGGATCGACGGCGCCGTTCATCGGCCTGTTCGGAACGGTCGTCGGCATCTACCGCGCGCTGATCAAGATCGGCGCGGCCGGCCAGGCGACGATCGACGCCATTGCCGGCCCGGTCGGTGAGGCTCTGGTCATGACCGACCTTGGCCTTGTGGTCGCGGTGCCGGCGGTGCTTGCCTACAACTGGCTGATCCGCCGCAACAAGGCGATCATGGAGGACCTCGCGGCCTTCACGAACGACCTCCACGGCTACCTGATGTCCGACGGTTCGGTGAAGCCTGTGTTCGCGACCGACAAGGTCTCGACCGGCGCTTCCGATCGCACCGGGGCCTCGACCACCACGGCTGGCAATCCCGGCGGCCGTCAGCCGCTCCGCACCGGCGCTACGCAGACGGGCGCCGAGACGCCGCCGCGGACGTAATGCAGTTGAACGGCCGGTCCGCGACTCGCGGGACCGGCCTTTCACGACAAGTAGAATGAAAGCGCACAACCCATGGCAATGACAGTAGGGCCGCCCGAAGGCGCAGACGAAGACGCAGCCATTTCCGACATCAACGTCATCCCTCTGGCGGACACGATGCTGGTGATGCTGATCATCTTCCTGATCGCCGTACCGGTCGTCATCCAGACGGTTCCGGTCCAGTTGCCCGACGTTCAGTACGAACCGACGACGACGAAGCCGGAAAACGTTTCGCTGACGGTTCGCGGCGGTCCAGGCGATACGTGCGAGGTCTATTGGAACCTGACGAGGGTGGACAGCGAGGACCTGCTCGACCGCGCGGTCAAAAAGCTCGAGGAGCAGATCGAGGCGGTCGGCGGGGTCGAGAACCTCACCGAAGAGACGATGCCGGAGGCGCATATCCGCGGTGACGTCGATACGCCCTACAAGTGCATCGGCGGCGCTATCTTCACCATGCAGCGTGCTGGCTTTGCGCGGATCGGCTTCATCTCCGAACCGCCGCCCGGCGCCATTACGCGCTCATAATAGGAGTCCCCTGCAATGGCAGTGCAGACCACCACAGATAACCCGCAGGGCGAGCCGGTGCTGGACATGAACGTCGTCCCTCTGATCGACGTTCTGCTGGTGCTTCTGATCATGTTCATCATCACCATTCCGATCCAGACCCACGCGGTGAAGCTGGACCTTCCGCAGGACCAGACGAACCAGCCGCCGCCGCCGATCCTCCCGACCAAGAACAAGATCGTGCTCACGGCCGGTGGCGACATCCTGTGGAACGGGACGCCGGTGTCGGCGCAGCAGCTGCGACTGTACCTCGACGCAACGCAGCAGATGGACCCGACTCCCGAGCTCCACCTGCAGCCGGAGCCGAACGCGCGCTACGCGCTCGTCGACGAGGTGCTCGCGATCACCAAGCGTGCTCGCGTCGAGAAGATGGGCTTCGTCGGGAACGAGGCGTACGGCACCTTCTGACCGGAGGCATGCATCTTTCCTCTGGAAGGGCGGTCGATCGGCCGCCCTTTTTCATTGCCGCCACCACTGGCGCTCGCCAATGGGCCGTGCCATTCACCTTTGCAGGATGAGCCGCGTGCCCAATTTCGCTGTCGTGATCCTCGCCGCCGGGCAGGGGACACGGATGCGCTCGGATACCCACAAGGTGCTTCATCCGATCGCCTCGCGACCGCTGCTCCTTCACCTTCTGGACCGAGTCGACGGCCTCGGAGCGCAGAAGCGGGTCGTGGTCGTCGGCAAGGGCCGCGACCAGGTTCAGCGGGCCGTCGAACAGCGGGACGTCACGATCGCCCATCAGGTGGAGCAGAAGGGCACCGGCCACGCCGTGCTCGAGGCTCGCAAAACGCTCGAAGGCTACGACGGGGCGGTCCTCGTCCTCTATGCGGACACGCCCTTCGTCCGGGCTGAAACGCTCCAGCGCATGCTCGATCGGCTCGACGGGGACGACGGGCCTGGAGTCGTCGTGCTGGCGTCCCGGCCCGACGATCCGGCGGCATACGGCCGGATCATCCTGGGCGAGGGCGACCGTATCGCCAAGATGGTCGAGTTTCGGGATGCCACGCCCAAGGAATGCGCGGTTCGATTGTGCAACTCGGGAATGATGGCGGCGCGCGCTCGCGACCTGTTCCGCTGGCTGGGCGAGGTGAAGAACGACAATGCGGCGGGCGAATATTACCTTCCCGACGTCGTCAACATCGCCGCTGCCGAGGGGCGCGAGGCGGTGGTCATCGAGGGCAATTCTTACGAAACCGCGGGGGTCAACAGCCGCGCGGAGCTCGCCCATCTCGAGCTCGAGTGGCAGCGCCGCCGGCGCGAGCAGGCGCTCCACGAAGGCGCGACTCTGATCGACCCGGAAAGCGTCTGGTTTGCCTACGACACGAAACTTGGCCGTGACGTGACCGTCGAGCCGCATGTGGTGTTCGGCCCCGGCGTCGAGATCGCCGACGGAGCGACGATCAAGGCCTTCAGCCACATCGAGGGGGCAGTGATCGGAGCCCGCGCGGCAATCGGCCCGTTCGCCCGGATTCGACCTGGCACGAGCCTCGCCGAGCGCTCCAAGGTCGGCAATTTTGTCGAGCTGAAGAATTCGAAAGTCGGAGAAGGGGCCAAGGTCAACCACCTGTCCTACGTTGGCGATTCCGAAGTCGGCGCGGCCGCCAACATCGGCGCGGGCACCATCACCTGCAATTATGACGGGTTCGGCAAATATCGCACGATTATCGGTGCTGGAGCGTTCATCGGGTCGAACACTGCGCTGGTCGCTCCGGTCACGATCGGCGATGGAGCGGTGGTCGGTGCCGGATCGGTCATCACGAGTGACGTGGAGCCGGACAGCCTCGCCCTCGAGCGCAACGAGCAGAAGGGGATCGCCGGCTGGGCACGCCGTTTCCGCGAGCGAATGACGAGGAAAGCCGCCGAATAGATGTGTGGAATCGTCGCGATCGTCGGCAGAGAGGAGGTTGCGGGGCGGCTGTTCGAGGGCCTCAGGCGGCTTGAATATCGCGGCTATGATTCCGCCGGGATCTGCACGATCAACGGCGGCGAGCTCAGGCGCCGCCGCGCCGAAGGCAAGCTGGACAATTTGAAACAGGAGCTGGATTCCGACCCGCTCGGCGGGGTGGTTGGAATCGCGCACACGCGCTGGGCTACTCATGGCGCTCCAACGGTCGGCAATGCGCACCCGCACATCGCCGGCGAGGTAGCGCTCGTCCACAACGGCATTATCGAGAATTTCAAACCGCTACGCGAAGAGCTGATCGCCGAGGGACGCGAGTTCGGAAGCGAGACCGACAGCGAAGTCGTCGCACATCTGGTGGCGCGGGAAATCGAGCGGGGCTCCTCGCCCGAGGACGCGGTCGCCGCGGTGCTCCCCCGGCTGCGCGGAGCATTCGCGATCGCTTTCCTGTTCCGAAACGACCCAGACCTGGTCGTCGGCGCTCGGATGGGAGCGCCGCTTACCGTCGGCTACGGCGATGGAGAGAATTATCTCGGTTCCGACGCGCTGGCGCTGGCGCCGTGGACGCAGCGCATCGCCTATCTTCAGGAAGGCGACTGGGTCGCGGTTCGACGCGACCGGATCGACATATTCGATCGCGAAAACTGGCCCGTCGAACGCGAGATCGTCGACTCAGGCGCCTCGGCAGCGGGCATCGAGAAAGGCAATTACCGCCACTATATGCAGAAGGAGATCTTCGAGCAGCCGGTGGTGGTTGCCCAGACCCTCCAGAGCTACGTCCGTCCGTTCGAGGGCGAAATCGCGCTTCCCAACATCGACTTCGACCTCGCCGCGGTCGAGCGGATTACGATCGTCGCTTGCGGGACGAGTTATTACGCGGGGCTGGTCGCCAAATATTGGATCGAGCAGTTCGCTCGCATTCCCGTCGACATCGATGTCGCTTCGGAATTCCGATACCGGAACCCGGTGCTCGAGCCGGGCGGCCTGGCGCTGTTCGTCAGCCAGTCGGGCGAGACCGCGGACACGCTCGCGGCCCTTCGTCACGCAAGAGCCGAGCAGCAGCGCATCGCCGTCGTCGTCAACGTGCCGACGAGCTCGATGGCGCGCGAAGCGGATATGCTTCTTCCGACTCATGCCGGCCCGGAGATAGGAGTCGCATCGACCAAGGCCTTTACCTGCCAGCTGGCGGTGCTTGCCGCGCTGGCGGCGAACTTCGCCTGCGCTCGCGGCAGGATCGGCCGCGACGAGGAAAAGACTATTGCCGCTCACCTGCAGCAGGCGCCCGCCGCACTGAATGCGGCTCTCGGCCATGACGACGATATTGCCGAGATGGCGCACCTCATCGCTCCAGCTCGCGACGTGCTCTATCTTGGCCGCGGACCCTATTATCCGATGGCGCTGGAAGGGGCCCTTAAGCTTAAGGAAATCAGCTACATCCACGCCGAAGGCTATGCCGCCGGCGAGATGAAGCACGGCCCGATCGCCCTGATCGACGAGGACGTTCCGGTGATCGTCCTCGCCCCGTCGGGCCCGCTGTTCGAAAAGACCGTTAGCAACATGCAGGAAGTGCGCGCCCGCGGCGGCAAGATCGTCTTGATCAGCGACTCAGAAGGCATTGCGGAGGCTGGCGATGGCTGTCTCGCGACGATCGAGATGCCCAAGGTTCACCCGCTGATTGCGCCGATCGTCTATGCGGTGCCGGTCCAGCTGCTCGCCTACCACACCGCTGTCCTCAAGGGCACCGACGTCGACCAGCCGCGCAACCTGGCGAAGAGCGTCACCGTCGAATAGTCGCTTTGGGGGCATCTCGTGCTCGATCCAGGCGATCTCGCGCTGTGGAGCCCATTCCTGGTCCACGGCTCCGGTGAGAATCGATCCGGTCACAAGCGCCGGTTTTACATCAACGGCTACGTGCGAGCTCAGGATTGCGATCGCGGCGAGTGGGCGTTCCGGCAGGGACGGCCGGTGCCTTTCGGGCCCGAGCCCGCGCTCGTCCACTTCGAAGAGGCTTCGCGAGCGGCCCGAACCGCATTACGTCTAGTGCCGATGAAGGTCAGCGGCGGATGCCATTGCGGAGCCGTACGGTTCGAGGCTGAGGTGCCTGAGCCGCCGATACCGGTGCACGACTGCAACTGCTCGATCTGCTCGATGACCGGTTACCTGCACGTCATCGTACCGCACGGCAAATTCGAGCTGATCAACGGTCGGAATGACCTGGCCAGTTATCGATTCGGCACCGGCGCCGCCGAGCATCTCTTCTGCCGACACTGCGGAGTGAAGAGCTTCTACCAGCCCCGCTCGCACCCCGACTCGTGGAGCGTCAACGCCTGTTGCCTCGACGAACCGGTCGAGCTTGCAATCGAGCAGTTCGACGGGCGTAACTGGGAGCAGGCTAAAGCCAATCTCGACGCGCAGGAGTAGCGCGGTTACGGCGAGCGCATGCACCGCCCACTTCGCCTGACGCTCGACCGAGCCGCACTCCAGCACAATTGGCGCTGGCTCGAGGACCGGGCCGGAGTGCCCGCGGGGGCGGCGATCAAGGCCGACGGCTACGGGGTCGGCGCTCGCGAGGCGATGCGCGCTCTGTACGACGCCGGCTGCCGCACCTTTTTTGTCTCCACCTACGCGGAGTCGAAGGACCTTGGCCCGGTTCCCGGAGATTCTTCGCTTGTGGTTCTCCACGGCATCGCTGCACAAGACGTGGACGAGGCTGTGGCTTCGGAGGCGCGGCCGGTCCTCAACAGCATCGAACAGGCGGAGCGGTGGAAGCAGATCGCGCCGGAGCGGCCGTGCGATGTGATGATCGACACCGGGATGAACCGGCTCGGGCTTCGTCCCGACGAAATCGCGTCCCTCGACGGTCTTTCGATCGACACCCTGCACAGCCATCTCGCCTGCGCCGACGAAGATTCGCGAATGAATGAGCGGCAGCTGAAGGCTTTCCGCGAAGTTGCCGCCGCCGTGCCCGCCCAGCGCTACAGCATCGCCAATTCGGCCGGCATCTGCCTTGGGCCCGACTACAGCTTTGATCTCGTTCGGCCGGGGTTGTCGCTCTACGGCGGAATTCCACGCCGCGAGGCCGAAGGGAACATATGGCAGGTCGTGCGGGTGCAGGCGCAGGTCGTGCAGCGGCGCACGATCGGCACCGGTGAAAGCTGCGGCTATGGCGCGACCTTTGTCGCTCTGGGCGAGACCGAGGCGGCGATCGTCAACATCGGATATGCGGACGGTTACCTGCGCGGCTTTTCGTCCAGCGGCACCGCCTTTGCGGGCGAGTTCGCGCTACCGGTGCTCGGACGGGTGTCGATGGACCTTGTCGCGCTCGGCTGCAGCGCTGCGCCGGGCCTGAAGGAAGGCGATTGGGTTGAGCTCGACTATAATCTTTCGGCCGCCTCGCAGGCCTCTGGCCTTACGCAGTACGAACTGCTGACGACGCTGGGCTCGCGCTTCGAGCGGGTTTGGATCTAGCCTTCGGCGGCAGCGTCTTCGGCTGGTAGCGGCACAGGTCGGCGACGACGCAGCGCCAGCACTCGGGAGTCCGCGCCTTGCACACATAGCGGCCGTGGAGGATGAGCCAGTGGTGCGCGTCGCGCCTAAACGGCTGCGGGACCGCTTTCTCCAGCTTCGCTTCGACCTGGTCGGGAGTCTTGCCGGGCGCGAGGCCGGTGCGGTTGGCGACTCGGAACACATGGGTGTCGACCGCGAACGTTTCCTCCCCGAACGCGGTGTTGAGCAGGACATTGGCGGTCTTCCGGCCGACTCCGGGAAGCGTCTGGAGCTCCTCGCGAGTGCGCGGTACCTCACCGCCAAAATCGCGGATCAGCGCTTGCGAGAGCGCGATCACGTTCTTCGCCTTGGTGTTGAACAGACCGATCGTCTTGATCTGCTCGCGCAAACTCTCTTCGCCGAGCTCCACCATTTGTTCGGGAGTCTTGACGCGCTTGAACAGTTCGCGCGTGCAAAGATTGACGCCTGCATCGGTTGCCTGTGCGGACAGGACGACGGCGACGAGAAGGGTATAGGGATTGGCATAGTCGAGCTCTGTCGTCGGCGCTGGATTGTTGTCGGCAAGCCGCCGGAAAAACTCGAAAACATCGTCCTTCTTCACAGCGCTTCGATGACGTCGCGCATCGTGTAGAGCCCGGCCGGCTGGCCGACCAGGAAGCGCGCCGCTGCAAGCGCTCCGCGGGCGAAGATCGTCCGGTTTTCAGCGCGGTGCGACAGGATCAGCCTCTCGTTCGCTCCGGCGAAGATTACGTCGTGCTCGCCGGCGACCGTCCCGCCGCGTAGCGAAGCAAAGCCGACCGCGCCGTGTTCGCGGTTCAGCCCTGTGCCGTCGCGGCCGCGTTCTGAACGCATTTCCGTGGCGCGTCCGCGAGCCGCTGCTTCCCCGAGCGCAAGCGCGGTCCCCGACGGGGCATCGGCCTTGTTGCGGTGGTGCATCTCGATGACCTCGATGTCCCAGTCGGGACCGAGCGCCCGTGCCGCTCGCTCGACGAGATCGGCGAGCACGGCGACTCCGAGCGACGTATTGGCCGCGTGGAGCACCGCAATCTTCTTCGCAGCTTCTGCGATGCGCTTGTCGGCACGACCGTCCAGTCCGGTGGTCCCGATCAGGATCGGGACGCCGGCAGTGACGGCCCGATCGAGGCTCGCTTCCAGCGCGTCCGGCGCCGAGAAGTCCACCAGCACGTCGCCGTGGTCCTGGTCGATCGCGAAGCGCTCGTCCTGCTCCATGGCGTCTGCGATCGCCTTGCCCATCCTCCCGTTCGGGGCGAACAATGAGATACGGATCGGCTGCTGGTCGGTGCGCATCACCGCTAATTAGCGAAGGCGCTCCTGCAGGGCCAGCGCGGCCGCCGGTGCTCGCACTTTTGCTCCGTTGATCATGAAAACGAAAGCGTCGCGGCCGTCGCCCGCCCAGCGGTTCACCCGGCCTGCGAATTCGTCGAGCCTCGAGTCCGGATACCCAGTCGGGATTTCTTCGCGCATGCACTGAAGCCGCGCATAGGCGAAGCTTGCGGTGTCGGCCTCGATGCAGGGGAAGTCTTCGTCGTCGCCGAACACTACGGCGACGTCGCGCTTCCGGCACAGGTCGTAGAAGCGTTCGTCCCGAAAGCTGTCGTGGCGCGGCTCGATCGCGTGGCGGAGCGCAATTCCGTCGAGCTCGCGCGGAAGAAGATCGAAAAAACCGGCGATGTCCTGCGGGTCGAATTGCCGCCGCGCGGCAAGCGTCCACAGTATCGGCCCGAGCTTCTCGCGAAGCGCAGCCAGTCCCTGAGCGAAATAGGTGGCCAGGGCTTCACCCGCATCGGCGAGCCTTGGCCGTGTCACGCAATAGCGCGACCCCTTGACCGCGAACCGGAAGCCATCCGGCACCGCTTCAGCCCAGGCTTTCCAGCTCTTTTCGCTCTGCCGGCCGTAGAAGGTCGCGTTGATCTCGATCGCGTCGAACTGCCTCGATGCATATTCGAGCTCGCGCCTTTGAGGCAGCTCTGGCGGATAGAAGGTCCCGCGCCACGGCGGATAGGTCCACCCGCCGATGCCGATCTGGCCGCGCGGCACCCGCGCCCTTAGCTCGCGCCGTTCGCCTGTGCTGCGAGCCGCTTGAGCTCGTCGGCGGTGACCCCGAGCTGCGCACCCCTGTCGCTTCCACTGACCCCGGAGCGCGGCAGTCGGACAACTTCGCCACTCGTCAGCTTGATCGTCACGAGCGATTCCTCGATCGCTTCGATTTGCCCGGCAAGCGCGCCGTCGCTTCCATAGACGTCGGCGCCGGCAACCACCGCGGCGCTCGCGGCAGCCATGGCCTGTTCGGTTTCGGCATTGAGCTGCGCTGCGGTCATTCCGAACATCAGCTTGCCTTCATGCGCGGTGAATGAAGTCAACGGCAGCTGCACCTCGTGCCTGTCGGTCTTGAGGATGAGCATGTCTCCCTTGACGGCCGTAACCCTGCCGACTGTTCCTCCGTTTGGGTCGACCACCTGCATTCCAGGGGTCACTTCGGCAGTCGTCGCGGCAATCGCGGGCACCACTGCAACGGGCGCTGCGGCAATGGCAGCAGCAAAGGTCAACTGGGCGAGTCTGGTCCAACGCATTTCAGGTAATGCTCCTCTGTGGATTGTCGGAGCATATCCTAAGAGAACGAGGCCCGAAAAGGCAAATGGGCTATACCCTGCGCGGCGGCGAGAGGAGGGTGGACGCCAGCGAAGCGGGCGGGCGTGTTCGCCCGCCCCGCTGCCTCGTCGGCGGCATCGCCAAGCTCGGTCTGCTGGTCGGTCTCGTTGATCTCCTGATCGGCAGCTGTCGGGCTCGAATTCATCGTCAGGTCGGCCGTTGCCGGGTCGTTCGTTCAGCGCACGCTAGCTGCGCCGGCGGTTACTCGATCATCGTCGCCCGCTCGGCGACTGGCAACGGCGGACCCGGTGTGATGAAGTCCTCGACCACTTTCCAGCTGTCGTCCGGCTGCTTCTGCCACACGGTCAGATAATAGCCACGGGTCGACTGTGGCTGATCTGTCGACGGGTTGGTGGACGTGAGCATATATTGCCCGCGCGTGTAGGCGAGGTCGCCGGAGCCGGCGACCTGGACTCGGTTCGCGCGGAACGTCACGTTGAGGTTCGGGTCCTCGGCGAACACCTCCGTGGCCTTTCGGATCGACTCTTTCCCGCGGACGAGCTGCTCTCCAGGCTGGGCCATCGCCGCATCGTCGGCAAAGAAGCCTGCCAGTGCATCGGCGTCACGGCGCTCGAACGCACGGTTCCACTCTTCCTCCTTGGCGAGGATCTGCTGCTCGAGGGCAGCTGGATCGGCCGGTTCCGGCGCCGAATCGCATCCGGCGAGCAAAGCCGCCGCAAGACCCATTGCTAAGATCGATCTGACCACTGGCGCTCTCCTCATCGATAGCCAGCGTTAAGCACATCACGCGTGAGCGAGTCGCGCAAGTGCCGCCGCACAGCTAAGCCGCCGCGATGACCGGCATCCGCAACATCGTCATCCTGACAGGGGCCGGAGTCTCCGCCGAGAGCGGCCTTGCGACGTTTCGCGGCCCGGACGGGCTGTGGGAAGGGCACAGGGTCGAGGATGTCGCCACGCCGGAGGGTTTTGTCCGCGATCCGGCACTGGTCCATTCCTTCTACGACGCTCGCCGGGAGCGACTGGCTTCAGTGAAGCCCAATGCCGCCCATGAGGCGCTGGCGCGACTGGATTCCCAATGGCCGGGCGAGCTGCTGCTCGTCACCCAGAATGTCGATGACTTGCACGGACGCGCCGGCTCCAAGCGCCTCCTCCACATGCACGGGGAGCTGGCGAAGGGCTGGTGCCTGCGCTGCAATGGGCGTTTCCCCTGGTCAGGGCCAATGGGCGAGGGGGCTGAGTGCCCGCGTTGCGGCACGGGCGGCGCGGTTCGGCCCGACATCGTCTGGTTCGGCGAGATTCCGTATGAGCTCGACCGAATCGACGAGGCCCTGCAACGCTGCGACCTATTTGTTTCGATCGGGACGTCCGGCGCCGTCTATCCCGCCGCGGGGTTCGTCCAGACCGCGCTTTACTGCGGCGCCCGCGCGGTCGAGATGAACCTTGAGCCAAGCCTTGGCAGCTTCCTGTTCAACGAAAGCCGCGTTGGCCGTGCCGGCGAGCTCGTGCCGCAATGGGTGGAGGAAGTGCTGAGCGGCGGCTAGTCCGCCCACTCCAGCCCAATCTCCCGGTAAAGCGACCGGTCCTCGGCCCATTTCGGGCTCACCTTCACATGAAGGAACAGGTGGACCTTGCGGCCAAGGTGCTCGGAAATCGCCTCCCGGGCCGCCTGGCCGATTTGCTTGAGCCGCGAGCCGCCCTTGCCGATCACGATCGCCTTCTGGCTGTCGCGCTCGACGAGGACCTGTTGGCGGATTATCGTCGATCCGTCCGGCCGGTCTTCCCAGGTCTCGGTTTCGACCGCCGAGGCATAGGGCAGCTCCTGGTGAAGCTGCTCGTAAATCTGTTCGCGGGTCAGCTCGGCGGCGACCATTCGGTCGGTCGCGTCCGAAACCTCGTCTTCTGGGTAGAGCCACCGCCCCTCGGGCATCGCCTCGGCGAGCGCGTCCTTCAGGTCCGTCACTCCGTCACCCTTGGAAGCGCTGATCATGAACACTTTTTCTGGATCCAGTCGGGTCGTCAGCTCCATCGACAGGCCGAGAAGCTCCTCCTTCTTCACCAGGTCGACCTTGTTGAGAGCGACGAACAGAGGGTGCTTCCGCTTTTCCAGACCGGCGCTCGCGCGTTCGACTTCCGGAGTGATCGCTTCAGCCGAGTCGACGACGAGCAGGATCAGGTCGGCATCTTCGGCTCCGCTCCAGGCGGCGGCGACCATTGCGCGGTCGAGGCGCCGCCGCGGCTGGAAAATCCCGGGCGTGTCGACGAGCAGAATCTGCGCATCGGCGTGGATTGCAATTCCCATCAGCCGCGCCCGAGTGGTCTGCGCCTTTGCGCTTACGATCGCGACTTTCTGGCCCACGAGAGCATTGACGAGGGTCGACTTGCCGGCGTTGGGAGCGCCGATCACCGCAACAAAACCCGCGCGGGTCTTGTCCTCCGTCATTGTAGTTTTTCTAGCAGCGCTGTCGCCGCCCTGGTTTCCGCTTCGTGCTTGCTCGCGCCTTCCGCCTCCGCATCGCCCAGGCCGAGGATCGAGACTCGAACGGTGAAGCGCGGCGCGTGATCGGCTCCGCTTTGCCGCACGACTTCATAGGCCGGGTTGGGCAGGTTGCGCCCCGCCGTATATTCCTGGAGCCCGGACTTGGGATGCGTCGGTGCCTTGCGCTGCTCCTCGATCAGCGGCTCCCAGATTCGCCGGATTAGCGCCTCGGCTGCGTCGAGGCCGGAGTCGAGGTAGAGCGCGCCGATCAACGCCTCGACGACGTCGCCGATGACATTGTCGCCCCAGTTGGCGCCGTCGCCGAGCGCCTGCTTGCCGAGGCGAATGACCGCCGGGAGGCCAAGCTCGCGCCCGACCTCACCGCATGTCTCGCGGGCAACGAGCGTGTTGAACCGCCGCGACAGCTTGCCCTCGGGCTCGTCCGGAAAGCGCTCGTAGAGCCAGCGCGCGATGACCAGGCCGAGCACCCGGTCGCCGAGGAACTCGAGCCGTTCGTAATTGTCGGTTCGGCTGCTCGAATGGGTCAGCGCCGCTTCGAACAGCGCCAAGTCCTTTGGCCTGTGACCGAGCTGGTCGGCGATGAATCGGGCGATGTCTTCGCTCATTTCCCGCCTGTAGCTAAGGTCTTTCCGATCCGCTCTGTTCTCAAAGCGGTGAACCAGGTCCACGGCATCGCATAGCTGGCGCTCCCGTCGGTTGACCAGAAGATGATCGCGGCGCGTCCTATCACATGATCGAGCGGGACGAGGCCGACCCCGCCCTCGGCCGGCGAGAAGCGGCTGTCGAGGCTGTTGTCGCGATTGTCGCCCATCAGGAACAGCTGCCCGGCGGGAACTCTGGTCGCCGGGAAATTGTCGGCAATCGCATTGTCGACCTGATCGATCACAGTGTAGCTCGCTCCATTCGGAAGCGTTTCCCGATAGGTCCGGTAAACGCACTCGCGCTCGGCAGCGCGCTCGCTGGAAATAACCGTCGCTCCCGGCACCAGCCGGCACGGGCTATTGGGCGAGATGGCCATCGCCAACGGCTCGATGCTGCCGCGGGCAACGGGGCTGCCGTTGAGAATCAGCGCGCCGTCGCGAACCTCGACCGTGTCGCCGGGAAGTCCGATCACGCGTTTAACGAAATCGGCCCCGTCGCCAGGCGCCCGGAAAACGACGACGTCGCCGCGCTCGGGCAACCGGGACACGATCCGCCCGTCGAACGGCGGGAACTGGAACGGAAAGCTGTAGCGCGAATAGCCGTAGGGCCACTTCGCGACGATCACATAATCACCGATCATCAGGGTCGGGAGCTTCGAGCCGGTGGGAATGCTGAACGGGGCGAAGATGAGGCTTCGGACGATCCACGCGAGCAGTGCGACAATGACGATCAGACGGAGCAGCCCGCCACGCTCGGCTCGATCGGATTTCCGGGCACGGCGGCGGCGCATCGGCTGCTTGTGCGGGGCTGGACGCTCGAACGTCAAGCTATGGCAATATCGCGTGCTGCGGGTATGAGGCTCGCCGATGCCGAAGGACGCATGGAAGCTGATCGACGAGCATCCGCTCACGCCGCTCGACGAGCTGTTCGCGCACGTGCCGGACCGCCTGAGCAGGCTCGCCCACGACGTCTCGGGAATCTATTTCGACTGGTCCAAGACCCATCTGGACGAGGCGCTGCTCGGGTTATTTGTCCGCCTCGCCGACCACAGCGGCTTTGCTGCAGCCCGCGAAGCCCTGTTTTCAGGCGAGATCGTCAACCCGACCGAGCAGCGGCCGGCCGAGCATGTCGCCGAGCGCGGCTCGGGCGCAGCCGAAGCGGTCCAGCTCGCTTCCATCAGACGGTCGCGGACCCGCGCGCTGGTCGATGCGGTCGAGGCGGGCGCATTCGGCGATGTCAGCGGAATCCTCCACATCGGCATCGGGGGTTCGGTTCTTGGGCCGGCGCTTGTGGTCGATGCTCTCGGCGCGAGGAGGTCCACACTTCGAGTGAGTTTCCTGTCGAACATCGACCCACATGCGTTGGGGGAGGCGATCGAGCCGCTCGACCCGGCGACGACGCTGGTTGTCGCGGTTTCGAAGACCTTTACGACAGCTGAGACGCAGGCAAACCTGGCGGCCGCAATGGACTGGCTTCGCGACGGTGGAATCGATGACCCTTACGGCCGGGTCATCGCGGTCACCGCAGCGCCGGAAGTAGCGGTGGAAGCCGGAATCGACGAGACGAGGATTCTTCAATTCTCCGAAGGCGTCGGAGGGCGCTACTCGCTGTGGAGCCCGGTTTCCGTCTCGGCTGCGCTAGCGCTCGGCTGGGATCGATTCGAGGAGCTTCTGGAAGGCGCCGCCGAGATGGACCGCCATTTCCGGTACAGCGAGCCTGCCACAAACGTGCCGCTGCTCGCCGCCTTCGCCGACCTGCTCTACACGCAGAAGCTGGGCAGCAAGACCCGTGCAATATTCCCCTATGATGAGCGGCTGCGGCTGCTCGTGCCCTATCTTCAGCAGCTCGAGATGGAATCGAATGGAAAATCGGTGACCGGCGACGGCCGGCCTGTCGGCCGGGCGACAGCGCCGGTCGTCTGGGGCGGAGTTGGCACTGACGCGCAGCATGCGGTGTTCCAGCTTCTGCACCAGGGCACTGCGGTCATCCCGGTCGAATTCGTCGCCGTCGCGGAGGATCACAGCGCGCTTGCCGATCACCACCGGCAGCTGCTCCTCAACGCCTTCGCTCAAGGCGCAGCGCTGATGCGCGGCCGCTCAAGCGATGACCCGCACCGCAGCTACGAGGGCAACCGCCCAAGCTCGACGATCCTCCTCAACCGGCTAGATGCGCGCACTTTGGGCGCACTCATTGCCTTTTACGAGCACCGAACATTCGCAAATGCGGTGCTTCTCGGGATCAACCCGTTCGATCAGTTCGGGGTCGAGCTCGGAAAGGAAATCGCGCGCGAGCTTTCCGAGGGCGCCGACGAGGAGTCGCTCGACCCGTCGACCCGCGCGCTTATCGAAAGGGCCGCAGTCTGATGACCGATTTCGACCTGTTCGTGATCGGCGCCGGGTCGGGCGGCGTTCGCGCGTCCCGGGTCGCTGCGGGGCACGGAGCGAAGGTGGGAATTGCCGAGGAGCATCGGGTCGGAGGCACCTGCGTGATCCGGGGCTGCATCCCCAAGAAGCTGCTCGTCTACGGCGCCCAGTTCGCCGAGGATCTCAACGATTCGGCGATGTTCGGCTGGGACGTCCCGGAGTCGACGTTCAACTGGCCGGTGTTGCGCGACAACGTCCACGCCGAGGTTACCCGGATCGAGGGCGTCTACACCGACACGCTCACAAATCACGACGTTGAGATCTTTCCCGAGCGGGCCGTACTGACTGGGCCAAAATCGGTTCGGCTTGCCTCCGGGCGCGAAGTCACCGCGGACAAGATCCTGATAGCGACCGGGGCCCGGCCGCTGATGCCCGATATCCCGGGCATCGAACATGCGATCAGCTCGAACGAGACCTTCCACCTCGAAGAGGTGCCCAAGCGGATCGTGATCGCCGGCGGCGGCTATATCGCCAATGAGTTTGCCGGGATCTTCAACGAGTTCGGCTCGAGCGTGACATTGGTCAACCGCTCGGACGTTCTGCTTCGCGGATACGACCAGCAGGTCGTCGACCGGCTGATCCAGATCTCGGTCCGGAAGGGAATCGACTTCAAGTTCAACTCGACGATCGATCGAATCCAGCGCCTCTCAAGCGGGCGTCTCAAGCTGACGATGACCGGTTGCGAGGACATCGAGGCCGACCAGTTGTTGTTCGCGGTCGGGCGGCAACCCAACACAGAGGGTTTGGGTTGCGAGGACACCGGCGTGGAGCTTGCCGGGCGCGGCGCTGTGAAGGTCGACGACGACAACCGGACTACCGTCCAGTCCATTTTCGCGGTCGGAGACGTCACCGACCGGATTCAGCTGACGCCCGTCGCAATCCGCGAAGGACAGGCGTTCGCCGACAGCGTCTTCGGGAAGGAGCCGGCGCGCGTCGACTATGACGCGATTCCGTCGGCCGTGTTCAGCCATCCGCCGATCGCGGCCGTCGGAATGACGGAGAGCCAGGCGCGCGAGAAGCTCGGCGCGGCAAAATGCTATACGTCCGATTTCCGGCCGTTGAAGAACGTCCTCGCGGGCCGCAACGAGCGCTCGCTCTACAAGCTGGTGGTCGACGGCGAGAGCGACCGGGTGGTCGGAATGCACATGATCGGTCCCGACGCGCCGGAGATCCTCCAGGCCGCCGCCATCGCCGTCAAAGCCAGGCTGAAGAAGGCCGATTTCGACGCGACCATCGCGCTTCACCCGACGATGGCCGAAGAACTGGTGCTGATGCGCTGACCCACGACGCCATCATCATCGGCGCCGGCCACAACGGGCTGACCTGCGCATTCTACCTCGCGCGCAAGGGGCTGAAGGTCACCGTCCTCGAAGCGTCCGACAAGGTCGGCGGAGCGGCGGTTACGGACGAATTCCTGCCCGGCTTCAGGAATTCGGCGGCGAGCTACACAATCAGCCTGCTCCAGCCCAAAGTGATCCGCGACATGGAGCTGGAGCGGCACGGGCTAAAGGTCGTGCTCAGGAAGCGCGACAATTTCCTTCCCGGCGACGGCGACTATCTGATCTCGGGCCGCGGCGGGCTCACCCGCAAGGAGATTGCCCGGCTCAACCGCGAAGATGCGGTGGGCTACGACCGCTATCTCGCCGAGCTCGAGACCGTCGTTCCGCTGGTCAGGAAGTGGATTTTGCGCAGCCCACCGGAAGTCGGCGCGGGCACTCGCGGGCTCCCGTCGCTGCTGGGCCTCGGGCGCGACATGGTCGGGCTCTCGACCGGCGAAATCCGGGCGGTCCACGACTTCGCAACCCGGAGCGCCGGCGACATCCTCGACCGCCACTTCAAGGGGGATCTCGTCAAGGCGCTGTTCGGGTTCGACGGAGTGGTCGGCAATTTCGCCTCTCCATACAGCGCCGGCACCGCCTATGTGCTGCTTCACCATTTGTTCGGCGAGGCGGCCGGAGTGGAGGGCGCCTGGGGACATGCGATCGGTGGAATGGGATCGATCACCCAGGCGATGGCGCGCGCCTGCCGCGAAAAAGGCGTCGACATCGTCCTCAACACGCCGGTCGAGGAGTTGATCGTCGAGTGCGGCCGGGCGGCGGGCGTCGTCGCCGGCGCGAAGGCCTGGCGATCGAATACGGTCGTGGCTGGAATCAACCCCAAGCTGCTGTTCGACCGGCTCGTACCGGCAGGGGCGGTCGAGCCAGAGGTCGCCGAGCGAATGCACAATTGGCGCTGCGAGAGCGCGACCTTCCGAATGAATGTCGCGCTGTCCGAATTGCCGAAGTTCACAATGCTTCCGAAGCGCGGCGATCATTTGACCGCCGGGATCATCATCGCTCCGAGCCTCGATTACATGGACCGCGCCTATCTCGACGCGCGCGTGAACGGCTGGGCAAAACAACCGATTATCGAGATGCTGATCCCGTCGACGCTCGATGCCGGTCTGGCGCCGAAGGGAAGGCATGTGGCGTCGCTGTTCTGCCAGCATTTCCGTTATGACCTCGGCCCGAAGCGAAGCTGGGACAAGGAGCGCGACAAGGCTGCTGACGCGATCATCGCGACTGTCGATGCACACGCGCCGGGCTTCGCCAAGTTGGTGCTCGGCCGGCAGATCCATTCGCCGCTGGACCTCGAACGACGCTTCGGGCTCGTCGGCGGCGACATCTTCCACGGCAAGATGAGCCTCGACCAATTGTTCAGCGCCAGGCCGATGATCGGCGCCGCTGACTACCGAATGCCGCTCGCCGGCCTCTATCTGTGCGGCTCGGGCGCACACCCCGGCGGCGGCGTAACCGGAGCGCCGGGCCACAACGCCGCCCGCGCGATCCTTGCCGACCGCCGGCCGTGGTCGAGGCGCCGTCCGTGAATTCGCCTCTCGCCGGAATCCGTGTGCTGGACCTCAGCCGGGTTCTCGCCGGTCCCTGGTGCACGCAGCTGCTCGCTGACCTCGGTGCCGAGGTGATTAAAATCGAACGGCCGGACGCCGGCGACGACACCCGTCACTGGGGGCCTCCGTGGCACATCCGCAATGGCGAGAAGGTCGCTGCCTATTTTCTGTCGGCTAACCGCGGCAAGCGCTCGGCGGCGATCGATTTTGCAACGGAAGAGGGCGCCGCACTGGTCAGGCGGCTGGCCGGCTACAGCGACGTCGTCGTCGAAAATTTCAAGGTCGGCGGCCTGGGCAAATTCGGCCTCGACTCCGCTTCGCTCCACGACTCCAATCCGCGGCTCGTGATCGCTTCGATCACCGGCTTTGGCCAGGACGGGCCGTACGCGAGCCGCGCCGGCTATGATTACATCATCCAGGCGATGGGCGGACTGATGAGCGTCACCGGCCTTGCCGACGGTGAGCCTGGCGGCGGTCCGATGCGCGTCGGAGTCGCCGTCGCCGACCTGTTTACCGGCCTCTATACGGCTGTCGCGATCGTCTCGGCGCTGTATCGACGAGAGCGGACGGGCGAGGGCGCCTTCCTCGACATGGCGCTGTTCGACACGCAGCTGGCGATGCTCGCGAACCAGGCTTCCAATGCGCTTATCTCGGGCGAGGATCCGCCCCGGCAGGGCAATACGCACCCCAATATCGTCCCGTACCAGCCTTTCGATGCTGCCGACCAGCCGATCATCATCGCCATCGGAAACGACCGCCAGTTCGCTCGGCTGGCGGCACTATGCGGCCATCCCGAGTGGGCGTCGGACGAGCGGTTCGCGACCAATTCGGAACGCGTAGCGAACGCGGCAGAAATGATTAGCGCGGTGGCGGAATGCATTCGCTCAAGGCCGGCAGCCGAATGGCTCGAAGCGCTCGAAAACGCTGGAATCCCGGCAGGGCCGATTAACAGCGTCAGCCAGGCTCTCTCCGACGTCCAAGCCCAGCACCGCGCAATGGTGCGGATGCTCGCCGGGACTCCGGTCGTCGGGTCCCCGGTGAGGATCGACGGCGAACGGTCCGATTCAGACCTGCCGCCGCCGATGCTTGGCGAACATACTGCCGAAATCCTCCAGGGGCTCGGGCTGGAGCCGGCCGAAATAGCTCGGCTGAAGAGCTCGGGAGTGGTGAGCGGCTAAGCCTCAGTCGACGCTCGGAGACGCCTCCACGAGCACGTCGAGCTGATTTTCGCAGCCATTGGCGATCAGCGACTGGGCGGTGCTGACAGTATCGGCCGGCGGGCTGCCGAGCCTGACGAACGTCACCCTTGCGGTGTCGCCGCTTCCGGACTGGCTCAGCTGATATTCCGCTCCGCCCGCGACCGGTAGTGCAGTCGGCCAGCTGATCGTATCCTTACCGGCAGGCCACGCCAGCGTCTGCTCACTACCGCCACCCTTGATGGTCAGTTCGATCGGGTCTTCTGCGATCGGCCGCCACAGCGAAAGCGTGCTTGGATTGGCGACGCAAACCTTCCCGCTCTGTGTGATGTCGACGTTCCACGGGCTCGGATTGAGCGGCACTTCGCTACTGCGCATAGAACTCATCCGGGCGCGCCGGTTGGCGGTCGCCGAACTGGCATTCCCCGACGCCGTGACTGCAAAGGTGCCCGGACCCCGAAGCATCTTCGCGCCATTCGTATTCAGGAGCATGACGCTGTCGCCCGGCTGGAGCTTCACCTTGGCGCTGTCGGGGAGCGCCTTGCCCGGCGGATAGATTTTCGCCGACGGTCCCGATGCCCGGACGACGAGGACGGTGGCCACCGACGCCGAGGATACGGCGAGCGCGAGCGCCCCCAATCCGATCTTCAATAGCCCAGTAGTTTTCATTGCCCGGTCCTCCTCAAGCTCGATTCAGTGCGCGTTTGCGACGTTATACTTCGCCGTCTCCTCGGATGTGAGGCAGCGGCGGGTGGATTTGTCTTTCTCGTCGGCGAGAGCCTTCTGCCGGTACATGACGTCCGTCAGCAGCTTTCGCGACACTCCCATGCGGATCAGGAAATCATTGTCCTCGCTGGCAAGCAGTGCCGATTCCTGCTCGATCTCGCCGATCAGTTCGATAGCAGAATCGGAATCGCGCTCGACCTCGGCGCGAACCGCTTCCTTGTCGGTCAGGTGGGTGAACATATGGACAACGAAATGACCTCCGGTGTCCACATAGCGGATCGGGCCGCCCATGAACATGAAATTGCACGCGGAAAAGCAGGCCCAGCGCTGCGGTATCCTCGTTGGCAGCGCTGCCTCGCGGATAATCTTGCCCGCCGAATTGCCTGCGCGTGCATGCCCGCCGGGCGAGCGTATCCAGATCTCGTCGATGGGCGCGTTCACCCTCAACGCCTCCTGAAGTCGCTCGGGAACGCCTTCGTCGATCATGCCTTCGGCTTTGAGCACCCGGACTCCGTCGACCGGCTCGAGGGTGAAGCGCATCTGCCGGTATGTCGACCAGTTGAGCTGCTTCGGGCAGGTCGGATTGCTGGCATCGGCCTCGGCGGCCTCGGTCGCCGCAGACGCGGCCGAGTGAAGCAGCACACTCGCTGCTGCCGTCATGCAAAGGCCGAGCCGGCTAATCATACCTTGGCGTAGCCCGAGGCGCCCCTGCCGCGGCACATCCGTTTGGGCACAGTCGTTTCCTCGCCATCGACGATGACGATGTCGGTGACGGTCAGGCAGTGGCCGCCGTCGGCCAGCCTCTGCTCAGCGGTGACCTTAGACGTGCCGCTGACATTGGGTCGGGTCTCGCTCTGCCATGTGGCTTGCGATCCGACGCCCCCGCGGATCGCCTCGTTGGTCGCTTCGGCCGCCTGCTGCTGCTCCTTGCAGTCGAGCATCTTCAGGAGCTCGTCGCCCAGAAGCGACGCGGCGGGGAGCGCCACCGATGCCACGGCACCGGCCGTTCCGCCGACTTGTCCCGCGATCGCTCCGCCGATGCTTCCGAGCACGCTTCCGAAGACCGACCGGCGCGCCTTTTTCTGAGGCGTGTCGGCGCATTGGTTCTGAGCCTGCGCAGCAACGGCGGCCTGCGCTGGAAGAACTGGAAATGCCGGTGCTGCGGTCAGCATCGTGGCAATTATTAGGATACGGGCCATTCGACTCCCCCTGATTTGCTCTAGACTATTAGCGCGGATCAACAGGGTCAACGAAACCGGTGCCGGCCCGAAACGACCTACGGCTGCAGCTTGAGCAGCCGCTCGATCCGCTCGATCCGGTCGCCGTGCGCGTCGAGCAGGCGCATGAGCTCCTGCTTTTCCTCTTCTCGAGTGAGGACGACCCGGATCGACCGGGCGAGAGTCATTGCGATGTTCTCGAGCGCCTCCTGCTCGTCCTTTCCGGCGATGCTGCCGTCGGGCCGCGGTCCGATCAGAAGCCAGCCAAAGGCACCCGTTGTCGTCTCGATCCGAAGTCGAAGCGGGAACGTGTGGTCTTCGGGCACACAGTCGAGAACATCCTCGTTCTCGTTCGGCTGGAAGGCGACGAACCAGCGAAGCACGTCGGCGGAGCTGGCTGCGATGGTCTTCCTGACTTCGCGCTCCAGGATCACCGCGCCGCGGGTCGCATGAACGCCCTTCACGATCCGGGTGAGCACGTCTTCGAGAAATTCGTCGAGGCTCGCGGAATCGCGCGTGTCTCGCATAAGCTCGGGCAGATTCTCGCGAATATCGATCAGCGACTTCTGGAATCGCCGCTCGGCCCACCTCTCGACCCGCGTGTGCAACGGATGGATGAGAATCGTGGCGACGATCGCGCCAGCCATCGCAGCTTCCATCTCGGCATCCGGATAGATCGTCTGCATGCCGGTGATGATGCCTTCCATCACCCCGGCGAAAACCGCAATAATCGACAAGGTCACGATCGCGATGCTTGCAGTGCGGCTGATGACCGCTTCGGCGTCGTAGAGGCGATATCGGATTAGTGCGACGAGCAGCCCGAACTGGAGGACGAGGACGGAAAGCCCCAAAGCGAGCCCGGCAGTGAGTTCGAGGCTTAGCTGGGTTGGAAAGGTGGCGGCCGACCATTTGAAGAGATCGGCGGCGTAGGAAATGCCGCGGAAGATCGCGTAACCCGAAAAGCCGAGCAGGGCCCATCGAATCTGCTGCCGGACATCGCTCGCCTGCGTCGTCCTGAGACCACGGATTTGTATCAGCACGCCCATGATCAGAAGCATCAGCAGCCACGCCTGATAAAGCTGCCCCTGAAACAACATCAGCAGCGGCGCGCCGCACAACAGCAAGAGCCGCCGCGGAGTCAGGGTGCCGTGCGGGAACAGCAGGATTCCGGCGACAAGGAGGACGTTGCCGAGGTCGTATAGGCCGACGTTGACATCGTACGGGACACCGATCCTCGACAGGAAGGCCGATGAGGGAAGCTCGGCGCCGATCATCAGCAGGATGGCGAGCGACAGGATCGAGCTGACGGCGTCGCGAGAGTTGCGACGGTGAAGGATCCACGCAGCCCAGATCAGTAACGGGTAAAAGATGACGTGGACGACATCGATGAAGCTCAGAAGCGTCGGTGACACTCCGCTGTTGCTGGCCGCCGTGTTGACATGGTGCTCGCCCGTCGTGACCGTGACTTCGCGAACGCCGCCGTCCGGGGATCGAACCGTAAGCGGGACCGGAAACTCCTCGGTCCCGAACACCAGGTTGCTCATCGCGATGTACGCCGGATCGTCCTCGTTCTCGGCGAGGGCTTCCTCCGTGATCGGCATCCTGTCGGGCATCGGCAGCCCGTAGATGGCGATGATGTCGTCGCCTTTGCGGATTCCGGCTTCGCGTGAATAGGGGCCGATCGTGAACCGGATCCGGGTTGCGTCCTGAGGCGAAACGCCAACGCCAGCCCGGCTACCCAGCACCAGCTGCGAATTATCGCCCGGCGCCATGTATCGATCGTAAAGGCCCATGATCGGCCCGCCGACTGCAAGCAAAAGAGCGGCCACCCAGATCACGGAGAAAATCCGGTGCGCAGTCGTGTTGAACGGCGGGACCCGGTTCGGCAGCTTGAAGCGCTTGCCGAACGGCAAAAGCCCCGCTGGCATCGCGAGCCGGAGAGTCATCGAGCCTGACCCCGCTCAGGCATCCGGTGTCTCCCCGCGGTCAAGGCGCTCGCGATGGCGCTGTAGTCCTTCGCTGAACGACGCGGCGAATATACCGGTCGGGATAGCGATCAGCATCACCCCGCTGATCGCGATTAGGCCCGCCATTGCTTTCCCGAGGGCTGTCACTGGATAGGCATCGCCATATCCGACCGTGGTGAGAGTCACGATCGCCCACCACAAGGCTCTGGGGATGCTCCCGAACTTGTCCGGCTGCGCCTCGGCCTCGGCAACGTAGAGCAAAGATCCCGATATTAGTAATGTGAGTGCGAGAAGTCCGAGGACGAGTCCGAACTCGAATCTCCGCTCATACAGCGCCTCGCGAATTGCAGTCCAGGCGCGTGACGTTCGACCGAGCTTCGCGAGCCGGAGCATCCGGAACACACGGAAGAAGCGAAGCAGAAGGCTCGACGCCCCGCCAAAGGCAAAGAAAACCGGGATAATTGCCGCCAGGTCGATGATCGCGATCGGCGTGACTGCATATCGGAGCCGTGGAAAACGGTAGCCCGCAAAACGCGGATTTTCGACGACTACCCAGAGACGGGCGATATATTCGACCAAGAAGATGCTTGCGACGGCGACTTCGAAATCCTGGAAATAGGCCTCGCGGCCACTGGAGATCGTCGGCTCGGTTTCGATGATTCCGGAAATGACGGCGATGACGATGAGAACCGCCAGCGCCCAGTTGGTCGGCGACAGGCCCTGTCTGGTCCACGCGGCCGGCTCGAGTTGCCGATATGCGCGCAATCGAAGTGACCGCAACGACATTTTTTGGCAGCCCCCCTTCTGCCGCAATTGCAATAAGGACTGCCCCTCCAACGGGCCGGCTGCAAGCTTTTCCTGTATTTGCGCAGCGCAATAGCGCCCGAATCAGCCGTCGATCGTCTGTTCGCCGTAGCGCGATTTGATGAAGCGGCCCTGTGTCTCGAATGCTGCGAGATCGCCCCGCGCGAGATCCTCAGAAATCTCGTCCAGCGCAGTTCGTGCGGCGGCGAGGCCTTCGACCAGGCGCTGGTCGACCGAAACCCCTTCGGCATCCCCCTCTTTGCGGAACTCGGACGGGACATTCAAATAGCGGTCGATCAGCCCCGGCAGGTGCAAGGACATCAGCCTTCGCGCATCCTGCGCCTTCGGGTCGAGAGTCTCCACACGCTCCAGGGTCTCCTTTAGCGGCGGGAGGCGGGCGCTGATCGCGTCGATTTCGGCGCGCGCCGGTGCGGGCAGCGCAGCGCGGGTGCGATAAAGATAGGAATCAAAGCGCTTGACCATTTCGCCGTTCGGAAGATCGGCGCTGGGCGCTTTTGCCGTCTGCCCTGAGGGCATGAAGGCGAGAAGGGCGGCAATCCCGATGGCCAGGCCGACGGCGGCCAGGAATCCGAACAGACCAATCGGCATGATCAGGCCGATGATGATCGTGACGATGCTGATCACCCCGATTGCGACACCGACCCGGGCGATCCGCCGGCCGAGGTCTCTGTTCAGCCGCTGCCGCTCGCGGCGAGCGGCGTCGCGAGCCGCTCCGTCTCGTTCGTCGAGGGCCCGAGTGACCCGGTCAAAGCGGGCGAGCGCGCGCTCGACCTTGGTGTTGACGCCGGTCATTTGCTCTCAAGCGGGGTGAATGGCGAAGCGGCATTCTCAAGCCGTCCCTTCTCCACCCCTTCGGCGCGGGCGATGTATCCCTTGGACTTCTCGACCTCGCTCGAAAGCGTGGTCACCGTCTGCTTCATATTGTCGAGCGCCTCGAGCTTGAAGCGGTCGATCTGGTCCATCGTGTCATAAATGTTCTGGAATGCCCGCTGGAGGGTTTCGAGCGGGATCGTCGACGACGCTGCCTGCTCATGGATTGCGCCGGTCTGGGTGCGCAGCATCTCGCCGGTGGTGTCGATCATTCCCGCGGTGGTCGTGTTCAGGGCGCCGATCTGCTCGAGCACCAGCTTCTGGTTGGTCATCGCCTGGGTGCCCGTGACCGTGGTGCGCAGGGCCGAGACCGTGGTCGTCGATGCGCGGTCGACGCCCTTGACCAGCTCGACATTGTTCTTCTTGACGAGGTCGAGCGCAAGATAGCCCTGCACGGTGACAGCCATTTGGGTCAGAAGGTCGGTGGTGCGCTGGCGCGTATAGAAGAGGGCGCTCTCGCGGATCGCCTTTGCTTTGGCAGGGTCGGTCGAGTCGAGCTCGTTGGCCTTATCCTCGAGCTGCTTGTCGAGGCTCCTGGAAATGTGGATCATCTGCTCGAGCTTGTGCATCGTCTTCCACAGGTTCGAGCGCTCGGTATCGATCGCCGCATTGTCCATCAGCAGCTCGTCCTTGCCGTTGCCGAGGCGGGCGAGAATCGCCGAAATGTGCGTCTGGGAGCTGCGGTACTTGTCGAAATAATGGTTGATGCGCCGGCCGAACGGGATGATCCCGAACAGCTTGCGGGTGGTGAACGCTTTGCTGTTCTCCTTCGGGTCGAGGGACTCGACCGTTCGCCGAAGCTCGGTGAGGTCGGCGCCGATGCCGGTGTCGCTGTCGATGGCCTTGACCGGCCGGTCGAGGAACCGGTTGGACGCGCCCGCGGCCTCGGCGATTTCCTTTCGGCCCATGGCGGTCAGCTGGTCGACCTTCTTGCCGAACTCCGGGCTGTTCGAATCGAGGCCTGCAAGCTCATCGACGAATTGCGCCACGCGCGTGTCGAGCTCGGTGACTTCCTTCTCCTTGAGCGGAACGAGGCCGGCGGCCTCGGCCGCAGGCATCGGCTGCAGCGCCTCGGGCGGGTCCAGCTTGAGCTTGGTCGCGGTCTTGGTGCCTTCTTTGGCCATGCTTTATGCCCTTTCCATGCTCGCGGCGTCGGTTCGACGGTGAACGGCGCACCGTGCGCTTGCAAGCCGAATTGACTGTATTATAGGTCTAATACGCCCCCTTGCAAGGTCGCCGAGGTAGCAATCCATTAACCATCCACCTCAACGATTTGCACACCTTGAGGGTCGATAGACGAGCCCAAAGCACATGTTGCCAGGGCAGGCGCAATGATCCGATTCATGAAACAGCTGTGGAACGACCGTCGCGGCAACGCGATCATAATCGCCGCTGTGACTCTCCCGGTGGTCGTCGGCGCGGCCGGCCTCGGCACCGACACGGTCCAGTGGGTGGGGTGGAAGCGGCAACTTCAGCGGGCGGCGGATTCCGCCGCGATCGCCGGAGTTTATGGCCGCGCGCAAAGTCAGGACGTCAACACCGCTGTCGGCACCGACCTGGACAAGAACAACCATCTGTGGGTTCCGCTGCTCGGCGGCTATCCGCAGGTCACAACGCCGGCCGACACGTCGTCGATGACTTACACGACCAAGGTCGATCTCGCGGTTCGGCAGAAGCTGGGATTCTCGTCCCTGTTTCTCGCGACTCCGCCGACGATCACCGTCTCGGCGACCGCAGCGATGATCCCCGACGGAAATTACTGCGTCGTCGCCCTGCAACCGGGTACGGACCCAGGCATCTACATAGGCGGCAGCAGCAATGTGCATATGGGTTGCGGCGCAATTTCGAACTCGCTTTCCGCCACTGACTCGGTGAAGGTCATGGGCGGCGCCCACACCTTCGTGGCTGATCCTGTCGCAGCGGTGGGAGGCATATCCTCGACCATCAACGGCGCAGGCGAACTTCAGCCGTTTCACGTTGCGATGCCCGACCCGTACGCCGGGAAATTTTCCACGGACATCCCGGCGGGCGAAACGTGCACGAACTTCAACCACGCTAACAAGACGAACGCCGATGGCAGCAAGAAGCCGGGCTGCTACAACAACTTCACAGCCGGGCTTGGGACGGTTCTGAGCCCCGGCACCTATTACCTCAACAACACGGACATCAAGCTGACCGGCCACGATTCCGTTACCGGCGACGGCGTTACGATCATCCTGACCGGCAGCAGCCCCGGCTCAGTCGACATGAGCGGTAACTCGTCCTTGGACCTGACGGCACCGACGACGGGACCTTATGCGAACATGGTACTGATCCAGGCGCCCAACGCAGCCACCGGTAACAACAACACGATCAACGGCGACAATGGCACGAGCCTCGACGGCGCGATTTACTTTCCACAGGGCGATTTGACCTTCACCGGAAGCTCGGCCGCGGCGACTCAGTGCGCGATGATCGTGTCCTACACAGTGGCTTTCTCCGGAAACGCAAGCGTGCAGAACGATACTTCCTCCTGCACTGCGGACACGCAGGTGCAGGGCAAGAAGGTCAGGCTGATCGCGTGATGGGAATCCGTCGACTCTTCGCCGACGAGCGGGGCAACTCGTTTATCGAGATGGCGCTTGTGGCGCCGCTGCTCGCAGTGCTGCTGTTCGGGATGGTCGACATCAGCCGGGCCTATTCAGACGATCTGCTTCTCGAGCAGGTGGCGCAGCGGACTGTCGAAAGGATCCAGCAATCGGGCTTCGAGCCCTCGCACAAAAGCACCCTCGAAGCCGAGGCCACCGCCGCAGCCGGAGCCGGCAGCGCTGCCGATGTCGCTTTCGTGCTCGAGTGCAACGGAGCCACACAGAGCTGGACTTCGACATGCACGACCGGCCAGGCTTACGCCCGGTACGTCGCCGTCTCGGTCACCAGGCCGTTCACGCCGATGTTCGGAACCAAATATTTCCCGGGCGCCAACGATGACGGAACCGTCACCCTGGAAGGTGAAGCAGGGATCCGCATCCAGTGACCGGCCTTCGCAAGCTTCGGCAGGACGCCGCCGGATCGAGCGCGGTCGAGTTCGCGATCGCGATCCCGGTGCTGATCCTCTTCATCTACGGTTTTTTCACTCTCGGGCTGCTCTACCAGGCCAACGCGGGCTTGCAGCACGCGCTTGGCGAAGCGGCGCGTTTCGCAACCGTGTATGTCGAAGCGAACGATGGTCCGCCGACCGACTCGGAAATCCAGACCATGATCGCCGACAGTGATTTTGGCCTCGACGGCGGCACGCTCCAGGCACCCGAGATCGACAACAGCCAGCTTGCGAACGGCTACAAGACGATCACGCTCACCTATTCGCGTCCGACGGAATTCCTCTATTTCCAGGGGCCGACCGTCACTCTGACCCGCTCCAAGCGGGTCTACATCGCGACCTGAGTCGACTCAGCCGGCCTTCCGCTCGAAGAAGGCGGCGATCGCGTCCCTCACCTCGTCCGACTTGAGGCGTTCCGCGAAATGGCCGTTTTCAAGCTCGATTCGCTCGAGCATCTCGTCTGTCGTTGAGTGGCGAAGCAGCTTCTGCGTGAGCCGAAGCGCATCCGCTGGCTTGGCCAGCAGTCGCTCGACGGTCTGAGAAAGCGCGGTGGCGAGCTCGCCTTGGGCGACGACATGGCTGACGAGCCCGAATTCGAGCGCCTCTTGAGCACCGAAGGAATCGCCCAGCAGCAGGTAACGCGCGGATCGGCGGCGCCCGGCGAGCCGCGGAAGAAGAAGCGAGCTCGCTGCTTCGGGAACGAGCCCCAAATCAACGAACGGCAGGGAAAAGCGGGCGTTCTCTTCCGCGATTACGAGGTCGCAATGCAGGAGCATCGTCGTGCCGATTCCGACCGCATTTCCCTGGACTGCCGCAATCAGCGGGACTTGATTGCGGGCGAGCGCCCTCAACAGCCGCCACACGGGTATATCCTCGGAATCGCGCGGGAGGGCGTTCAGGAAATCGAAGAGGTCGTTGCCGGCGGTGAAGTCCGGCCCTTCGCCCTGGATCGTGATCGCTCGCAGCGATTCGTCGTCCGCGGCCGATTCGATCGCCTCGGCGAGCGCTGAATACATTGCCACGGTGATCGCGTTCCGGCGCTCCGGCCGGGCAAGAATGATGGCAAGAACGCTGTCGATACGTTCGATCCGCAGATGTTCGCCCATAAGTCTTGCCCCTCGAATCGGATGACTGTTTGTGTCGCAGCGGCTATCCCGCCGCAAATCACCGGGGATCAACATGAAATTTTTTGCCGACACTGCCGAAATCGCCGAGATAAGGGACCTCGCGGCCACCGGGCTGCTCGATGGAGTCACAACCAATCCATCGCTGGTCCACAAAGCGGGCCGCGACTTCCTCGACGTGGTTCGCGAGATCGCCGAGATCGTCGGCGGGCCGGTCTCGGCCGAAGTGGTCGCCCTCGACTATGACGAGATGATGCGAGAGGCCGAGGTACTCCGCCAGATCGCCGGCAATGTCGCGATCAAAGTGCCGCTCACCGAGGACGGCCTCAAAGCCTGTAAGGCTCTCACCGGCGACGGAACGATGGTCAACGTCACCTTGTGCTTCTCGGCTGCCCAGGCGCTGCTTGCCGCCAAGGCCGGAGCGACATTCATCTCTCCGTTCGTCGGCCGCCACGACGATGTCGGCTTCAGCGGGATGGAGCTCATTTCCGACATTCGGCTGATCTACGACAATTACGATTACGAGACCCAGATTCTCGTCGCGTCGGTGCGAAGCCCGATGCACGTCGTCGAGGCAGCGAAGATCGGAGCCGACGTCATGACGGCGCCGCCCAAGATCATCCACCAGCTATTCAAGCACCCGCTGACCGACGCCGGCCTCGCCGCATTCCTCAAGGATTGGGAAGCGACCGGCCAGCGGATCGGATAGAAGTTCCGCTCAAGGGCTGTGGCCACAGGAAATTAACGACTGTGGCGGTAAGTTTTTGCGCGTGGGCCAGCTGATCCAGTTCGAAGACCGCGCACTTGCTCGGCTGCGCGAGCGCCTCGGGGAGGCCGAAGAAGCCACCGAGGACCTGATCGCGTTCGCTCGCGGCCATTCGGACGCGGTTGCCTCGATCCACGCCGCTGTCCTGGTGGCAATCGAAGCGCCGTCGGTGGACAGGCTGCTGGAAGCCGTGACTCGGAGGTGGCCCGAAATCCTTGGGATTGACGCCGTCGCCGTTGCGATCGTGGTCGGGGAGCGTGGGTTCCGGGCCGATTGTGGAGTGATTGACCGGGTCGAAGCCGCCTTCGTCGAGCGCATGCTTTTGGAAGCTCCTCCGGTCGACGTCCGCAGCGTCGGCGGCGGCCATCCTCTGTTCGGGTCGTCGGCATCGGCGCGAATCCGGGCCGAAGCCTTGATCCGGATCGACTTCGCAGCGCCATTTCCTCGCGGGCTGCTGGCGCTGGGGCAGGAGGCCGAGCTTGCGCTCGACAGCAGCCACGGTTCCGAACTGCTTCGCTTCCTGGGAAAAACCCTCGGAGCGACCCTCCGACGCTTCGTCGCCACCGCCTGATCCGCCGCTTCGCTGCGGCAAAGCGTGCTGGACGGGATACCCGCGCGCCCCTATCTCGCTCCGACAACTAGGAAGGCATTCGAATGACGCAATTTGACGACCGCGAGCGCGCCTACGAAGCCAAGTTCGCGCATGACGAGCAGATGAGCTTCCGGATCATTGCGCGGCGGAACCGCCTGCTCGGGGAATGGGCGGCTCGCCAGATGGAACTTTCGGACGAAGAGACCGCGTCCTATGCGAAGGATGTCGTCCGCGCGGATTTCGAAGAGGCCGGTGACGAGGACGTGATTCGTAAGGTGCTTGGCGACCTGACGGGCGCGGGGCTCGACGTGAGCGACTCCGAGATTCGCGAAGCGCTTGGCCACAAGATGGTCGAGGCGAGGCGGCAGATCATCCAGGAACAGTCGTAGGCGATAGCTGATGGCCATGGAGGCGAGCGAGATCGAGAGGCTGATAAAAGCCGCACTCCCCGACGCCGACGTGACGATCGCCGATCTGGCCGGCGATGGCGATCATTATTCGGCGCGGGTGGTCAGTCGCAGCTTTGCGGGGCTCACGCGCGTTAAGCAGCATCAGAAGGTCTATGCGGCGCTTGGGGCGCGCATGGGCGGGGAATTGCACGCGCTGCAGCTTCAGACCGCGGCGCCGGAGGAGATGAAACGTGGCTAGCGCAACAGAGCGGATCGACGAGATCGTCCGCGGCAACGACATTGTTCTGTTCATGAAGGGGACGGAGCTGTTTCCGCAATGCGGCTTTTCGAGCCGCGCAGTCTCGATTCTCGAGCACCTCCAGGTCCCGTTCAAAACCGTCGATGTGCTTCAGGACCCGGACATCCGGCAGGGCGTCAAGCAATATAGCGACTGGCCGACCGTCCCGCAGCTCTACGTGAAGGGCGAGTTCGTCGGCGGGTCCGATATCATGATGGAGATGTTCGAGAGCGGCGAGTTGCAGCAGCTTGTCGGCACTCCGGCCGCCTGACCGCAACCGAAAAGGGGCGGCGATGCGGGACCAGAGAACCGCAGCACCGCCCCTTTGGTGGTTGTGGAACCAAGTGGACACCATACTACTAAGCAACAGTCGTGCCAAATGCAGGATTTCCTAGTTTTGCGCCATTTTTATTTTCGAAACGCTGGGCCGATGTTGAGCAACCGTAAAGAACTCCGACAGGTTCTGCCGGAGGTTCGGCGGCGGCACTTGCCGAACCATCGCTGGTGGTTGCGCGATGACTGAACCCTCCCGCTCTTCGCAGCTGATTTGCGATCTTACTCAAAGCTGGTCCGAGGTCGGCGGCGGCGTCGGCACCTATTTGCGCCGCAAGCGAGACCACATCCTGTCGCACACGCCGCACCGGCACCTGGTGATCGTGCCCGGCAAAGCGGATTCGGTGAAGGAAGACGGGCGGGCGATCACCGTCACCATTGGATCGCCGCCGGTCCCGACTAGCCCCAACTACCGCTTGCTGCTCCGCAACGGTGCCGTGAAAGCGGCGCTTCGGCGCTTCGGGCCCGATCTGGTTGAGTGCCAGGATTGCTATAATCTGCCCTGGGCGGCACTTGCCTATCGCAGCGAACATCCCTCGACGGCGGTCGTCGCCGGCTATTTCACGGATTTTCCAACGGCGTACGTACACCGGCCGCTGAAGCGGCTTCTCGGCGATTTCGGTGCCGGCCAGCTTCGCTCGCTCGCCTACCGCTATTGCGGGCTCCTCTACCGCAGGTTCGACGCCGTTTACGCGCTCAGCGAGAACGGCGGCGCCGCGAAGCTTCGGGAGCTGGGCGCCGGCAGCGTCGGAATTGTGCCGCTGGGCGTCGAGATCGATGCGTTCGGCCGGGACAGGCGCGATTCCGGGCTTCGGCAGTCGCTCGGCGTGGGCGAGCAGGAGCCGCTGCTCATCTATGTCGGAAGGCTTGACCGGGAGCGCCGGGCGCAGCTCGTCGTCGACGCTTTCGCCAGGCTTCCGGACGAGCTCGGCGCGCGCCTCGTTCTGATTGGCGAGGGGCCTGTTCGGGACGAGATCTCGAGGTCCGGCGACAGGCGGATCATTGCGCCAGGCTATCTCAGCGACCGTTCGGAGCTGGCACGGTGGCTGGGGAGCGCCGATCTCTATGTGTCGGCGATGGCCGACGAGACGTTCGGGGTTTCCGTCATCGAAGCGCAGGCCTCGGGCCTTCCGGTGGTCGGAGTCGCCGCGGGAGCAATGCTCGACCGGGTGGACGAGGAGACGGGGCGTCTCGGACCTGTCGACGATGCTGGCGCCATGGCCGCCAACATCCTGGAGCTGTGGCAGTCGGACCGTCGGGCGATGGGCGAAGTCGCGCGAGCCCATGTCGAGGGGCGGTTCAGCTGGGACCGAACCTTCCAGATTCTGTTCGGCGACATTTATCCGCCAGCGTTCGCCCTCCGGCGCGCCGCACTGCAGCAAGGCGGAATTGCCGCCTATGCCCCCGGCACCGCCGCCTGACACGGCCCGAAGCCCTGAATCCATTCATCGATTATGCAGCACCACGTGCCGACACCGGCGCCGCGATTTGCTAGGAAGCTCCAATGACTCGCTTTGTCCCGCTGTACGCCGCACTGCTGCTTTCCGTTCCAGCCGCGGCTCAAAATCAGGTCCAATCGTCCGGCTCCCAAACCGCCGATGAGCCGACACCTGGTGTTATCGACTCGCAAACCGCTCCTGAGGACTACGATGTCGCTCGAAAGAAAGTCGTCGAATGCGAAGGGGAAAAGTTCGTCTTTAGCTGGGGCGCTGGCGCTCGCCCGACGAAGGTGACGCTGTGCAGCAAGCAGGGCGCTACTCCTGATGAGGTGATTCGGATGCTCGACGACGCGGCGACGAAGCTCGAGCAGGCTGAAGGCATTGCAGAAGATCGGCGAGTCGCGATCGTCCAGCAGATCCGGGCCAAAATATCGGAGCTCCAGGGTGCAACCGCTGCTGCTGCGGCACCGCCTGCCGAGCCGACGTCCGCTGTCGCCCAGCTTCCCACCCCGGCATCAAGGCCGGCCGTTCCGCCAGCCGTTGCTCCGGCGACGTCCAATATTGCGGCCGTGGCGACCACGCCTGTGTTTGCAACGAAGCCGCGCCTGTCATTCGAATGTTACACGCCAGGAGATTTTGGCACGGGCGGCCCCTGCGCGACTCTTGGTCGCGACACTCGGCTGACCGTCAAGGCGGGTGAGGTGCTCGCGGGCGCAACCGCGCTCAGATTCGTTCGCAACGGCCAAAGCCGTGCTGAGCTCGAGATTGCGCAAATGCGTAAAGGCCAGTCGGTGCGGCTCACCCTTCCGCGTGCGGTGTGCACGGGAGTCGTCAAGGCCGAGACTGAGATCCACATCGTTCGCGGCGGTCGGGTTGTGGACTCGATCGGGCCGTACCTACTGCGCTGCTGAGAAGAGACTTTTGCCAGCGCCCGCACGGCGTGGCACAGCAAGCAGGTGAACGCCCCCTATGAAATTCTCGACGAGCTCGAGCCGGCGATTGCTCGCGTGTTGGCGCACAACCCGTCCGCTTTCACCTACACCGGAACTCAGACCTATATCGCCGGTGACAGGGAGGTCGCAATTATCGATCCCGGACCTGACAGTCCGGACCATGTCGATGCGATCGTTGAGGCGATCGGCGACCGCTGCCTCGTCGCTATTGCCTGCACGCATACCCACCGCGACCACAGCCCGGCGGCTAGACCGCTCGCCCAGCGCACCGGCGCTCCAATCATCGGCTGCGCCCCTCTTGCTCTGGAGACCGTCGGACCACGCGCCGATGCAGCGTTCGACGGCGATTATGCCCCCGATCGGGTGCTTGCGGACGGCGACTCGCTGGCCGTCGCCGAGCGATCATTGATTGCGGTTGCGACTCCGGGGCATACTTCGAACCACCTGTGCTTCGCCTGGGGAGACGCGCTTTTTACCGGCGACCATGTGATGGGCTGGTCGACGACCGTCGTCGTTCCCCCCGATGGCGACATGGCCACCTACATGGCCAGCCTCGACAAGCTCCGGCATCGCGAGGACCGTATCTACTACCCCGCGCATGGGCCGCCGGTGACCAAGCCGCAGGAATATGTCCGATCATTGATCGGGCACCGGATGCAGCGTGAGCGGCAGATCCTGAAGCTGGTTTCGGAGCGGCCGCGGCCGATTTCGGACATTGTCGACAACGCCTATCCCGGGCTGGACCCGCGGCTGACGACGGCCGCCGGAGGATCGGTCCACGCACACCTTCTGGACCTGGAGCGCCGCGGCCTCGTTGTCCGCCAAGAGGAGGAACGATGGTCGAAAGCCAAGTGAGCCGCCCGAAAAGGCCAGTAGTGCTCGCCGCGATCGCGGCGGCGCTGGTGCTCGGGCTGCTGCTCGGGATCGCTTCGGGCGTCGCCGATCGAATTTTCAGCGGGCCCGACCCGAAAACCATTGCCAGCTCCAGCCTCGAATCGATGCGGGCGCAGAACCGCCTCAACGTGTTCGCCGCCCGCTACGTCTCCGTGGTCAGCTCGCGGCAGGACCGGCTCGGCGGGCTGGCCAGCGCCGAGCGCACGCTGATCCTGCCCGGCGACGTCCGCTACGAGGTCGACCTGTCGCAGCTCGAGGCCGGCGACGTGCGCTGGAACGCATCGAGCAATACGCTCCACGTGCGCATTCCCGACATCGAGATCGCCGGGCCGGAAGTCGATCTGACGGCGGCGCGGGAGTATGGCTCGGGCGGCGTCCTGTCCTCGCTGACCAATGCCGACTCGAAGCTCGACTCGGCGAACCGCGCACGCGCTGTCGCCGAGCTCCGGCAGCAGGCCAAGGGCGAAGTGCCGATGCGGCTAGCCCGCCAATCGGCGCGGCAGGCCATCGAGCGAAGCTTCGCAATGCCGCTCCAGGCTGCCGGATTCGACGATGTGAGAGTGGTCGCGCGATTCGCCGGGGAGGAGGACGACGACCCTAGTTATCTCGACCGGTCGATCTCATATAATGAAGCGATGGAGGAGGCGCGGAGGCGCCGCGAAGCTCAAGGACAACGATGACCGCACAACCTCAAAGCCTGAAAGGACTCGACCTCCTCGGCGAGATCGAGCGCCTCAAGGGCGAGCGAAACGCGGTCATTCTCGCGCATTATTACCAGAAGCCCGAGATCCAGGACCTCGCGGATTTCGTCGGCGACAGCCTCGACCTGTCGCGCAAGGCGGCAGCGACCGACGCCGAGGTGATCGCCTTTTGCGGCGTTCGCTTCATGGCCGAGACCGCGAAAATCCTGTCGCCCGAAAAGACGGTGATCCTGCCCGATATGGACGCCGGCTGCAGCCTCGAGGACAGCTGCCCGCCCGATCAGTTCAAGGCGTTCCGCGAGGCTCACCCGGACCATATCGCGCTCACCTACATCAATTGCTCCGCGGCGGTGAAGGCGCTGTCCGACATCATCGTCACAAGCTCGTCGGCGCAGACGATCCTCGACCAGATTCCGAAGGACCAGAAGATCATCTTTGGGCCTGACCGGCACCTCGGCGGCTATCTCGCGCGCAAGACCGGCCGGGACATGCTGCTTTGGCCGGGCGTGTGCATCGTCCATCAGGCATTCAGCGAGACCGAGTTGTTGAAGCTCAAGTCCGGGCATCCCCGCGCACCGGTTGCCGCGCATCCCGAATGTCCGCCGCACATCCTCGATCACGCCGATCATGTCGGGTCGACCAGCTCGATCCTCGAATTCGCGCTATCGTCGCCGGCCGAGACCATCCTCGTCGCAACCGAGCCCCATATCATTCATCAGATGGAAAAGGCGGCGCCGCGTAAGACATTCATCGGTGTCCCGGGCGGCGACGGCAATTGCAACTGCAACATGTGTCCGTACATGGCGCTGAACACGCTCGAGAAGCTCTACGTGGCGCTGCGCGATCTCCAGCCGCGGATCGAGCTTTCTCCCGAGTTGATGGCTGCGGCTCGAAAGCCGCTCCAGCGAATGCTCGAAATGGCCGGAGGAACCGTCGGCAAGGGCGACGTCGGCCAGCCGATCATCGACCCCAAGATCAGCGGCGACTGAGTCGGCCTTGGCCGCCCCTTAATGGGAGTTGCCGGAATGCCCCTGCGAATGCGCTTTCTGCGCTTCTTCGTCCGTCGCCGACGGTGCCAAAACTTCGACCTTCTTGCACCGCTTGGGCGCTGAGCGCACACGCGAGCCGGTCGTCTGTTCAATGCTCACACGTTCACAGACGACTTTCGTGACCGTCTTTGGCTTCTCCACAGGTGCGGTTTGCGACGAGGCCTGGGCGACCGCCGGAACTGTGGAAATTGCAAAAACCGCCAGCGCGGCCAACGACTTACGCATCTATCACTCCTGAATATTTGGAGGCTGCCGGGTAGTCGCAGGTGGCAGTTTGGGAAAGATTGTTTTCGATGAACGGTTGTGAATTAATCCCTCACTGCCGTTCGGGCCGGTCGCCGTTGGCTTCGACAGTCGCTCCGGCGGGGTGCTTGCGGTCGAGATGGCGCTTGATGATCCTGAGGTTGCGGGTGTTCGACCGGAAGAAGAAGTCGGGAATTGCCCCGACCACGGGAATCAACCCCAGCAACCAGTCAAAGCCGGTGTTGGCGCTCATCCGCGCCATCTGCCATTTTGACATGTTCAGATTGCGTGCTTCCCACATCGCATAGGCCCCAAGCACTGCACCGGCTGTCGTCCCCGCGAACGGGATCAGGCTGAGGATTGCGTCCAGTCCGAGCGGCCGATTGAGCCCCGGCACCACCAGCACGCGCTCGAGAAGTCGCTCCATCGATTCAACGCGTCGCCGGATTGAGGCAGGATCGTCGCCCATCAGACGGGCACGTTCGTTGCCCGGTGTCGCCATCACTCGCCCGTCCGATCCAATCCTTGTTCGAGACCGGTCAGCGTATGGATTGCGAAGCGGTTCCCGGCAAAACCGCTGATTCTGCCCGACACCAGCGACCACCGGATCGGCGCAGCGATCGGAATGAACAGCTGGAGCGAGTCAATTCCTTTCGACGCCTCGAAAAGCAGAGCGCTTCGTTGCACCAGCACCGGCATGTTGCGCGCGGCTTTCAGTATCTCGTCGATGTTTTTGTCGCAGACCTTTGCAACTTCGCAGCGGAACTGGCGAACGAACCAAGACGCCGAGGAGGCTGGCGCTGCCTTGTCGAGGAGCCTGAAATCCGCCGCTTCGCCCTTGCCGGCACGCTCGACTCGAACTCCGAGGGCGCCCCAGTCCTGCGACAGCCGGCTGAGGACGATTTCGGAGCCGGGCCCGTCCGGCAATGCGATACGGATGACTGGAGCTTCGTCCTGGTCGAATAGCCGCCGGGCAGTAGTGATCAGTGCAGGCAGGCGCTCGGTAAGCGCGGTCGAAGTCCATTCCGGCGGTACCGGATCGGGAATATTGTCGAGCCGCGGTTCGAGCACGGTGGTGCGCGGCACCAGACCCGGCACGGAAAGCGCGGCGACCAGCGCTTCGCGATCGATTGCGGCGCTCAACACCTGCCGCACTTCCGGATTCGAAGCGGGGCCGCTGTTGCGTGCGGGGACGAGGCCGAACAGTCCCGAGGCCGGATCGAACTGCAGAGCTCCCCGGGGGAGGTTGACCCTCTGGGCGAAGGGAAGATCGGCGAAAGTCCCGCCGAGGACCAGGTCCACGTCGCCCGCCGCGAACGCTCGGACGGCCAGCTCGGAACTTGCCCCTCTAAGGTCCAGCGCTTCCCGCTCATTCTCTTCCTCGGCCGGAGTGATCACTTCACGGGTCAATCGAACCACGCCCTCGCGATCGCTCGACCGGTCGATCGAGAACGGGCCAGTGCCCTGACCTTCATAGACAAGTCCCATTTCCGGCTGCGCGAGCAGCTGCAGCAGGTTGGGCCGCGGCTGGTTCAGGCGAATTTCGAGCACCCGGTCGGTCATTGGCACAATCTCGCCGACGGCACCGAACGCATCCGTGAGTGGATTGCCGTTCGACGGGCGGATGAGCCGGCGAAGCATTCGCGCCACCTGCTCGGCCGTTATTTCCCTGCCGTTTGGCCATTCCCCGTCCGCGAGTCGGAAAATGTAGCTCAACCCATCGTCGCTGACGTTCCAGGTTTCCGCGAGCCCCGGTTCGATCTGCCCGCGCGCGTCGAACCGAACGAGCCCCTGTGCGGCGTTGGTGATGAGGGTTGCTTCGCTCTTGGTCAGCGGGCCCTGCTGCGGATCCACGAGCCGCGGAGTTTCACCGATCACCAGCACCTGGATCACGCCCTCGGATTTGCGGTCGCAGCCGCCCGTCGCGGCGGCGAGCGCGGCGGCGAGCGCGACGGCTAGGCAATTGCGGAGGACGGGCGGCCGCATCGCAAAGTGCAATAGCCGCAATGCCAAGTTCAGCAACCGTCTGGCCTTATCGTCGGTACTGTTTTACTAATGTAAGGCAGCTGCGCTTCGCGGAGAGGGATTTTAAACCCTGATGGCCGATTACGAGGGAATCTGGAGCCGGGGCGGAGCCAATGTCGAGGATCTTCCGGACCCCTTCGCGCCGCCGCCGCCTCCGCCGCCGCAGCCCGGTGCCGAAGAAGACATCCAGCCGCCCAAGCCCCGGTGGCGGCGGACTCGAATCTCGCTTTACTCGCTACTGGGCCTGATCCTGCTGACCCTGTTGTGGCTGGTGGTGACCGCGCCGCTGTCTCGGGCCCTCGAGCCGCTTCCCGATCCGGCCATGCTGTTCCTTTCGGAGGAGGGAAGGCCGATTGCTCGACGCGGAGCGATCAAGGAAGCGCCGGTCGAGGTCGCGAAGCTCGACCCGCTCACGCCCTCTGCCTTCGTGTCGATCGAGGACCGGCGCTTCTACCGGCACTGGGGGATCGATCCGCGCGGAATCGGCAGGGCGGCGCTGGCCAATGTCCGCGCCGGAGGAGTCCGCGAGGGCGGAAGCACGATCACTCAGCAGCTCGCCAAGACCAATTTCCTGTCGTCCGACCGCAGTTTCAAGCGCAAGGCGCAGGAGGTGATCATCGCCTTCTGGCTTGAAGGGTGGCTGACCAAGGACGAGATCCTGTCACGCTATCTTTCGAGCGTCTATTTCGGGGACGGCGTTTACGGCCTTCGCGCCGCCGCTCGCCATTATTTCGACCGCGAGCCGGAGCGCTTGACCCTCGCCCAGTCAGCGATGCTCGCCGGAATGCTGAAGGCGCCTTCGCGTCTCGCCCCGACTCGCAATTTGAAGCTCGCACAGCAGCGCAGCCGGCTGGTTCTCGAGGCGATGTCCGAAACCGGAGTGATCACTCCGGCGCGGGCGAAATCGCTGAAGTCGGCGAGGCCGGTCAGGCAGTCATCGACGGTCCCGACGGGCACCTATTTCGCCGACTGGGTCGCCCCGGCGGCGCAGAGGGCATTCGATGCCGACTTCGGCGAGGTGCGGGTCGGCACCACCCTCGATGCCGATCTCCAGCGGATCGCCGTGCGGGCGATCACGCGCGCCCGGATCGGCGACGCCCAGGCCGCGCTGGTCGCTATGCGCCCCGACGGGCGGGTCGTCGCGATGGTCGGCGGCAGGAGCTATGCGAGCAGCCCGTTGAACCGCGCGACTCAGGCGCTCCGCCAACCGGGCTCCGCATTCAAGCTGTTTGTCTATCTCGCCGCGATGCGGGCAGGCTGGACGCCCGACAGCCTCATACTGGACGAGCCGATCACGATTGGCGGCTGGACTCCGGCCAATAACGACGGGGTCTATCGCGGGGAGATCAGTCTTCGCGAGGCCTTCGCCCGCTCGAGCAACGCGGCAACCGTGCGGCTCTCCGAGAGCGTCGGGCGGGGCAATGTGATTCGCACCGCCCGGGAGCTGGGGATCAGCTCGCCGATGCCGGACAAGCCAAGCCTCGCACTGGGCACCGGCGGAGTCAGCCTTCTCGGGCTGACCACGGCTTACGCCGCGGTTCTGTCGGGCCGCTACCCGGTCAAGGCTCGAGGACTCGCCAACGAGCAGCCGCAAAGCGCCCTCGCCAGCCTATTCGAGCCCCGGGGCAACCTCGACGAGCGGCGTGACCGCGCCCCGATGCTCGACCTTCTGTGGGCTGCGGCGAATACCGGGACCGGCAAGCGAGCCGCGCTTCGGGTCCCGACATTCGGAAAGACTGGGACGAGCCAGGACAATCGTGACGCCGTGTTCGTCGGTTTCGCCGGCGATCTCGTCGTCGGCGTGTGGGTCGGGCGCGACGATAACAGCTCGCTCGGGAAAATCAGCGGCGGGACTGTCCCGGCGCGGATCTGGCGCGATTTCATGAGCTCGGCACTTGCCATTGATGACCGCAAGGGGCCGCCGCTCCCGTCCACCTACCGCAAGCGTCCCGATCCCGACCGTTCAAGTCCTGCGCAAAACCCGAGCCCGCTTCCCGACGACTGGAGCGAACGCACTCGCACGCTTCGCGAACTCGGACGCTTTCTCGAGGATATTTTTAAGTAGCCTAGCTAGGGCGTTCGACGGTGCCGCACCCAGATTTCGGTGTCCGTCGATTCGCCCGCCAGCCGATAGCGCCCCATCGCGGGCGCAATTTCCTCTTCGCCCATCAGCCACTCCTTGGACTTGCGATCCACCAGGACGATGTCCGGCGAGTGTCGCTGAACGTCGATAGCAAAGGACCGGATGTCCTCGCGGTAAGCACGCCGCGCGATCTCGTCTTCGAGCCCGACGAAAAGCGAAGCGCCCGCGAGAAATAGCGAGGGTCGAGAGCCGACCCACTGGCCGCCGACATTGCGGGTCACCGGATGCCCGGTCGTCAGCTGGGGACTTAGAGCTATCATCTTGGGTGCCGGAGGCCCGACTCGCTGAATCACCGTCGCAACAGCCGGATCTGGCCGTATTGCCCAGTAATACATCGCCATCAGCGACACGGCCGCAAGGCCCCCCCCCACAGCTGCCTTGCGCACAGGCTTGATACCCGGCTGGGCCAGAAGTGCGAAGGCGGCGGCGAGCGCCATTCCTGCTCCGGGCAGCCAGTGATTGGGATAGTTCTTCCCTTGTAGGAACGCAGCCAGCACAAACCCGGCCGAACCGAGCGCCCACATCGCGACCATCGAGGGAATTCGGGGTGGCCGCATGAGAATTGCCAGCGCCACGCACATTGCCGGATACAGCGTGGGGCCGACAAAGACCTTCCACCAGAGCTCGTGCATAGGCGCATAGGTGTGGGCGATCACCGGCACCCAATCGAGATAGGAGCGCGCGAAGAGCAGTACTGCGATCGCATAGAGGCCGATCGCTGTCGCACCGGCGGCGATCCCCGGCAGGAGCGGTGAGAGGGTACGCCGTTTCCACGCCGCCCAAAGCGCCGGGGCGATCACTGCGAGCAGGAAATAGGGTTTTATCACGATGATCACGCCGGCAGCGAATCCGCAAGAGAGGAGCGCACGCCTGCCGAGCGGCTTGCCTTCTGCGATCACAGCCAATGCGGTAAGAGCCGGAAAAGCGAGTATCAGCGCCGCATGCTCGCGCTGCGCGAAAAGCGCCATTGGAAGCACGAGCACGACCAGGCCGAGTGTGGCTGACAGCCAAAGCGACAGCGTTGAACCGTCCAGGGACGAGGCAAGTCGGACGGTTGCCCAAATGGAGGCCAGCCCTGCTACGACAAACGTTGCGACCACCACTGCTTCGGCTGGCAATCCACTCAGCTGCGCCAACCACACCAGGGGCAGATAGAGCCAAACCGAAGCCGGCGGGTTTACCTCCAGAATGTCTAGGTACAACCGGTCACCCCAGAGAATCCGCTCTGCAACGGTGATCAGCCACGAAACGTCCGCATCTACGGGAAGCCACAGGCTCTGGATGGCAACCGCGCCGGCCGCTGCCAAGACCGCCGCAACCGCAGGCCGCATGTCTCGCGGGTTACGCATGCGGAGTGCCCGGCTCGCCTGCGCTGCGTGCGGCTCGAATGCGTACGCGTTCATGGGCGTCGCGATAGATGCAGAGGGGTTAAGCTCCGGTAACTTCGCGCTTTAAGACTTTTTCAACCGCTGCTGTTCTAATCCTCGTTGCAACCTACGCGAATTGATTGGCGCAGGTGGGGGAGCTTGCCTCCCGAAGTGGAGCCTTAAGGAGACCAGACATGGCCAAGTTTCTGAAGTTGATTAAAAATGAAGACGGTGCGACCGCAATTGAGTACGGCCTGATTGCCGCTCTCATTGCCGTTGCAATCATCGCTTCGGTGACGACTGTCGGCACCAACCTGAGCGGGACCTTCTCCGAAGTTGGGGCGGCGCTCTAGGCCGAACAACCGTTCGGAAAAGATCGCGGCGGCGTCGAAAGGCGCCGCCGCTTTTCTTTGCGGGCTGAGTCCTAGACGAACTCCACAATGGTGCCCTTGCTGACGGCCTTCGACAATTCGATCGCGTCCCAGTTGGTCAGCCGAACGCAGCCGTGGCTGCTGGTCTTGCCGATCAGCTCCGGCTCGGGTGTGCCGTGGATTCCGTAGCCGTCTCTGCTGAGATCGATCCACACCAGTCCGACCGGGTTGTTTGGCCCGGCCGCGATCGTGAACTGATGATCCGGGCCCCAGCTGCGGTCCTCGGGATCGAAATGGTAGGTCGGGTCGGACGCGATCGCCAGGACCTCTAGCTTCGTGTTCGGCGAGGGGTGGATGGAGCTCCCGACCGTGGTCGGATAGGTGGCCACCAGCTCTCCTGCCTCGGAATAGGCGCTCAACTCGTTCGCGGACTTGTCCACCTCGATGCGAGACACGCTCGTTGGAAGCTCATCGCGGCCGGCGTTCACCACCAGGATTTCCGTTCCTGAGCTGCCGAAGTCGGCGCCCGGGTTCAGCGACTTCAGGAACGACTCTGCCATGTGGAATTTCTCGGCCCGGGCTTCTGCGGGGGATTCGTACACCGGCTTGTCGATTTCAGCCTTTTCCGCGAAGCCCGAAGGCACCGGGCGGAACGGTCCGGACACATCCTCCTCGGTGATCGTGTAGCGCTGAAGCAGGTCGCGATTGCCTTGAGTCAATTGGCTCAGCAGCGAGTCGGTGACGGTTCCAGTCACAGGCATTCCGTTTGCGCGCTGATAGGCTTCGATCGCGCGGCGGGTGTTGCCGCCCATGACCCCGTCGATCACTCCGGGCGAATGGTTCGACCGGTCTAGCAGGATCTGAACGGCGAGCATTTCCGGGCTGCGGTTGCCGCTGAACAGGTCCGACGGCGCGCTGGAGGGTATGTCCAGGGGAGCTGTCGCTTGCGCCGCCAACGGGGCCAGCGGCATGGCCGCCATCATCGCGGCGGCGGCAACAACGGTTTTGATATTCGGTCTCAACGGATCTTCTCCTCTCGCGGCCGCTTGTTTCCAGCCGCCGCACGTTCATTAAGTCTTTGAAGATCCAATGATTCGCTGAGCAGCTCGTTCCGTCACCGTGATTGTCCGATCGTCATCGCCCAACCCGTCTTGCAGCGGAGCTGAGCTTCGCAAGCGGGCTTGCCGGGATGGGCGCCCGCCGCTAGGCGGCGCGGCAACCCCGACCCAAGACAAGCACAGGAGATCGCTCGGCCATGGCCGTCACGCGCACCTTTTCGATCATCAAGCCCGATGCCACCCGCCGCAACATCACCGGAGCGATCACCAGGATGCTGGAAGAGGCCGGGCTACGGGTTGTCGCGTCCAGGCGAATCCACATGACCCGCGAACAGGCGGAAGGCTTTTATTCGGTTCACAGGGAGCGGCCCTTCTACGGCAGCCTGGTCGAATTCATGACTTCCGGCCCCGTCGTCGTACAAGTGCTCGAGGGCGAGGACGCGGTCCGCCGCAACCGCGAGGTGATGGGCGCGACGAACCCGGCAGAAGCCGCCGAGGGCACGATCCGCAAATGCCATGCCGAATCGATCGAGGCCAATTCGGTCCACGGCTCCGACAGCGACGAGAACGCGAAGATCGAGATCGACTTCTTCTTCAAACCCGATGAGATCGTGGGCTAGCTCACGAACTGTGCAAGCGCCCCTGGGTAGAGCGCGTGCTCGGCCTTCAGCACCCGTGCTTCGAGCGTTTCTGCGGTGTCGTCCGACAGGATCGGGACCTCGGCCTGCGCAATCACGTCACCGGCGTCGAGTTCCTCGGTTACCAGGTGCACACTGCAGCCGCTGACCGGATCGGCCGCCTCGATCGCCCGCCGGTGCGTGTCCAGCCCGCGATATTTGGGCAGCAGCGACGGGTGGATGTTGAGGATTCGCCCGCTCCAGCAGCGAGTGAACTCTGCCGATAGCATCCGCATGAAGCCGGCAAGAGCGATCGTGCCGACCCGATGGTCGGTGAGCGACTGGTCCAGTGCCGATTCCCACAACGTCTTGTCGATCCCGCGGCTGTCCCACGTCCAACTGGGAATCGCTTGGTCGCGCGCCCATTGGAGCCCTTGGGCGAGCGGATTGTTCGAGGTGACCAGCACGATTTCATAGCCGCTTGCCTGCTCGACCAGCGCCTTCATGTTGCTGCCGCGGCCGGAAATCAGCACCGCGACCCGGCGCTTGTCCCGTTGGTCACGCATCGTGATTGGCCGTCCATTCCTCGGACGAGTTCCAGCTGCCGGCCGGTCCACGGACCGTGCATCCGGGTGTGCCGGTGACGATACTGCCGACCACGCGCGCTTTTTCGCCGCTGTCCTCGAGCCGCGAGATCAATGCGGCGGCATCCGGTGAAGCGACGATCGCAACCATGCCGATCCCGCAGTTGAACGTCCGCGCCATCTCTTCGCCGGTGATTGCGCCTCCCTTCTGAAGCAGGGAGAAAAGCGGCGGGAACTCCCACGAGGATGCATCGACCTCCGCTCTGAGCCCGGGTGGGAGCACGCGCGGGATGTTCTCCAGCAGCCCACCGCCGGTAATGTGCGCAAGCGCGTGGACGAAACCGTCGCGAACCAACGGCAGGAGCGGCTTTACGTAAATACGCGTCGGCTCGAGCAAGGCCTCTCCAAGGCTTATCCCCGGAACAAACGGCGCTTCCGCAGCCAGATCCCATTGCCCCTCTGCGATGATCCGCCGAACGAGCGAGAAACCGTTGCTGTGCACGCCCGAGCTGGCAATGCCGACGATCACATCGCCCGGAGCCACCCGGCTGCCGTCGAGCAGCTCGCCGCGTTCCACCGCTCCGACGCAGAAGCCTGCAAGGTCATAGTCTCCCTCAGCATACATACCCGGCATCTCGGCGGTCTCGCCGCCGACGAGCGCGCAGCCCGCCTTGCGGCAGCCTTCAGCGATCGAGCCGACGACCGCTTCGGCGACGCTCGGTTCGAGTTTGCCGGTTGCGAAATAATCGAGGAAGAACAAGGGCTCTGCGCCCTGGACGATGAGGTCGTTTGCGCACATCGCGACGAGGTCGATTCCGACCCCCTGGTGCCGGCCCAGGTCGATCGCCAGCTTCAGCTTGGTTCCGACGCCGTCGTTCGCCGCGACCAGCAGCGGATCGCGGTAGCCCGCAGCCTTCAAATCGAACAGGCCGCCAAAGCCGCCGAGCTCGGCATCTGCACCCGGGCGGGCGGTCGATCGCGCCAGCGGCGCGATTGCCTTCACGAGCGCGTTCCCGGCGTCGATCGACACCCCGGCATCAGCATAGGTGAGAGGCTTTTGTCCCATCAGCTCGCCGCCTACCGAGAACCCGCTTGGATTTCCACGCCGTTATCGCCAAAAGCGCGCCGGAATGGCTCGCCCTGTCTGGTTCCTTGCTGCATTTCTTGCGCTTCTCGGCCTCGCCATCGGCGGGGCGCTTTACGCGCAGATGGAAGCCGGCGAGCGCGGCATTCTCCCGCTCGACAGCTCCGGCACGCTAGAAATCGGCGGAATCCATGTCGATGTCGTCGGCAAGGACTCTCAGTCGGCGCGGTTCGCCGGGTGGCGACTCGCCCAGCGCGAAGGATTCAAGAAGCTTTGGGCGCAAAGCCACAAGCGCCCCATTTCGCAGGCGCCGTCGCTCAACGATTCGGCGCTTGACCAGATCGTCGCCTCAATCATCGTCGAGCGCGAGCAGATCGGTCCCAACCGGTACATTGCGGACCTCGGAATCCTGTTCGACCGGGCGCGGGCCGGCCAGCTGCTCGGGATTCCCGGCGTCAGTGAGCGGTCTCAGCCGATGCTCCTGATCCCGATCACGATTACCGCCGGAACCATGACCAGCCTGGAGCTGCGCAATCCGTGGCAGCGGGCCTGGGCGCAATTCCGGACGTCACAAACGCCGATCGACTATGTCCGTGTCAGCGGCCTTGGAATCGATCCACTTCTGATCAACGCCGCGCAATCGGCCCGGCCCGGCCGCGGCTGGTGGCGCAATATCCTCGACATGTATGGCGCCGCGGACATTCTCGTCGCCGAAGTGATGTTGCACCGCCTCTATCCCGGTGGCCCTGCAAGGGCGCGGTTCATCGGGCGCCACGGCCCCGACGGTGAAATCATCGGCGGGTTCGATCTTTCGGCCCCGAACAGTGCCGCACTCCCGCAAATGATGGATGAGGGCGCGCGCCGGATGGACCGGCTTTTTGCCGAGGCTTTTGCTGCGGGCCGGCTCCAACGCGACCCGACCCTCAACCTGCCCGAACCGCCCCCGCCTCCGCCTGAGGAAGTAGAGGAGGAGGAAGCCCAACGACCGGCGTCGACTTACCGGGTGCAGGTAGCCGCGCCCAATGCCGCGACCTACAACTCGGCGCTCGCGCATCTTCGAGCAGCGCCGGGAGTGCAGAACGTCGATCAGCTGAACATCGCTCTTGGCAACATCAGCAACTTCGTTGTCAGCTATCGCGGCGACCTCAATTCGCTTCGATCGCTGCTGGTGTCGCGCGGCTGGGCTGTCGAGATTGTCGGCGATCAGCTTCGAATGTCCGTCCCTCGGCCAGCGCCCGCCACGCCGGCACCGCAGCCGCAGCCGCAGCCTTCGAATACCGTCGAGCCGGAGCCGCAAAACCGAACGAGCGCCGCGCCCGAGAGGCAAACGACGCCGGGGGCCCAATGACCGGCAGGGAGCAGATCGCGCTTCCGCTCGATTGGCCGCAAAGCCAGGGCGAATCGCGTCTGATCGTCACTCAGGCCAATCGCGATGCCGTCGAGCATTTCCATAATTGGACCCTGTGGCCGGTGAAGGCGACCCTTCTTACCGGCCCGCGCCGCTCCGGCCGCAGTCTGCTTGCACGCAGCTTCGTCGAGCGCGTCGGCGGGCAATTGGTCGACCAGGCCGAGCGCGCCGACGAGGAAGAGCTGTTTCACGCCTGGAACTCGGCGCAGGAGAGCGGCCGCCCGCTGGTCATGATCGTAGACCGGGTCCCGCCCGACTGGGAGGTTGCGCTCCCCGATCTCAAGACCCGGATTGCGGTTACGCCTGTCGCAACCATCGCCGCGCCCGATGACAATTTGTTCCAGGCGCTGATCGAGCTGCATTTCGCCGATCGCGGGCTGCACATCCCGCGCGACGCGCTGCGCTTCATGACCCAGCGCCTGCACCGCGACTACGTGACCGTCGAGCGCGCGGTCGAGGCGGTTGATCGCTATGCGATCGCCGAGCGCGCCCGGCTAACGCTCCCGACGATCCGGCGGGCGCTGGTCGACGCAGGAATGATCGACGGCTAGCTGCAGCTGATCCGCTCGACCCGATTGTTCGCGTCGAGATAGACGGTCAGACGATCCGGCCGATACTCCATTGTGACCGCCGTCCCGTGGGCCACCCAGCGCAGGATCGCGGCTCCGGAGACCCGTTGCATTTCGGCTCCCAGCTCGGAATTCGCTTGCCGCCCGACAAATTGCTGGATGTTGGAATCGTTGCACCTGCTGCCGGCCGGCTCGCCCCGAACCGGGATCGGCCCAGCAGTCGCACAGGCGCTGACCGCCATCCCGCAAGCCGCTGCAACAGCAATTCGGCTGATCATGCCTCCACCTCCTCGGCGATTCTGCTCAACTTCAATTTCCCGTTCTCGATCGCGAATCCCAGGCGCCCTTCAACCAGCGCGAGTGCATCGCGACCAAACTCTTCAAACCGCCAACCGCTGAGGATGTTCAGATCCTCGCGGGCTCCTGCAGCCAGCGCTTCGAGATCGTCGGTCCGGGCGATCAGCCGCGGCGCCACTCCCGATTCCTTCGCTCGGATTTTGAGAAGGAGCTTCAACAGGTCGCCGACGAGCGCCGATTCCTTGGTCAGGCCCGGACGCCGCGGCTGTCGAGACGGAATCTCGTCGTCACCGAGCGGCTTTGCCTCCTTGAGAGCGTCCATCAGCCGCGCTCCGATGTCGTTGGCCTTCCATCCGGCCGACAGGCCCCGAACCTTGCCAAGATCGTCCTGGGTCTTGGGCGGATGGGCGGCCAACTCGACCAGAGTATCGTCCTTGATGATTCGGCCGCGTGGGATGTTCTTGCCGCGCGCCTCGGTTTCGCGCCAGGCGGCGAGCGCTTTCAGGCGGCCGAGCACTGCAGGGTTGCGGCTCGGCAATCGCAGCCGCTTCCACGCGTCCTCGGGCGGGAAGGCAAAGCTGGACGTGTCGGCGAGCCGCTCCATCTCCTCGTCGAGCCATCCCCCGCGGCCGGTCTTCTTCAGCCGCTCGAGCAGCCTCGGGAAAATCTTCGAAAGATGAGTCACGTCGGCGATCGCATAGTCGATCTGGCGCTTGTCTAGCGGCCGCCTTCCCCAGTCGGTGAAGCGGGCCCCCTTGTCGAGACTGTGGCCGAGCATCGATTCGATGAGGCTGGAATAGCCGACCTGCTCGCCGTGGCCGAGCGCCATCGCCGCGATCTGCGTGTCGAACAGTGGAGCGGGGACCTTGCCGGTAAGATTGTGGACGATCTCCAGGTCCTGGCTTCCCGCATGGAAGACCTTCAGGACGTCGCGATTCTCGACCATCAGGTCGAGAAGGGGAGTCATATCGATGTCGGCTTTAGGGTCGATCGCCGCGGCCTCCTCGCTGCTCGCGACCTGGATCAGGCACAGGTCGGGCCAGAAGGTGTTCTCGCGCATGAACTCAGTGTCGACGGCGACGAACGGGTGCTTCGCCAAGCGCTCGACCAGGTCGGAAAGCGCTGCGGAGTCGGTGATTAACGGGTGAATCTTCATTGGGCTGGCCGGCGCCATAGCGCGCCCTGCCGCCTTGACAAAGTGACAACCGGGATTGAAGCGGCGCCGGCAAGCAGCCCGGTTGTCATCCCCGCGAAAGCGGGGACCCAGTCAAGCGAAAACTAGGTTCCCGCTTTCGCGGGAATGACGACAAGCGAAGAGAAACACATGCACGCCTACCGCACCCACACCTGCACCGAGCTGCGCTCCTCCGACGTCGGCAAGACGGTGCGGCTGTCCGGCTGGATTCACCGCGAGCGCGACCACGGCGGGGTGCTCTTCATCGACCTTCGCGACCATTACGGAATCACCCAGATCGTCGCCGATCAGGATAATCCGGTCCAGCAACTGCTCGATTCGCTTCGGCTCGAGTCTGTGGTCACTGTGACCGGGGAGGTGGTCGCGCGGTCTTCCGAGGCGATCAACCCCAGGCTTCCGACCGGCGAGATCGAGGTCGTCGCCAAAGAGGTAGAGGTTCAGTCGCCCGCCGCCGAGCTTCCGATGCCGGTCGCCGGAGAAGCGGACTATCCGGAGGAAATTCGCCTCAAATATCGCTACCTCGACCTTCGCCGCGAGGAGATGCACCGCAACATCATGCTCCGCTCGGCGGTGATCTCGTCGATCCGCCGGCGGATTATCGAGCAGGGCTTCGTCGAGTTCCAGACTCCGATCCTCACCGCAAGCTCGCCCGAGGGCGCCCGCGACTATCTGGTCCCGAGCCGGGTTCACCCGGGCAAGTTCTACGCGCTCCCGCAGGCGCCGCAGATGTTCAAGCAACTGATCATGGTCGCCGGGTTCGACAAATATTTCCAGATCGCACCCTGCTTTCGCGACGAGGACGCGCGCGCCGACCGGTCCCCGGGCGAATTCTACCAGCTCGATTTCGAGATGAGCTTCGCCACTCAGGACGACGTGTTCGCGGCGATCGAGCCGGTGCTTGCCGGCGTGTTCGAGGAATTCGCCGACGGAAAGACCGTCACTTCCGCCGGCGAATTCCCGCGAATCCCGTTCAGGGAAGCGATGCTCAAATACGGCACCGACAAGCCGGACCTTCGCAACCCGCTTATGGTACACGACGTCAGCGAACATTTCAAAGGCTCGGGCTTCGGCTTGTTCGCAAAGATCGTCGACAGCGGCGGAGTGGTTCGCGCGGTCCCTGCGCCGAACACCGCCAGTCTCAGCCGCAAGTTCTTCGACGACATGAACGAGTGGGCGCGAAGCGAAGGCTTTGCCGGCCTCGGCTATGCGACCCGAAAGGGCGGCGAATGGGGCGGCCCGATCGCCAAGAACCACGGCACCGAAGGCATGGACCGCCTCGCCGACCAAGTGGGCCTCGGCCCCGACGACGGCATCTTCTTCGCCGCCGGCAAGGAAGCCGAAGCCGCGAGGCTGGCGGGACTTGCCCGAACCCGCGTCGGCGAGCAGCTCGAGCTTGTCGAAAAGGGCGCGTTCCGTTTTTGCTGGATCGTCGATTTCCCGATGTACGAATTTGACGAGGATTTGCGGAAGGTGGACTTCAGCCACAACCCATTCTCGATGCCCCAGGGCGGGATGGAGGCGCTCGAGAGCCAAGACCCGCTCGAAATCCTCGCCTGGCAGTACGACATCGTCTGCAATGGCGTGGAGCTGAGCTCGGGCGCGATCAGGAACCACCGCCCCGACATCATGTACAAGGCGTTCGAGATCGCCGGCTACACCAGGCAAGAGGTCGACGAGAATTTCTCGGGTATGATCAATGCCTTCAAGTTCGGCGCCCCGCCGCACGGAGGCTCGGCACCCGGAATCGACCGAATCGTCATGCTTCTCGCCGACGAGCCCAACATCCGCGAAGTGATCCTCTTCCCGATGAACCAGAAGGCCGAGGACCTGATGATGAACGCCCCGGCGGCGGTCGACCCCAAACACCTGCGCGAGTTGTCGATCCGCATCGTCGATCCGAAGTGACTCGACCCGGTCCGCCTGGACCTGCGCGCGATGGCCTCAGTCGGCCCGGAACAGGATCTCGCCACGCCGTGAGACCAGCAACTTCTTGAAGCTCACCGGGTGGAAATAGGCCTCGACGCGCCTCCCTTCGGGATCGGTGCCGTAAACCTCGTAGCAGCCGCCATCGACCTTCGCCTTGCGGATTTCCCAGCCCTGCTTCTTCAGCTCGGCCTGGAGCGCGTCCATGCCCTTCCACTGCGCCTTGGGAGCATCGCAGGTTATCTTGCCGGTGGCCGAGGCAGGCGTTGCGGCCGCGGCTCCGGCTATTGCGGCAGCGACGATCAGGATCGGGAACTTCATGCAATCTTCCTTTCAGTCATGGTGAGCTTGAGCGAGCGTCCGAGCCGCAGCAGCTGCAGCAGCACTAGCGGCGCGAAATGAATGAGAGCCGAAGCAAGGCCGTCATGGACGAGAATCCAGTGGACGAGAGTTAGCACAGCGGCCGGATAGGCGAGCCGCTGGAGCGGCTTCCAGGCCTTCCCAAGCGCGCTCATCGCCTGATCGCTGCTGATCAGCGCGGGCACCAGGAGACAGAGGAAAGCGAGCCAGCCGGTCCAGATTGCCGGCGCTCCGAGCTCCGCGACCATGTTGGCGACGGTTTCCATGTCCAGCACGTAGAAGACGAGGTGGAGCAGCGAGTAAGCGAAAGCCGCGACACCGATCGCCCGCCGATGCCGGACCAGCCATCTGACCGCGCGACTGCCAGGGAATAGCTGTGCAAGAGGAGTCAGCGTCAGCGCGACGATGATCAGACGCGCCGACCATTCCCCTGTCGGCCGGAGCATGTCTCCGGGCCAGGCATCCGGAGAAGTCGAGTAACCGTAGAGAATCACCGCCGCCGGGACGGCGAGGACAATCCAAAGCAGCAGCTTGGAACGCGACAAACCCACAACTGACACCTAGCCTGTTGCGAGCGATTCGCAAGAGGCCCGCATCGTGGGGCTAGGGCGCTTTCGCCCGCGCGATATATTCGTCGACGTTCTTCGCAAGCACGTCCATCGGCACATTACCGCCCATCACCACCGTGTCGTTGAACGCCTTGAAATCGAATCGCGGACCCAGCGCTGCACGTGCGCGCTCGCGCTGGCGGTTGATCTCCTGGTGGCCGACTTCATAGCCGAGCGCCTGGGCGGGCCAGGAGGCGTAGCGGTCGACCTCGGACTCTTCGGGATCGCCGGTCGCCTCCAGGAAGAACTGCCGAGCTTGCTCTCGAGTCCAGCGCTTATGGTGCAGGCCCGTATCGACAACGAGCCGTGCGGCGCGAAACGCAGTGTCCTTGAGGTAGCCAAGCCTGCCCACCTGGAAATCCTCGTAAACTCCGAGTTCGTCGGCGAGCTGCTCGGCGTACAGCGCCCAGCCTTCGGAATAAGCGTTGAAGGACAAAAGCGAGCGGATCAGCGGAAGCTTGTTGGCATATTCGCCTTGCCACACATGGCCGGGGATGGCCTCGTGGTGGGTGAGGGTGGGAAGGTCGTAACGCCTGTGGTCGAAGCCGGGCTTCAGGTTGATCCAAAACTTGCCGGGGATGGTGCCGTCGATCGAACCGGCTCCGCCATAGGCACCCGGTGCGCCGGGCTCTTCCTCGGGCGGAAGCCGCCGGACCTCGACATTCCCGGCGACCAACGTGTTGAACGCCTGGGGCATCTTGGCGCGAATAATGTCCAGCCGCTCCTGGATGAAGGCCATCACGTCGGCGCGGCCCTTGTCATTGTCTTCGAAACGGTAGCGCGGGTCCTTCGACAGCTGCTGCATTCTCTCGCCGACGCTGCCTTCAGTGTAACCGATGCTTTTAAGGATCGGGTCCATCTGGGCGTGCAGGGTGCGCAAAGTGTCGATTCCGAGCTGGTGGATCTCGTCCGGGCTCATGTCGGTGGTGGTCGAGGCCTTTACCGCCCAGCGGTAATAGTCCTCGCCTCCGGGACGGGACCACATGCCCGGAATGTCCGTCGCAACCGCCCGCTGCGCCTCGAGTTCGGCGATCTGGCGCTCGAGCGCCGGAGCGACCTGCTGCTGTGCGATCGCGCGGGCGCGCTCGGCCCAGTTTCCGGGGATACTCTTCTCCCTGGTGCGCCGCTCGATTGATTCGACGAGGCCGCCGCCTTCGCGAGCGCTTTTCGCCGATGCCCGCATCTGCTCGAGCGCCTTGTCGATCGCGAACCGCGGCGGAACCAGCCCCTTGGAGCGAGCCGCCTGCATCCGCCCGAGCTCGCCGTCGAGCACGTCGGGATATTGGGCGAGACGGTCGAGATAGGCCTCGGCATCGGCCGCGCTGTTGATCTGGTGCTCGCTGTCGAGGAAGCGCGGCACGTCGAGATAGGCGCCGACATTCTGGATCACGACATAGGGCGTGTTGCGCCAGCCTCCGACGGCGACATCGCCATAGGGGAGTGCAAAACCCTCAAGCGCGGTCGAATAAGCGCTCCGCACAACTTCCACGCTCGTGCGCGTCGAGTGGGACAGTTCGGAGGTGTCGACTGCGTTGACCCGGGCGAGGTCGGAGCGAAGGAGCGCCGCGACCTGCGCCTGGCCTTGTGCCGACCGGTCACCGAGCCGGTGCCGCAGAGGCGCTCGGGCGCCGGTGTCGATTCCGAGCGACGTTGCCGCTTCGGGCGACAGGCGAAGGAGGTTTTCCGCGGCGCTGTCGAGCAGCGCGAGCGCCTGCGCTTCGCCGGTCGCTGCAGGAACGACGGGTGCCGCCGCGGCAGGCGGTGCGACCGCCACTGCCTGCTGGGCGCAAGCGGACAGCAGCGGTATCGAAGCTGTGGCTGCAAGTGCCACGAGGATGTGGCGGCGGCTGAAGGGGGTAGGGTTCACAGGCTAACTCCGGCGATAATTCAGGACAGTCTTCGTTCCGGCTCGACGATCAGGCAATTGCCTTCAACACCGGTAATTCGGACGCGCTCTCCGGGCTGGCCAGGGCCGCCCCGGGCGCTCCATTCGCTGTCACCGACGCGCACTCGTCCGCTGTCTTCATCGACCGCGGTGACTACGGTTACCCGTCGGCCGATCAGGCTTGCTGCCCGGTTGTTCAGGAGCGGGTCGACGCTGTCGGTGCCCGGCACTGCGTAGAATCGCCGCCCGACCAGGACCGCGATCACCGAATAGAGCGCGAACAAGCCGAGCTGGCCTGGGACGCCAATCCCGAACAATATTGCAAATAGGCCGGTGACAAGAGCGGCGATCCCGATCCACACGAGAAAGACACCCGGCACCAGGATTTCGGTGGCCAGCAGAAGCACTCCGCCGATCATCCACAGCCAGCCGCTTTCGATGCCTTCGAACATCGGTCTACCCCTCCACTCTCGGCACTCCGGCCTGAGTCCTGGGTCCGGCCGCGGGCGCCGCCGGCGTTGGCCTGTCGGAGCCTAGCGCCTGCTTGGCGATCTCGCCGATTCCGCCCAGGGATCCGATCAGCTGGGTCGCCTCGACCGGGAACAGGATCGTTTTCGCATTGGGCGAGCGCGCGAACTCGGCGATCGCATCGACGTACTTCTGGGCGACGAAATAGTTGATCGCCTGCGCGTCGCCCTTGGCGATCGCGTTGGACACGAGCTCGGTCGCTTTCGCTTCGGCTTCGGCGGCGCGCTCGCGCGCCTCGGCTTCACGGAACGCCGCTTCCTTGCGGCCTTCGGATTCCAGGATTCGAGATTGCTTGTCGCCCTCCGCCTTCAGGATGGCGGCCGCGCGGAAGCCTTCAGCTTCCAGGATGTTGGCGCGCTTCTCGCGCTCGGCCTTCATCTGCCTGGCCATCGAATCGGAAATGTCGCGAGGCGGCCGGATGTCCTTCACCTCGACCCGGGTGATCTTCACGCCCCAGGCTTCGGTCGCTTCATCGACCACCACCAGCAGGCGCGCGTTGATCTCGTCGCGCTTCGACAAGGTCTCGTCGAGGTCCATCGACCCCATCACGGTGCGCAAATTGGTCGTGGAAAGGGCCATCAGCGCCGAATAGAGGTCGCTGACCTCGTACGCGGCCTTGGCGGGGTCGAGCACCTGGAAGAAGACGACTCCGTCGACCGCGACCATCGCATTGTCCTTGGTGATGATTTCCTGCCCGGGGATGTCGAGCACCTGCTCCATCATGTTCACCTTGCGCCCGACCCGGTAGAAGAACGGCGGCACGAAGTTGAAGCCCGGCTCGGCGATTCGAACGAAGCGCCCGAAAAGCTCGATCGTGTAGCGATAGCCCTGATGGACGATCTTTACGCTCATTATCACGAACAGCAGCGCAAGCACCGCGATTGCGCTCATCAAGGTGGTCAGCATGTTTGTCCCCGCTTGTGTGTGCGGCCATGATGCTTCGTGAGGCAGGCGAACGGAAGGAAAATCGATTTGACCAGCATTCTTGAGGTTGTCCGCTCGGTGCTGTTCCTGCCGGCGTCGAACCCGCGGGCGATCGACCATTCGCGCGAATCCGCGGCGGATCTCGTGGTCCTCGACCTCGAAGATGCGGTGAAGCCGGACGACAAGGAGGCGGCGCGCTCGGCCGCGGTCGAGGCGGTCGCGACCGACTGGCCGATGCCGGTCGCGATCCGGGTGAACGCGATCGGAAGCGAATGGCATTCGCTTGATCTCGATGCCGTTGCGCGTTCCAGTGCCGGCTTCGCAATGCTTCCTCGTGCGTCGTCCGCCCATTTGGTTCACGGAGTTGCCGAGGCGGTCGGCAAGCCGCTGCTGGCGATGGTCGAAACGGCTGCCGGAGTTCTTGGCGCAGCGGAGATTGCGCAGCAATCGGCGGCCTTGGTCGCCGGCACCAACGATCTGTCGGCTGATCTCGACCTGCCGGCAGGTGCAGGCCGCCAGCCGCTGCAAACGGCGCTTCAGACGATCGTTCTCGCTGCCCGCGCATCGGGCATCGCCGTGTTTGACGGAGTCTTCAACGATCTTCAGGATCTCGACGGGCTGGCGGCCGAATGCGCTGAAGGGCGGCGGCTGGGATTCGACGGCAAGAGCCTGATCCATCCCAGTCAGATCGAGCCGTGCAACCACGCCTTCTCGCCGAGCGAGGAGGAAATCGTCCGCGCCCGCCGGCTGGTCGAAGCCTATGGCGGCGGAGCCGAAAGGTTCGAAGGCCGGATGATCGAGCGAATGCACGTCGCTGCCGCTAAGCGCCTTGTCGAGCGCGCCGGACGAGCGTCGTAGCGGAAGAATGTCCCGCCTGACCGCACTCGCCAATGGTGTGCTGAGGATCGCCGCGACCGCCGCTCACTCGCTCCTCAAGGCGTTCTGGTTCGTGACCCGGCCAAGGACGTACGGAGCCCACGCCCTCGCCCTGACCCCCGAGGGGAAGGTCGTGCTCGTGAAGCTCAGATACGCTCCCGGCTGGCGCATTCCCGGCGGTGGACGTCCGCCACATGAAGACCCGGTGGACGCCGCGCTTCGCGAACTGCGCGAGGAGATCGGCATGATTTCACACGGCGAGGCACGGCTTGCGCGCGATTTCGAGGAGCCGACCGATTTCAAGCGAGACACTGCTTCGTTGGTGATCGTCCGCGACGTTCGCTATTCTCCGCCGCGCTGGAGCTGGGAGGTCGAGCAAGTCTGCGAGGCCGACCCGCAGTCGCTGCCGGCTGAGCTGTCGCCGGTGACGGCCCGGTGGATCAGGGATCTGACGCCGCTGCTTTAGCGGCGCATATCCGCCAACACGGGCCCGACTCGAAACCGAAGCCGCCGCGAAGCGCTATTGGCCCATGGCTATTTCCCCCGAACGCTGGTGGAGCGTCCAGCAGGGGCCGGGCCCGATCGTCGCTACGGCGATTCACAACGGGCACGAGCTTCGAGCAGAAGTGGCGAATGTGATGGCGCTGTCGGAATCCGAGCGGCTTCGCGAGGAGGACCCGTACACCGGCGAGGCTGTCGTCGGAGTGCCGACACACGTCATCGTCCATCGCTCGCGGTTCGAATTCGACCTCAACCGGCCGCCCGACGAGGCGGTCTACCGCACCGCGGAGCAATCCTGGGGGCTTGATGTATGGAAGGAGGAGTGCAGTGACCAGCTGCTCGCTCGCTCGCTCGCCATCCATGACGAATATTTCCGGATGCTCGGACCGCTGCTCGACGGGATTGCCGCGCGCCATGACCGTTTCGTCGTCATCGATGTGCACAGCTACAATCACCGGCGCGGCGGAGCCGATGCCTCGCCGACGCCGCAGGACGAGGCGCCCGACATCAACATCGGCACCTTTTCCATGCCGCGAGAGCATTGGGCGTTCCTGATCGATCCGCTGACGGAGGCGCTTCGAAGCTTCGACTTCAACGGCCGAAATCTCGATGTTCGCGAGAACGTCGCATTTCAGGGGAAGGGCTACCAGACCCGCTTCGTCCATGAGCGCTACCCGCTGCGCGGTTGCGCGATCGCCCTCGAGTTCAAGAAGTTCTTCATGGACGAATGGACCGGAATTCCCAATGACGAGGACCTCGCGGCGATGCGGCGCTTCGTCAGTTTCATCGCCGAGACTTGCGAGGAGCTTCTGCAATGAACGCCCGCGGCGAAATGAAGCCGGCGAGAGGCGCGGACGAGCTTCGCTTCGGACCGCGCGGCGAGCTTCGCGAGACGTTCGCGGAGACGGGACGGATTCACATCGATCGCTGGCTTCCGTTTCTCGTGCTCCACTGCACCGACGAGCCGGAGGAAAGCATCGGCAGGCGAGTCGCAGTGAATTGCCCCTCCTATCTGATCTGGTCGCCCAAGGATGACGCCGAAGCTCAAAGCGCTCTCGAAGTCGTATTGGCACGCCTTCGCGAAGAGCTTGGTCTCATCCTGGTAATTGAGCTGAAAGACGCGCCCGTCGAGCAGCGCAGGGAAGATTCGCCGCAGCTTCCTGCTTTCGATCTGAAGCTCACCGCTTCGGACACGAAGCCCGCCCGTGCCGCAGTCGATGCGCTGCAGAAGGCGGCGGCAGATATGACGGTCGATCTCCGGCACCCGAAGATCAGTGTCGAACCGGCCGGCCCATCGCTTCTCGCCAAGGCATCGGACCGGCTGTCCGTCACCATTCCGCAAATCCACCGGGCACCCGACGGCCGGATCTACCCGCAGCTGACGCATGAGCTGGCGGCTGAACTGATCGAAGCGCTGCTGTGCGCTGCGGCCGCGTTCATCGGCGCGGCCTCGACCAATGCTCCTCCGCATTTCCATTCGCTTGGCCGAAGCGCGTTCCTGGCCGCTGCACGGAATGCCGACAGGAAGCTCGACGGGATTGCCCGAAGTTTCGATTTTCTCCTGTCGATCACACCGATCAACATGTCCGAGGCTAGGGCGCAGTTTTTCGAGGAAGGTGAGCAGCGCGAGCCCGACTTTCGGTACCGGCCGCTGACCGTCGATCCGGATTCGGTGAAGCGTGAACTTTACCAGATCGACCTTACGGTCCTCGAAGACCTGCTTCTCGAGCAATTGCTCTGCGAAAAGCGCCGGGAGATCGACACGCAGCTGACGATGCTCGCGGCGCGCAACACGAGCGCCTTCAGGCCGGCGTCGATGCTCTTGTACGGAGCCGTTGCTCCCGATCTCCTCACGGACGCACACTCGATCCTTTCGTCAATCAAGCCGAAGCGGTCGCGGCAGCCGGTCCACAACGCCGGGGAAGTTGCCTCTGCGGCTCGTGCGCTTGTCGACCGCTATCGCTCGATCGACCCGCGGTTCGAGGCCAAGGTCGAGGTCCGCGACGATGTCTTTGGCCTCGTCGTCTCGGGAGGCAAGCTGATGATCGCGAGCGATTCGGCGATCGCGGCCAACCGGCTCGACGCGCTGCTGTCGCACGAGGTCAGCGTTCACCTGCTCACCTATTTCAACGGCGCCACGCAGGGCCTGACGATTTTCCGGACCGGCCTTGCCCATTACGAAGGCATTCAGGAGGGCCTTGGAGTGTTCGCTGAATGGGCGGTTGGAGGGCTCACTCCAACCCGGCTTCGGCTGCTCGCCGGCAGGGTCGTTGCCGTGGATGCGATGATCAACGGCGATTCGTTCATCGAGGTCTACCGTCTGCTCCGAAAGGACTTCGGCTTCAGCAAAGTGCGCGCCTTCGACATCACCGGAAGGGCCTTCCGCTCCGGCGGGCTGGCCAAGGACGCGATCTATCTCAAGGGCTTCCTCGAGGTCGTCGGCCGGGTTGCAACCGGCGCGCCGCTGGATGCGTTCTGGCTGGGCAAGATCGCGCCGGAGCATGTCGAAGCTGTCGAGGAGCTGCTTCTGCGCGGCCTTCTTCACGCACCGGTGTTCGTGCCCGAGTTCCTCAATCGTGAGGACGCTCAGAAGCGAATTGAGCGCTTGCGCGGCGGCGAGCCCTTCGACCGCCTTCTTGACCTGGAGTGACCGACTTGCTGATTGCTTTTTTCGTCAACGACATCGAGCGCGAGTACGAAAATTACACCACCACGACGCTCGCCCATCGTGCCAGCACGCGCGGCCACGAGATCTGTTACATCACACCTTCCGACTTTGTCCTGAACCCGGACGACAGCCTTTCGGCGCACGCACGGTTCCTGCCCAAGCGCAAGTACAAGGACCGGTCCGAATTCTTCAAAGCTCTCAAGAGCGACGAGGAATGCAAGGTCAAGCGGCTCGACGTGACGAAAATCGACGTCCTGATGCTCCGCAACGATCCGTCGATCGATCTGGAGCGCCCCTGGGCGATGGAGGCCGGAGTCCTTTTCGGGCGCGAGGCAGCGAAACGGGGCGTTATCGTCCTCAATGACCCCGACAGCCTCGCGAAGGCGGTCAACAAGCTCTATTTCCAGAGTTTCCCGGTCGAGACCCGAGCGGAAACATTGATCACCAAGCACTCGGCGGACATCAAGGCCTTCGCCAAGGAGCACAAGAGCAACATCATTCTAAAGCCGCTCCAGGGCTCCGGCGGCGCCAATGTCTTCAAGGTTGACCCGAAGAACAGCTCCAACCTCAACCAGATCATCGAGGCGATCGGCCGCGATGGCTACATCATCGCGCAGGCCTATGTCCGCGAAGCGGAGGAGGGCGATATCCGCCTGTTCATGCTGAACGGCGACCCGCTTCAGAGAGACGGTAAATATGCTGCGATGCGGCGCGTCGCGGCCAAAGACGACATCCGCTCCAACATCCACGCGGGCGCAAAGCGCAAGCCAGCGAACATCGGCAAGAAGCAGCTGGCGATCGCCGAGATGATCCGTCCGAAGCTGATGGCGGACGGAATGTTCCTGGTCGGAGTCGACATCGTCGGCGACAAGGTGCTGGAAGTGAACGTCTTTTCGCCCGGTAACCTGGAGGGTTGCTCGGAAATGGTCGGTGTCGATTTTTCGGTTTCCGTGCTCGAGGCGATCGAGCGCAAGGTGACGATTGCCGCAAACTATGAGGGGCGGTTCGACAACCGGCATCTCGCCGTCCTGTAGCCGCTGCCGTGCTGGCTGGCCCTTGGCGAATCGGCGCTCCTCTGTCATGGGCCGATATGGCCGACCTCATTTCTTCTTCCGACATTCCGCTTGGCCTGACGTTCGACGATGTCCTCCTGCAACCGCTTGAATCGAGCGTTCTTCCAAGTCAGGCCGACCCCAAAACTCAGCTGACCCGCGAAATCCCGCTCAACATCCCAATCCTGTCCTCGGCGATGGACACGGTGACCGAAGCCGACATGGCAATCGCTCTCGCACAGCTCGGCGGAATCGGGGTTCTCCACCGAAATCTGTCGGTCGAGGACCAGGCGGCGGCGGTGCGCGCGGTCAAGCGCTTCGAAAGCGGGATGGTCGTCAACCCGATCACGATGCGGCCCGAGCAGACTCTCGCCGAAGCCTTGGAGCTGATGAAATCCAACCGGATCAGCGGAATCCCGGTGGTCGAAAAATCGGGCAAGCTCGTCGGAATCGTCACCAACCGCGACGTCCGCTTCGCCGAAAACATGAAGCAGCCGGTCTCCGAGCTGATGACGAGCAAGAATCTGGCCACTGTCCCGATCGGCACCAGCCAGGAGGAGGCGCGGCGGATTCTGCACCAGCGCCGGATCGAAAAGCTGCTCGTGGTGGACGAGCACAATCGCTGCGTCGGCCTGATCACAGTCAAGGACATCGAAAAGGCGGTCGCGGCGCCGCTTGCGACCAAGGATTCGGAAGGGCGGCTGCGCATCGCCGCAGCGACCACGGTCGGCGATGCGGGTTTCGAGCGCTCCGAAGCGCTGATCGATGCCGGCTGCGATTGCATCGTCATCGACACTGCGCACGGCCACAACATCGACGTCGGCTGCGCGGTCGAACGGGTAAAGACCCTGTCGAACTCGGTCCAGGTGATCGCCGGCAATGTCGCGACGGCCGATGCGGCGAAGTCGCTGATCGATTCGGGAGCCGACGCGATCAAGGTCGGGATCGGTCCGGGCTCGATCTGCACGACCCGGATCGTCGCCGGAGTCGGGGTTCCCCAGTTGACTGCCATCATGGCGGCATCGTCGGCTGCCAGGGATTCGGGCGTGCCGGTGATCGCAGACGGCGGGATCCGCACCAGCGGCGACATCGCCAAAGCGCTTGCCGGGGGCGCGTCGGCAGTGATGATCGGCTCGCTTCTGGCCGGAACCGAGGAGGCTCCGGGCGAGACGTTCCTGTACCAGGGCCGGGCGTACAAATCCTATCGCGGGATGGGCTCGGTCGGAGCGATGGCGCGCGGCTCGGCCGACCGCTACTTCCAGCAGGACATCCAGGACCAGCTTAAGCTCGTCCCCGAGGGCATCGAGGGTCAGGTCCCCTATAAAGGCCCGGCGCGGGAGATCATCCACCAGCTGGTCGGAGGAGTGAAGGCGGCGATGGGCTACACGGGTTCGAGAACCATCGAGGAGCTTCAGCAGCGCGCAAGGTTCGTCCGGATCACCAATGCCGGCCTGTCCGAAAGCCACGTTCACGACGTTTCGATTACTCGCGAGGCGCCGAATTACCCGACTCGCTAGTCCATGACTCCCGCAGCGCGCCTGCAGGCCGCGATCGAGATCCTCGACCTGGTGATTGAGTCCGCGCGCGACGACGGCCCACCCGCCGACGCGCTTGTCACGCGCTACTTCAAGACCCGCCGCTACGCCGGGTCCAAGGACCGGCGGGCCGTTCGCGAGCTCGTGTTCCGCGCCGTCCGCCGAACCGCCGAGCGGCCGGACAGCGGGCGCGCCGCAATTGTCGGACTCGCGCAGGAGGATGGCGGACTGCTTGAGTTGTTCGGGGAGCCGCGCGGACCCGAGCCGCTTTGCGAGCGCGAAACGGGAAGCCAGTCCGGGGTCGTCCCGCAATGGCTGATCCCCGAACTGTCGCCGCTGGTCGGGCGAGACGAATGGCCGGCTCTTCTTGAGCGAGCGCCGCTCGACCTGCGAGCGAATGTCGCGCGGACGAGCCGGGAGGCGATGCTGGCGGCATTCCCAGAGGCTCAGCCAACGCCGCTCAGCCCGTGGGGGCTGCGCCTTCCGGCCGGAAGCCGGATCGACGACCGGCCCGAATATGCCAGCGGCCTCATCGAAGTGCAGGACGAAGGCAGCCAGCTGATCGCGCTGGCGTGCGAGCCGCAGCCACGCCAGCGCATCGTCGATCTGTGCGCCGGTGCAGGCGGCAAGGCGCTGGCGCTGTCCTCGGCTGCGCCTGAGGCCGCGATCCTCGCAACCGACGCCAACCGATTGCGCCTGTCGAAGCTTGCTCCGCGCGCTTTAAGGGCCGGCGCAAGCATCGAAACGCGCCTCGTCGATCCGCCGAATGAGCTCGAGCAACTGGAGGATTGGCGCGGTTCGGCAGATTTGGTGCTGGTCGACGCACCCTGTTCGGGCAGCGGCACCTGGCGGCGCAATCCCGACTCGCGATGGCGGTTGACGCCCGAGCGGCTCGACCGGCTCGTCGCTCTCCAGCGCTATCTGCTCGACATGGCAGCGGAGCTGGTCAAGCCGGGCGGAGCGATTGTTTACGCTGTCTGCTCGCTGCTCTTGCGCGAGGGCGCCGGCCAGATCGCATCCTTCTTCGGGTCTCGTTCAGCTTGGATCGCGCAGGATATTCTCAAGGACGCCGGGCGTTCCGACGGCGAGGGCCGGCTGCTGACGCCGGCCAGCGACTCGACCGACGGATTTTTCATCGCGCGGCTCGCCAAGCCATGCTAGGAGCAGGGCAGGATCGATGGAGAAACTGATGCAAATTTCTGTGCGTTTTCTGGTGCTTGGAGCTGCGGCGGCAATGGTGGCGAGCCCCGTGGTCGGCCAACGCCCGGACAACCAGATCGCACCGCAGTCGATCGAAATGCAGCAGCAGGCGGAGGCGCAGATCGCATCCGGCAATCTCATCGACGCTGCCGACCTTCTCGAAACCTCGCTCGCGGTCGACCCCCGGAACCGCTCGGCATTCGTGAACCTCGCCCGCATAGCGAAGCAGCAGAAGCTGTACGGCAAGGCGATTCGCATGGCCAATGAAGCACTTCAGCTCGAGCCTAACGACCTCGACGCGCTCGAGGTCCAGGGGCAGGCGATGGTCGAGGTTGGAGCACTCCCACGCGCGAGGGAAACTCTCGCCAAGCTGCAGCGCCTGTGCTCGAACAGCTGCCGGCAAGCGACAGCGCTTTCGGCGGCAATTTCCCGCGGGCCGACGGTCGCGTCAGCCACAACCCCGGACGTTCCCAAAAACAACTAGCCGAGCGCTCTTGCGAGGGCGACATAGTCGGCGACCCTCAGCGTTTCCCCCCGGCGCTGCGGATCGATCCCGAGCTCGTCGAGCGCTTCGAGCGCGCCCGGCACGCTCTTGAGGCTGGAGCGCAGCATCTTGCGCCGCTGCCCGAACGCCGCCTCGGTGATCTGCTCAATGCGCGCTGGATTGACTCCCGCCGGCATTTCCCCGGGAGTGAAGTGGACCACGGCTGAAGCTACCTTTGGCGGCGGCACGAATGCCGAGCGGTTTACCGGCATCGCGATCCGTGGGTCCGAACGCCACTGCGCGAGGATCGACAGGCGCCCGTAAGCACGGGTGCCCGGCTGGGCGACAATCCGCTCGGCGACCTCTTTCTGGAACATCAGGGTCAGCGACGTCCACCAGGGCGGCCAATCCACCGTCAGCCAGCGCAGCAGGAGCGCCGTCCCGACATTATAGGGAAGGTTCGAAACGACTCTTGCGCCGCCACCGGCAAGCGCCACTTCGTCGACCCGGAGCGCGTCCTCGTCGACCAGCTGGAGCCTGTCGGGGAACTGCTCGGCGAGCTCGGACAGCGCGGGGATGAAACGGCGGTCGCGTTCGACCGTAACGACTCGCGCGCCGCGCTCGAGTAGTGCGCGAGTAAGGCCGCCAGGCCCGGGCCCGACTTCATAGACGGTGCAGCCGGCGATCTCGCCGGGAATTGCGGCAATCTTCGCCAGAAGCTGACGGTCGAGAATGAAATTCTGGCCGAGTGCCTTGCTCGCCTGCAGCCCGTGTCGGGCGATTACCTCGCGGAGCGGCTCCGGCTGGCTCACGTCGCCGCGGAGCGCCGAAGCGCACATTCGCCCGCGAGCCGGAGCGCCGCCGCCATCGGCCGCGGGTCGGCGCAGTCCTCGCCTGCAATATCGAATGCGGTGCCATGGTCGGGTGCAGTGCGGACGATCGGCAAGCCAAGAGTGATGTTGACGGCGTCGGCGAAATGGAGCGCTTTCACCGGGATCAATGCCTGGTCGTGGTACATGCAGAGCGCAGCGTCGTAGCGCGCCCGGGCGGTTTCGTGGAACAATGTGTCCGCAGGATGCGGGCCGCTGACCCGCCACCCTTCTGCCCTGAGCGCGGCGATCGCCGGTTCGATGACCTCGATCTCGGCCCGGCCGAGAAGCCCGCCTTCCCCGGCGTGCGGGTTGAGCCCGGCGATCGCAAGCCTCGGCTCGGCAATGCCGAACTGACGCCGAAGCCCGCGGAGCGCGGTCCGACCGCGCGATTCGATCAGGCTTGAGCTCAGATGGTCCGGAACGTCGCAAAGCGGAACGTGGGTCGTCACCGGCACCGTGCGAAGGGTTGGGCCGGCAAGCATCATGACGACATTGGCCGAGGCAATGCCGCAGCGCTCGGCGACGAATTCGGTCTGGCCGGGGTGCCTGAACCCGATCGAGTAGAGCTGTTCCTTGGAGACCGGGCCCGTCACGACCCCCGCGGCGGAGCCGGACCGGGCGAGGCCGACGGCGATTTCGAGGGCGTCCAGCGAGCAATGCGCGCCGGCGACGGTCGGATGGCCTGGCTGGTCGGCCTCCGGCGACGGAATCTGGATCAGCGGAAGCCCGACGTCGAAGGCGGAATCGGCCTCGCGCGGGTCGTCGATCGTTGCGATCGGACCATCCCACACGGCGCGGACCGACCGCGGGTCGCCGATGACGACGAACGGCCCCAGCTCGAATCGGTCGCGATTGTCCCAGCATTTCGCAAGCACTTCCGGACCGATTCCGGCCGGATCGCCGAGCGAGACAGCGAGCGGTTGTGATGGCAAGCGCGTCATTGCGCGCCGCCCTTTAGCGGAATTCGATCACCGCATCACGCCGAAGGTCGCGCAGATAGCGCCGGGCCCTCAAATTCGAGCGCTCCTCGTTGAGCTGCGCGAACACCTGGTCGTAGGTGGGCGCGGTGCTATCGACCTCGTCACGGCCGCACAGGACGAGAACCCTCACGCCCTCCTCGATCGAGCCGAACGGCGGCGTCGACTGGCCGACCTGCAACGGAAGCATGATTTCCTGAAGCGCCGGCGGAAGGTCGCGGATCTTGATCTCGTCGCTCGACACCACTTCGCCGTTGAATTCGCTGGCGATCTTTTCCGCGCCGCCGCAGCCGCCGACGTTTTGAACCGCCTGGGCGAAGCGCGCCACAAGCGGTTCCGCCTGCGGCCGGGTCGTTCCTTGCGGAAAATTGACGGTCACCTGCTTCAGGCTCAGCACGGCGCTTCGCGGGTCGGCGGTGAGCACCTTGCGCTCATCCTGCACGGCGATGATCGAAACTCCGCCAGGAACCGGAATTGGCCTGCTTAGCTGCCCCGGATTCATCGTCCGAACCACCGCTGCGATCGATTGCGGAAGCTGCGCCGGGCGGACCCAGCCGAGGTCGCCGCCGACGGCCGCAGTCGATGCTTCCGAATATTGACGAGCGTAGGCGGCGAAGGATGCGCCGTTCCTGAGCTGCTCCAGGATCTGGTTCGCTGTTGCCGTCGCCTGGTCGACGTTTCCGCCCGGAGCAGACAAATAAATTTCGCCGATCCGATACTCTTCAGTGCCCTTGGCCGCGTTCAGCCGGTCGAGAATGGCCTTCACCTCATCGTCGGCGACGCTGACGGAGCTCTCGATCCGCTTCTGCTGAAGCCGTCTCCACGCGATCTCGCCTTCAATCTGCCGGCGTAGCGACCTGATCGAAGAGCCGCTGGCCTTGAACACTTCGGCAAGCTGTTCGGGCGTCTGGTTGTTCTGGGCCGCAATCCGGGCGATCGCGTTGTCGATGTCGCGCTCGGTCACGTTGATCTTGTCGACCTTTGCCGCCTGGACCTGGAGCGTTTCGTCGATGAGGTTGCGAAGGACCTGCTGGCGAAGCGGTTCGATCTGGTCGGCGGGAATCTGTCCGCCGCTTGCGACTGCCAGCATCGCGACCCGCTGGTCGATGTCGGTTCGGGTGATAACGGTGCCGTTCACGATCGCAGTCGCTTTGATGACCGACGGCATCGTGGTCCCGAAAAGTTGCGGATTCTCGGGAAGATCGAGCGGCCGGTTGCCCGGCGCTGCGGGCGTTGGATCTGGCGCGGACTCCGTCTGAGCAACCGCGGCGGTCGCGGCGCCGAGCGCCAATGCAACCACACCGAACCGAGCCCGCGCCCGAAGGAATTTAGAGACTGCCACCACAAATTTTCCCTTATCGCCCAAACAAATCCGCCAATTTGTCTTAGCCGTCCCCGCTGAACGCAAGCTTAGCGGCCAAGTCCCTTCAATGCTATCTGGAGTGCGAAGGTGCTGCCCTTGCGGAACTCCCCGAGCCGCTCATAGTCGCGTCGCCAGGTGACTCCAAGCTCCAAGCATTCGTCCTCATAGGCAATCCCCAGACGGTTGCGCACCGGCTCCCAGCCGTCGGCCAGTGAGAAGGCGTCCTCGTCCTTGTCCGTGAGGTCGAGGACGGTCGCTCCGAACACCGACCAATAGCGGGCAAATTTCACCCGTGCGGCAATTCTCAGCTCCTCGCGATCGCGCAAATCCTCGATCAGCGGGTCGATGTCCCGATTGAGCCGCAAATAGCCGATCTGCGCGTAGGTCTCGACGCTTCCAACCGTCAGGTCGATTTCGTTCCTTCGTACGGCAAGATTGTCCTTGTCGACCCGATATCTGTGAGTGAGGTCGAGAAACCGGCCGTAACGGACACGGGTCCGCCCGACGATATCGGAAAATCGGGCGGTGAGCCCGGTCCCTTCCGGAAAGATCGTCGGTCGCCGGTTGAGCCGGTAGCTCTGCCCGATGGTGGTGCCGATCGACAGGTTCGGACGCTGGTAGAACCAGTCGAACCCGTAAGTTACTCGCGACGAATCCTCCCACCGGTCGTAACCCGGAAACCGGTTCAGGGCGAAGAGGTTGCTGTCTTCCAGGTCGACCGACCGAGCGTCTTCGTTGGGGATCGACAAATTGGGAGTGAGCGGGGTCGCAACGACCTGGACGCGCGGGACGATTCTTTGAACGCCGCCCAGCAGCGGCCCGATAAGCGGCCATTGCAGGTCGGCCGCGAGCGCTCCAATCCCGCGCGTGTGCCAGCCGTTCGTGCCGCGATAGATCGGCACAACCGTCTCGCTGGCCTCGCTGGTATGATAAACGTCGCCGCGCGCATAAGCGGTGAGGGTCAGCTGCTGCCCCATCGTGGTGAGCCGCCGAAGGTCCCAGCGTGCGCTTGCAAATGCCCTTTGCGTATCTTGGCCTTCGATCCTCATGATCGACAGGCTGTTCGCCTGCAGCTCTATCCTTCCGTCGAGCACCGGAGGCTCGAGGATGAAACGGGCATCGATAGCCGGCAGCGCGATCGGAATCTGCTTTTGGACATCGTCGATCCGAAGGCCCTGGAATGCCCAGCCGGCGATGCTGATGTAGCTGTCCGGGGTGATCCGCTCGGCGTTGACGAAGTTGCGCAGGCGGTCGTCTCGAGTGATGTCGTAACGGCGCGTGACCGTCTTGTCGCTCGCCGCCCGGAGGAAGCCGGTGATGCTCCACAGCGGGTCGAGCTGGTATTTGCCGTTGGCTTCGAAATAGCCGCGAAGCTTCCGCTTTCCAGTCGGGCTGGGCGTAAAATCGGCGTCTTCCACCCGGCTGTAGGTGGCGAATCCGCCGACCTGGAACGCGCCCAGGCTGTTGAGCTCGCGATAGCGCGCCTCCATCGCCGGAAAGGTCCCGGTGTAGAGATGCGGAATTAGCGCCAGGTCGCGGTTGGGCGCGATCCGCCAATAATAGGGTAGGGCGACCTCGAAGCCGTTGCTTCTGGAAATCTTCAGCTCCGGCACCAGCCAGCCCGTCGACCCCGCGCCGTCGGTTCCGACGCTGAACACCGGCAGCAGCGGCAGGGTGAGCCCGAACAATTGCAGCCGCCCACCCTGGAATCGAATTCGGTTGTTCGCGGGATCGTCGATCACCCGGGCTGCCGTGATCATCCAGCTCGGCCGCTTCGGGCAGCCGCTTTCGGTCGTCACCGGGCACGGTGAGTAGGCGGCGTTTTCGAGCGTGATCACTCCGTCCGATCGTGTTCCGCGTTCCGCGGCTATTCGCCCGCCGCTCTCCAGGACCACCAGAAGGTTGCTGATGGTTCCGTCGCGCAAGGTGTCGGTAAGGACTACGCTCTCGCCGACCAGCCGGTTGCCCTGCGGATCGACGACAACGACATCGCCCTCGGCACGAACTTCGCCGGTCGCCCGGTTCCAGGTGATACGGTCGGCGGCAAGGTAATTGCTCTCTCGGGACATTCGGACCTGGCCCGACGCGAAAAGGATGTCGTTCTGGCTATCGTAGGCGACCTGATCGGCACTGAACTCGACGACGGCTCCCGAAGCTTCCGAGGCTTCCGGAGCCGCAACGTCCATCGGCACGGAAACCTGGGCCGCGGCTCCGGCGACAGGGACGATCGCCAGCGGAAGCGCCGTCCACCAGACCAGCCGATCACGCAACCGCTCGCCCTTTTGCCGCAACCCTGTCCGCATCCCATGCGGCGTATCGCACCTTGCCCCGCAGCCGACAATCGCCTTGTCGTGACCCGACTTTGCCATTGCCTGCACTGCGTCCTAAAGCCCGCCCAAGCCTCAGCCTCACATTTTTCGCAGGGACTTACACATGCAGATTGAATTCGCCGATTCGCGGCCGGATGGAGATTTTGCGCTGGTCATCGGATCGGCAGGAAGCAAGCGCCCCGGCGCAGGGACGCTCGGCGACAATTCCGCGAAGGTCGAATCGGCATTCAAGCGGCAGCGGTTCGACGGCGAGTCGGGCAGCGTTGCCGAACTGTTCGTCGAAGAGAACGGGACTTCGCGACGCCTGCTGGTCATCGGTACCGGCAGCGATTCCGCGACCGCCGAAGCTGCGGAAACGCTCGGCGGTACGGCAGCGGCGCGCCTTCTGACCTCGGGAGAAACGCATGCGGTGATCGATGTCGGCGGCCTTGGCTACGATGCTGACGGAGCCGCCCGGGTAGCGCTTGCCGCGGCGCTCCGCTCGTGGCGCTACGACCGTTATCGCACCATGCTGAAGGACAAGCAGAAGCCGACCTTGAAAAAGGTCACCGTGGTCGGAGGGGGCGACGGTTCGGCGGACCGCTGGCGCAATCGTTGGCAGCCGGTGCTTGAAGGTGTCAGCTTCACCCGGTCTTTGGTCACCGAGCCTGCCAACGTCATTTACCCGGAAAGCTTCGTCGAGCGCTGCCGCGAGCTCTCCAAGCTCGGGATCGAAATCGAGGTGCTCAACGGCGAGCAGATGAAGAAGCTTGGAATGGGCGCTCTGCTCGGCGTTGCCCAGGGCTCGGTCCGCGATGCGCGCCTTCTGGTGCTCCGCTGGAACGGCGGTGCGGAAGGAACACCCCCGGTCGCCTTTGTCGGCAAGGGTGTGACCTTCGACACCGGCGGAATCTCGATCAAGCCCGCCCAGGGCATGGAAGCGATGAAGTGGGACATGGGCGGCGCCGGGGCGGTTGTCGGCGCGTTCAAGGCGCTGGCGCTTCGCAAGTCCAAGGCCAATCTCGTCGCCATCTGCGGACTCGTCGAGAACATGCCGTCGGGGACGGCCCAGCGGCCGGGCGACGTGGTCACGACCATGTCGGGCCAGACGGTCGAGGTCATCAACACCGACGCGGAAGGGCGACTCGTCCTCGCCGATGCGCTCACTTACGTTCAGCGCAACTACAAGCCGGGCACCATTATCGATCTTGCAACGCTCACCGGGGCTATCCTGGTCGCCCTTGGCCATGAATTCGGCGGCCTGTTCACCCCCGACGACGAGCTTGCCGACAAGCTGCTCGAGGCGGGCCGACAGAGCGGTGACAAGCTGTGGCGGATGCCGCTTGGCGAGCCGTTCGACCGGCTGATCGATTCGCAGATCGCCGACGTGAAAAATGTCGGCCCGCGTGAAGGGGGATCGATCACCGCCGCCCAGTTCATCAAGCGCTTCGTCGAAAACGGCGTCAAATGGGCGCACCTCGACATCGCCGGCATGGTCTGGTCCGACAAGGCAGGCACGTCCCATGCCAAGGGCGCGACAGGTTTCGGAGTGCGGCTGATCGACCAGTTCGTGGCCGACAATCTGGAAGGGCAAGCTTGACGGTGCGCGTCGATTTCTACCAGCTCGGCGCCGCTCCGCTCGAGCAGGTGATCGCCAGTCTTGGTGAAAAGCTGCTCGCCAAGGACGAGCGCCTCCTGGTCGTCGCCGATGACGAGGCGCTGCTCGCGAGGCTCGACCGAATCCTGTGGGACCAGGGGCCGACCAGCTTTCTTCCGCATGGGCTCGCTGGACAGGCAGAGGATGCACGCCAGCCGATGCTGCTGTCGTCCGGCCCGGACCCGGCGAACCGCGCCCGAAACCTGCTGATCGCCGACGGCAAGTGGCGAGAGGCCGCGCTGGGCTTCGAGCGCGCCTTCTACCTGTTCGACGGCAACACCCTCGAAGAGGCGCGCTCCGCGTGGCGTTCGCTCGCCGATCGCGCCGAATTCGACCGCCATTATTGGACTCACGAAGGCGGCCGCTGGGTCGAAAAGGGTCCAGCCGCGCGCCAGCCGGAGTAAACCAACCGGCTGCCGGCATGCCGACCGGCGCTCCTCCCCGATCGTTTCGTCGTAAATCCGGTGCCTTGCGTTTACCGGCGTCTCGCGCGCGCCAATTCTGCTCGACAGGAAGGTGCCCACAGGCCGGCATTCCGTTGACCTCAACTCCCCCTGCGGGATGCCGGCCGACACTGCTGCTGTATTGACACACTAATACAGTATCGTTAGTTCAGCGCCCGAAAGGGTGCTCTTCATGTACAGCCAGAATGACTTGGACGATGCGGTTTCCGCAGGTGCGATCAGCGCCGACTCCGCGGCCGCGCTTCGGAACTTCATCGAAACCCAGCGCTCGTCGCCGGCTGTTGACGAAGAGCAGTTTCGGCTGATCACTGGCTTCAACGACATTTTCGTGTCGATCGCAGCCGTGATCTTGCTGGTCGCGGTCGGCTGGATCGGCCAGTGGATCGGCACTTCGGTCGGGACGGCCGTCGACGTCGACGGGCCGTCTTTCCTCGCGCCCGCCGCGGTGGCTGCCTCCAGTTGGTGCCTGGCCTTGTTCTTCACTGCCAGGCGGCGGATGGCGCTTCCGTCCATCTTGCTCCTCCTCGCCTTTGTCGGCTCGGTGTTCCTGACCACTGCCTTCGCGCTGATCCTCGCGGTCGGTCCAGAGACGCTCGACAACAATCAGCAGCTAGCCGGCGTGCTGGGGGCCGTTTCAGGAGCAATTGCCACAGCTGCAGCCTGGCTGCACTGGCAAAGGTTCAAGGTTCCGATCACAATAGCCGCCGGCGCAGCCGCGGTCGCGGCGATCGCCATCGGGCTGCTGTTTGCAGCGCTTGGCGAAACCGTGGAGCAGGCGCGAGATCTCGTGCTTGGCTTCGTGCTGCTGCTCGGGATCGGCGTATTCCTGTTCGCGATGCGCTGGGATTCGTCGGACCCGGCCCGAGTCACCCGCCGTTCGGACGTCGCCTTCTGGCTCCACCTGCTGGCGGCGCCGATGATCGTCCACCCGGTCTTCACCTTGCTCGGGCTCAACGACGGCAACGCGACCATCCTCGACGGAGTGATCGTGATCCTGCTTTACATCGCGATCGGCCTGGCTGCGCTGGCGATCGACCGGCGTGCGCTGCTGGTGTCCGCGCTTGCCTATGTGCTGTTCGCGCTCAACGAGATGTTCAAGCAGTTCGGAGCGATCGAGCTCAACATCGCGCTGACAGCACTGGTAATCGGTTCGACGCTGCTCCTGCTCTCGGCTTTCTGGCACCAGGCCCGCGAAGCGGTGGTAAGGCCGCTTCCAGAGAGCCTTCGCGCCAAGCTGCCGGTGCTCTCCTGACCGGCCGCGAGGCTAGCCGACAAGCCGCATGAGGCGCCGCTCCAGCGGGGCCAGCACTGCGGCGAGCTCGCGGCCCCGCTTCAGCACCATGCCGTGCTCGCTCACCAGCGCGAACGCCCCCTGCTTCATTCGAAGCTCGGGGCGTTTCTCTATGCGGATTTCCGGCCGCTCGGAGTGACGCCGGAACGCGGCGAAGACGGCAAAATCGGGATGATGGCCGAGCGCATAGTCGCGCCAATGCCCGGCGGCGACCATCCGGCCGTACAGATCCATGATCCGCATCAGCTCGGGACGGTCGAAGCTGGTAATTGGGCGCCGGCCCCGTCGATCGGGGAACGGCGCTACGACGCTCAAGCGCGCTTGCTCCTGGCGGCCGGGTCGGCGCCCGCCGCCCGCGCCTCCGCCTCGTCGCGAAGCTTGCGGATCTCCCGCTCGAGCTCGCACAGCCGGGCGAGAACCGGATCGGAGATCTCGTTGCACGGAGTGCCGTAGGGTATGAATTCCTCAGGCTGCGCCGAATCGACGTCGATCGGAATCGGCTTTGCCGGAATCCCGATGACCGTCGCGCCCAAAGCTACGTCCCTGGTGACCACGGCATTCGCACCGACACGCGCGCCCTCGCCGATGACGAGCGGCCCCAGGATCTGGGCGCCCGAACCGATCACGACCCGGTCATGCAGGGTCGGGTGCCGCTTGCCGGCCACTCCGTCGGACGGGTTGGTCCCGCCCAAGGTCACATTCTGGTAGATGGTGACGTCGTCGCCGATCTCGGCGGTCTCGCCGACGACCGTGAAGCCGTGATCGATGAAGAAGCGCTTGCCGATCACCGCGCCGGGATGGATGTCGATCGCCGTCAGGAAGCGCGAGAAATGGTTCACCATTCGCGCCAGCAAATAAAGCTTCCCGCCATAGAGCCAGTGAGCGACCCGGTGCAGCGCCAGCGCCCACGCGCCGGGATAGATCAAAACTACCCAGCGCGAGTGCGCGGCCGGATCCCGCGCCTTGACGGAGTCGAGATATTCGATGAGACTTGAAAACAAACTCGTGCCCTTCATCAGTCTCCCGCCAATCTAAGGTCGACCGAACCCTATTGCCAGACTGTAAGCTTGTGCACGGGCGACGTTTCGGGCAGGGCGCACCGCGCAACAGGGGAGCATCGGGCGATTATCTCAACCGTCCTGGCCGATCCTTCGGTCCTCATCCCATTCATCATCATTGGTTTTGTCGCCCAATTGATCGACGGCGCACTCGGAATGGCGTTTGGAGTGATCTCAAACACGCTCCTGATCAGCCTTGGCGTGCCGCCGGCTGCCGCGTCCGCGAGCGTCCACATCATCAAGAACTTCACGGGCGCCGTCGCCGCGCTCAGCCACGTGCTGCACAAAAACGTCGACTGGACTTTGTTCTGGCGGATTCTTCTCCCGGGTATGGCGGGCGGGGTCTTAGGGGCCTACATTCTGACCGAAATCGATCCGCGCGTCGCAAAGCCGATCGTCCTCTTCTACCTCGCCGCCATCGGTATTTATCTGCTTGTGAAAGCTCTCCGCGGGCCGCTGATCGAGCGGCGACCGAAAGTCGTCGAGCCGGTCGGCGCCGCCGGCGGGTTCCTCGACGCGATCGGCGGGGGCGGATGGGGCCCGGTGGTCACCAGCAACCTGCTGGTGCAGGGCGCTCAGCCGAGGCTCGTCGTGGGGACGGTCAACACCGCCGAGCTTTTCCTCGCGCTCACGATCTCGGGCGCATTCCTGATTACCTTGGGCTTCCAAATGTTCGGGATTGCGGCGCTCGGCCTCCTGATCGGCGGAGTCGCCGCGGCCCCGCTCGGCGGCTACGTAGCCAAGCGGGTCAACTCCCGGCTGTTGCTGATATTGGTCGGAATCGTGCTGACTTTGACCAGCGGCTACGGGCTCTACATGTTCCTGGCGTGACCTCGCATCGGCGGCGCATGCAGCGCTGGCTCTTATCGCCCAAGTCCATTATAGCCACGCGGCTGATTGGTATTATCGATTAAATGACCGTCCATTCGCCCACGCTCAAGCAGCTCCAGTATCTCGTTGCGCTTCGGGAGCATGGCCATTTCGGAAGGGCCGCCGAAGCCTGTTTCGTCACTCAGTCGACTCTGTCCGCCGGCCTTCGCGAGCTCGAGACTTTGCTCGGAGTGACGCTTGTCGAGCGCACCCGCAGGATCGTTCGGTTCACGGCACTTGGCGAAAAGGTCGCCGACAAGGCGGTCCGGGTCATTCGCGAAGCCGAAGATCTCGCCGAGCTCGCACGCGCCGAGGGAAAGCCGCTCCACAGCGAGCTGAGGATGGGGGTGATCCCGACGATCGCTCCTTTCCTGTTGCCGGCAATGCTTCCGCGGCTGCGCAAGCAATGGCCCAGACTTAAGCTCTATCTGCGCGAGGAAACCAGCCAGGCCGCTTCCGAAGCGCTGCATCGCGGTCAGCTCGACTGTGTCCTCCTGGCCTTGCCTTATGCCTGCGGCGACGTCGATTCGTCCCCGCTGTTCGACGACCGCCTGTTCGTCGCCTTCCCAGGCGGAGAGGCTCCGCCCGGAGCCTCGGTCGAGGTCGAATCCATTGACGAGAAGCGGATGTTGCTCCTCGAGGACGGGCATTGCCTGAAGGATCACGCGCTGTCGGCATGCAACCGGCCCGACCTTCGCGCCCACGCCGGGATGATGGGGACATCGCTCCACACCCTCGTCCAGATGGTCGATAACGGCCTCGGGCTCACCTTCGTGCCGGCGATGGCGATCGAGGCGGGGATTCTCGAGGGCACTCGGGTTGATGCGAAGCCGCTCCGCTCCGACCACGGCTTTCGGCGCATTGCGCTGATCTGGCGCCGCTCGAGCCCCCGCGAGACCGAGTTTCAGCTCCTCGCGTCAAGCCTGCGGCGAATACTCACAGACATGATTCCGCATCTCAAGACCGTCGATCAGGAGAATCGGCGCATGCCCGAGCCCGCCGAGGCCTGCGACTAGCTCGGCGCCCGTTCCGCAACGGGTGCGTCGGCGGCCCCGCAACAAGGGCGGAGCATTGTCAGCGTTGGATTACTCCTCCTCTTCGGCCGTGCTTACCCCCTGTCCGCTGGTCTTCTCTGTCCAGCCGGCCGACTTGCGGGCGAGGTCGAACCGATCGGCGTTCATCACCTTGGTCCAGGCGTCGACGAAGTCGCGCACGAACTTTTCCTTCGCGTCGTTGGCCGCATAGACTTCCGACACCGCGCGAAGCTGTGAGTTCGAGCCGAACGCCAGGTCGACCCGGGTTGCGGTCCACCTCTGCTCGTCCGTCTCCCGGTCGGTCCCGATGAAGACGTGGTCGTTCTCGGGCTTCCACGCCGTGCCCATGTCGAGCAAATTGACGAAGAAGTCGTTGGTGAGCTGACCGGGCCGGTCGGTGAACATTCCGTGCTTTTCGCCGCGGAAATTCGCGCCGAGCACCCGAAGGCCGCCGATAAGGACGGTCATCTCCGGAACCGTGAGCCGAAGCAGCGACGCGCGGTCGATCATCAGCTCCTCGGTTGGAACCGGATAGTCGACATCGGTCCGCAGATAGTTGCGGAAAGCGTCCGCCTTGGGCTCCAGGACCGCGAACGACTCGACATCTGTCCAGTCCTGGCTCGAATCGCCGCGGCCGGGAGTGAACTCCACCTCGATATCGTGGCCGGTGTTCCGTGCAGCCTTTTCGATGGCCGCGGAGCCGCCGAGCACGACGAGGTCGGCGATCGAAACCTTCTTTCCGCCGCTCGAATTGCCGTCGAAGTCGCTCTTGATGTCCTCATAGACCTTGAGGACCCGTCCCAGCTCCTCGGGTTCGTTGACCTGCCAGTTGCGCTGCGGCTCGAGGCGGATCCGGCCGCCGTTGGCGCCGCCGCGATGGTCGGTGCCGCGATAGGTGGACGCCGATGCCCAGGCGGCCTTGACCAGTTCGGAGACACCAAGGCCTGAGTCGAGGATTCGCTTCTTCAGGTCGGCGATGTCGTTCTTGTCGATGAGGGGATGATCGGCCGGCGGGATCGGGTCCTGCCAGATCAAATCCTCTTTCGGGACCTCCGGTCCGAGGTAGCGAACCTTGGGGCCCATGTCGCGGTGGCACAGCTTGAACCAGGCGCGGGCAAAAGCGTCGGCGAAAGCATCCGGATCGTCGCGGAACTTCTCGGCGATCTTGCGGAACTCGGGATCCACTTTGAACGCCATGTCGGCCGTCGTCATCATCGTCGGAAGGCGCCGATCCGGGCTGTGCGCACCCGGAGCCATATCCTCGGGCTCGGGATTTTTCGGCTGCCACTGCCTGGCGCCCGCCGGGCTCTTCACCAGCTCATATTCGTAATCGATCAGCATGTGGAAGAAGCTCATGTCCCATTGGATGGGTGTGGGCGTCCACGCACCCTCCAGGCCGCTGGTGATCGTGTCGTCCGCCATCCCGCAGCCGTGGGCGTTGGTCCAGCCGAGTCCCTGCTGGGCGATGTCGGCGCCCTCCGGCTCGGCTCCGACCTTCGATGTGTCGCCGGCGCCGTGGCACTTGCCGAACGTATGCCCGCCGGCTGTCAGCGCGACCGTTTCCTCGTCGGTCATTCCCATGTTGTGGAATGTTTCGCGAAGCTCCTTGGCCGAAGCCAGCGCGTCGGTACTTCCGCCAGGGCCCTCCGGGTTGACGTAGATCAGGCCCATCTGGACAGCCGCCAGCGGCTCTTCGAGCGCCTTGCCAGCATCATCGCCCATGCGCGGCTCCGCGCCGCCGCCGACCCACTGTTCCTCGGTTCCCCAATAGACGTCCTTTTCCGGCTCGTGGACGTCGGCGCGGCCGCCGCCGAAGCCGAACACCGGGGCGCCCATCGATTCGAACGCAACGTTGCCGGCCATGATCATCAGGTCGGCCCAGCTGAGCTTCGCGCCGTACTTCTGCTTGACCGGCCAGAGCAGCCGCCGCGCTTTGTCGAGATTGGCATTGTCCGGCCACGAATTAAGCGGAGCGAAGCGCTGGTTGCCCGAATTGGCCCCGCCGCGCCCGTCGCTGATGCGATAGGTGCCGGCGCTGTGCCAGGCCATCCGAATGAAGAAGGGCCCGTAATGCCCGTAATCGGCCGGCCACCAGGGCTGGCTGTCGGTCATCAGCGCATGAAGATCGCGCTTGACCGCCTGATAGTCGAGCGATTCGAAGGCCTCGGCATATTCGAAATCCTCGCCCATCGGTTCGGACGGCGGGGGGAGGGCGTCCAGCGACAATTGGTTCGGCCACCAGTCACGGTTGGTTCGGCCAAGCAGCGATCTCAGCGCCGCCGGTTCCTTCGAAGGGTCGCTGAGCGGGCTGCCGGTGGTCACCTTGTCCATGTGTCTCTCCTGATGATTGGTTGCCGCAAGGCTAGGCTTCCCAAGAGACGCACGGAAACGACTAAAGTTCGTCAGTGAGACGGGGAAAATCGATTACTATGGCTGCGGCCCCCAGTCCGCATAAATGGTGCCTGTTCCGACAGACCTACATGCCCGCTCGACCGGCCGCAGTTGACTCGCTGCGGCCGCCGGTTACGCGTGGTGCTCGACAGACCGGGGGGGTTTTTCATGCGTTTCGTCCAGCTCGCGGCTCTTGCCGTTCTGCCGCTCGCGATCGGCGCCTGTGCGGACCGGATGGCCGTCGCTCCGCCCCAGGTGCCTTCGGAAATTGCCGCCGCGCCGGCGGCGGAGCCCGCGGGTCCGGAGCGGCTCCAGATCGACAGCGAATATTACACCCTTCCTAACGGGCTGAAGGTGGTCATCGCTCGCGAAGCGACCGCTCCGACCGCGACCGTCGGAGTCTATTACGGCATCGGCTTCAGGATCGAACCGCGCGACCGCACCGGCTTTGCGCACCTGTTCGAGCATTTGATGTTCCAGGGGTCGCAGAACGCTCCCAAGGGCACGTTCATCGGCGCGATCACCAATGCCGGCGGCGTGCTGAATGGCTCGACCCGCTTTGACTTCACCAACTATTACGAAGTCGTTCCGAAAAATGCGCTCGAACGTATTCTCTGGCTCGAAGCCGACCGGATGGCGCGCCCGGTGATCAACCAGACGGTGCTCGAGAACCAGCAGGGCGTGGTCACCAATGAGGTCAAGGTGAACGTGATCAACCAGCCGTACGGCGGCTGGCCCTGGCTCGACATGCCGCAAGTCGCCAACGTCAACTGGCACAACGCGCACAACTTCTACGGCGAACTGGACGATCTGCAGGCGGCCACCGTGCAAGACTCAACCCAGTTTTTCAGGAGCTTCTACAGCCCGAACAATGCAGTGCTCGTGATCGCAGGCGACATTGATCCTGCGCTCACTCGCGAGATGGTGCAGCGCTATTTTGCGGGCATTCCGGCCGGTCCCCCGCCGAACTTCCCGGACATAAGCGAACCTGTCCAGACAGAGCCGCGGGTGCAGGTGAAGAAGGACCCGCTCGCTCCGAAGCCTGCCTACACCGTCGCCTGGCACGTACCGGAACGGAACACGCCGGAATGGTATGCGATGGGGCTGCTCGACCAGATGCTCGTCCAGGGACAGGATAGCCGGCTCTACCAAAAGCTGGTCCGGGAAGCCGCCATTACCGGGGAGGTCGACGGCGGCATCAACATCGGCCTCGGCAACATGTTCAACTATCGCGGGCCGATGCTCTGGACGGTCGCTTTCGTTCACGATGCGAACAAGAGCCGTCAGCAGATCGATACCGCGCTCGCCGAGGTGATCGAGCGAGTCCGCACCACGCCGGTGACTCCGGAGGAGCTGGAGCGAGCGAAGACGAAGGTCCGCGCTAGCCTTTACGACAACATCAACCCGGCGACCCGTTTCGGGATGGTCGATTTGCTTGCGGTGGGTGCGCTGTGGGAAAACGACCCCAGCTGGGTGAACAGGCTCGAAGCCGGCTTCGACGCCGTCACTCCGGAGCTGCTGATGAAGACGGCGCAGGAATATCTGCGGCCGAACGGGCGCACCACTCTGATCATAGAGCCTGGGGCCGGTCAGGCTGCAGCCAGGACGGGAGCTTGGAAATGATCCGCCGCATGTTCACCGCAGCCGCCGCGGCGCTGGCGCTCGTCTTTAGCCCCGTGGCTGCGACCGCGCAGGACTTCCCGACGCAAATGCCGCCAGCCGGCGAGCCGCCGTCCTTCGTCGTTCCCGCCGCCGAGACCTTCCGGCTTCCAAACGGCATGCAGGTGACCCTCGTGCCATACGGCTTCGTCCCGAAGGCGCTCATCAGCCTTCGAATCTATTCGGGCAATCTGAACGAGGGCGAGAACGTCTGGCTGTCGGATCTCACCGGGCAGATGCTCCGCGAAGGTGCAGCCGGCCGCACGGGTGCGCAGATCGCCGATGCTGCCGCTGCGATGGGCGGCAATCTCGAGGTGGGGGTGGGAGTTCACGAGACTTCGCTTTCGCTCAACGTCCTGTCCGAACATGCCGACGAGGCCGTGGCACTGATCGCGGACGTCGCCCTACGTCCGGATTTCCCGGAGACCGAGCTCGAGCGCGTCCGCAGCAGCCTGCTCCGAAATCTCGCCGTCGCCCAGACTCAGCCGCAGAGCACCGCCGATGCCGCCCTGGCCGCCTCTTATTATGGCGATCACCCATACGGTCGGCTGTTCCCCACCGAAGCTCAGCTAAAGGCATACAGTGTCGAAGACGTTCGCCGCTTTTACTCCGCGAACTTCGGCGCTGAGCGCGCCCGGCTCTACGTCGCCGGCCGTTTCGACCCGGCGGCCGTGCGAGCGGCGATCGAGAAATCCTATTCGGCCTGGGCGCGCGGTCCCGAGCGGCTGCGGCTTCCGCCCCAACCACGGCCTGGCCCGCAAGTGGTGCTCGTGGATCGGCCTGGCGCTGCCCAGTCGACGATCCGGCTCGCGTTCCCAGCTCCTGTCGCGGGCTCGCCGGGCGACATTCCGCTGCGCGTCAGCAATGCCCTTCTTGGGGGCGCCTTCAGTTCTCGGATCACGACCAATATTCGTGAGGCGAAAGGCTATACCTATTCGCCCTTCTCGGGGATCACTCTCAACGCCGGCGAGTCTCTGTGGACGTTCGATGCCGACGTAACGACGGCGGTGACCGGGCCGGCGCTCAAGGAAGTCTTCTACGAGGTCCGGAGGATGCAGAACGAGCCAATTCCGGAGCCGGAGGCGGCCGGAATGCGCCAGTACATCGCGGGCCTCTTCATCCTCCAGAATGCCAGCCCCGCCGGAGTCATCAATCAGCTCTCGACCCGGGACTTCCACAATCTGCCGCCGACGTGGCTGGAGACCTATGTTCCTGCGGTTCTGTCGGTATCGGCCGAGCGCATGAAGGAATCGGCCCGCACCAGCCTGCCGCTCGACAGGATGACTCTGGTCGTCGTTGGTGACCTGAAGAAGGTGCGGCCGCAGCTGCGGCAGGTTCCGGAGCTTCGAGACGCGCAGATGAAGGTGGTGAAGCCCTTCTGACCGTCCCTCCTCAGTCCATGTGCCTGAGGCCGATGCGCAGATAATCATAGCCGGTCACCAGCGTGAGGCCAGCCGCCGCCCACAGACTTGCGAGGCCGACGGCGTGGACCCACTGCTGCGCCGGCAGCGCACCTGCAAGGATCAGCGCTCCCAGTGCGACCAGCTGGAAGGTCGTCTTCCACTTGGCGAGGTGGCTTACCGGCATCGATACCCGAAGCTCGGCGAGGAATTCGCGAAGGCCCGAGACGATGATCTCGCGCAAAAGGATGATCAGCGCCGGGATGACGTGCAGGTCCTCGATGATCGGCGGGTCGCCGTCCGCCTGGCGCGAGGCGAGCAGCATGACGATCACCGCCGCGACCACGATCTTGTCGGCGATCGGGTCGAGAAACTGGCCGAGCTTCGAGATCTGCCCATGCGCCCTGGCGAGATAGCCGTCGAAATAGTCGGTGATTCCGACCAGGCAGTAGAGGACGAAGGTGATCAGATAATCGACTGGTGTCGGCCGCCACAGAAGGAAGACGAGGATCGGCACCGCGAGGATTCGCGACAAGGTCAGAAGGTTGGGAAGCGACAGCATCGGTGCGCCTCTACGCCAAACCGCCCACGCTGGAAAAGCCATCGCTACACTGGCGCTTGCCGTTGCCGCACAAGCCGCTAAGCCACCGGCTCGATGCAGGACGCGCTGCACCTTTTGAAAACGCGGCGCTTCCTGCCGATTTTCGCCACTCAGTTCCTGGGGGCGTTCAACGACAATCTGTTCCGCACCGCGATGGTGATGCTGGTGATCTACGGCATCTACGGCGATGCCGAACAGGAGGCGACGTTCAGCGCGGTTGCGGCCGGCCTGTTCATCGCGCCCTTCTTCCTGCTCTCGGCGCTCGCCGGCCAGCTAGCCGATGCCCACGACAAGGCGCGAATCATCCGCATCGTGAAGACTGCGGAGATCGTCATCATGGTCTTCGGCGGCGCCGGGCTGCTGCTCCACAACATCCCGCTGCTGCTCGGAGCGCTCGCTGCAATGGGCATCCACTCGACCTTCTTCGGCCCGATCAAATATGCGATTCTGCCGCAGCATCTCGGAGAGCGCGAGGTGCTCGGAGGCACTGGCCTGGTCGAAGCCGGAACCTATATCGCGATCCTCGGCGGCACCATCTTCGGCGGCTTGCTGATCCTTCAGCGCCCCGACGGCAGCTACCATGCCGAATGGGCCGCGGCTGCAGTGATCCTCGTCGCCGTCATCGGCCGGATAACGGGCGGCTACGTCCCCCCGGCGCCGCCGTCCGAAGACGCCGAGATTCCCGGTTTCCCCAAACGCGGAATGGACTGGCACATCGTCCGGGCGTCGGTGACCCTGGTCAGCGGCACGCTGCACGTTCGGCGGCTGTTCCTTGCGATCCTGTCGATCAGCTTCTTCTGGGCGATGGGCGCGGTGCTTGCCGCCCAGTTCCCGCCTCTGGTCAAGAACAGCCTCGGTTCCGACCAGACCGTCGCCACTTTGTTCCTGGCGATCTTCTCGATCGGAGTCGCGATCGGCTCGGTGGTCGTGAACTTGCTCCTGAACGGCAAGGTGTCGGCGCGCTTCTCGCCGGTTTCGGCACTCGCCATGGGGCTGTTCGTGCTCGACCTGTTCCGGCGCGTGCGAACCTGGCCGGTGAACGACGGCGAGCTCTACACGATCGGCCAGTTCCTGGCGCTTCCGAACAGCTGGATGGTGGTCGTCGACCTGCTCGGGGTGGCGATCGCCGGCGGCATGTTCGTCGTTCCGCTCTACGCGTTCCTGGTGATCACCGTGCCGAGGTCGGAGACTGCGCGGACCATCGCCGCCAACAACATCGTCAATTCAGGCTTCATGGTCGCTGCGACCTTGATCCTGACCGGAGTCGTCCAGTTGGGAGTGACCGTCGCCGACAGCCTCCTGATCGTCGCCATCGCCAGCGTCATCGCCGCCTGGCTGGGCTGGAGACTGCACCGCGCCTGTGACTAGGCGCGAGGCTAGGCGATTAATTTTGCGGAGCGAACCGTCCGGGGGACGGTTCAAGCGATCAAAATCGAAACGAACAGGAATCCGGCGGCGAAGGTCGATGCGAACAGCTTGGCGTCGTCGGAAATCGTCCAGCCGCGCTCAGGCAGCGGCTCGGACTGCCGGACTTCGGCGCGGCCGAAGAGCCTGGGGTCGGCTGCAATGACTGCTCGGGCGCCGTGCATGGGGAAATGATTAAAGGCCATTTAACCATGTTCAACAGCCTTGTTTGGCGGAACGATCCACGCGTTTCGAAATGGGACGGGGAGGGAGACCGGCGAACGCGGTGGAGGGGGCCTCTCCTGATGTGGGATCGCAATGCTCGCCTGTCCCCCGGACAGGCTGCGCGTTGCGATGGTGCGGACGGTGGGAGTCGAACCCACACTCCCTTTTGGGGAAGAGGATTTTAAGTCTGCCGGAAGAACGTTCCGGAGCGTGCCTAAGCATGCCTAAGGCACGGAATTGAATGCGTTTTCATGCTCCGTTCCCATGCGAGAACGTTCCGGAAACATCTGCAACTTGCCGTGCGCAATTACACGCAGATTGCAGGCGGTCCCCGGCCTGTTGGAGCGACCGAGTGCAGGCGTCAGAATCTCTGCCGTTAGTGCCAATAGCGCCATTAGCCAACGGGCCGTGTGTAGAGTATACACACCTTCCCTTGACCGATCTGTTGCTGTGTGTATTGTATACACATGAAAAGCAGAGACGTTATTCGCGCCCTTGAAGCCGATGGATGGGTGCAGGTTCGTGTGAGCGGCAGCCACCACCACTTTCGTCACCCCGAAAAGCCCGGCCTAGTAACCGTGCCGCATCCCAATTCCGATCTAGCGATAGGCACGTTGCGCTCGATCGCCAGAGTTTCGGGGATCAATTTCCGCTAACTTGACGTTCATACGTTGGTGTGTATCTATACACACGTCGAGGAGAACGACGATGGGAACTGAAATCTACACAGGTGTCGTGGAGCACGCCGGCGACGGCTACAGCGTGTTCTTTCCCGACGTTCCTGGGTGTGTCTCAGCGGGGCGCACCAAAGCAGAAGCTTTTGCCAATGGCGAGCAGGCCCTGTGCGCACACCTTCATCTGTTGGCGGAGTCACGCGACGACCTCCCCCGTCCATCGGAGGAGGTCGAAGTTGACGCAGACATTAAAGAGGTCGCACGGTTTCTCGCTCGCGTCGATCTCCCCGGCAAGGCCGTGCGCATCAATGTCACCCTAGACGAAGGGCTTGTTGCCAGTATCGATCGGGTGGCAAGGAACCGCTCAGGCTTCTTGGCTGAGGCGGCGCGGGCCAAGCTCGCACGCGAGCTGACAGCCGTATAATCAGGGGGCCACTCAGCCGCAGATAATCGCGGCGGTATCACCGAGGGCCGCGATGCTGATCGTGGAGCCGCTGCCTAAATATCGATCTAGGAGTTGGGCGCCAGCTATCGTCCGACCAAGTCCTTCAGCGATCCCACAAGGCTCTCGAACAGCTGATGAGGATCACGAACGCGGGAGCTCAGGGTCAGAAGCAGCTTGTCAATAGACGATTGCGCAGAGGCAAGCGCCGTCCGGTGGTCCCTCGCTCTGTCGTCGGCCATCGCCAACTCCCACGCTTGCCTGAGTCCGCTTTTCCATCCTTCGGCAGAAAAATTTTGAGGAAACAGTCGCAGCGTGCGCCCGCGTTCCGTCGCAAGCTCGATCGAGACGCCCAGCCCCTCTTCCTGCGCTCCACTAATGATCGCCTGCAACTTCACATCGGAGAATAGGCTAAGGGCGCCCGCTCGAACTGTTCGGTACGGCCGGCCTTCCAGATACTGGGGGCTTGCTGAAGTCCAACCCTGGAGTAGATTGCGCAGCTCGTTGACGTAAGTTTCAGCCACCCATTGCTTGTGCTTGCTGCCCGCTACCAGAGCATCGAACTCAGCCACCTCGCAATCAGCTGCGATAGACGCAGGCAATAGATGAGCGGCACCCGTTGATTGCAGCCTCCGGAAAAGCGGAACGCGCCTGCCTCCTTCGGCGGGAAAATCCGCCCAGGTCTTGGGAGCGTGAGCGGCAATCGAGTCGCGCAATTCTCGGAAGTGCTCGAACAGGCGCTGGTATATCTCACGAATCGCGGCGCGATCACCTTGATCCTTCGCGAACCTGACGCCGATGACGAAGCTAACGACGCCTACGATGGCGCTGACGATTACCGTCCCCGGAATTGAGCTGAACATCCGCTCTGACTAACTCAGAAAAACGCTCAGCGCTCTACAGTGGAGCAGTTTTTGCCGGCTGCTTCGCTCTCGCAAGCCTACAAAGCCGGGGCAAAACCAGGCGGCGGAGGCGGGGGTGCCGCAATGTACTCCGGCGGCACGATCTCCTTGAGAGACTTCGGCTTGAGCTGAACGGCGTTCCACCCACGCTGAAGCTCAAAACCGGGCGGCAGCATTGGGTGGCAAGCGGACATTGCGCTCTAGCTCACATTCCGCCGCTGTGCATCGCGACGAAAAAGAAGAACGCAATCAAGTTCGCGCCAAGCAGCGGCAAAAGCAACGCTAAGAAAAGGCACGATCGGTCATCTGCGACGGTGGCTTTAAGCATGTACAGGCCGGCGAGACAGGCCCCTATCGGGATCAGCAGGAAGAACGGTGCCACGGGGTTGAGGATGGGACGGCCCGCGACGATGATCCATAAAATGGCCACCGCCTCAAGTGCGGCTCCAAGGAGCGCCAGAACTCCCGCTGTTCTCATGCTCCCCCGCGCCATCAGCCCCTCGATCTCACGTCCGGCTAATGTCCGCAATAGGTCGAAAGCAGACCTAAGCCGCTAATGTCCGGAAAGGATGGAAAGCGGACATTCAATTCAGTAACGTTTCAGGGTGGATTTCTCGACCATCCTAATCCTGCCGTTCAGCGTTTTGGTGTCATTTATGGCCTTTGTAAGCGCTGCTGTTGCCAGCCGAGCAAGGCCACGACTCATCTGGCCGTTCGCCTTTTCGAGTTTGATATCCCTTCTTGCTTTCTTCTCGCTACCAACCGCTACTGAAATCGGCTTATGGCTCTGGACGATCAGCATGGTGGTGCTGTGGTCAGCGGCCATCGGGACTCTGGTCGGAGCACTGCTGGCGCGGGCCGCAATCGCAA